>JAXDII010000042.1:0-31302 GCA_034664085.1 Thermoleophilaceae bacterium
TGGAGATCGCCGCCACCATGCACCTCTCCGAGGTCACGCCGCCCGACGGCGTCGAGTTCCTCGACGACCCGGAGGAGACGATCATCGCCACGGTGGTCGTGCCCACCGAGGTCGAGGAGCCCGAGGAGATCGAGGTCGAGACTGAGCTGGTCGGCGAGGAGGGCGAGGCCGAAGAGGGCGCCGCCGAGGCCGAGTCCGGCGAATCCCCAGCAGAGGAAGCCGAAGGCGAGGAGTCCTGAGCCTCTTCCGCCGCGGCAGCGGCGGAAAGAAGCGAAACCCTGCGCAGCCGGCAGAGCCGGCTGCTTCGGAGAAGCGAAACCCTGCGCAGCCGGCAGAGCCGGCTGCTTCGGGCAAGGCCGACTGGCTGGTGGTCGGGCTGGGCAACCCCGGCGACCGCTATGCCCGCACCCGCCACAACATCGGCTTCGAGGTCGCTGCCCTGGCCGCTGAGCGCTGGGGCCTCCCCAAAGCGAAGCGCAAGTACGCCGGCCTCTACACGGACGGCCGCACCGGCCCCGGGGGCCCGCGCGTGGGCGTGCTGCTGCCGCAGACCTTCATGAACGACTCCGGCAACTCGGTCGGCCCGGCGCACGGCGCGCTCGGCACCGAGCTGGACCACGTGGTCGTCGTGCACGACGAGATCGATCTGCCGTTCGGACGCGTCGAATCCCGCCTCGGCGGCGGGCTGGCGGGCCACAACGGCCTCAAGGCCGTGAAGGCCGGCCTCGGCAGCCCCGAGTTCCGCCGCATCCGGGTGGGGGTGGGCCGGCCGGACACCACCGACCCCGAGATCGTCTCGGCGCACGTGCTCGGCCGCTTCAGCGAGTCCAAGGACGAGGTGCGCGAGCTGGTCGAGCGCGCCGCGGACGAGCTGGAACGCGTGATCGGCGCCTAGAATCGGCGCAGGAGCCGCGCGGCAGCCCCGCGCGGCCGCTGCGCATGCTCAGAGCCCTTCTCAAATACGCCCACGAAGACGACGGCGTCGCCGCGCTCGTCGCTGCCGCGCGCAGCGAGCCGCAGCGCGCATTCGTGTCGCAGAGCCTGCGGCCCTACCTGCTTGCCTCGCTGCTGGACGCCGACCCCGAGCGGCCCGCGCTGGTGATCGCCGGCGACGACCGCGCCGCACGCGACCTCGCCGCCGACCTGCGGGCATTCCTGGAGCCGCGCCCGGTGCGCTTCTACCCGGCGCGCGGCATGCGCTACGAGTCGCACCTCGCGCCGCCGCCGCATCTGGTCGGCCTGCGCATCGCGGCCCTCGACGCATTGCTCGACGAGCGGCCGGCGGTGCTGGTGACGAGCGCGGCAGCCCTGGCCGAGAAGGTGCCCGATCCCGACCTGCGGCCGCACGGCTTCGAGATCGAGAAGGGCGGCCTGCTGGACCTCGACGAGGTGTCGGGGCAGCTGGTGGCCTGCGGCTACGAGCGCGTCGACCAGGTCGAGGACCGCGGCCAGTTCGCCGTGCGCGGCGACATCCTCGACGTCTACCCGGCGACCGAGGAGCGGGCGGTGCGCTGCGAGCTGTTCGACGTCGAAGTGGAGCGGCTCACGTGGTTCTCCACGTTCACCCAGCGCTCGCTCGAGGAGGCCGAACGAGTCGAGATCGCGCCCGCGGCGGAACTCGGCCCGGAGCACCGCGAGCTGGCCGAGATCGCCGCCAGCAGCGAGGCCTCCGAGCGCCCGGACATCGCCGACGTGCTTCCGGTCGACCGCTTCCGCGAGCTGCTCGACCTCGTGCCGGCCGACGCGCTCGTGGCCGTCGCCGCGGAGGAGGAGCTGGCGCCCGCCCTGCGCGACCTCTGGGAGGACGTCACCGCCAGCTTCCACGACCAGGACGCCCACGACCTCTACGTGCACCCCGAGCGGCTCGAGGAGACGCTCGGCGAGCGCGCCGCGCTGCGCCTGTCGAGCATCTCGCAGGACCAGCCGCACCAGTTCCGCGCCCAGAGCGCCGACACCGCCGCGCGCTCGCTGAAGGAGGCGGAGCCGGAGCTGGAGAAGCTGGTGCGCTCGGGCTACCGCACGATCGTGACGTGGGCGCGGCGCGGCGAGGCCGAGCGCGCGCAGCTCAACCTCGCACGCGTGCAGGCCGCCTTCCTCGACGGCAAGCCTGCACCCTCGGAGCCGACCGTGCTGTTCGCCCACGCCGGCCTCCGCGAGGGCTTCCTCGCCCCGCAGCTGAAGCTCGCGGTGGTGCCGGAGCACCGCCTGCTGCGTCGCCGCCGCGCGGCGCGCCAGGACGGCCCGCGCGCGGGCGTCATGGCCTCCTTCACCGACCTGCGCGCCGGCTCGCCGGTGGTCCACGAGGACCACGGCGTCGCGCTGTTCACCGGCTTCGAGACCAAGACCGTCGGCGACATCACGCGGGACTACCTCGAGCTGGAGTTCCGCGACGGCGACCGCGTCTTCGTCCCCAGCGACCAGCTCCACAAGATCAGCCGCTACGTGGGCGCCGACGCCGGCGACCCCCAGCTCTCCAAGCTCGGCGGCAAGCAGTGGGAGCAGCAGAAGCTGCGCGCCCGGCGCGCGGCCGAGGCGCTGGCCGGCGAGCTGATCACGCTGTACGCCGAGCGCAAGCGGCGCGCCGGGCACGCGTTCCCGCACGACTCCGACTGGCAGATGGAGTTCGAGGGGCAGTTCGCCTACCGCGAGACCCCGGACCAGATGGAGGCGATCGAGGCGGTGCGCGCCGACATGGAGGAGGCGCGCCCGATGGACCGCCTGATCTGCGGCGACGTCGGCTACGGCAAGACCGAGGTCGCCCTGCGCGCTGCGTTCAAGGCGGCGGAGGACGGCAAGCAGGTGATGTTCCTGGTGCCGACCACGGTGCTCGCCCAGCAGCACCTCGGTACGTTCACCGAGCGGCTGCGCGACTACCCCTTCAAGATCGACGTCGTCTCGCGCTTCCGCTCGCCGAAGGAGGCGCGCGAGGCCGCGGCCGCCTTCACCAGGGGCGAGGTGGACATCCTGATCGGCACCCACCGCCTGCTCTCGCGGGACGTGCGGCCGAAGGACCTCGGTCTGCTGATCGTCGACGAGGAGCAGCGCTTCGGCGTCAAGCAGAAGGAGCTGCTGCGCCAGCTCAAGCTGAAGGTGGACGTGTTGTCGCTGTCGGCCACGCCGATCCCGCGCACGCTGCAGATGTCGCTGGCCGGCCTGCGGGACATCTCCGTGATCGAGACGCCGCCGGAGGGCAGGCGGCCGGTCAAGACCTACGTCGGCGAGTACGACGAGGAGCTGGTGGCTTCGGCCATCAAGCGCGAGCTGGCGCGCAAGGGCCAGACCTTCTTCCTGCACAACCGCGTGGACACGATCGAGGAGACCGCCGAGCGCATCCGCGCGGTGGTGCCCGAGGCGCGCGTGTCGGTCGCCCACGGGCAGATGGCCGAGGGCGAGCTCGAGTCGCACATGCTCGACTTCCTGCGCGGAGCCGCCGATGTGCTCGTCTGCACCTCGATCGTCGAGTCGGGGCTGGACATCCCGACCGCCAACACCCTGATCGTCGAGCGCGCCGACCTGTTCGGCCTGGCCCAGCTCTACCAGATCCGCGGGCGCGTCGGGCGGTCGCGCGAACGCGCCTACGCGTACCTGCTGTACCCGAGCGCGGCGGCCCTCTCGGACGAGGCCGGCCAGCGCCTGGCGACGCTGTCCGACTACACGGAGCTCGGCTCCGGCTTCAAGATCGCCATGCGCGACCTCGAGATCCGCGGCGCCGGCAACCTGCTCGGCGAGGACCAGTCGGGCCACGTCGCCGCGGTGGGCTTCGAGCTGTACGTGGGGATGCTCGACGAGGCCGTGCGGCTGCTGGGCGGCGACGCGGCCGACGAGTCCGCCGAGCCCGTGCGCATGGACCTGCCCGTGGACGCGTACGTCCCGGGCGACTACGTGCCGTACGAGGCGGCCAAGATCGAGATCCACCGGCGCGTGGCCGGCGCGCGTGAGGTGGCCCAGCTGATCATGCTGCGCGAGGAGCTCGAGGATCGGTTCGGCCCGGTGCCCGAGGCGCTGGACAACCTGATCCGGCTCCAGGACGCCCGCATCAAGCTGGGCCGCGCCGGGGCCCGCTCGGTCGACTTCCGCGCCGGGGTGATGTCCGTGACGCCGATCGACCTCGACTCACGCGGGGCGAAGGCGCTGCGCCAGCGCGTGCCCGAGGCCGTCTTCGAATCCGGTCGCAGCACCGTGCGCGTACGGCTGCCGGAGGAGGCGAGCGAGCGCTTCCGTGCGGTGGTCAAGGCGGCCGAGGCGATCCTGGAGACCGCCACGGAGCCAGAGCCCAAATAGCGTCCGCTACCCTTCGCAACCGCTTTCGGCCGTCATGGCTCGGGCCGCCGCGCCCTCGCACCCGATTAGCTCCGCTTTATCGACACTCACTAGACATGGCACGCATGACACAGCCCTGGATCAAGTCCCTGCTCGTCCTGGCCATCGCGGTTCTCGCTGCCACCCTCGCCATCGGCTGCGGCAACGACGTCCCGCCCAACGCCGTGGCCAAGGTCGGCGACGAGACGATCAGCCAGGACGAGTTCGACAGATGGGTCGAGACCGCCGTCAAGGGCCAGGCCCAGGGCGGCGCCGCGGTCGTTCCCGATCCGCCTGACTTCACGAAGTGCGTAGCGGCCAAGAAGAAGGCGCCCGTCGCGCAGGGGCAGGCCAAGCAGTCCGACGCCCAGCTCGAGAAGCAGTGCAAAACGGAGTTCGACACGCTCAAGCGCGAGGTCATGCAGTTCCTGATCCAGGCCGAGTGGGTCCAGCAGGAGGCCGACAAGCGGGACATCAAGGTCAGCGACAAGGCCGTTCAGAAGTCGTTCAACGACCAGAAGAAGCAGGCCTTCCCGACAGACAAGGCCTACAAGCAGTTCCTCAAGACTTCCGGCATGACCGAGGAGGACATCCTCTTCCGGGTCAAGCTCGACCAGCTGCAGCAGAAGCTCACGCAGAAGGTCACCCAGGACGCCAAGAAGGTCTCCGACGCGGACATCCAGGAGTACTACGACAAGAACGAGAAGCGCTTCGAGCAGCCGGAGCGCCGCGACCTGCGCGTCGTCCTCACCAAGACCGAGGACAAGGCGAACGAGGCGCGGCAGGCCCTGGAGAGCGGCCAGTCGTGGAAGGACGTCGCGAAGGAGTTCTCGATCGACGAGGCCTCCAAGGCCCAGGCCGGCAAGCTGGCGGCGGTGGCCAAGGGCCAGCAGGACAAGGCGCTCGAGGATGCGGTCTTCGCCGCCAAGAAGGGCGAGCTGCAGGGTCCGGTCAAGACCCAGTTCGGCTGGTACGTGTTCGAGGTCGAGAAGATCACCGAGGCCTCGCAGCAGTCGCTCGAGCAGTCGAAGGACACGATCCGCAACCTGCTGCGCTCCGAGCGGCAGCAGAAGGCGCTCGACGGCTTCATCAAGGACTTCCGCGAGGAGTACAAGGACCAGACGAACTGCTCCGACGACTACCGCGTCGCGGAGTGCAAGAACGCTCCGAAGGAAAAGACCGAGACGGCCCCCGCCGCGGGCGGCGGGCAGGCGCCGCAGCCCGAGCCGCAGGCTCCGACGCCCGAGAAGTAGTGGGGCAAGCTGACGATCTCGCGGCCGCGCTCCTGCGGCTCGACGAGATCACGCGGCGGCTGCGCCGCGACTGCCCCTGGGACCGCGAGCAGGACGAGCGCTCGATCGTGCCGCACACGATCGAGGAGGCCTACGAGCTCGCGGACGCGGCGCACTCCGGTGACGACGCCAAGCTGCTCGACGAGCTCGGCGACGTGCTCTTCCAGGTCTACTTCCTGGCGCTGCTGCTGGAGGAGCGCGGCAAGGGCGGCCTGGCCGAGGTGGCCGACGAGCTGCGCGCCAAGCTGATCCGCCGCCACCCGCACGTCTTCGGCGACCGCGAGGCGGAGACCGCCGGCGACGTGGTGCGCAACTGGAACCAGATCAAGCGCGACGACGAGCGCGGCGGGGAGATCTTCGGCCACATCCCCGAGATCCTGCCGTCCACTCTCTACGCCAAGAAGGTGCTCAAGCAGGCACAGAGCGCCGGCTTCCGCTTGGATTCAGACCCCCAGGATCCCGGGGAGCGGCTGCTGGCCGCCGTGCGCGAGGCGGTTGACGCCGGCGTGGACCCTGAGCTCGCCCTGCGGCGAGCGGCCGACCGATTCAAAGACAAGGTGGATGGAGCTTGAGCCAGATCGAGAATGTGCACGCGCGGCAGATCGTCGACAGCCGCGGCAACCCGACCGTCGAGGTGGACGTGCTGCTGAAGTCGGGCGCCGCCGGCCGGGCCGCCGTGCCGTCGGGCGCGTCGACCGGTGAGTTCGAGGCCGTGGAGCTGCGCGACGGCGGCGACGCCTGGAGCGGCAAGGGCGTCTCGCAGGCGGTCGCCAACGTGAACGGCGAGCTCGCCGACGCGGTGCGCGGCCTCGACGCCACCGACCAGGGCGCGCTGGACCGCGCAATGATCGATCGCGACGGCACGCTCAACAAGGGCCGGCTCGGCGCCAACGCCATCCTCGGCGTGTCGCTGGCCGCCGCCAAGGCCGCAGCGGTCGAGGCCGGGCTGCCGCTCTGGCGCTACCTCGGCGGCGAGGCGGCGCATGTGCTGCCGGTGCCGATGATGAACGTGCTGAACGGCGGCGCGCACGCCGACAACAAGATCGACTTCCAGGAGTTCATGGTCGTCCCCGTGGGCGCTCCGAGCTTCTCCGAGGCGCTGCGGACCGGAGCCGAGGTCTTCCACGCGCTCAAGCGCACGCTGCACGAGCGCGGCCTCGGCACGGCGGTCGGGGACGAGGGCGGCTTCGCGCCCGACCTCGACTCGAACGAGGCGGCGCTGGAGGCGCTGCTCGAAGGCATCGAGGCCGCCGGCTACCGCCCGGGCGACGACGTGGCGATCGCGCTCGATCCTGCCACCAGCGAGGTCTTCGAGGGCGGCGCGTACGTGCTCGAGCACGAGGGCCGCACGCTGTCATCGGAGGAGATGGCCGCCTACTGGGCCGACATCTCCGGGCGCTACCCGGTGCTCTCGATCGAGGATGGCATGGACGAGGAGGACTGGGACGGCTGGCGCGCGCTCACCGAGCGCATCGGCGACCGCGTCCAGCTCGTCGGCGACGACCTGTTCGTGACCAACACCGAGCGGCTGAGGCGCGGCATCGAGCTGGGCGTGGCCAACTCGATCCTGGTCAAGGTCAATCAGATCGGGACGCTGACGGAGACGCTCGACGCCGTGCGCATGGCCCAGGAGGCCGGCTACTCCGCAGTCATGTCACACCGCTCCGGCGAGACCGAGGACACGACGATCGCCGACCTCGCCGTGGCCACCGGCTGCGGCCAGATCAAGACGGGCGCGCCATCGCGCTCGGACCGTGTGGCGAAGTACAACCAGCTGCTGCGCATCGAGGAGGCGCTGGGCGCGGACGCCGAGTACCCCGGCAGGAGCGCCTTCAGCTAGCGGGCCGCGCCCTCGCGGCCGGCCAGGATTATCGGGGCAAGCCTTCGATGACGTAGGCGCGCTCGCCCTGGCGCACCATGCCGAGGCGGCGCGCCTCCAGCTCGAGGGCGTCCGGGTCGCGCAGCGCGCGCACGCGCTGCTTGAGCTGCTTGTTCTCGACGCTCAGCTCCTCGAGCTCCTGGCGCTGGGCTCCGGCGGTGCTCGACTGCTGCAGCCAGTGCTTGGCCGGCGACACGTAGAGCATCAGGATCACGACCAGCGTCCCGAGCAGCGCGAGCCGGCCCAGGCGGTCCCAGCGGATGCTCGTGCGGCGAGCCTGCATTCCAGGGTCCTTCTATGGCCGCACCGGCAGTCCTTCAGCTAGGGGCGGCCGTGGCTCTCGCGGGCGCGACCGCCCGCGAAGTTGGACGCCTCGCGGCCGTAGCGGCCGAAGGCCGCGTCCACGACGGCGGCCGCATCGGTGCCCGCGGCGTGGCGTGCGGCCAGCGCCGTGGCCCAGTCCGTTCCGGCGGCGTAGAGGTCGGCCAGCTCCTCGAGCAGGAAGCTGGAGCCGAGCCGCTTGCGCAGTGCCTCGACCACGATGTCGGCTGCGCGATCGAGGTCGGTCCGCGCGGGCTCGGGGGCCTCGGCGAGCCGGCGGGCGCCGTCGCGCCATTGGTAGAGGGCGTTCTCCAGCGCGTAGGCCATGACCGGCCTACGAATCTAGCGTCTGCTTACTCGTCGTCCTCTTCGTCATCGGCGCCGTTCTCCTCGCCGGCGCGGCTGATGACGATGCGCTCTGCCTCGACCGTCACCGTGACGGGACGGTGGCCGGCCCAGTGCTCGGCGTAAACGGGGTCGTCCTGGATGGCCGGGTCGAGCCAGAGGCCGTAGCCCTCGTCGCCGTGGTCGAACGTGCCCTCGAGCGCCTGGGCCTTGCGGCGGCGGCCGCGCCCACCGCGGCGTCCGCGGCGGCGCTTCTTGGGCTTGTCGTCGCCGTCGTCGGACTCCTCGGCGTCCGCGTCGGCGTCCGGCTCCTCGTCCTCGTCGTCGTCCGCCTCCTGCTCGGCCTCGAGCGCGGCGGCAACGAGCGCGTCGTCCTCGGCGCGCAGGTCGGGCTCCTCGGAGCCCGACGAGCCGGCGAAGCCTTCGTCGCCGTTGGCGGGCGCGTCGTCTGGGACCAGCTCGTGCTCACGCTTGAAGCTGCGGATATCGCCGACCGACACCTCGAGCTGATGTGCGATCCAGGCGTCGGTGCGGCCCTGGCGAACCCAGGTCCGAATCTGGTTGAGCTGTGGTTTGAGGGATCTCCGTGCCAAACGGCGCCGGAGACTACCAACACCGCCGTGTTGCACCCGTGTCGCTCGAATGGTTAAGTGCCTACACATCGCTGTCCGAGCAGGGGAGGCGTTGGACGTGCTGGTACTGACGCGCAAGGGAAATCAGAGCATCATGATCGGCGATGAGATCGAGATCTCGGTCCTCGCGATCATGGGGGAGAAGGTCCGGATCGGAATCGACGCTCCGCGCACCGTGCCGGTGTTCCGCAAGGAGGTCTACGTCGAGATCCAGCAGGCCGGGGCAGAGCCCGAGGAGACGCCCGCCGCCTGATTCGAAGGAGGCGGGCCCTAGCCCGCGAGCATCGCCAGCGTCTCGAACATCACGATCGTGACCACCACGGCGGTGGCCACGATCGACAGCGCGAGCAGGGTGAAGCGCAGCTTCCCCTGCTGACGGCGCCGCTCCACCTTGCGCACGCGCGACCGCTGGACGGCGTGCTTGCGCAGCCGCTCACGGCGCACGATCGATTCGGCCGCCTCCTCGCGGAAGGCCTGCTCGTACTGCGCCAGTGATTGCCGCATGCGCATGGCGTCCGGAAGGCTACCAACGTGGTGGGCGCCAGGATCGGCTTTTGGCGGTCGCCGAAGCGTGGCTCCGGGCTCGAACCTGGCGCCCGATTCGGCGGTGGCAGGCGGGTCCGCCGCCCCGATGCTCATGCGGGGGCCGCCTGCTTGGCCGCCTCTTCGTAGACGCGCACGAAATGCATGTAGCTGTCGGCGATCTGCTGCGTGGCGTCGTCGCGCTCGATGCTCCCGTCGAGGAAGCCCTTGAGCGCGTCCCACCAGATCGTGCGCCCGATCGCGAAGCCGGCGTAGCCGTCCACCGGCGCGCCCTGGCGCAGCCAGTGCTCGACCTTCGCGTCGTCGGCCCCGCGGCCCAGGACGACGCAGACCACGCCGTCGCGGCCGTCCCGGCGCGCCGTGCGGGCGATGCGGTCGCAGTCCTCCTGCGTGTCGATGCCCTCGATCTTCCAGATGTCGGCCTCGATGCCGAGGTCCTGCATCTCCGTGATCGTTCGGCGCATCAGCTCGGGACGCAGCTCGGCGTCGTAGCGGTCGGTGTCGCCGCCGACCTGCTCGAGCTGGTGCGGCTCCGCCGGAACGAGCAGCTCGAAGAGGAACTTGCGGTCATGCTCGTGCAGCCAGTCGGAGAGCACCTTGAGCCGCTTGGACTGGCGCTGATTCATGTCCGCGTCGCCCTCGGGGTTGTAGCGGACGAGCACCTTGGAGAAGTCCGGGTCGAACTCCTCGATGTGCGCGCCGAAGTCGTCGCCGTACTCGAAGTCGAACTCGTTCTGCCCCGACTTCTCCACCGGCATTGCCAGCAGCAGGCCGTGCTCCTTGGCCTCGCCGGGGACGTTCCTGGGGGCGCCGTACTGCTCGTCGACCAGGACTCCCGTCACGCTCGGGTCGGCGCCGGCCTCCACGGCCTTCAGCATCCCCTCGAAGATGAGGTGCTTCGCGTCCGCGATCGTCTCGGTCTGCTCGGGCGTGGGCTCCCCCTCGATGCCGAACATCTTCTTCTGGAACGACCCGCGATGGTCGAACGCGAGGATGTAGAGCTTGCCGTCGTAGCCGAGTGTCATGGGTCCTCCTAGTTGGTTAGGCCCCTCTCTTATACCTGCTTTACCCGGGAACCATCCGGCTACGATGCGCCGCGTGGAGCACCGGTTCACAGGCCCGGCCTACACGATCGGCATCGAAGAAGAGCTGATGATCGTCGATCGGGACACCCTCGATCTCGCCAGCTCGATCGAGGGATTGCTCGACGTGCTCGACGGTGTGGACAAGGAGGGCGAGGTCAAGCCCGAGCTGATGGAGTCGGTCTGCGAGATCTCCACCGAGCCGTGCCGGAACACGCGCGAGGCGGGCGACCAGCTGCGCGCGCTGCGCCGCCTGGTGCGGGGCGTGGCGGACGACCGCGGCCTGACGATCGGCTCGGCGGGCACGCACCCGTTCGCGCTCTGGGAGGACCAGCGCATCGTCTCCCGTCCGCGCTACCGCGAGCTGATCGCCGGGCTCCAGTTCGTCGCCCGCCAGGAGATCATCTTCGGCATCCACGTGCACGTCGGCCTCGACAATCCCGACAAGGCGATCCACGTGGCCAACGGGATGCGGGTGCACGTCCCCGTCCTGCTCGCCCTCTCGGTGAACTCGCCCTTCTGGCGCGGGCAGCAGACCGGGCTGCAGTCCACGCGCACCCCGATCTTCCGCGCCTTCCCGCGCGTCGGGATCCCGCCGCGCTACGAGGACTTCGAGGACTGGAGCCAGCGCATCGAGTTCATGAGGACCACGAAGGTGATCCCGGACTACACCTACCTCTGGTACGACGTTCGTCCGCACCCCAACTTCGGGACCGTCGAGATCCGTGCGATGGACTCACAGACGCGCGTGGAGCACACGCTGGCGATAGCGGCGCTGATCCAGGCGATGGTCAAGGAGCTGGCCGAGCACTACGACGCCGGCAAGTCGCTGTCGCGCTATCCGTACGAGATGCTCGACGAGAACAAGTGGCTGGCCGCCCGCCACGGGCTCGACGGGGAGCTCGTCGACCTGCCGAAGACGGAACGCGTGGGGGCCGCCGAGCTGGCCCGGCGCCTGATGGAGCGGCTGCGCCCGCACGCCGAGGAGCTGGGGTCGGGGGAGGAGTTCGACGTCCTCGACGACATCATCGACAACGGCACCGGGGCCGCCCGCCAGGCGATCGTCTACGAGGCCAACCACGACCTCAAGGAGGTCGTGCAGGAGATCGTCGACGCCACGGTGCCCGAGGCGGCCGAGCTCTCCGGCGACTAGTTCGGCCGATCACCCTCGATCCGGCCCACTCCCGCCGGGTACTCTGAGTTCAAATGTCTCAGCCGGACCTGTTCGTCGTTTGCCGCAACTGCGGGTCGGAGGTGAGTCCGTACGTCACCGAATGTCCCTATTGCGGCCAGCGCGTCCGTAAGCGCGCTCCCAAGCTCGACCGCACGGGCGGCGAGCCCCAGCCCAAGCGCCGCCGCCGGCCCACGCTCCCGCGCCTGAGGGCGGAGGAGATCGCCGGGATCGCCCCGGACACGCGGCCCTACGCAACGCTCGGCCTGGTGGTCCTGTGCCTGCTGTCGGCGCTGCTGTGGCAGGCCGACCACAACGTCGATCTCGGCTACCTCAGGGTGCCGGTGGCCGAGGACGTCTGGCGCTTCTTCGCCGCGCCGTTCCTGTTCGGGGACAAGATCGGATATGCCTTCGTGAGCCTGGTCGCGGTCGGCATCTTCGGGACGCTGCTGGAGCGCCGCTTCGGCCCGCTGCCGGTGGTGGTCGTGTTCGTGCTGTCCGGCGCCGCCGGGATGGCGCTCGTCGCGCTCGTCGAGACCCCGCCGCTGTTCGTCGACAGCAAGGCCTTCGCGGTGTTCGGGGCCAACGGCTCGGCGCTCGGGCTGCTGTGCGCCTGGCTCGTGGACGACCGCATGGCCGCACGCCGCGGCGAGGAGCGTGAGAACGACCTGCTCGGCGTCTACGTCGTGGCGATCGCGCTGGTGCTGCTCTCCCTGGCCGTCCAGCAGGCCAACGTCGGGGTGGCCGTGGGCGGAGCCGCGACCGGCGCGCTGCTGGGACTGCTGCTGCCGATGTTCACGCGCAAGAGCGCGTACTAGGCAAGCCGCTCCACGCGTGCCGCGAGCGTCCGGGCGGCGTCGACCACCGCCTGGCGCTCGTAGGTGACCGTGTAGTCGAAGCGCCGGCGCATGTCGGGTCCGTCGTCGCCCAGGTCCACGGCCACCAGCGCGCCGGCGAAGTGCGGTCCCAGCACTACGACGCTCCACTCGCCGCAGAGCGGATCCGAGCGGTCCAGGCGCGCCCCGCGCACCCCGCGCGCCGGCCGGGCCGGCATGCCCACGCCGAGAGCCACGACGAATGAGCTGGAGGCGGCCAGCCGCTCGTAGCGGCGCACCGTGGCGGGAGTGAAGCGGTCCGCCTGCTGGAAGGCGCTCAGGATGATCGCGCCGGCGCCGACCTGGGCCGCCTGGCGCTCGAGGTGCAGGCTCATCGCGAGCAGGAGGCGCTTGTCGGCGCGGCGCACGTCGCGGCCCGGCGAGACCGTCTCGAACGGCGTCGCCCCGGCGGGGGCCAGCGGCGCGCTCAGCAGCTTCGGAGCGGGCGCCGCCAGCACGGACGTGTCCGGCAGCGGGCCGGGGCGGCCGAGCAGCCAGCCCTGGCCGAGCGTCGCTCCCATCGCCTGCGCGGTGCAGAGATGCTCCTCGGTCTCGATCCCCTCGGCCACGATCGTGGCGCCCGTCCGCTCGCGCTCGGCGAGCACCGCGTTGACGATCTCGGCGATCTCGGCGGTCGGACGGTCCTGGACGAGGCGCAGGTCGAGCTTGATCACGTCCGGCCGCAGCAGCGGCATCAGCGCCAGCGAGCGGGAGTCGGCGCCCACGTCGTCCAGCGCCACGCCCCAGCCCAGCTCGCGCATGCGGGCCAGCTCGCCAAGCAGCTCGGCGGGCCGCGCGGTCAGCGCGCGCTCGGTGATCTCGATGAACGGCCGCAGGCCGATCGGCGGCTCCAGGTCGTCGAGCAGGTCTGCCGGGCAGGGGTCGGACAGAGTCGCCGGCTCGACGTTCACGAACAGTCCGGTGCCGTCGGGCGGCTCGGCATCCATGGCCATGCTCACGGCCCGCGCGCGGCACAGGTAGTCCAGCTCCGCCAGCCGGCCCGCCTCGCGGGCGACGGGGAAGAGCGCGGCGGGCTGCTCCAGCGGGCTGCCTGCCGGTCCGCGCGCGAGCGCCTCGTAGGCGGCGACGCGTCGGCTGTCCAGGTCCACCAGCGGCTGGAAGACCGGCGTGACGAGCCGTTCGTCCAGGACGCGGCCGAGCTCTGACTCGAGCTCCGGCCAGGTCGCGCGCGTGCCGCTCTCCAGGCGCGCGGGGGACTGGGCTGCGACGAACTCCACGAGGAGTGAATCGGCGCGTGCCGCGGGATCCTGAAGCCCGCACGCGTCCATCTAGTATCTGCCGCGTGTTCACGGACGAGCAGGTGGAGGCGGCCGTCCGGGCGCTGTCCGACCCCGAGCGCTTCGCGGGCGCCGAGCGCGCGCTGGGCGCGCTCGCGCCGCAGCTCCAACGCGTGCTCGCTCACGCGCTCGACGAGGGCGGCTGGTTCGGCGACGCGCACCGCTCACAGGTGCGCGCTGCGTTCGCCGAGCCGGACGAGGCCGTCCGGGCGGAGCGCATCGAAACGCTGCTGGCCGAGGAGACCCGCATGGGGATGCTCGTCGGCGTGGCCGTCGGCTGGGAGCTCGCTCGCGAGCTCGGCTTGCAAGACAAACCTGAAGGAGACTGACAGTGGACATTCGCTTCCTCGGACACTCGTGCTTCGAGCTCACGGAGGGCGACACGCGCGTCCTCGTCGACCCGTTCCTCACCGGCAACCCCAAGGCCGCCGTCGAGGCCTCGGAGGTCGATCCCACGCACATCTTCCTGACCCACGGGCATCCCGACCACTGGGGCGACGTGGTCGACATCGCCAAGCGCACGGGGGCCCAGTGCGTCGCGATCGTCGAGCTGGCCAACGAGCTGGGCGGCCACGGCGTCGAGAACGTGGCCGATCCGAACATCGGCGGCACCTTCGAGTTCGACGGCGGCTGGGTGCGCCTCGTCCCGGCCTGGCACACCTCGACGTCGCCCGGGGGAACCGTCAACACGCCGGCCGGCATGGTGATCAGCCTGGGCGGCAAGATCGTCTACCACCTCGGCGACACGGCGCTGTTCTCGGACCTGCGCCTGGTGGGCGAGCGCGATCAGGTCGACGTGGCCCTGGTCTGCATCGGCGGCCACTACACGATGGACCGCCACGACGCCGTGGTCGCCGCGGAGCTCGTCGGCGCCCGCACTGTGATCCCCTGCCACTACGGCACGTTCCCGCCGATCGAGACCGACGTGCAGGCGTTCAAGGCCGACGTCGAGTCGCGCACGGCAGGGGAGGGCCGGGTCTCGGCCACCGTCGAGGTGCTCGAGCCCGGAGAGACCTTCTCGCTCTAGTTCAGGCGGGCTGCCGGTCCCTGAGGACTAGCGCTGGCTCTGCCAGCCGCGCTGGAACCAGACCGGGCGGTCCTTCCAGTCGTGCGCCACGAGGGCGGCGCCGAGTGCGGCCAGGAACAGGCCGGTGGGACCGTGGTGCAAGCGCTGGCCGCAGACCCACAGCCGCCGCCTGGCTGGGTCGACGCCGATCACGCGATTACCGTGTGTCCATGGCCTCTCGGTCATCCGCATCCATAATCGGCTCGATTCGCGCTTCCCGCAAATGGCTCCTCTGCGCCGTGGCGCTGACGGCCGCGCTGGCGCTGGCCGGCTGCGGGGGCGACGACGAGAGCGAGCCGGCGGCGACGACGGAGGCGCCTCCCGCGCCCACGGTCACCGAAGCCGAGACCGCGCCGGAGGCGGAGCCCACGGTTCCGCAGGAGCAGACCGAGACGCTGCCGCCCGACGGCGACGGCACGGGCGCCGGCACCGGCGAGAACGGGCCGGGCGGCGCGGGCGACGAGGAGCCCGCGCGCACGCTCGCGCTGTTCACCGGCGAGAACGGGCGCATAGAGCCCAGCGTCGTGCGCGTGCCGGCCTTCATCTCGATCCGCGTGGAGCTGCGCTCGGCCGACGGCCGCGAGTACGGCCTGGCCTTCGACGGCGAGGCGATCGCCGTCGGCGGCGAGCTCGGCTCGGTCTCCACCACGATCGACGGCCTGCGGCCGGGCGCACGGGTGATCGGCAAGCCCACGGGCGCCTCGAACGAGGTGCGCATCGAGGCGACGGCCGAACCGGGCCCCTAGGACTTCGGCCGGTCTGCCACCGGCCGGCCAGGAATCGGGGGGGCCCGGGGGCGCGAGCCCCCGGATATTGACTGGCTGGCCAGCCAGGCGTAGCCTCCCGCGGCATGAGCGAGAGCGCCACCCAGCGAACCGAGCGTGCGGACTTCCAGGCGACGAGCGATCCTGGACTGCTGGAGTCCGCGGACCGCGGCGAGGTCAACCTGCTCAGCTACGAGCAGCTCTACGAGCTGTGGGAACGCCAACAGTGGGCGACCCAGGACCTCGACTTCACGCAGGACCGCATCGATTGGCACGAGCGCATTCCCGAGGCCGAGCGGTTCCAGCGCATGTACGGGCTCTCCTCGTTCTTCATCGGCGAGCAGAAGGTGGCCGAGGAGCTAGGCCCGATGATGCGCGCCGCGCCCACCGAGGAGATGCGCATCTTCCTCTGCACGCAGATCGCCGACGAGGCTCGCCACGTGCGCTTCTTCAACCGCTTCTACGACGAGGTCGGCGTGCTCCAGGCCACCAACCTGCAGGACCGGCTCGCCGAGACCAGCGAGCACGTAAACCCTGAGTTCGACCAGCTCTTCGACGAGATGCTCAAGGGGCGCGTCGACCGGCTCGCGCGCCACCCCGAGGACCTCGAGGCGCTCGTGGAGGCGGTCACGCTCTACCACATGGTCATCGAGGGCATGCTCGCGCTCACCGGGCAGCACTTCATCCTCCAGTACAACGAGGAGGTCGGCACGCTGCCGGGCTTCGTCGAGGGCTTCAACAACATCGCCCGCGACGAGCACCGCCACGTCGCTTTCGGCGCCCGCTTCCTGCGCGAGATGGTCCAGGAGGACCCCAAGTACGGCGAGGCGATGACGCGCACGCTGGCCGAGGTCGCTCCCATCGCCGACGGCGTGTTGCAGCCCAAGTGGTACGTCGAGGGCGAGACCGAGGTCCTGGGGGCCTCGATGGAGGAAACGCGGGCGTTCGCGATGAAGGCGCTGGAGCGCCGGCTCAAGGTGATCGGGCTCGCGCCCGTTGCGTAGCCCTCTGCCTAGAACATCCGCCCGCCGAGTGGCACGTCCGAATCGGGCCGCAGCAGGATCACCCTGCCCTCCTCGTCGGGCACGCCCAGCACGAGCACCTCGGACCTGACCGGCCCGATCTGACGCGGCGGGAAGTTCACCACCGCCACCACCAGGCTGCCCTCCAGCTCCTCCCGCGAGTAGTTGGCGATCTGGGCGGAGGAGGTGCGCTCGCCCAGCTCGGGCCCGAAGTCGAGGAAGAGCTTCCACGCCGGCTTGCGCGCCTCGGGGAACTCCTCGACGCGCACGATGCGCCCCACGCGGATGTCGACCTCGAGGAAGTCGTCGAAGCTGATCACGGCGGCGGAGGCTACGGAGCCAGCGGCGAAGGCGGCGGCGGCGCCGGCACCTGGCCCGGGACGGGCTCGGCGACGGGCGGCGCGGGCGGCGGCGGAACCGGCGCCGGAGCCGGGACGGCGGTGCCCGCGCTCGGCGGCGTGACGGGCACCGTCGGCTGGGCGGCGGGCGGAGCGATCGCCGGGGCTTCCAGGTCCTCGCGCGGCGGCAGCACCACGGTCGACCCCTCCTCCTGCACCGGCACCGCGACCGACTCGGTCGGCGCGGGCGCGGGCACCGGCTCGGCCGGCACGACCGGGGCCGGCTCGGGCTTGGGCTTGATCTCCGCCTTGACGGCCTTCGCGGGCTCCGCCTTGGGCTCCGTCACGGGCGCCGGTGCGGCGACGGGCTGCACCGCGGGCGCGACCGCCACCTGGGCAGCGGGTGCGACCTTCGGCTGCGCTACCTGCTTCACCTCGACCGCGCCGGCGGTGACGATCACCGCGGCGGCCATCCCGGCCGCGGCCTTGGACGCGACGGTCGAGATCCCGGCCGACACGGCTCCGCCGGCGGTGATCCCCCCAGCGGCGGCGGCGGTCGTCGCGCCGGCCACTCCCGCGCCGGCAGCCGCGCCGCCGCCGGACGAGGCGGCCGCGCCCGCGCCGGCACCAAAGCCGAGCTTCGCGATCCAGAGCTTCTTCATGAACAGCAGCGGGCCGATCGGGTAGATCGCGGCGAGCGCCTTGTTGGTCTTGCGCAGCTCGCCCCGGAAGGTCTGGCAGCGTTCGCACGACTTGACGTGGCGGCGCACCGGGGCCGACGTGCGCGCGATGCCCTCCGCGACGCGGCCAAGCTCGAGGCGCACGTCGCCGCAGGTCAGCAGCCGCGCCTCGGCGGCCTCGGCGAGCGCGACGCGCGCGCGCACGAGCAGCGACTTGACGCTCGGCACGGTGGTCTCCATCGCCTCGGAGATCTGGTCGTAGGAGAGCGCGTCGATCTCGCGCAGCAGCAGGGCGGTGCGCTGGGTCTCGGGCAGCTCCTGGACGTCGGAGACGATCTGCCGGAACTCCTCGCGCTTGTGCACGGTGTCCGCCGTGGTGATCCCGCCGTCGCGCTCGAACACGTCCATCGAGTCCTGGCCGGCGGGCTGCGGGCGGCGCAGGTGGTTGAGGCAGCGGTTGCGCGCGATGCGGTAGAGCCACGGGCGCGCGTTGATCGGCCGGTCGTCCGCGCAGATCGCGTTGAAGGAGGCGGCGAACACCTCCTGCAGGATGTCCTCGGCGTCCTCGGTCGAGCCGAGCATGTGGCGGCAGAACGCGAGCAGGCGCGGCTGGTAGCGCTGGACGAGCGCCTCGAACGCGCCGTGATGGCCCCGACGGATCAGAGCGACGAGCTTCTCGTCGCTCTGGAGTCGGAGCAGCGGCGATCGTCCCGCGAGCGCGGGGAGCCGCGCCGTGTGTTGAAGAGCCGAAGCTTCCAAGTGGGTACCCGCCCCCTGCGACACCGTAGCAGCGCGAAAGTTGCGGGTTGCAGGGACCTACACTTGTCCAGCCCGGGTGGTGGAACTTGGTTAGACACTGGGGGCTTAAACCCCCCTGCCTCTTCGAGGCGTGTGGGTTCGAATCCCACCCCGGGCACTGGGGCCGTCGTGGACTACGCCAGGGGCCGTCGGGTATACAACCGCCATGGTCAAGGTCCTTTTCCTGCCCGTCAGCATCGGAAGCGGCCTGCTCGCGGGGTTCCTGTCGAAGAAGGCGTTCGACCACATCTGGGGCCTCTTCGACGAGGAGGAGCCGCCCGACTCCAAGCACCGCGACATCGACTGGCGCAAGCTGCTCGTGGCCGCCGCCGTGCAGGGGGCGATCTTCCGGGCGGTGAAGGAGGTCGTGGACCACTACAGCCGCCGGGCGTTCGAGCGCACCACCGGGTCCTGGCCCGGCGAGGAAGAGCCCGAGCCGGAGTAGCGCCCGGGCGGACCGCGGGCGATCCGTTGCGCGAGCCCCGCGAAATCGGGCATGCGGGACAATCAGATTGTGCTCAACGATGCCGAAAACTGGCACGGAAGCCCGAGGTGAGGCAGAGTTGAGAGGGAAAGCCGGGCCCGTGTCGCTGTTCGCCCTCGACACGGGGCTTGGACGATCGTCCGAGCAGCGGTACAAAAGCCCTAATCACGGACGCGTGATCTGCCGACATAACTAGCGTGGCCCCCTCCCACCTCCTGCGTCAACAGGCGCGGGTCTTCGCGGCTCGTGCCGGGACGGCGTTGGCTGTCTTCTTCGCGATCGCGGTCGTGCTGCTGGCGGGTGGGACCAATGGGCCGCTGGCGAGTGCCGAGGCAACCGGGGGGAATGCCACCGAGGCACCGCTGACAGAGCCCATGCTGGGCGCGGACCCGCCCGTCCCAGGGGACGTGGCACAGACCACCAAGCCGGAGCTTCCGGTGGGCGAGCAGCCGGTCGACGAGCCGCCGGCTGACGAGCCGCCGGCCGACGACGGCGTGCCCACCGGCCCGCCGGACGAGGGCGGCGAAGAGCCGGGCGAGCCGGGCGAGCCGGGCGAGGGCGAAGAGCCGCCCGCCGAGGGCGAAGAGCCGCCCGCCGAGGGCGAAGAGGATCCCGGCGACGGGGGCGAGGACCCCGGTGCTGATCCGGGCACGGGCGAGGACGACCCCACCAGCGGCGGGGACACGGGCGGCGGCGACCGGCGGCCGGACCCCGACGACACCCCGCCCGAAGAAGAAGATCTGACACCACCCAGCGGGGGCGGCAAGGGCGAGGAGCCCCCGAGCGACGATCCCAACGGCGAGCAGCCCGAGCCGGCGCCCGACCCGACCGGACGGCCGCAGCTCACGCTGCCGGCCGACCTGGGCGGCGAGCCAGGCCCGGCGCCCCCTCCGGGCACCGGCCCGACGGACACGCCGGTCGAGGCCGGTGAAGGCTGGGGCACCATGCGCGACTCCAGCGGCGGCGACGACGGGAGCGGCGACGGCGACAACCGCGCCAGCTTCGGCGTCGCGTCTGGCACCGGCGGCGGCGCCACCGCCGGCGGGGGCGACGGCGGCGAGATCCCAGTGGGCACCGAGCTGGCCGCGGTGCAGGACGGCGGCGAGGCGCCGGCCGGCGACGGTGGCACCGGGCCCGACGGCACCGACGAGAACGGTTCAGGCGGTGGCTCGAACGACGAGGGGTCCAACGTCGTGACGAACACGGTCGAGCGGCTGGTGAAGGTCGTGCCCGACGAGCTCAAGGCCGCGCTGGCCGCACTGGCGGCGCTGTCGGTCATGCTCGGGATCGGCTACCTGCTGGCGGCCCTGCGCGCTCGGCGGCTGGCACGCCAGCGGCGCGAGCTGCTCCAGGAGGTCGGCCTGCTCCAGACGGCGCTGCTGCCGCCCGTGCCCGACAAGGTCGGCGCCCTGCTCACCTCGGTGGCCTACCGGCCCGCCGACGGGCCCGGCGCCGGCGGCGACTTCTACGACGTGCTGCCGCTGCCTGGTGGCCGCGTCGGGTTCATCCTGGGCGACGTCTCGGGACACGGACGCGGCGCGCTCGCCCGCACAGCCTTCATGCGCTACACGCTGCGCGCCTACCTCGAGGCCGGCCTCGAGCCGCGCGTCGCGCTGCAGGTCGCCGGCCGCGTGATCGACGACAACCTCGGCGGCGACTTCGCGACCGTGCTGCTCGCCGTGCATGACCCGGACACCGGCTCGCTCACCTACGCGTGCGCCGGACATCCTTCGCCGATCGTGGTCGGCCCGCAGCCCCACGAGCCCGTCACCGCCGCCTCCTCGCCGCCGATCGGGGTCGGCGTGCGGACGGGCCTCCGCCAGACCACCGTGCCGCTCGTACCGGGGTCGGTCGCCTGCCTCTTCACCGACGGGCTGATCGAGGCCCGCACCCCGGACGGCATCCTCGGACGCGAGCGCCTCACAGAGCTGCTCGCCGAGATCGGCGACGAAGCGACCGCTCGTCAGCTGATCGAGCGCGTGGCGACCGAAGCCAACGCGCTCTCTGACGACATGGCCGCAGTGGTCGTGTCGCCGACCGCGGGCGTGACGACCGGCCTGTTCCGCACCGAGCAGCTGGAGCTGTCGACCCGCGAGCTGGAGGGGCCGATCGCGCGGCGCTTCCTGGAAGCGTGCGGCCTGTCCGATCAGGAGGTCGACGACGCCGAGCGCGACGCGCGGGCGCTGTCCGACGCCTTCGGCGGAGTCGTGCTGCACGTGGTCTTCGGCAACCGGCTGCGCGTCGAGGTGCTGCCGCGCAACGTCGAGAGCATCGAAGCCGCCTCGCGGCGCGTCAGCGCAGGAAACCCTCAATAGCGTCGATCACGGCGCCGGGGCTGTCCTCGACGAGGTAGTGCGAGGCGTCCGCCAGCTCGACGCTCTGCGCGCGCGGGAACAGCTCGCGCCACTGGTCCAGGAAGACCGGCTGGAAGACCGGGTCGCGCATGCCCCAGACGAACAGCACCGGCACGTCCAGGGCCGGAAGCCGCTCCTGGATCGAGGCCATCAGCGGTGCGCTGCGGTCGCGCTCGGTCAGCGGGATCTCGCGCTGGAAGGCGAGCGTCCCCGCGCGCGACCAGTAGTCGGGGAAGGGGGCGCGGTAGGCCTCCATCATCACCGGGTCTGAGTCGCGCCGGCTCATCCCGCCGGGGATCGACTCCACGAACAGGTTGCCGCCGAGGGCGAGGATCTCGCCGAGGCCCTCGCTGCGGAACTCGCGCAGGAAGGGGGGCAGGAAGCTCGGCAGCTCCCACGCCCAGGTGTTCATCAGGACGAGCGCGCGCAGGCGCTCGGTGCGCTGGAGCATGGCGCCGAGCCCGATCGGGCCGCCCCAGTCGTGGGCCACCAGGGTGACGTCCTCGAGGCCGAGCTCGTCGATCACCGCGAGCGCGTTGTCGATGTGGCGCTGGAGCGAATAGGCGGCGAGCTGGGCCGGCTTGTCCGAGCGCCCGAAGCCCATGTGGTCGAAGGCGACGCAGCGGTGGCCCTTGGCGCTCAGGTCGGCGATCGGCCGGCGCCAGAAATAGCTCCACGTCGGGTTGCCGTGGACGAACAGAATGGGGCGGGCGTCGGGGGGTCCTTCGTCCACGTAGTGCAGGCTGACGTCGCCGGCGCTGACGAAGCGCGGGGCGAACGGGAACGTCCCCCTGAAGTCGCGGTCGACGGAGGCGGTCATCGACGTGGGGTGTATACCCGATCGGGTAGGCTCGCGAGCCTTATGTCCACCGGGACCGAGGCCGAGCAGAGGACCGGATTGCACGGTGGGCGGCTGGTCGCGAAGCGCCTGAAGGCGCACGGGATCTCGAAGCTCTTCACGCTCTCCGGGGGCCATCTCTTCTCGATCTACGACGGCTGCCGCGAGGAGGGAGTCGACATCGTCGACGTCCGCCACGAGCAGTCGGCGGCCTTCGCCGCCGAGGGGTGGGCCAAGGCGACGCGCGAGCCCGGAGTGGCCGCGCTGACCGCCGGGCCGGGCGTGACCAACGGGATGAGCGGGATGGCGTCGGCGCTGCAGAACGGGTCGCCGATGCTGGTGCTCGGCGGGCGCGCTCCGGCGTTCCGGTGGGGGCAGGGCTCGCTCCAGGAGATCGACCACGTCCCATTCGTGCAGCCGGTGACCAAGCTGGCGCGGACGGCGCAGACGACGGCCGACATTCCCGGGCTGGTCGACGAGGCGCTGCGCGTAGCGGCCGAGCCGCCGACGGGCCCGACGTTCCTCGACTTCCCGCTCGACCAGGTCTTCATGGAGGCCGACGTGGACGCCGGCGCCCCGGCGTCGCTGCCCGATCCGCTGGCGCTCCCCGCCGCCGACGGCGACGCGCTCGACCGCGCCGCCGAGCTGCTGCGCGGCGCGAGCCGGCCGGTCGTGATGGCGGGCACCGGTCTGTACTGGGCGCGCGGCGAAGAGGCGCTGGTGCGGCTCTGCGAGGAGCTGTCCGTGCCGGTATTCCTGAACGGCCTCGCGCGCGGGTGCGTGCCGGCCGACCATCCGATGTTCTTCTCCCGGGCGCGCGGCGCCGCGCTCAAGGGCGCCGACGTCGCGCTGGTGATCGGCGTGCCGATGGACTTCCGGCTGGGCTTCGGCGGCTCCTTCGGCGAGCACACGCAGATCGTGGTGCTGGGCTCGTCGCGCCCCGAGCGGCCCTACCCGCGCGAGGTGGCCGCGGAGCTGTACGGCGGGGTCGCCGCGTCGCTCGACGCGCTGCGCTCCGGCGCGGCCGGCGGACCCGGCCGCAGCGGCTGGGTGGCCGAGCTGCGCGAGGTCGAGAGCGAGAAGCGCGCCGCCGAGCAGGCCGACTTCAACGACGACCGCGCGCCGCTGCACCCGATGCGGGTCTACAACGAGCTCAGCCAGGTGCTCGAGCGCAACGCGATCGTGATCGGCGACGGCGGCGACTTCGTCTCATTCGCCGGCCGCGTGATCGAGACCTACGAGCCCGGCTGCTGGATGGACCCCGGCCCCTACGGCTGCCTCGGCTCGGGCCCGGGCTACGCGCTCGCGGCGAAGGTCGCCCACCCGGACCGCCAGGTCTGCCTGCTGCTGGGCGACGGCGCCTTCGGGTTCGCCGGCATGGAGTTCGACACGTTCGTGCGCCACGGCGTGCCGATCGTCGGCGTGATGGGCAACAACGGCATCTGGGCACTCGAGAAGCACCCCATGGAGTACCTCTACGGCTACTCCGTCGCCGCCGAGTTGCAGCCGGCCTGCCGCTACGACGAAGTGGTGCGCGCCCTGGGCGGCCACGGCGAGCTCGTCGAGCGGCCGGACCAGCTGCGGCCGGCGCTGGAACGCGCCTTCGCATCGGGCAAGCCGGCGCTGGTGAACGTCCTCACGGACCCAGAAGTCGCGTACCCCCGCAAAGCCAACCTCGCCTGAACCCCCTCAAATGAAAGCGCCGGCGTCATGCCGGCGCTTTCAAAACGGCCCCATCAGGACGGGCAGGGGTACGTGCCATGAAAGGGCCTTGCGGTCCGGACGGCGGGAGGCGCCGTTACGATGCGGCTTCGCCCGAACCTATGACCGGGTGGAGGTCGGCGGGTTAGCCGCACGAAGCTTCACCCAGCGCGGCCAACTATAGACCAGTTGTTATCCCTTGAAAAGGGTGAACCGGGCGCTGCGTATACATGCCTCCTAGGGCCCGCGCGGGGCTGTGGCGGCGAGTGCGGCTCCGTGGAGAATGTCGGTTTCGCTGACTTCGATCGCGTCGAGCTCGAAGGCGCGAATCGACTCGAGCAGGATGGCGGCGCCGGCCACGATGGTGGGGGCGCGGTCGGGGTGGAGGCCGGTGACGTGGCGCCGTTCGGCGACCCGGAGCGCGGCGAGCCGGTGGAGGATGCGTTCGCAGGCGGCGAGGTCGAGACGGTAGCCGTGGACCCGTTTGGGGTCGTAGGGATCGAGCTGCTGGTCGATGGCGGCGAGCGAGGTGGCGGTGCCCGCCACGGCGATGGCTCGGTCGACCCGTTGGCGCACCTCGGCCGGGATGTCGGCGGCGATAGTGGAGCGGATGTCGTCGGCGAGGGCGTCGAGCTCCGCGGGCTGGGGCGGGTCGCTGTGGAGGTGGCGTTCGGTGTGGCGGACCGACCCCATGCGCGTCGAGACGTGGAAGTCGGGGTCGTTGCCGGGGCGGCCGGTGACGTACTCGGTGCTGCCGCCGCCGATGTCGACGACGAGCGTCTCGGCGTCGGTGTCGCGCCCGGCGGTGGCGCCGAGGAAGGTGAGCCGGGCTTCTTCGTCGCCGCTGATGGTGCGGGCGTCGATGCCGAAGCGCTGCTGGATCGCGTCGCGAAAGGCGGGGCCGTTGTCGGCGTCGCGCATGGCGCTGGTGGCGACCGCGACGACGCGCTCGGCGCCGAGCTGGTCGATCGTCTGCCGGTAGTCAGCGAGCGCGTTCGTGACGCGTTCGATGGCGGCTTCGGAGAGTCGTCCCGTGGCCTCGACTCCTTCGCCGAGGCCCGTGACGGTGGTGCGCCGCTCGAGCTCGGCCACCCGGCCTCCTTCCACGTCCGCGACGAGCAGTCGCGTGGAGTTGGTCCCGATGTCGATGACGGCGATCCTCACTCGAACAGCTCGTCGACGCGCTCGATCGGGCGCGCGAGCACGGCCCGGTCGCCGCGTACGACGACGGGGCGCTGGAGCAGCGGGGGGTGTTCGGCCATGAGGCGGATCGCCTCGGCGTCGTCGACGTCGCGCTCGCCCAGGCCGAGCTCTGCGTGGATCGGCTCGCGGGCCCGGAACAGGTCGCGGGCGGGCGCGCCGGTCTTGGCGACGAGCGCGCGCAGCTGATCTTCGGTGAGCGGCTCGACGTGGAAGTCGACGCGGTCGAAGTCGACGTCGCGCGCCTGGAGCAGCTCGGCGAGCTTGCGGCAGGTGGTGCAGGCGCGCTTTTCGTAGACGGTCAGCTCGGCCACGGCGGGGACGGTATACCGGACCCCGTTATGTGACGTGGGTCCGTGTGTGACGGGTACCCCCCTAGGCCGTCTCTGCGGGAGTTACAAATTGCGTACTCGACCACGGTCTCGCCACCCGGACCCGCCCAGGTGAGGCCACCAGGAGGCTTCAATGCAATACGCAGCCCGTCTTCCCAGGCTTCCCTCCACCAGGACGATGGCGGCCCCCGTAGTTGCTCTGGTCCTCGGCGCCGGTGTCGCCACCGGCGCGTACGCCCTGATCGATCAGGGCGCCGAGGCCGTGACCTCGAAGGTGATCGTGGTGGAGTCTCCGGCTCCGAACGCCGCGGACATCCCCGGCAAGAACGAGGCCTCGACGGCGGCGGCCATCGCCCCGTCGCAGGGCACGGACCTCACCGGCAAGAACGAAGCGAACACGGCGGCGGCGATCTCCCAGTCGTCGGGCGTCGAGCTCCGCGGCTCCAAGGCGAGCCCGTCGGACACGTCGGCCCAGGACGCTGACGTCGCGCGGCGGACCGACCCGCACGGCGCCGCGTCGTCCCTCCACGACCGCTGATCCAGACGTAGGGTCCCCCCGGGCCCTCCGGCACCACACCAGGCGCCCCGTTCCGGCGGGGCGCCTGTGCGTTCAGTGGCGCCGCAGCAGGCCGCCCGCCGCCCGCTCGAGCTTGGTGATCTCCTGCCACACCCGGCGCGCGGCGGCCTCGATGGCGCTGTCGAAGCCGTCGCGGGCGTTTGCGGGAAAGGCGGGCGGGACGCCCGGCGCGGACGCCACGCGCCCGACCTCGCGGCCACGCTCGACCACGAAGTCGATGTCGATGTCGAACGCGAGCTCTGCCGGCTGGTCGCCAATGCCGAGCTCGTCGCCGATCGGGTGGCTGTCGAGCGGGTGGACGCGGACGCTCCAGTCCCATTGCGAGGCGGCGGTCTGGACGTTCTGGATCTGCACAGGAGCCTCGACGACCGCCTGGTAGCAGGCCCGCGTGCCGTCGGTGGCGTCGCGGAACTGCTTGAGGAAGACCTGGCCGACGCGGCCCTCGATCATGTCGGCGAGCAGGCCGGCGGTGAGCTGGACGTCGCCGAGCACGACCTCGCCGGCGTCGCTGAGCGACGGGATGTCGCCGATGAGGTGGCGCAGGAGCGCGAGCGGCCCGGAGACGGGCTCACCGGGCGCCGCGCGGGTCTGCGCTCCGGCGTTGACCTCGAGGAAGGGATGCCAGGCCGCGCCCTCGTTGCGGCCGAAGTTGCCGCCAAACGCCTGGAGCGCGATCTGGGGGCCCCGGCCCGAGGGCGGATCGAAGCGGCCCATGGTCTTGGCGTACCCGAACGTCTCGCGACCGCCGAGGTAAGACATCGGGTTGTCGACCAGGACGTATGGCACGGCGAGCAGCAGCCGTTCGGCGACGAAGAACCCCTCCACCTTCCTGCCGGCGAGCACGGGGATCCAGAACGACGCCTGGGTCTCGCGCACCGCTCCCCAGCGGTCGAAGGGCGGGGTCAGCGACGTGACGCGGGCGAAGTCGCCGATCAACAGCATCACCTGGGACCCCACGGCGCGGTAGTCCACCCCGCGGCCAGCGGGGACGTTGAACATCGTGTCGACGAGCTTGGCGATCTTGACGCCGTCGCCCCCCAGCAGCAGGCCCTGCAGCTGGCCGCCCTCGCATGCGAACGGGGCCGGCGCCGTGGCGCGCCCGCCGAACTCGACGTAAGACGGCAGCTCGCGCGTCTGCGGCTGGAGCCAACTGGTGCTCCCGCCGGGGATCGGGGCGGGGATCTTGGTGATCGCCCGCGCGGCGTCGATGCCGGAGATCACCGCGGCCTCGACGCAGCCGCCGTCGATCCCGTTGCTGGTCCAGTCCCCCGCAAGCGTGAGGTTGTCGAAGCCGGACTCGCCCGAGGGCAGGCGGTGCTCGACCGAGCCCGCCGGCGTGATCACGTAGCGCTCCCACGGCGTGACGTTGGCGCGCCAGTACTGGGCGTCGAAGCGCGCGGGCCCCGAGCGGTCCTGGCGGTCGACGAGCGCGCTCCAGTCGAATGCCTCCCCCGCCTTCGCCTTCGGCCACAGCACACCGAGGTCTTGCTCGACGAACTCGATCGCGTTGTGCTTGACCCGGTCGGTCGCCTCGGCGGCCGTCTCGCCGGTGCGGTCGTCGAGCACGCCACAGAAGTATCCGATCGTGCGCACGCCGTCGGCGAGCGTCCACGACTCGCGCGGAATCAGGTGGCTCATGTCGCAGTAGGTGTCGAGCGGCTCGACGTAGCACCCGGCCACCGAGTTCTCGTCGTAGGGCCAGCCGAGGTCCGCCGAGCTGCGGTCCGACCAGAGCTGGAACGCCTGCGTGCGCACGGTCGCGGCGGTCTCTATGCCGCGCCGGAAGCGCGGGTTGCGCTGCGTCAGCTCTCCGCAGAGGTCCGGCAGGGCCTTCAGGGCGCCTACCGGGATGCCGAGCACGACCTCGTCGAAGTCGGGTCCGCGCGTGAGCGTGCGGGCGGGCCGCCCGAGCGGGTTCAGCTCGGCCTCGAAGTTGATGCCGAGGTCTTGCAGGCGCTTGCCGTCCTCCAACTGCTCCCACCGCGGCTCGCTCGGCCAGCTCGGCAGGCACTTCACCGGGACGAGGGGGTCGTACTCGGCCAGCGCGGGCAGCAGGTCGACCTGGCGCACCACGTCGATGGCGTCCACGGTCTTGCCGTCCGGGCCGAGGCGCAGCCGCGTGACCGCGTTGAAGAACTCGAAGCGCACCTTGCGCTTCTTGAGCACCTCGTAAAGCGGGGCGAAGACGACGTCGCCCATCCCCGCCTGCATCTTGTACATGATCGAGCCGCGGTAGCTGAACAGGAGCCGCAGCAGGTCGTTGGTGGCGGTGCCGGCGGCGCAGTCGGCCTTGCCGATGTCGCCGTCGGGGTAGGCGAACGCCACGTCGTAGACGGCGCGCAGGGCGGGCGAGCGCTCGGCCGGGGTGCGCCCGAGCGTCACCTCGCGGGCGCCGTGGCGGCCCAGCCACTCGGCCCAGTCCCAGCGGTTCACGACGTCGAAGCCCTGGTCGAGCACGCCGTCCTTGACGATGCCCGCGATCGTCGAGACGCCGGCGTCGACGACGGTGAAGAAGAGGCGCAGCTCGGGGTCGCGCTGGTAGCGGTCCTTCACGACGGCGGTCCAGAGCCACTCGCGGCAGGCCTCGAGCAGCTTCACCAGCAGCAGCGGCTGGGCGGCCTGTTGGGGGACGAGGTGATCGGTGTGCCCGGCGCGCACGGATGCGAGCCGCTCCGCGACCCCGAGCAGCCGCTCGGCCACGTCGAAGGGGGCGTCGAGCAGCTCGGACGCGACGTCGTGCGCGAGCGTCTCGAACCAGTCGGGGATCAGGTCGAAGTCCGGCTCCGCCGGCGGCAGGCCGTCGCGCTCGTCGCGCAGCGCGCGCCAGCCGCCGAGCGCCCAGCGGCAGGCGGTGGCGGCCATCTCCCAGAACGTGGGCAGCTCGGTGGCGTCGCCGGGGCGCAGCAGGTTGCGCGGGCAGTCGAAGGAGAAGCCGCGCCAGCCGTCGTCCTGGCGGTCGTAGAGGACGAGCTGGTCGCAGCCCTTGAAGGCGTCGCCGAAGGTGGCGAGCGGCGACCCGGCCGGCCGCGCGGCCTCCTCGTAGGCGTCGCGCATCAGCCGGAAGGCGTTGTCGTAGAAGCCGAACCAGACGTGCAGGCCGTGCTCCTCGATGCGGTCCGCGACGGCGGTGTTGCGACCGCTCGCGCCCTTGCCGCCGTTGCGCCAGCCGAGCTGGTAGACGGTCACCGCGAAGCGCTTGCGCAGCTCCTCGGTCGCGGTCAGCTCGAAGGCGGCGGTCATGCCACCCACGCCGCCACCCAGTACGGCAACCTTGGTGCGCTGCTCGGATCCGTCCACAGGTCCTTTGCCACGCGTCGAGTCCGGGGTAGGATCCTACATCTGTGCCCGGGACTCGCGAGAATGTTCTCGACGAGATCCTCGCATTCGTTCGTCGCGGCTATGAGCTGTGGAACGCGGGCGACCTCGCCTCCGTCTCCCACATGTGGAGCGATGACTTCGAGTGGCACAACGCACCGGAGTGGCCGGGGCAGTCGGTCTACTACGGTCGCGAACAGGCCGTCCGCTTCCTCACGGACGAGGTGGCCGAGGTGATCCTGCTCAACGAGATCGAGGTCGAGCGGATCGTGCCGATCGGCGACGAGCTGGTCATCTGCATGGTGGCGCGCACCCGCGGCCACGACAGCAACCTCGACTTCGGCAAGGTGCCGATCTTCCACGTAGCCCTGGTCCGCGATGGCAAGGTCGCGCGCGTGCGCGCCTTCCTCGACGAGAAGCAGGCGATGGCGGCGGCCCAGCGCGGATTGCGCCAAGGCTCGACCGCGGGTTGACGCTTGCGCGGCGGCTGCTAGATTCGTCTATCTACGCCGCGGGGTGGAGCAGTCAGGTAGCTCGTCGGGCTCATAACCCGAAGGTCGCGGGTTCGAATCCCGCCCCCGCTACTGCAGAAACCCCCTCTCGCCAGGGGGTTTTTGCGTTTCAGGGGGCTTGGATCTGAGGCGTGAGGTGAGGCGGTTCGGGCGCGCGCGTTCCTCTGCCGCCGGGTGACGTGAGAGGGTCGCTGCCGTGCGCCGGCTGATCGTGATCGCGTTTGCTCTTGGGCTCTGCCTTGCCCCAGGCTCCGCGCATGCCTTCGACACCGGCCCTCATGCCGACATGACCAGGGACGCGCTCACCGCCGAGGGGTTCAGCGCGGCGGGCGCGGACGTCGGCATGGTCAACAACTGGTTCGTCGACTACTACACGAACCCGGACGACAACCCGTACTCGGGGCATGCCCACGCCCTCGTCGGCCTCACCCGGTTCGGGTTCAACCGCGAGGACTGGCTCCACCAATGGGTCGAGGGGGCCCGGCGGATGCACTTCGACGCCGAGAGCCGCCAAATCGGCATGCCGGACCTGTCGACTACCGCAGGCGTCGACAAGGAATGGCAGCGCCTGATGTTCCTCACGCGCAAGTGGGTCCGGTACGCCGGACGGCAGAACCGCCCGGACCCGCTCGAGGTCATGGCCGTGCTCGGAATCTCGCTGCATGCGGTGCAGGACTTCTACACGCACAGCAACTGGGTGGAGGACCCTGGGGCAGAGAGCGGGCGCGGCGGCCCCGGTCTGTCCTCGCTCGGGGTCGGCGAGACGCCTACCTGGTTCGACGTGCCGCCGGCGGTGCGTCAGCAGCTGGTCGGCAATCGCGAGGTCTACACGGGGGTTAAGGGCGTCCCGCGCGGGCACGGCAACTGGCAGTCGAACAGGAACAGGCACCTCAGGGGCGGCCTCAACAAGGACTGGCCGGGCCGCCCGAAGTATCAGGAGGCGTACGTCGCCGCATACTTCGCCACGCGGCAGTGGATCCGTGCGGTCCGTACCTGGCTGGGCAACGAGCCGCTGTGGAAGCGCGCGATGACGCTACGCAACACGGCGGCGCTCCGGCACGACGTGGCCGGCGCCGAGGAGATCTCGATCTTCAGCGGGCACTGGCAGGGCGCCGGGGAGCCGTGCCTCCCGTTCAAGTGCGGGGAGCGCACGGGCAACGCGGGCAGCATCTCGAGCCTGCGCCTCGCGCTCGGCGACTTCCATGACCGCGGGCCCACTCCCTACCGGAAGGCCTTCAACCAGTACATCGGCGCATACCGCGAGTACCCGACCGAGCCGATCAGCATGCCGGACCTGCCCTCGAGCCGGACGGATCAGCTGTTCACCCGCTTCGTGAAGCTCGAGGTCCTCAACTACAGGGGCATAGACCTGGGCGACCCGGTCGGCTCGGCCGACATCTACGCCGAGGCCCGCATGGACGGGCAGCCGTACACGTCGACGGTTATCAACGGCGAGGACTCCTTCGGCTTCCCGGGTTCCTATGCGCCGTTCACCTGGATCCGCTCCGTGCCGACCTCCCAGCGCAAGAGCACGCCGGTGGAGTCGATGACCGTTCGCATCGAGACCGGCGGGCGCAGCTCCGC
>JAXDII010000081.1:0-58318 GCA_034664085.1 Thermoleophilaceae bacterium
CCGGCTGCCATCAATTTTGGCGCGGGCCGGAGCGCCGCATGCGCTCCTGGACCTCGGACGGGCGGTCCGAGATCTGCGAGAAGCGCACGACCGTGACCATGTCGTCGGTCTCGACCTTGCGACCGTAGATCTGCTCCAGGAAGTGGACCATCTCGTCGAGGCGGCGGAACTCGGGGTTGTCGTGCTCGATGTCGCGCGGGGAGAGGTCGCGCACCTGCTTGACCTCGACGGAGTCGATCACGGCCTCGAAGATCTTCTCGCGCGGCGCGTGCTGGAACCCGACGGTGATCAGCACGACCTCGCCCTTGCGGTACTTCTTGCTCTTGTCTCCAAGCCGGATCGTCGCGGTCTTGCGGCCGCGCTTGAGCTGGTCGACGAAGATGGGCGAGTAGAAGTTGAGGACGAACACGACGGCGCAGCCTAGTACACGCTAGGGGCCGGCATTGAGACGCGAGAGCGCTTTTGCGGCCATCTCGCGCTCCCCTTTGTAGGCGAGCCGCCCCGGAGCCTCCTCCAGGGGGATCCAGAGCGCCTCCTCTACCTCGTGGTCGTGATCCGCCACGCTGCCCGACGTGTAGCGGAACAGGAAGAAGGCGACGATCTTCATCACCCGCTCGCCGTCGCGCACGTACCAGTAGCGCACGTCGCCGACCTTCTCGACGAGCTCCGCCTCGACCCCGGTCTCCTCGCGCACCTCGCGCTTGGCCGCCTCGGCCGCCGACTCGTCGCCGTCGGGGTGTCCCTTGGGCAGGGCCAGGATCTGGTCGCGCACGCGCACGACCGCCACGAACGGGCGCCCCTGCATCTGGCGCACCACGACGCCCCCGGCGGAGAACTCGCGGATCACCCCTCCTCGTCTCCGCTCACGAGCGGGACGAAGCGCACCGAGGCGAGCGTCTCCTCCTCGCCGTCGCGGAAGCGCATCAGGTGCTCGTGGCGCCCGCGCGCGACCGGGCAGACCAGGGCAGCTCCCGGCCCCAGTTGGTCCAGCAGCGGCGGGGGTGGGTCCCCGCGCGCGGTGGCAGTGACCGAGATGCCGCCGAACGGCGCCCTGTCGGGGGCGCCCTGCGCGCCGTCGCCGACGCGCACCTCCACGTTGTCGTAGCCGAGCTCGGCCAGCGTGGCGCTGGCGCCAACGGCGAGGCTCTCGTAGCGCTCGATCGTCACCACCTCGGCGCACAGGCGGGACAGCACGGCGGCAGCGTAGCCCGACCCGGTGCCCACCTCGAGCACGGTCTCGCCGCCGCGCAGGTCCAGCAGCTGGCACATGCACGCCACGATCCACGGCTGCGAGATCGTCTGTCCCTCGCCGATGCGCAGGGCGCCGTCGCGGTACGCGCGCCTGCGCTGGTCCTCCGGCACGAAGCACTCGCGCGGCACCTCGGCCATGGCGGCGAGCACGCGCTCGTCGTGGATGCCGCGCCGGCGCAGCTGACGCCGGACCATGTTTCGGCGCGCGTCAGTGGATGTAGTTGCGGAGCCGTCCCGGGTCATGGACGGTCACCTTCCCTCTCCCCAGGGTGACCACCCCTGCGCGCTCAAGCGTTGCGAGGAACCGGCTCGCACTCTCGCGCGAGGTCCCGGCGAGGTGAGCGATCTCGGACTGCGTCGCACGGATCAGCACGTCCGAGTCCGGCGCCCCCTCCGCCTGGCGCGACACCGTCTGGGCCAGGAGCGCGCTGGCCACCCGCCCGGCGACAGTCTGGAAGGACTGTTGGAGCAGCCGCTCGTTGCTGCGGCTGACCCGCTCCGCCAGCCCGGCGAGCAGCTTGAGCGCGAGCTCCGGGTTGCGGCGGATCAGGCGCTGCACGTCGCCGGCCAGCAGCGCCACCGCGCTGCTGGCCTCAACGGCCTCGGCGGTGGCCGAGCGTGTCTCGCCGCGGAACATCGCCAGCTCGCCGAACAGCGATCCGGCGCGCAGCTCCGCGAGCGCCACCGTGCGGCCGTCCTGGTGCTCGCGGGTCAGCACGACCGCGCCCGACCGAAGCAGGTAACAGGTGTCCCCGGGATCCCCCTCTCGAAAGATGATCTCGCCGCGGTCCCAGTTGCGCGGGACCGCGACCTGCGCGACGGCGGCGAGCTCGCGCGGCTCGAGATCTGTGAAGACCTCGGTGCGAGCGAGCAGGCGAGCCGTCTCCTCCCCGTTGCCCATGGGCGGATAATGCCGACATGGCAGTCGCAAATGAAGCCGTGACCGCGCAGGACGTGGAGGACGCCGCCGGCCTGATCGCCGGAAAGGTGCGCGAGACGCCGGTTCTGCCGGCCGGCGAGCTGTCGCGGCGCGTGGGCGCTCCGGTCGTGCTGAAGGCCGAGAACCTCCAGCTCACGGGGTCCTTCAAGGCGCGCGGCGCGACCAACATGATCGGGCGCCTGCCGGAGTCGGCGCTGCGCGCGGGCGTGGTGGCGGCCAGCGCCGGCAACCACGCCCAGGCGGTGGCCTGCGCGGCACGCGACGCGGGCGCCCGCGCGGTGCTGGTGATGCCCGAGGGGGCGCCGGTCTCGAAGGTGGCGGCCGTGCGCCAGTACGGCGGCGAGGTGCGCCTGCACGGCGGCGGCTACGACGACGCGCACGCCGAGGCCGCGCGCCTCTCCGCCGCGGAGGGGATGACCGTGGTGCACGCCTTCGATGCGCCGGACGTGGTCGCGGGCCAAGGCACCGTCGGCCTCGAGATCGCGCGCCAGGCGCCGGATGTGAGGCTGATCGTGGTGCCGCTCGGCGGCGGCGGGCTGGCCAGCGGCATCGCGCTGGCTGCCGCGCAGTGGCTGCCAGAGGCGCGCGTGGTGGGCGTTCAGGCAGAGGCCTGCGCCCCGTACATCGACTCGCTGGCCGCCCACCGCCCGATCGGCGCCCGGTCCGCCAACACGCTCTGCGACGGCATCGCCGTCAAGCGGCCGGGCGACTTCACGCTGCCGCTGGTGGAGCGCTACGTGGACGAGGTGGTGACCGTCTCCGACGACCAGGTTGCCGAGGCGATGGTGCTGCTGCTCGAGCGCACCAAGCTCGTGGTCGAGGGGGCCGGGGCGGTGGCGGTCGCGGCGCTCATGCACGGTCGCGTGGCCGCGCCCGCCGACGGGCAGGTGTGCGCGGTGCTGTCCGGCGGCAACGTCGACGCCTCGCTCCTGTCGGAGTGCATTCGCCTGGGCGAGACCGCGGCCGGCCGGCGGATGGTGCTGTCGACGGTCGTGCCGGACCGGCCCGGCGCCCTCGCCGGCTTGCTGCGCGTGGTGGCCGAGCACGGCGGCAACGTCGTCGACGTCGAGCACCTGCGCGACGGCATCGACCTGCACGTCCGCGAGACGGCGATCAAGCTGGTGCTCCAGACGCGCGGCCCCGACTCAAATCAGCAGATCCTGGACGCGGCGCGCGCGGAGGGCTTCGCCGTGCGCGTGGAGCGCCAGGCCTAGCCGCCCGCTGCCTCAGTTCTCGACGGAGGCCATGCTCTCGGGCGTGTAGCGCTCGCCTGCGGTGGCGCCGACGGGGAAGGCCTCGTCGAGCGCGCGCAGCTGATCGTCGGTGAGCTCGATGTCGACCGCGGCCGCGTTCTCGTCGAGGCGGCTCGCGCGCCGGGTCCCGGGAATCGGCACCACGTCCTCGCCCTGGTGGAGCAGCCAGGCCAGCGCGAGCTGCGCCGGTGTGCAGCCGACCTCCTCGGCGATCTCGCGGGCGCGGCGCACGCGCTCGAGGTTGCGCTCGCGGTTGTCCTTCTGGAAGCGCGGCGAATGGCGGCGGAAGTCGTCGTCGGCGCTGATCTCGGCCGCACCGGTCAGCTCGCCGCGGCCGAGCGGGCTGTAGGGGACGATCCCGACGCAGAGCTCGCGCGCCGCCGGCACGATCTCCTGCTCGATCTCACGCGTGAACAGCGACCACTCGCTCTGCAGCGCGGTGATCGGATGCACGGCGTCGGCGGCGCGCAGCGTCTCGGGGCTGACCTCGCTCAGGCCCAGGTGCGCGACCTTGCCCGCCTCGACCAGCTCGCCCATCGCGCCGACGCTCTCCTCGATCGGCACGTCGGGGCTGCGGCGGTGCATGTAATAGAGGTCGATCTGCTCCACGCCGAGCCGGCGCAGCGACGCGTCGCATGCCTCGCGGATCCACTCCGGCCTGTTGTCGATGCGGCGGATCTCCCCCTCGCGGCGGATCCCGAACTTGGTGGCCAGCCGCACCTCGTCGCGCCGGCCCTCGATCGCCTTCCCGACCAGCTGCTCGTTGTGGCCCGAGCCGTACATGTCGGACGTGTCGAGGAAGGTGACTCCGATGTCGAGCGCGTGCCTGATCGTGGCGGTCGACTCGCCCTCGTCGCTGGGCCCGTAGAACTCGGACATCCCCATGCAGCCGAGGCCGATGGCGGACACGGTCAGGTCTCTGAGCTTGCGCTGCTTCATGCTCGACACCGTACTCTCGGCACGATGCGGATCGCGCCCGAGGTGGCCGAGGCAGTCGCCGCCGCGCAGCCCGTGGTGGCGCTCGAGAGCACGCTGATCAGCCACGGGCTCCCGCGGCCCCGCAACCTCGACGTGGCGCGGCAGGTGGAGGCCGCGGTGCGCGGCGCGGGCGCCACCCCGGCCACGATCGCGGTGGTGGCGGGGGAGGCGCGGATCGGGCTGGACGAGGCGGCGCTCGAGCTGATCGCCTCCGCCGACGACGTCGTCAAGTGCGGCGTGCGCGACCTCGCCGTCGTGGCCGCCCGCGAAGGCAACGGCGCGACCACCGTCGCCTCGACGATGCACCTCGCGGCGCGCGCCGGCATCGGTGTGTTCGCCACCGGCGGCCTCGGCGGCGTGCACCGCGGGGCGCGCGAGACCTGGGACGAGTCGGCGGACCTCGAGGCGCTCGCCCGCACCGGGATCGCGGTGGTCTGCTCCGGCGTCAAGTCGATCCTGGACGTGGGGGCGACGCTCGAGCGGCTGGAGACGCTCGGCGTGGCTGTGCTCGGCTACGGCACCGACCGCTTCCCCGGGTTCTACCTGCACGACTCCGGGCACCCCGTGCCCTGGCGCGTGGACTCGCCCGAGGACGTCGCCGCCATCCTGGCGGCGCGACGAACGCTCGGGAGCGACGAGGGCGCCGTGGTGGTGGCCAACCCGCTCCCGCCGGAGCAGCAGCTCGACCCGGAGTTGCACGACCGGGTGCTCGCGGCCGCCCTTGAAGCCGCTGCCGCGGGCGGAGTGGGCGGCAAGGAGAGCACCCCCTTCCTGCTGGAGTTCATGCGCCGCGAGACCGCCGGAGCGAGCCTCGAGGCGAACGTGCGCCTGGCGATTCGCAACGCGGAGCTGGCCGGGCGGATCGCGGCCGTCTCGCCGCCAGCGTGACGCGGATCGTCGTGCTGGGCGACGTCATGGTCGACGTCGTGGCGCGGCTGTCGGGGCCGGTCGCACTCGGGAGCGACTCGGCGGCCCGGATCGCCCTGCAGGGCGGCGGGTCCGCGGCCAACGTGGCCGCCTGGCTCGCGGCTCAGGGCACGGCGCCCGCGCTCGTGGGGAGGGTCGGGGCGGACGATCGCGGCGCCGCGGCGACCGCGGAGCTGCGCGCGGCCGGTGTGGACACCCGGCTGGCGGTCGACCCCGAGCGCCCGACCGGCACCTGCGTCGTGCTGGTCGCGCCGGGAGGCGAGCGGACGATGTTCCCCGACCCCGGCGCCAACGACGCGCTGGCGCCGGGCGACCTGCCGGACGAGCTGCTGGCGCCGGGCGGCCACCTGCACGTCGCCGGGTACGCGCTCCTGCGGGCCGGCTCGCGCTCGGCGGCGCGGTGGGCGCTGCAGCGTGCGGCCGCCCACGGGATGAGCGTGTCGGTCGATCCCTCCTCGGCGGCGCTGCTGGCGCCCGGATCGCTCGATCTGATGGAGGGCGCCGGCCTGCTCATGCCGAATGCGGCCGAGGCGTCGGCCCTGACCGGCGAGCGCGATCCCGCCGGTGCCGCGCTGGCCCTGGCGAGCCGGGTGGGGGAGGTCGTCGTGACGCTCGGCGCCGATGGAGCGCTCTGGACGGACGGCAGCGAGCAGGTGCACGTACCTGCCGAGCCGGTGGACGCCGTCAGCGACACCACCGGCGCCGGCGACGCCTTCGCCGCCGGCCTGCTCGCCGCCCGCCTGGAGGGCGCCGGGCCCGCCGCCGCACTCGGGGCCGGGTGCCGCCTCGCCGCCCGGGCGGTGGTCGCGCCGGGCGCCCGCCCGCCGCCCTGAGCGCGTCAGGCCAGCGCCGACTCGCGCCGCCGGCGGCGCACCCCGCGGGCGGCCAGCCAGGCGGCCAGCGCGATCGCGCCGAGCGGCAGGGCCAGGGCGAGCACTCGGATCAGCACCCCGGCGAAGCCGACCAGCAGGTCGCCGGCGTCGTCGACGGCGTCGTCGAAGGGCCCGCCCCCACCGCTTGCGCCGCCCTGGCCGTCCTCGTCCACCAGCAGGCTGACGGTGACGACCGCGTAGTCGGTGCGCAGCCGCAGGTCGCGCAGCTGGCTTCGCAGGCCGTTGATCTCGCCGCCGACCAGTTCGAGGCGCCGGCGGATCGCTTCCGCCTCCTCGTCGGTCGCGGCCGCCTCGAGCCGGCGCAGCAGGCTGCGCCGCTCGGCTCGGGCCGCCCGCAGGCGGTCCTGGGCGGTCACGTGGTCGCGCGTGACGTCGCGGCCCTCCTGGCTCTGGCGGATCACCGGGGCCAGCCCGGCCAGGTCGCGCAGCGCCGGCCGCAGCTGGCCGGTCGGGATGCGCAGCGAGAAGTCCCCGCCGCCGCCGTCCTCGCCGGTGTCGACCGACGAGCTGAGCACGAAGCCGCCGTGGCGGCTCGTAACCGCGGTCACGCGGTCGGCCACGCGGGCCATGTCGTCGAGCGGCACGCCCAGCTCGAGCGTGAACGAGCGCTCGATGCGCCGGTTGCGCTGGCGCGGGACGAAGCCGCCGTCGCGTGCCGGCGGTTCGAGGGCCGCGGCGCTGGGAGCCTCGCTGCCGCCTCCGGAGGCGGCTTCATCGCCGCCTCCACCGCCGCCGCCATTGCTGCCGGGCGGGCCGCCCGCGGCGAAGATCACCACGACGATCAAGAGCAGCGGCACGCCCACGCCCGCCACCGGCAGCAGCAGCTTGCCGAAGCGGGAGGGGGCGCGGCGCGCACTTGCCGCCAGCCGCTCGAGGGCGGCGTCCTGACGTGCGCGGGCGGACTCCGCCGGGGCTGGGAAGCCCGCCTCCACCCGCGCCCGCAGCTGCTCGGCGAAGGCCGGATCGGCCTGCGGCGAGTCGGCGCGCAGCTGCAGCGCGAGCTCCTGGAGCTCGCGGGCGACCGGGTCCTCGTGCACGGCCTCCCCGCCGGCCAGCGCGGATTCGACCGCGGCGAGCTGGCGCTCGACCGTGGCGATGTCCTCAGGATGCGTCATTGCAGGCCTTTCGGAGCTTCGTCAGGGTGCGGTGCAGGCGCGTGCCGGCGGCCGTCTCGGATACGCCCAGCACGGTCGCGATCTCGGCGTTGGAGAGCCCCGCGGAGAACTTCAGGGCGAGCAGGTCGCGCTCGCGGCCGTCGAGCGCCGTCATCGCGGTGCGCACCAGCTCGCGCTGGAGCGCCAGCTCGGCGTGGTCGTCGGCGCCAACTGCGGCGGTGTCCTCGGGGTCCGCCTCCAGCCGCGCGCGGCGCTTGCGGCGTCTCAGCTCGTCGAGGGCGGCGTTGCGCGCGATGCCGAACAGCCAGGCCTCGCGGCTGCCGCGCCGCTCCCGGTAGCTGGTGCGCTTGCGGTAGGCGCGCTCGAACGCCTGGGCGGTCACGTCCTCGGCCGCCGAGCGGTCCCGCAGCAGCGAAGCCACATACGCGTATACGCGCGGGAAGGTTCGCTCGTAGAGGTCGGCGAAGGTATCCGTGTCGGTTCTGGGTACAACGGGCATTCGCTCAGCTATGGCCTCTTGCACCCCCCTACTACGCGCGGGCAACCGGTTCGTCACCGCAGAGGGAAACGCTAGTCTGCGCTCAAGGGGGAGGCGTCGGATACCGACAACAGGATTGATGGCTCGCAGGACGCTCATACTCACCGCCATCTGCGCCCTGCTGATGGGCGTCGGCGTGGCGTACGCCCAGACGGGCGAGCAGCTCACCGGATCGTGGGCGCAGGCGAACGTGTGCAGCCCCACGCAGCTCGGAGCGCGTGCTCAGCTCGCCGGCGACGGCACGAAGACAGACCTCTCCGTCCGCTTCACCGCGGAGTGGCTCTCGCCCGATGGCTGGGCGCCGCTGACCGGTGCGGCCACCTCGCCCTGGCAGCCCGCGGGCTCCGCCGAGTACACGTGGGGTCAGGCCGGCTGGACCTTCGACATCAGCGTCCCGCCCGGCAACCAGTACCAGCTGCGTGCGGTCGCCGAGCTCCGCTGGAGCGGCGAGACCAACCGCACCGAGTCGCACACCACCGCCACCTGCACGCTGGGCTAACCCGGGTTCAGCCGAACAGCCGCGGGTCGTTGGTGATCACGCCGTCCACGCCGAGCGCTTCCAGCGCGCGGATCCGATCGGCGTCGTCGACCGTCCATACGTAGACCTGTCCGCCCGCCGCGTGCACCGCCTCCACGAGCCGCTTGCTCACGAGGATCCGGTGGGCCATCACCGCCTCGCAGCCGCCCGCCCGCATGCGGGCCGCCGCCTGGCCCGGGAGCCGCGCGCGCCAGACCCGCGCGACCGCGTACGCCGGCAGGGCCAGCGCCGAGCGGGTGTAGTCGCGCCGGACGCGCGGCACCGACCACCCGCGGCGCAGCCCGGGCGCCAGCACGCCCAGTCGGTCCAGGCTCTCCGTGTACATCGTGGACACCAGCGAGCGGGCCGTGAGCCCGCGCTCGGCCAGCCCTTCCGCCACCTCGCGCTCGTAGCCGGGGAGCTTCATGTCCACGTCCAGCTCGACGTTGGCGTAGGCCGCTCCCGCGAAGTGGTCGAGCCCCTGCTCGAGCGTCAGGCAGGTGCGCGCGTCGGCGTCCTCGTAGTCGTGGGCCAGCACCAGCCGGCCGTCCGGCGTGCGCAGCACGTCGAACTCGATCATGTCGACGCCGTGCTCGAGCGCCGCCTCGAAGCTCTCGACCGTGTTCCCCGGTGCCACGTGGTCGGCGCCCTTGTGGCCGACGCGGATCAAACCTGGCACGTGGGACACCAGTAGGTCGTGCGGTTGTCGTCGCCCTGCCCCCGCGCGCGGATGGGCGTGTCGCAGCGGCGGCACGGCAGCCCGGTGCGCTCGAAGACCCACTTGGTCCCCATCCGCCCGCCGCGGTCCGCCGAGGCACGCATCAGCGGCCGGATCTCGCGGACGACGGCCAGCGCCTCGTCGTCCGACACTTCGCCGAGACGCCGCCAGGGATCGACGCCGGCCAGAAAGCAGCCCTCGGACTTCCACACGTTCCCGATGCCGGCGATGTTGCGCTGGTCGAGTAGTGCGTCGCCGATGCCCCGGGACTGGTCGTCGCCGCGCAGCAGCGTGAGGAAGCGGCGCTCGTCGAGCTCCGGTCCGATCACGTCCGGACCGAGGCTGGCGAGCCTGCGGTCGAAGCGGCTGCGCGCATCGGTCATCAGCTCCAGCACGGGCCCGTCGAACTCGACCACCTCGTGCTGCTCCGTGCGGATCACCAGCCATGCGCGGCGAGGGGAGCGCCGCCAGCGCTCGCCGCGCTCGTAGACCCCCCACTTGCCGGTCATGCGGAGGTGCGAGTGCAGGGTCAGATCGCCGTCGAAGCGGATGAACAGGTGCTTGCCGTGGGCCTCGACCGACCGCACGCCGCGTCCGTCCAGGCGCTCGGGCCAGCGGTCCATGGCATGGCGGGGCTGCGGCGTCTCGATCGCGAGGATCGGCTTGCCGACCAGGGCGGCGCCCACGCGCCGCGCCGCCGAGTGGATGGTGTCGCCCTCGGGCACTGCTGCAAGGCTACGAGAGCGGACGCCGCACGGATGAAGCCCGATCAGGCGCTGAGCGTCAGCCGGCGCGGGCTCTGGCGGAAGCCCAGCTCGATCAGCAGCTCGCCGGTCTGCGTCCCCACCACCGGCTCGCCGTCGAAGCGTTCGATTCCGAGCCGGGGCACGCGGCTGCGCCTGACGGCTTCGGCCAGCGCCTCCAGCGCGGGGCGCAGCCAGTCCTCGTCGACCTCTCGGAGCGGCAGCAGCCCCTTGCCGCCGCGTTCCACGTAGAGGACCGGCTCGGCGTCGAGCGTCACGACGTAGGCGCCGGGCACGCGTGCCGGCCTCCTGGCGTCGTCGCGCCTGGGCCACGGCAGCGTCGCCCCGAACGGGTTGGCCGGATCGGTGGCGGCCAGCACCAGCGCGCCGGCGGGCTGGTCCGTCCGCATGGTCCGCAGGCGCTCGATCGCCGCGGGCAGGGCGAACTGGGCGCCGCCGAGCCCTTCCACGAAGTAGCCGCGCCGGGCGGTCCCGAGCGTCTCCAGGTTCGACAGCTCGCCGTAGAGCCCGGCGAAGCCGCCGGGGATGCCCTCGGCCAGCACGGTCTCCCGCGTCACGATCCCGTAGCGCTCGAGCAGGACCTCCGCGATCGCGCGGACGCGCGGGCCGTGCGCGGGGGCGTCGGCGAACAGCGAGGTCGCGAGCGACCAGCGTCCCTGCACCTGGGGCGCGCTCGGGCGCCGGCGCCGTGCGAAGCGCCGGCCGGCGTCGCGCTGCGCCTTGGCGAGCGTCAGCCGCGGGGCGCGCAATGGGGCAAAGGCATCGTTCGTCACCTCGCCCGCCCAGACCAGGTCCCAGAGAGCCTCCTGCAGCTCGAGCGGCTCGGTCTGGCCGAGGTCGGCCAGCAGGTCGGTCCAGAAGGCGGCGCCGGCGGCCAGCCGCTCGCGGATCGCGTCGTGCAGCGCCTCGGCGGGCGCTTCGGCCTTGACCGGCGGCGGACCGAGCCAGCGCGCGTCCTCGCGGAAGTAGAGCGCCACGCGGCCCGAGCGCCGGCCGATCGCGCCGGCGCCCACCCACACCAGCTCGCCGCTCGCGCAGAGCTGGTCCATCCAGCTGGGGGAGTAGGAGCCGATGCGGCGCGGCAGCACGTCGCGCTCCCAGACCTCCGGCGCCAGCGCGAGCCCCTGCAGCGGCACCAGCATCTCGCGTAGTCGGTCGACCCCGGCCGCGCCGCCGGAGTCCACTCCCTGCCAGGCCGGCAGGAAGCGCGCCAGCGCGCGCTGCTCGGCGGGCTCGACCTCCTTGCGCAGGGTCGCCAGCGAGGCGCGCCGCAGGCGGCGCAGCACATCCGTGTCGCACCACTCGCGCCCGCTGCCGCCGGGGCGCAGCTCGCCCTGGACCAGGCCGCCGGCCCGCTCGAGGTCGCGCAGCACCGGCGCGAGGTCGACGCCGTAGCGGTCGGAGGCCTCGGCGGTGGTGAACGGGCCGTGGGTGCGCGCGTAGCGGCGCGTCAGCCGGGCGAGTGGCTCCTCCACCGGCTCCAGGAACACGTCGGGCAGCCCGCCCGGCGGCACCGCGCCGAGCGCGTCGCGGTAGAGCCCGGCGTCCTCGGAGGGCACCCAGCGCTCCTCGCCCGCGATCCGCATGCGCACGGCCCGGCGCTGGTTCTCCAGCTCGCCGAGGATGCGGTCGGCGGACACCGCCGGCAGGCAGCGCACCTGCGCCTCGTCGGTGGTCAGGTCGCCCACTGCGCGCAGCACGTCGTGGAGGCCGTCGGCGTTGGCCGCACGCGTGCGCTCGCTGACGCGCTGTAGGTCGGCCTCGACCTCAGCCAGCGCCACGGCGTCGATCAGGTCACGCAGCTCCTCCTGGCCGAGCAGCTCACGCAGCAGGTCGCGGTCCAGCGACAGGGCGGCCGCGCGGCGCTCGGCATTGGGCGTGTCGCCCTCGTACATGTAGGTCGCCACGTAGTCGAACAGCAGCGACGACGCGAACGGGGAGGCCCGCTGCGTCTCCACCTCCACGAGCGAGAGCTCGCGCGTGTGCAGGCCGCGCAGCAGCGCCTCGAGCCCGGGCAGGTCGAACACGTCGCGCAGGCATTCGCGGTAGGTCTCCAGCACGATCGGGAACTGGCCGTAGCGCTTGGCCACCTCCAGCAGCGACTGCGCCTTGAGCCGCTGCTGCCAGAGCGGCGTGCGCTTGCCGGGCCTGGCGCGTGGCAGCAGCAGCGCGCGGGCCGCGTTCTCGCGGAAGCGCGCGCCGAACAGCGCCGAGCTGGACAGCTCGCGCACGACCAGCTCCTCGATCTCGTCGGGCTGCACCAGCACCAGCTCCGCGGCGGGCGCCTCGTCGGCGTCGGGCAGGTGGACGATGATGCCGTCGTCCGACCAGATCGCGTCGGACTCCAGGCCGAACTGGTCGCGGATGCGCGCGGACAGGGCGAGCGCCCAGGCGGCGTGCACGCGGCCGCCGTACGGGGACAGCACGCACAGACGCCAGTCGCCGATCTCGTCGCGGAAGCGCTCGATGACGATCGTGCGGTCGCTCGGCACGACCCGCGTCGCGTCGCGCTGCTCGCGCAGGAAGGCGGTGAGGTTGCTGGCGGCTCGCTCGTCGAGGTCGTACTCGGTGGCCAGCTCGGCCGGGTCGCGGTCGACGGCCTCGCGCGCGAAGGCGCCGATCGCCTCGCCCAGCTCCTTGGGGCGGCCCACGCCGTCGCCGCGCCAGAAGGGCACGGCTCCCGGCGCCCCGGGGGCGGGGGTCACGATCACGCGGTCGTGGGTGATCTCCTCGATCCGCCAGGTGGACGCGCCCAGCAGGAAGGTCTGGCCGGGGCGCGCCTCGTAGACCATCTCCTCGTCCAGCTCGCCGACACGCCGGCCGTCGGGCAGGTTCACGCCGTAGAGGCCGCGGTCGGGGATCGTGCCGGCGTTGGTGACCGCGAGCTGGAGAGCGCCCCGGCGCGCGCGGATGGTGTCCTCCACGCGGTCCCAGACGATGCGCGGGCGCAGCTCGGCGAACTCCTCGGACGGGTAGCGGCCGTCGAGCATGTCGAGCACCGAGTCGAGCAGCTCGCGCGACAGCTCGGCGAAGGGATAGGACTGCCGGACGACGTCGTGCAGCTCGCCGACCTTCCACTCGTCGCCGGTGGCCGTGATCGCCACCACCTGCTGGGCGAGTACGTCGAGTGGGTTGCGCGGCACCACGGTCGCCTCGATGTCGCCGTCGCGCATGCGCTTGGCGACGACGGCGCACTCGAGCAGGTCGGCGCGGAACTTGGGGAAGATGCGCCCGCGCGAGACCTCGCCCACGCCGTGGCCGGCGCGACCGATGCGCTGGAGCCCCGCCGTCACCGACTTCGGCGACTCGACCTGGATCACCAGGTCGACAGCGCCCATGTCGATGCCGAGCTCGAGCGAGCTGGTGGCCACCAGGCAGGGCAGCTCGCCGGATTTGAGCAGGTCCTCCACCACCAGCCGCTCCTCGCGGGCGAGCGAGCCGTGGTGGGCGCGGGCGACGTATGGCTGCGTCGGCGTGGATTGGTCCTGACCGTCCTCCTCGGCGGCGAGGTCGTTCAGCCGCACGGCCAGCCGCTCGGCGCCGCGGCGGCTGTTGACGAAGATGATCGTCGAGCGGTGCTGGCGCACCAGGGCGAGCAGCTCGGGGTAGATCGCGGGCCAGATGGAGCGCGAGCTGATAGCCGACGTGCCGCCGAGGCCGTCGCCGACGAGGTCACCGCCGCCGGCGGCGGTGCCCATTCCGCCCACCGCCGGATCGGTCACGTCGTGGGCGTCGGGCTCGCTCATGTCGTCCACCGGCACGTGGATCTTCAGGTCGAGCGGCTTGCGCACGCCGGCGTCGACGATGCGGCAGTCGCGTCGCGAGCCGACGAGGAAGCGGCCGACCTCCTCCAGCGGGCGCTGGGTGGCGGACAGGCCGATGCGCTGGAGCGGCCGGCCCACCAGGTGCTCGAGCCGCTCCAGGCTGAGGGCGAGATGGGCGCCGCGCTTGGTGCGTGCGACGGCGTGGATCTCGTCGACGATGATCGAGTCGGTCTCGGCCAGGAACTCGCGCGCCTTGGAGGTCAGCATCAGGTAGAGCGACTCCGGCGTGGTGATCAGCACGTCCGGCGGCTTGCGCAGCATCGCCTGGCGCTCTTTCTGGGGCGTATCGCCGGTCCGGATCGCCACCGAGATGTCCCCGCCGATGCCCCTCAGCGGGGCGCGCAGGTTCTTCTCGATGTCGTACGAGAGCGCCTTCAGCGGCGAAACGTAGACCAGCCGCCCGTGGCCCGGGTTGGCGACGAGGCGGTCGAGGCCCCAGAGGAACGCGGCGAGCGTCTTCCCCGACCCCGTGGGGGCCGACACCAGGACGTTGTCACCGGCGGCAATCGCGGGCCAGGCCTGGGCCTGCGCCTCGGTGGGGCGCTCGAAGGAGCGAGTGAACCAGTCACGGACCTGCGGGGTGAACGATGCGAGTGGATCGGAAGTCAAGCGACCCACGAGCGTATCGCGTGGATACCCTGATCCGATGCCCGCATTCCCAATCAGGCGCGCCGCCGCGCTGCTTGCCACCGCCGCCGCGCTGGCCGCCGCCGGCTGCGGCACCGATGACGTGAGCGATCAGGCCAACGAGGTGCGCGACCAGGTCGAGGACGCCCGCCAGGAGGTCCGCGACCAAGCCGGCCACCTGCGCCACCAGATCGAGGAGGGCGCGTCCGAAGCGGACATCCGCGATCAGCTGCGGGAGCTGGAGCGCGATGCCCGCGGCAAGGGCAAGGAGGCCGAGAAGGAGGCCAAGCAGCTGCGCCGCGAGCTGGAGGACCGGCTGCCCTAGGGGCGTCCGGGGGCGCGAACCCGGGGTGCGTGTCGAGTTTCCGGCACATAGGGGGGATAACTCGACAAACGTGTCGACTTTCTGCCGCTATGCGGAAGAAACTCGACACGCACGGGCCAGACTGCCGTCAACCGGAGCCCAGACCGGCGGCCGGCCAGGAATCAGCGGGGGTCCGGGGGCGCGAGCCCCCGAGCCATCTGCGGCCGGCCAGCAATCAGCGGGGGTCCGGGGGCGCGAGCCCCCGGGTGCCATCCCCATACTGCTCGGCGACCGCCTGGTGCAGGTGCACGCCGGCCAGCACGCCGGCGGCTGCCAGCGCGGCGACGGCGCCGATCTCCGGTCCGACCAACAGTCCGGCCGCGGGGATCACCGCCGCGAATGGCAGCGCGGCGGCCCAGCGGCCGATCAGCAGCCCGGCGAACGAGCCGAGCATCAGCGCGAGCAGTGCGACGAGTGCCATCAGAGTCCCTCCGGGTGCCGCACGCGGTAGCCGCGCGCGGATCGTGTGGTCTCGGTCCAGCGGTTGCCCGACTGCTTGCGGGCGCTGGTGTCGAAGCGCAGCCCGGCCACGACCATGTACGCGTGGCCGGCGTTGCCGTAGACGGTCACCCACTCGCCCTTGCCGCGCTCGCCCCACCTGGTGAAGCCGGTCGAGTCCAGCGGGGTGTCGAGCAGGCCGGCGCCGTGCAGCGCGTAGGAGATGGAGCCGGAGCAGTCGTAGCCGGAGTCGCGCCAGCGACCGTGGCCGCCGCCGTACTTGTACGGCTTCGACGCGATCTCGTTGCCGGCCGCGATGATCGCCTTGACCTCCTCGGGCGCGGAGGCGGGGGCAACGGCCAGGCCGCTGTCGTCCACATAGGCCTCCTCGGCCTCGGCGGGCGGCGCCTCCTCCTCGGTGGGCTCGGCCTCGGCGGCACGCGAGCGAACGACGCGCTGCTCGTAGCGGGTGACCGTGCCGTTGGGGCGGCGCTCCTCGGCGGCCTCGAACCTGCGCACGCTGCGCGCGGTCGCGGAGCCGAACTGGCCGTCGGGGACGGTCTCGTACCCGGCGTCGTCGAGGTAGCCCTGAAGGGTCTCCACGTCGTTGCCGCTGGTGCCCTGGCTCAGGGTGCGGCTCCCGTACGAGGCGGCCGCCGCGTCGGCGACCGGGATCAGCGTCAAGGCGGCTGCGGCGACTCCCGCGCGCAGGCTCCTGTGCATGCGTAGGTGCTCCAATCTCTTCTCGTGCGCCTACGGGGTTAGCTGACGGGCTCGCGCCAGAAGAGTGGCGCTACACGGCAAATCCGCGATTCGCCCCGTGCTACTTGGTTCCCCCGCTCCCGACCGCAAGGCGACCGGGATTCGGCTATGGCTCCTTACAAGGCCGGCAGAGTAGCAGGGGTGTCGGCATCCGCCAGATGGCGGGCCCGCTCGAACACGGCATCGATCATCGGCTCGGTCAGCCTGCCGGTGAAGGTGTTCTGCTGGCTCGGGTGGTAGGTGCCGAGCAGCACCGGACCGTCCTCGAGGCGGTGCTCGGCGCCGTGTCCGAAGCGGGGCCGCGGACGCACGGCGAGCAGCCGGCAGGCGGCGTCCCAGGCGAATCCGCCCAGGCAGACGATCACCGTGGGCCGCATCAGGGCGAGCTCCTCGGCGGCGTACGGCAGGCAGTTGTCGCGCTCCTCGGGCAGCGGCTTGTTGGCGGGCGGCGCGCAGCGCACGGCGGCGGCGATGAACGCGTTGTCGAGCCGCAGGCCGTCGCCCGGCCGCACCGAGGTGGGCTGGTTGGCGAAGCCGGTGCGATACAGCGAGCCGAACAGCCAGTCGCCGGACCGGTCCCCGGTGAACACCCGGCCGGTGCGGTTGCCGCCGTGGGCGGCGGGGGCGAGCCCGAGCACGTAGACCGCGGCGTCGGGGTCGCCGAAGCCCGGGAGCGGCCGGCCCCAGTACTCCTCGTCGCGGAAGGCCGCGCGCTTCTCGCGCGCCACACGCTCGCGCCACTCCACGAGGCGCGGGCAGCGGCGGCAGTGCGTGACCCGCTGCTCGAGCTGGTCGAGGGGGTCGGGCATCAGCGGGCGCGGCCAGGAATCAGCGGGCCCCTGGCTGCGATCCATCTAGTCCTTCAAGCGCCTGCCGGTGCTGAACAGCCACTGCGACCATGCGTAGACGGGAACGGCCAGCGCCGCGATGACGCCCAGCGAGAGCCAGACGGAGACGTCGCTCTCGCCTAGGAACCCGTAGCGCACCGCGTTGACGAGGTAGAAGACCGGGTTGAAGTGCGACAGCTCCTCCCAGGGGGAGGGCAGCACGTCGACCGAGTAGAAGACGCCGCCGACGAAGGTCAGCGGCAGGATCACGATGTTCTGGATGAAGCTGGTGTGGTCCCAGGTCTCCGCGTAGATGCCCACGACCAGCCCGAGCGAGGCGAACAGCATCAGCCCGAGCGCCATCGCCGCCGCCAGCTCGAACGGCTGCTTGATCGGCACGTCGACCAGGATGAAGGCGAGCAGCAGCAGCGACACGCCGATCGCCAGGGCCCGCACCAGGCCCCCGATCGTGTAGCCGAGGGTCATCTGCCAGGGCCGCATCGGCGCCGAGAGGACGTCGTTGATGTAGCGGTCGAAGCGCGCCTGGAAGATCGTCGACGCGTTGTTGGCGAACGCCGCCTGGACCATGCCCATCGTGATCAGCCCGGGGACGATGAAGACCTCGTAGTCCACGTCGCCGACCTGCTTGATGCGGCCGCCCAGCGAGAGCCCGAAGACGAGGATGAAGAGCATCGACGAGACGACGGGCGCCAGCACCGTCTGCGTCCAGAGCTTCGATACCCGCAGCGTCTCGCGCTTGCAGAGCCAGACGAGGCCGGTCACGGCCCCGCCATCGCCTTCACGTAGACGTCTTGGAGGCGCTCGACGTCGAAGTGCTTGCGCAGGGCGCTGGCGCTGTCGCGCGCGATCAGGTGGCCGTCGCGGATCAGCGCGATCTCCTCGCAGAGCTCCTCGGCCTCCTCGAGGTAGTGCGTGGTCAGGAGGATCGTGGTGCCCTCGGCGTGCAGCCTGCGGACGTACTGCCACAGCTCCTGGCGCAGCTCGAAGTCCACGCCCGCCGTGGGCTCGTCGAGGATCACCAGCCGCGGGCGGTGCATCAGGGCGCGGGCCAGGAGCAGGCGCCGGCGCTGGCCGCCCGACAGCTTGGGCGCGCGCACGTCGCGCTTTGGGCTCAGGCCGAAGGCCTCGACCATCTCGTCCGCGCGCTCCTCGGCTTCGGCCTTGCGCATCCCGAAGTAGCCACCGTGGTAGATCAGCGTCTCGCGCACGGTCAGGAAGCGATCCAGGTTGATGTCCTGCTCGGCCAGCCCGATCCAGGAGCGCGCCTGGAGCGTGTCGTGCGGCTCGCCGAAGATGCTGATCTCGCCGGACGTGACGCGCAGCAGGTTGCAGACCGCGCTGATCAGCGTGGTCTTGCCGGCCCCGTTCGGGCCGAGCAGGCCGAAGAACGCGCCCGCCGGGATCTCGAGGTCGAAGTCCTCGAGGGCCAGAGTGCCGTCGGCATAGCGCTTGGTGACGCCGCTGAGCTTGAGCGCTGGATGGTCACGAAACACTGCAACGAGGCTATCGGCCGCCGCTCAACTGCCGATTACAGGAGTGTGGCGAAGCGCATCCTGCCGATCGTCGTGGTGGCCGTGGCGCTGGTGGGCGCGCTGGTCCTGCGGGAATCCGGCTCGCACGCGCAGGCGCAGGGCGACAAGCGCTCCGCCTGCGGCCCCGACGCCGGCATCTGGCCGCGCGAGCTGGGCCTGCAGCGCACCCGCGCCCTGACCCTGTGCCTGCTCAACGAGGTGCGCGTCCGCCACCAGCTCGCACCGCTGCGCCCCGAGGAGCGGCTCGAGCTGGCCGCTCAGCGCTACGCGGCCGACATGATCGAGCGGCGCTTCTTCGACCACGTGGACCCGGGCGGCCTGGACCCGCACGCCCGCATCCTGATGGCTGGCTATCCGGCGCTGAACGCCTGGACCGGCGAGAACCTGGCCTGGGGCACCGGGCCGGAGGGCTCGCCCATCGAGATCGTGGACACCTGGATGCACAGCCCCGGACACCGGGAGAACATCCTGCGCGCCACCTTCACCGAGATCGGCATCGGCGTCGAGTTCGACCTCCCGAAGCCGATCGCGGACGCCGACCCGGGCGCCACCTACGTCACGACCTTCGGCGGACCGCCGACCCGCTAGGCCCCGAGCGCGCGCCCGTACTGCTGCTCGTAGTAGCTGCGGTACTCGCCCGACCGGATCGGCGCCCACCAGTCCTCGTTGCCGCGGTACCAGTCGACCGTCCGTGCGATGCCGTCGGCGAAGCGCACCTCGGGCTCCCAGCCGAGCTCCTCGCGGATCTTGTCGCTCCCCAGTGAGTAGCGGCGGTCGTGGCCGGGCCGGTCCTTCACGTACTCGATCAGCGACTCGTCCTGGCCGGTCAGCTCGAGGATGCGCCGCACCACTTCGATGTTCTCGCACTCGTCGGGGCCGCCGACGTTGTAGGCCTCGCCGGGCCGGCCGCGCTCCAGCACCGCCTGGATGCCGCGGCAGAAGTCCTCGACATAGAGCCAGTTGCGCACCTGGCGGCCGTCGCCGTAGACGGGCAGCCTGTCCCCGTGCAGCGCGTTGAGGACGCACAGCGGGATGAGCTTCTCCGGGTACTGGCGCGGCCCGTAGTTGTTCGACCCGCGGCAGATCAGCGCCTCGATGCCGTGCGTGTGCGCGTGGGCGGAGACGAGCAGGTCGCCGCCGGCCTTGGTGGCGGAGTAGGGCGACGACGGGTCGAGCGGCGAGGCCTCGGTGAACGACCCCTCGTCGATCGAGCCGTACACCTCGTCGGTCGAGACCTGCAGGTAGCGCGACACGCCGCGCTCGCGCACGGCGTCGAGCAGGATGCTGGTGCCAATCACGTGCGTGCGGGCGAACGCGTCCTGGTCGGCGATCGAGCGGTCGACGTGCGACTCGGCCGCGAAGTTCACGATCGCGTCGCTGCCCTCGGCCAGCTCCATCACGAGGTCGCGGTCCTCGATCGAGCCCTCCACGAGCTCGACCCCGTCGGGCAGGTTCTCGCGCCGGCCGGCGTAGGTGAGCTTGTCGAGGACGACCACGTCGTGGCCGTCCTTCACCAGGCGGACGTAGGTCGACCCGATGAAGCCCGCGGCTCCGGTCACGAGCAGCTTCATACGCGCACTCCCATGTAGGCGTCGAGTCCGTCCTGCCAGGCCGGCAGCCGGTGGCCGCGCTCGCTGCCGAGCACCGAGTAGGCGGGCCTGGGCGCGGGGCGGGGGAACTCGTCGGTCGTGCAGGGCTCCACGCGCGTGTCCGCACCCGCCCTGGCGAAGATCTCGCGCGCGAACTCGAACCAGGAGCACGAGCCGGACGCGGCTAGGTGGTGGACGCCGAACTGCTCGGTCGCCGCGAGCGACGCGAGCGCCTCCGCGAGGTGGCCGGTGAAGGTAGGCGTGCCGACCTGGTCGTCCACCACGCGCACCTCCGGGCCGAGGCCGAGCATGGTCTCGACGAAGTTCCTGCCGCCGGGGCCGAACAGCCACGACGAGCGCGCGATGAAGTGGCGCGGGTTGGCCGCGGCGGTGGCGCGCTCGCCCTCCAGCTTGGTGCGTCCGTAGGCCGACAGCGGGTTCACCGGGTCGGACTCGAGGTACGGCGCGCCCTTGGTGCCGTCGAACACGTAGTCGCTCGACACGTACAGCACCGTCCCGGCAGCCTCGGCCACGTTGCGGGCGCCGTCGCGGTTCACGAGGAGGGCCTCCTGCTCGTGCTCCTCGGCGCCGTCGACGTCGGTCCAGGCGGCGCAGTTGATCACCACGTCGTCCGGCGAGATGGCGGCGCGCACCGCCCCGGCGTCGGTCACGTTGAGCTGCGAGCGCGAGTAGCCAACGGCGTTGGCCGCGCGCACCACGTCCTGGCCGAGCATGCCGCCGGCTCCCACGACGACCGTCCTCATAGGATCTGGACGTCCGCGTTGTCGCCGACGACGAAGCGGTACGCCTTCGGCAGCGCGGGCCCGCGCCCGATGCGCACGTTCTTGCCGATCAGGCTCGCCTCGATGCGGTACTCGAGGTCCGAGATCGAGGAGCCCGACAGCACGATCGAGTGCTCGAGCTCGGCGCGCTCGATCGTCACGTCGTCGCCGATCGCGGTGTACGGGCCGATGTAGGCGTCGGTGATGCGCGAGCCCCGGCCGACGATCGCCGGTCCGCGGACGGTGGTGCGCTCGAGGCGCGCGCCCTCCGCGATCACCACGCGCCCCTCGACGCGCGAGTCCACCATCTCGCCCTCGATGCTCTCGGCGAGGTCGTCGAGGATCAGCCGGTTGGCCTCGAGCATGTCCTGCACCTGGCCGGTGTCCTTCCACCAGCCGTGCACGATGTGAGGGTCAACGCGCTGGCCGCGGTCCACCAGCGCCTGGATCGCGTCGGTGATCTCCAGCTCGCCGCGCCAGGAGGGCTCGATCCCGCGCGCCGCGTCGAAGATGGCCGACGTGAACATGTAGACGCCCACCAGGGCGAGGTCGGTCTTAGGCTCCTTCGGCTTCTCGACCAGACGCGCCACGCGCCCGTCGCTCAGCTCCGCGACCCCGTAGTGCTCGGGGTCGGGCACCGGCGTGAGCAGGATCAGGGCATCGGGCTGGTCGCTGCGGAAGGTCTCGACCAGATCGACGATGCCGTCGCGCAGCAGGTTGTCCCCGAGGTACATCACGAACGGCGACTGGCCCAGGAACGGCTCGGCCGTGAGCACGGCGTGCGCCAGCCCGAGCGGCTCGTCCTGCTCGATGTACTCGATCGAGATGCCGAACCGCGAGCCGTCGCCGGCGGCCGCGCGGATCTCGGCGCCGGTCTCAGGCGCGATGATGATCCCGACCTCGTCGATGCCGGCGGCCGCCATGGCCTCGATGCCGTAGAAGAGGACGGGCTTGTTCGCCACCGGCACGAGCTGCTTGGCGCTGGTGTGGGTCAGCGGACGCAGGCGGGTGCCCTTCCCGCCGGAGAGGATCAGGCCGCGCATGGCTAGTAGGTGCCGCCCAGCTTCCTGTGGTCCCAGGTCACTGTGCGCGACGGGATGAAGCGCAGGCCCACCCGCTTTCGGGCCTGCTGGGCAACCATCTGGCGGAGCTCGGGGTTGAGTTCACCGGCATAGCGTTCGAACAGCCTAAGCCCGTACTCCTCAACGCGCTCCGGGTCCCGCTCCAGCTCGACCTCGCATTCGAACGTCACGCCGCGCAGCTGGTCGTATGCCACGCCGTCCTCGATGCCCACCGTCGCGCGGGCGTCGCGCTCCAGGTTCTTCGCCTTCTGCGACTTGGCGTAGGTCCAGCCGACCAGCTCGGTCCCCTCCGGCACGTACCAGAGCGGCATCATGTGCGGCAGCCCGCGCGGCCCGACGGTGGCGCACTGCATGACCATCTGCTCGGCGAGGAACGCGCGCACCTCGGCGTCGCTCATCTCAATCTGGTCGCGCCGGGAAGGCATGGCCGGCAGCGTACCCGGGTAGGCGCAACACGGCCTCACGCCCCATTCTCGAGGAGGGAACAATGCGAAAGGCGGCGGTTGCGCTCGGCTGCGCACTCCTGTCGATGCTCGTGTTCGCTGCCGCCGCGCCGGCGGCCAAGCGTGCGACGGTGACCGCATCGGAGTCCCTGGCGAAGGGCTGCCACACCAAGTTCGTCGGCAACCGCCGGCACACCGGCGTGGTGAGCGCCACCTCGACCGCGGAGGGCCTCGTGCGCGCACGGCTGAAGAGCCGCGGCGACTGGGACCTCGGGGTCTTCGACGCACGCACGAAGCACAGGGTTGCCGGCTCGGCCGCCTTCCGGGGCAACGAGGTCGCCGAGGCCTTCGTCACGAAGGGCCAGCGCCTGCTGGTGCAGGCGTGCCGCTTCGCCGGCCGCGCGTCCAAGGCGCGCGTCTCGGTGTCATTCCTCGCCGAGCCGCCCGCCGGCGAGAGCTCGCCGGCGCAGGTCGTGGACGTCTCCACGCCCACGCGCGCCGACAAGCGCCGCCTGCAGACCCTCGGTCTCGACCTCACCGAGCACGGCGACGCGGACTCGATCGAGGTCGTCCTCTACAGCGAGCAGGACGCGCAGAAGCTGCGGGCCGCGAAGTTCCGCTACAGCGTGCGCATCGCGAACCTCGGTGCGCGCGTGCGCGCCAACCGGCGCGCGGATCGCCGCTACCGGATCGCCCAGGCGGGTGCCAGCGAGCTGCCGAGCGGGCGCACTACGTACCGCCACCTGGCCGACTACGAGCTGGAGCTGAAGCTGCTCGCGGGCAAGTACCCACGGCTCGCGCGACCGTTCACGCTCGCGCACAGGACCCACCTGGGCCGCGACGTGGTCGGCATCGAGATCGCGACCGACCCGCACAACCTGCGCGACGGCAAGCCGATCTTCGCGAACATGGGCACCCATCACGCGCGCGAGTGGCCCTCCGCCGAGCACACGATCGAGTGGGCCTACGACCTGCTGACCAACTATCGCAAGCAGGCGCGCACGACCCGCCTGGTCAAGGCGACGCGCAACATCGTGATCCCGGTGGTCAACCCAGACGGTTTCAACATCTCGCGTGAGGCACCGGACGCCCCGCCGGAGACGGAGTTCGCACAGTTCTCGTACGAGATGAAGCGCAAGAACTGCTGGCCCGACCCCGCCTACGAGGGGCCATGCGACAGCAACACGGCGGGTGCCTATCTCGGCGTCGACATCAACCGCAACTACGGCACCCTCTGGGGCGGCCCCGGGGCGAGCGTGACGTCGCTGTTCGCCGACTATCGCGGCCCGATCCCGTTCTCGGAGCCGGAGTCCCAGAACATCCGCGAGCTGCAGGCGCAGCGGCCGATCACGAACCTGATCACCAACCACACGTTCTCCAACCTGGTGCTGCGCCCGCCAGGTGTGGCGGACGTCGGGCCCCCGCTCGAGGAGCCGCTGTTCAAGGAGCTCGGCGCGCGGATGACCGGCCACAACGGCTACTCGAACATCCCTGGGTACGGGCTGTACGAGACCACCGGAACGACGGAGGACTGGACGTTCTGGACCGCCGGCAGCCTCGGCTACACGTTCGAGATCGGGCCGGAGGAGTTCCACCCGCCGTACGAGACCGGCGTGGTGGCGGAGTACCTCGGCCTGGAGCCCGCCGCGGGCGCCGGCAACGGAGGCAACCGCGAGGCGTACTACGAGATGCTCGAGTCGACCGCCAACGTCCGCCACCACTCGCTGGTGACCGGACGTGCACCGGAAGGCTGGACGCTGAGGATCCACAAGAGCTTCATGTCGTCCACCTCGCCGGTCGCCCAGGACGACTACGGGGTCGAGCTCGGCGATCCGATCCTGTTCCCCGACGCGCTGGACTACCAGTACCGCTCCAGGGGCGGGCGCTTTGCCTGGCACGTGAACCCGTCGACCCGGCCGATCGTGGCCGGACGCTTCGGGCGCGACCCGGCCGCGCCCAAGCAGGCGGACATCGCGCTGGCGAACCCGCCCGGCATCCCGGCGGAGGACAAGAGCGGGGACTACGCCGCGGGTGAGGCACTGCCGTTCACGGTCGCCGGTCTGCCGGCGGTGGACAACGGGCGCATGACCGTCCACATCGAGTGGGGCAACCCGGCGACCGACTGGGACCTCTACGTCGTCAACTCGGCCGGCGAGCTGGTGACCCAGTCGGCGACCTTCGGCGACACCACCGAGGACGCCGTGCTGGTCGACCCCCCGCCCGGGGACTACGTCGCCCGCGTGGTCAACTACGACCAGGTCGACGGGATTCCGGCGCCCGACGACTGGAGCAACGGCCAGGTGCTGTTCCGCAGCCCGACGCCGACGTTCCATGGACCGAAGGAGGCCTGGCAGCTCTCCTGCGAGGACGAGCGCGGGCGCGTGCGCGGAACGCGCAACCTGGTCGTCGACCGCGGCGGCAGGGTCGACGTGGGCCAGGTGTGCAACAACGCGGGCCTCGCCCGCGCCAAGCGCTAGCCCTTGACGGCGCCCGCCAGGACCTCGGCAGCCTCGAGGACCGCCTGGCGGGCGTCGTCGGGCTCCAGCACGACGGCGTCGCCCGCTTCCTTGAGCAGCTCGCGGGCCAGGTACCTGTGCCCTGCGTAGGGCAGCTCCACGATCACGGCGCCGTCCGCGAGCTCCTCGACCACGCGCTTGTCCTCGCGCGCCCAGCGGGCGCGGTCGGGCGCCATCCAGACGCGCGCGATGCGGGCGTCGGCGACCTCGCCGGTGCTCGGCCAGCCGTGGATGTCCGGCTCGATGCCGGGCCGCGGCTCGAAGGTCTCCTTCAGCACGGTCGCTGAGCGGATCCGGTCGAGCCGGAACGAGCGGGTGTCGTCCTTGTCCGGGTCCCAGGCGTGGACGTACCAGCCCTCCTGCCCGTTCATCAGCTTGTAGGGCTCGACCCGCCGCTCGGTGAACTCGTCGAGCTCCTCCTTGTAGTGCTCGATCGCCAGCATGCGGTGCTCGGCGATCCCGCGGCTGACCACGCGGGCGATCTCCGAGTCGTCCCCCTTGGCGGTCGTGATCTGGAGGCCCTCCTGGGCCGGATCCTGGCCCAGCGCGTCGACGATCTTCTGGCGCGAGCTGGACAGCGAGCCCTCGGGCAGGTGCTCGCCGATCAGGTCGATGGCCGCGACGAGCGCCTTGGCCTCCAGCGGCAGCAGCCGCGCCGGGCGGGCGAAGTTGTCGCCGTACGGCTCCGGGTCGACCTCGATCTGGCCGCCCTGGATCTCTGCGTAGAGCACGTATGAGCCGCCGCCGAAATTCACGACGTTGAGCACGTCGATGTCCTGGCGCAGCTCCTGCTCGGACACCTGGAGGCGCTCGCACAGCTCGGAGACGTCCAGCTTGTTCGCCTCGCGCGCGGTCTCGATCAGGATGCCGGCGAGCGTGACCAGCCGGGCGAAGCGCTCCGGGCGGATCGGCGAGCTCTCGCGGTCGTCGTCGTCCTCGGCCTCCTCCACGACGGGCTCGACCGAGTCGGCCAGGTCCGGCGGGCTGGCGTGGCGCTCGATCACGAGCTCGAGCCGCTGGCGGGCCTCATCCACGAGCTCCGGGGGGCCCTCCACGCGGGCGTGCTCGCCCAGGCCCAGCACCCACGACGCCATCTGGCGGGCGTTGGCGTAGTCGGTCTCGAAGATCACGCCGTCGTCGACGTCGGTCACGTCGCCGGCGTGGCCGAAGTGGCGCAGGGCCAGCCAGTCGATCCGGTCCGACAGCCAGATGCGGGCGCGCCCAATGGGCTCGCCCAGCTGCCAGTCGGTGCGGATCGCGTAGTCGCGTGAGTCGAACTCCTCGGGGCGGTTGAAGTCGTGCTCGGCCTTGGACGAGTAGCCGACCTTGCCGCGGATGCGCGAGACGCGGAAGACGCGCGTGTCGTCGCGCTCGTGGGCGTAGCCGATCAAGTAGAACTGGCCGCCCTTGTAGAGCAGGTGGTACGGGTCGACCTTGCGGGCCTCCTGCTTGTCGCGCCCGATCGTGTAGTAGTCGAACACGATCGTCTTGCGGCGGAAGATCGCGGTCTCGACCTTCGAGAGGCGCTGCGACAGGTCGCGCCCGCCGGCGCCGGCCGTGACCGCCAGCGCCACCGAGCGCTCCTCGGGCGCGTCGAGCGGCGAGGGCTTGCCCCACGAGAGCTGCTGCAGCGCCAGCCGCAGCGGCTCGGCGTAGGCGAACTCTCCGTCGAGCAGGGACAGGGCCATTCGCAGCCCCCCCAGCTCCTCGTCGGTGAATTCGATCGCCGGCAGGTAGAAGTTCTCGGGCGGCAGCGAGTAGTTCTCCGCCTCGTAGTAGCCCTCCGCGGGCTTGTCGACCTTCAGGTGGATGCCGAGCGACTCCAGCTCGGCGCGGTCGGCGTAGAAGCGGCGGGCGAAGGCCTCGTCGTTCATCTGCGAGTAGCCCTCGACGTCCTGCTTGATCTCGAGCGCGGAGACGGGCCGCCGCTCCGCCATCAGGAACGAGATCAGCGACAGCTGACGGATGAGCTTCTCGGTGTCCTTTGCCATGCGGCTCACGAGGATAAGCGGGAAACCGGGGAGTCGACGCCCCCCAGGCCATACGCACCCGCTATTTGCGGTGTTAGACGGCTACAGACGGCTATGCAGCCTCGCGCGGCTGCTGCCGCGCACGCCCCGCGAAGTAGGCCGACGTCGCGATGCCGCGGTCGAAGTCCGACCAGGTGCTGCCTTCGGCCAGCGCCTTTTCGATGCGGTCGAAGCTGCCGAGGTTGCCGCCCAGGTTGTCGATGAAGTGCACGAGCGTCGCCTCGCGCGTGCAGGGCACCACCGGGCTGCCGTGCTCGAGCTTCCCGTGGTGGCTCAGGATGATGTGGAGCAGGGAGTCGGCGTCGTCCTGGGGGAAGCCGTCGATGCGCTCGATCGCGCGCCTGACCGCGTAGTAGCCGAGCGGGATCTCGCCGAGCAGCTTGCCGGCGTCGGTGAGCTCGATCGCGCCGTTGCGCGAGGAGTAGGTCTCCACCTTGCCGATGTCGTGCAGCAGCGCTCCGGAGACGGCCACATCGCGGTCGATGCCGGGGAAGGTCGCCGCCAGCGCGCTCACGCCCTGGGCGACCGAGAGGCAGTGCTCGAGCAGCCCGTGGCGGTAGGCCTGGTGGTAGTACTTGGCCGCGGGCGCCTCGTGGTAGGCGCGACCGCTGTCGCTCGCAGGATCGATCAGCAGGGCGAGCAGCGCGCGGAGGTGCGGGCGCTGGACGGTCTCGACCAGCGACTGGAGGTCGGCGGCCATCTGGCTGTAGGAGACCGGCGGCGCCTCGTTGAGGTCGGCCAGGTCGTACTCGTCCTCCGCGGCGGCGCGCAGCCTGCGCACGGTGATGGCCGCGCCGTAGCGCTCGTCGACGGAGTAGCGGCCGAGCACGCGGATCACGGCGCCGCCGTCGCACAGCGGGGCGAGCTCGTCGACCGCGTCCCACACGACGCCCTCGACCGCACCCGTGACGTCCCCGAGCTGGAGCTTCAAGAACGCCTCTCCGTTGCGCTTCTGGCGCAGATTCCGGGCGCGCACGAGGAAGATCGAGTCGACCTCCTGGCCGTCGACCAGGTCGCGCACGAAGCACTTCGCGGGCATCAAAGTCGCCTGCTCCATCGGGATCGCCACGGTAGACCTGAACTCGGACGGGATAGCCTCCACGCCAATGGAGTCGCCCCCCACCCGGAGCACCTGACATGGCCGTCCTCGTAGCAGGGGGTACGGGCTATCTGGGCTCGGCCGTGGTCGCCGAGCTGGTCGCCTCCGGCTACGCCGTGACGGCCACCTGGATCGCGGAGTCCGAGCGCGAGCGGCTCGCCTCCCAGCCGGTCGAGCTGGTCAAGGCGGACCTCTTCGACGCCGCCGACGCCGAGGCGGCGGTGGCCGCGACCTCGGAGCTCGAGGCGGTCGTGAACCTGGTCGGCGGCTACGCGGCCGGGCCGCGCGTGCACGAGACCGAGCCCGAGGACTTCCAGCGCATGATGCGGCTCAACGTGACGCCCGGCTTCCTGCTCGCCCGTGCGGCGATGCCGCGCCTGATCGAGCGCGGCGGCGGCGCCTTCGTCGGCGTGTCGGCCAGGGCCGCGCTGCGTCCCTTCTCCGGGGCGGCCGGCTACATCACCTCCAAGGCCGCCGTGCTGGCGCTGATCCAGTCGCTCGACGCCGAGTACAAGCACGACGGGGTTCGCGCCAACGCGATCCTGCCGAGCGTGATCGACACCCCCGCGAACCGCGAGGCGCAGCCGAACGCCGATTACTCGAAGTGGGTCAAGCCGGAGCAGATCGCCAAGGTCGTGCGCTTCCTCGTCTCCGAGGACTCCGAGCCGACGACCGGCGCCGCCGTGCCCGTCTACGGGCGCGCGTAGTAGGACAGCGCCAGCTGTCCCAGCTGCTTGGTGACGCCGGCGTTCTGGACGGCGCCGATCGGCGCCCCGATGAACGGGACCAGGCGGCCGGCGTACCGGCGCGCCATGCGCTTGGCGAGGTACTTGAGCAGCCGGCGGTGGAGGCGGTCGGTGCTGCGCGCGGAGAGTGCCTTCTCCACCATCGCCTGCGCCATCGGCTTGCCGATCCCGTCGAGCGCCGCGCGGGCCTCGGCGGGGGAGGGGTAGACGCCCTGGAGCGCCAGCAGCTCCGCCGGGCGCATCGGGTGGCGAGGGTCGTAGCCGTAGGCGGCGGCGATGTAGAAGACCATCCGGCTCTGGATCCAGAGCAGCGCGACCACGTCCGGCGCCGCCGTGAGGACGCCACCGATGCCGAGCACGCCGCCCTCCAGCCGCGCCAGCCGCACGTGCTTGCGGTAGGCGACCTTGGCAAGCTGCTCCGGCGTGTGGCCCGCCCCCGCGATGCGGACCCACTCCTCCGCCTGCGGCCCGAAGCGCTCCGACGCCGCCAGTGCGATGTGCTCGGGCGCCCGCGCGGGGTCCGCGAGGAGGCGGTCCCAGAGCGACCGCGGTGGCCGCTCGAGGTGCTCTATCTGCTCGGTCTTGACGGCTATTCGGTGAAGTAGATCGGGTTGGGCAGGTAGTAGCGTCGCTCGGAGTAGCCGCCCTTGAGGTCGCTGCGCTGGTCGCCCACGTTGGCGAGGATTGTGAAGCCGCGCTTCTCGATCGCCTTGCGGGCGGCGCGCTTGGGCGGCACGGCGGATTCGCCCTGGTAGTCGCCCGGGCGGAGGTGGAGCTCGTACTTGCCCCGGTAGCCGGCTGTGCGCAGGTTGCTCAGCGTGCCGGCGCGGAGCCCCTCGGGCCGGCCGGTCACGAAGAAGACCGCCACCCCGAGCTGCTTCGCACGCTTGAACAGCGACAGCACCGGCCGCACGGCGGGGGCGTCGTAGGCGACCACGCAGCCGGCGAAGACGCCGGCGTCGTACGGGAGCCCGCCCTTCTCGTCGACGCACGGGTAGTTGTCGAGCGCCGTCTCGTCGATGTCCAGCACCAGCGCCGGCTTGCTCGGCGTGCGGCGGCCCTGGGTGCGCTGCTTGAGCCACGCCTTGGCCTTCTTGGTCTGCTTCGCGATGTCGCGGCCCCAGTCGCCCGACTCGCGGTACTCGCGAATCTGCGCCGCCGGAGTGGAGGTGGGCTCCGTCCCGGTCGCCGCCGGGACGACCGCGAGCAGCAGCAGAACGACGACGACGAGCGAGAGATGCGTGCCGATTCTCATGCGCGCAGCCTAGTTTGGACGGCGCGCGCACGCGGTAGGAGAGCGGTATGGCCACCGATTCGAACACCTCACTTCGCCACGGCATCCTCAGCGACGAGATGACGGGGGATCGCGACCGCCTGATCGAGCTGCTCACGAAGGCGTACTGGATGGAGATCGAGACGGTGATGAGCTACATCGCAAACTCGATCAACCCCGAGGGCGTGCGCGCCCAGGAGATCATCGAGTCGCTCGAGGAGGACATCGAGGAGGAGCTCGGCCACGCCCGCCAGTTCGGCGAGCGGATCAAGGAGCTCTACGGCGTCGTGCCCGGCTCGCTCGACTTCTCGGCCGAGCAGAGCTACCTCCAGCCGCCCGATGACCAGATCGACATCGTGCACGTCATCAAGGGCGTGCTCGAAGCCGAGACCGGCGCGATCGAGCACTACAACCAGATCATCGAGTTCTGCGAGGGCAAGGACCCCGTGACTCAGGACATGGTGACGGCGATCCTGCACGACGAGGAGGGCCACCGTCGACTCTTCGAGGGCTTCCTGCGTGAGTACAAGAGCGAGGGGCTGGCCTAGCGCGGCGCGTACATGATCAGGGCGACGCCGATCAGGCAGACGGCGCCGCCGATCAGGTCGAAGCGGTCGGGGCGAAAGCTGTCGAAGGCGGCGCCCCATGCCATCGACCCGACGATGAACACGCCGCCGTAGGCGGCCAGCACGCGCCCGAACTCGTTCTCGGGCTGGAAGGCCGCCACGATGCCGTAGAGGCCGAGGCTGACCACGCCGAGCGCGCCGACGAGCAGACCCTTGTCCTGGCGCATGGCCACCCAGACCAGGTAGGCGCCGCCGATCTCCGCGAGGGCGGCCGCCACGAACAGCGCCATCGACTTGCCGGCCACGCGGCGCTCAGGCGAACATGCCGGCCAGCTCCTCGAGGGCCGGCTCGGCGCCCGCGGGCGCGGTGATCGTCAGGGCCGTCGCGTCGGCGCGGCGGTCGATCGCGAAGCCGAGGAAGGCACAGCAGCGCGACTCGGCCGCGACCAGGGCCTCGATACGCGCAAGCGTGCCGGCGTCCGGAGCGAAGCGCAGCTCCACCGACCGTTCGCCGCGGTCCATCCCAAGCAGCGCGTGGCGTGCCAGCTCGCCGATCTCGGCGGCCCGCCGAGGCAGTTCGTCGACGCTGAGGGTGCAGGCGATGGCGTCCATGGGCTCCGATGGCGAGGGCCGGAATCGAACCGGCGACACCACGATTTTCAGTCGTGTGCTCTACCAACTGAGCTACCTCGCCGCGCAGGCTGGAGCCTAGCGCCGGCCCCGCTGCTGGGGACAGCCGACCTGCGAACCTGAATGGCCATGAGTCAGGTAGAGGTAGTGCACTTCAGCGATCCGGGCTGCCCGTGGGCCTGGTCGGCCCGGCCCGCTCACGCGCAGCTGCAGTGGCGCTTCGGCGACCAGCTGCGCTGGCGCCTGGTCACGATCGGGCTCAGCGAGAACACCGACCGCCAGCGCGCCGCCGGACGCACGCCCGAGAGCGCGGTGCGCGGCCAGACGATGTTCCGGGACCGCTTCGGCATGCCGTTCCTGCTGCAGCCGAAGCCGCGCCTCGCGGCCACCTCGCGCGCCTGCCGGGCCATCATCGCGGTGCGCGAGCAGGACGAGTCGCGGGCGGACGCCGCCCTGAGGGCGCTGCAGCTGCTGCAGTTCACCACGACGGACCTGCTGGACGATGACGACCATCTGCGGGCCGCGCTCGCGGGCGTGGACGGCGTGGACGGCGACGCGGCCGTGGCCCGCATCGACGACCCGGCGCTCGTCGCGGCCTACGAGGCAGATCGCGCGCGCACGCGCAGCGCGGAGGGAACGCCGACTCACGTGCAGGACCGCTCGTCCACGAGCGACGGCCCGGTGCGCTACACGGCTCCCTCGATCATCTTCGAGCACGCCGACGGACGCACCATCGAGGCCGGCGGCTTCCAGCCCTTCGAGGCCTACGACCTCGTGCTGGCGAATCTCGATCCCACGCTCGACCGCCGTCCTGCGCCGGAGGACGCGCTGGCCGTCCTGCAGGAGTTCCCCGACGGGCTCACCACGGCGGAGGTCGCGGCGGTGCTGCGCCCGTCGGACCTCGTCGAGCCGGACCACGGGGCCGCTGCCGACCAGCTCGCCGCGCTCGCCGCCGATGGCAGCGTCGTGCGCGAGGCCGCCGGCCTGGACGCGCTGTGGCGAGCGCGGTCCGCGGTGGCACCCGCCGTCCACAAGCAGCTCGATTCCCGTGGTTAGCGGCCCCGCTCCGGGTAGCCGATCCCCATGGCCAAGGAGAACCGAGAGCACGCTCGCCAGATCCTGATGGAGGAGCTCAGGCAAGCGGTCGGCGACGACCAGGTCGAGCGGGCCGACATCGACGTTGACCGCGTGCTGGACGACCGGCCGCACCCGATCCGCGCGGCGCTGGAGCAGGAGCGCCTGATGTTGATCGTCGTGGGGGCCACCATCGGCGTGGTCGGCGTGATCGCCGCCCTGCTCTTCCGAAGCTGGATCTTCCTGCCGGTCGCGATCGCTCTGCACGCCATCTTCACGGTCGTGGTGGTGGGCAACGCGCTGCGGCTCGCGAGCACGGAGGAGAAGCCGTCCCCGACCGCCGAGGCCGCCCTCGAGGAGGCCGGCGTGAAGGATCCCGAGGGCGCCTTCGACGAGCTCGCGAAGCAGGCCAGGCAACCGGAGTGGAGGCCGCACCGGTCCAGCTAGACTCGCGCCGCGATGAGGCCTCTCCGCTCAGTCGCAGCCCTGCTCGCCTGCCTTGCCGTCCTGGCCGTCGCCGCATGCGGCGGCGACGACGGCGCCAGCGGGCTCGGGTCCGCGCTCTCCTACGTCCCCGCCGACACCCCGTTCGCCGTCGCGATCGACACCGACCTGGACGGCGACCAGTACAAGAAGCTGGACGCGATCCTGAGCAAGTTCCCGGGCGCGGACACGATCAAGGGCCTGCTCGAGGGCCAGCTCGTCATGGGGCAGGAGGGCGTCTCCTTCAAGGAGGACATCAGGCCGCTGCTCGGCAACCCGGCGGTGATCAGCGCCACGGACGTCTCCTCGTTCCTGTCGGACTCCGAGGAGGCCGGGTTCGTCGCCAGCCTCCAGGTGAAGGACACCGACGCGCTCGACTCGCTGATCGAGAAGACCGCTCCCAAGGATCTCGGCGAGGTGGCCGGCGCCACCGTCTATCAGGACGAGGACACCTTCTTCGCGGTCGAGGGCGACGTGATCGTCTTCGGCGGCTCGCGCGAGCTGCTCGAGGCGGCTCTGAAGCGCGCCGACGGCGACGAGGGCCTCTCCGAGGACGACTTCGAGGCCAGCCTCGACGGGCTGCCCGGCGAGGCGCTCGCGCGGGTCTACGTCGACGTGCAGGGACTGCTCGGCCAGAGCGAGGGCACCGAGGCCGCCCGCAAGATCGCGTGGGTGGACGCCCTGCGCACGCTGGGCCTGACCGTCTCCGCACAGGACAACTCGGTCGACATCGACTTCAGCCTGCGCACCGAGGGCGAGCTCACCGACGAGGACCTCCCGCTGGCGGCCGGCGACGAGCCCGCCGAGGTGATCCAGCGGCCCAATGAGATCGGGGTCGGCCTGCGTGACCCGAGCCAGCTCGTGACGTTCTTCGAGTCCGCCCTGCAGGCGGTCGATCCGAAGAGCTTCGGCGACTACGAGACCGGCAAGCGCGCGCTTGCGCAGCGGCTCGACCTCGACGTCGAGCGCGACCTGGTCGCGCAGCTGACCGGAAACCTCTCGTTCTCGGCCAGCATCGACGGCCAGTTCGGCGCCCGCGCCGAGGTGAAGGACCCCGACGCCTTCGCCAAGACGCTGGACAAGGTCGTCAAGGGCCTGCCTGAGCTCGGCGTCGCCGAGTCGGTGCGCCGGGCCGGCGACCTCTACGAGCTGCGTACGGCGGACGGCGCCGGATTCGTGTTCGGCATGGCCGGCGGGGCGTTCGTCGTCGGTACCGACGCGGCCCGCGCGGCCGCGGTCGCGGCGGCTCAGCCGGAGCCGGTCGAGGGCGCCAGCGGCTCGGTGGTCGTCCGCGCCGACGCAGAGGGCATCGCGCGCCAGCTGCTGGAGCAGATCGGGCCCGCCTTCGGCATCCCGGACGGCGTGGCGCCGCTGCTCGCGCGCCCGCTCAACGAGCTGCGCGGCTCGGTGGCGTCGAGCACCGACGGCATGACGGGCAAGTTCAGCCTGACGCTGGACTAGCCCAGGCCTGCAGCAGCGGCAGCGGGTCGATCGGCGCGCCGCCCGCGAACCAGCCGCCGGCCCAGATCTCGAAGTGCAGGTGCGCGCCGGAGGAGCTGCCGGTGGTGCCGATCTCCGCGACGCGCTGGCCGGTGCGGACGCGCTCGCCCTCCTTCACGCCGATGGAGCCGGAGCGCAGGTGCATGAACACGAAGTCGTAGTCCTCGCCGTCGGCGTCGAGCACCAGGTAGTGCCCGGCGCCCTGGGCCTGGTACTGCACCGTCTCGACGAGGCCGGCGCTGGGCGCGATCACGGGCGTGCCCTCCGCCGCCATCAGGTCCTGGCCCTGGTGGCGATGGCCGGTGCGCTTGGCGCCGAAGCGGGACTCCGCGCCGCCCCAGTCGAAGGCCCCGGCGACGGGAAAGCGGTGGTACGAGAGCTGGAGCGTCGCGGTGCTGCTGGCCGCGGCGCCGCGGCGCAGGCCACGGCCGGCGAGGTGCAGCAGGTAGCTGCCCTCGGGCAGCGGGCCGGCCTCGCCGGTGCCGGTGAAGGGGACCGAGTGGTCCCCGGCGCCGAGCCGGCCCAGGTCGATCGTCGCCACGCGCTCGCGGTCGCCGGCGCGCAGGACGTGCAGGCGGACCGCCACGGATCGGCGTCCGGCGAGCGTGAAGCTCACCTTGGCGGCTCGGCCCCCAACGAAGAGATGCGTGCGCCGCAGCTCGAAGGCGGTCAGCAGGGTGCGGCTGCGGCGGGCGGACCGGCGCTTGCGCTTCGCGGCGGGCTTGTCGGCGGCCGGGGCTTGGCCCGCGCCCGGGGCCGAGTGGCCGTATGTGCCGCCACCGGTCTGCGTCGGCTGGTCGGCCTGAGGTGCGATGCCTCCCCCGCCTCCGCCCGGTGCCGCTGCGACAGGCGGCCCCATTGCTGCTGTCGCGGCGAGCGCCACGGCGAAGGCGGGGAAGACCTGACGAAAACGCATCGCACAGTTGGCATCGGCGCGCCGCGCCAGCTCCTGTCCGGTGCAACCGAATTTGCACGCTGCGCGGCTCGGGTCCGTTTGCGCCCAGTCGCCACGGGTAGCGCGGACCAATGCGCCTCCTGCGACTGCCCTACGCCCTCGTACGCATCCCCGCCGAGCTCGCGCTCGAGCTCGCCAAGCGCGCGGGCGGGGCCGCCATCTCCGCCGGCGCCGGGGTGATCAGGAACGACACGGTGGAGCCGGTGACGGTGCGCGAGCCCCCGCAGCCGGACTACTACCGGCCGTCGCCGGCGCCGCGTCCGTCGCCGGCGCCGCGTCCGGAGCCCGCGCGCGGCAACGGCGGCGCGCCCCCGGCCGAGCCGTACGAGTTCCCGGTCGAACCGCCGCACGTGAGCGAGGAGCCCGAGCTGGTCGCCGAGGTGGCCGAGCAGGGCGCCGAGGAGGGCGCCGGCCCCGAGATCCGCGTGGAGGAGCCGTGGCCGGGCTACAACCGGATGACCGCCGCCGAGATCATCGCCCGGCTGCGCAGCGAGACCCCGGAGGGGGCGGCGGCGGTCAGTCTCTACGAGGCGTCGCGCAAGGGTCGCCGTTCTGTGCTGGAGGCGGCCAGTCGAAGCATGCGTTAGCGGCTCGCCATCCGGCTCAGCAGCTCCACCGCGCCGCGCTTGTTCAGCGGCTCGTTGAGGTTGCCGCACTTGGGTGACTGCACGCAGGAGGGGCAGCCGGATCGGCAGCGGCACTCGGAGATCAGGCGCAGGGCGTCGCCGACCAGCTTCTCGAAGCGCTCGAAGCCCACGCGCGTGATCCCCACGCCGCCGGGGTGGCCGTCGTAGATGAAGATCGTCGACCGGCCCGTCTGGTGGTGGAAGGCGGTGGACAGCCCGCCGATGTCCCAGCGGTCGCACATCGCGATCAGCGGCAGCACCGCGATCTGGCCGTGCTCGGTCGCGTGCAGCGATCCCTGGAGCACCTCGAGCGGGAACTCCTCGCGCAGCAGCTCGTCGGGCAGCTCGTACCAGAGCGCCTGGGTGACGAAGTCCTGCTCGGGCATGTCGACGGCGACGAGGTCGACGACTGCGTGGTCCGACACCCGCTTCTTCTGGTAGGCGACCACCTGCTCGGTGACTGACACGATCCCGAACGACAGCTCGACGCCGCAGCACTCGCGCCGGTCGCGCACCTGCTCGATCCAGGTCTCCGACTCCTTCTTGGGCTGGGTGTACCAGTCGCCCTCGAACGGCCGCACCAGCGCGCGGCGCTGTGCCAGGTCGAGGTCCTCGACCTCGTAGGGAACCCCCATGTGCAGGTAGACCGCGCCGGGGTGCACGGTCGACGGCGCCCGCGCCGACTCGACCGTCCCGATCAGCTCGCCGCCGACCGCCTCCACGACCGCGACCGAGTTGGGCGAGGCCGAGCGCAGCGCGATCTCCGCGGCGGGATAGCCGGGGCCGCGCGGCAGGTAGCGCCCGCCGCGCTCGCGCAGCCGGCCGTGCTTGACGAGCCGCTGGGCGTGCTCCTCCCAGCGCTCGCCGAAGACGTCCTCGTCCTCCGGGGTCAGCGGCAGCTCGTACGCCGCGGCGGCCAGGTGGGCGAGGTGGATCTCCTCGGATTCGTGGTCGAGGATGGCGCGCTCCACCGGTCGCTCGAGGAACTCGTCGGGGTGGCGACAGAAGAACTGGTCGAGCGCGTCCTCGCCGGCCACGTACATGGCCAGGCCGGCGTCGCGGCGCCCAGCGCGGCCCCACATCTGGCGCAGGCTGGCCACCGTACCGGGGAAGGTCACGCACAGCGCGGCGTCGAGCTCGCCGACGTCGATGCCCAGCTCGAGTGCGTCCGTGGCCACCACGGCCAGCAGGTCGCCCTCCGACAGCCGGCGCTCGATCTCGCGCCGCTGGGCCGGTGTGTAGCCGGCCCGGTAGGGGGCGATCCGCTCGGCCAGGTCGGCGTGGCCCATGTCCTCCAGCCGCTGGCGCGCGAAGCGCTGGATCAGCTCCACGCCGCGGCGCGACTTGAGGAAGCAGATCGTGCGCACGTCGCGCGCCACCAGCTCCGCCAGCAGCTTCGCGGCCTCGAACAGCGCCGAGGCGCGCTTGCCGAGCTTCTCGTCGACCAGCGGCGGGTTCCACATCACCACCTGGCGCTCGGCGTGGGGGGCGCCGTCGTTGTCGACGAGCAGCATCTCCAGCCCGGTCAGGCCCTCGCCAAGCTGGCGGGGGTTCGCGATCGTGGCGCTGGTGAGGATGAAGCGCGGCTCGGCGCCGTAGGCGCGCGCCAGCCGCCGCAAACGCCGCAGCACGTTGGCGACGTGGGAGCCGAACACCCCGCGGTACACGTGCGCCTCGTCCACGACGATCCACGCGAGGTTGGCCAGCACGTCGCCCCACGCGCTGTGGTTGGGCAGCACGCCCACGTGCAGCATGTCCGGGTTGGTGAGGATCAGGTTCGAGCGCTGCCGGATCGCGCGCCGGTCCTCGCGCGGCGTGTCGCCGTCGTAGATCGCGTGGCGCAGGAAGCGGCCGCCCAGCTCGGACAGCTTGCGCGCCTGGTCCTGTGCGAGCGCCTTCGTGGGGTAGAGGTAGAACGCGCGCGCGGAAGGATCCGACGCGAGCGTGTCCAACACGGGCAGGTTGAAGGCGAGCGACTTGCCGCTCGCCGTGCCCGTCGTGACGATCGTATGGCCGCGGCGGGCGCTCTCCAGCGTGTCCGCCTGGTGCGACCAGAGATGCTCGATGCCGGCCGTCGCGAGCGCGTCGCGCAGAGCCGGGTGTACGTCGTCCGGAATCGGGGTCGGGAAGCCCGGGCGCGCCTCCTCGCGGGAGGTCGCCACGACCTCCCCCTCCGCCCCGGTTTCGAATATCGGCTCCCAGGGGTAGGGCGAATGGACAGGGCTCACGGCTTGCCATAGTACGAACGAGTTGATCCGCCCCTTCCATCACTCGCAGTTTCCGGTCGAGCTGCTGCGTGAGCGCAAGCGAGAACCGGTGACGGTGGTGCTGCCCGCCCGCGAGGTCGCCGACACGATCGGGCCGATCGTGGAGCGGCTGCTGGGGCTGGACGGCCTGGTCGACCAGGTGCTCGTGGTGGACGCGGCCTCGGGCGACCGGACGGCCGAGATCGCCGCCTCGCACGGGGCCGACGTGCACCAGGAGTCCGAGCTGCTGCCCGAGTTCGGGCAGGCCCTGGGCAAAGGCGACGCGATGTGGCGCGCGCTCGCGGTGGCGAAGGGCGAGCTGGTCGTCTACCTCGACTCCGACACGCGCAACTTCTCGCCGCACTTCGCGGCGGGCATGCTCGGCCCGCTGATCTGCCACGAGCACGAGGTGATGTTCGTGAAGGGCCACTTCCGGCGCCCCTACTCCGACGTGGCGGGCGAGCCGCGGCCCGCCGACGGCGGGCGCGTTACGGAGCTGACCGCGCGCCCGCTCCTGTCGGCCTTCTATCCCGAGCTGGCCGCGTTCGTTCAGCCGCTCGCCGGGGAGGTGGCCGCGCGCCGGGCCTTCTTCGACCGGCTGCCGTTCGCCAGCGGCTATTCGATCGAGACGTCGATGCTGCTGCACGCGCGTGACGCGCTCGGCGGCACCGACGGGATGGCGCAGGTGGACCTCGAGGAGCGCCAGAACCGTCACCAGCCGCTGGCCGCACTCGGCCCGATGGCCTACGCGGTGCTGCGCGTGATCCTCGAGCGGCTGCGCTCCGAGGGCCGCCTGGCCGACGATCACGCCCCGCCGTTCCAGACGGCCGACGGGCAGCTGATCCAGGTCGAGCTCGTGGAGCGGCCGCCGTATGCGACGCTGCGTGCCCGCGCCTAGCCTCCGCTCGTGCCCATCCGCTGCGTTTACACAGACCTAGACGGGACGCTCCTGGGCAGGGGCGCGTCCCTCTTCCGCACCGCCGACGGCGACTTCACCCTGCTCGCGGCGCGGGCGCTCGAGGCGTGCCACCGCGCCGGCGCCGAGGTCGTGCTCAAGTCCGGTCGCAGGCGGGCCCAGGTGATGGAGGACGCCCGGCTGCTGGGCCAGACGGCCTACATCTTCGAGGTCGGGTCGGGACTGGCGATCGACGGCGAGGTGACCTTTCTGACGGGTGACCTCCAGCCGCGCGAGGGCAAGACCGTCCACGCCCAGATCGAGGAGACGGGCGCACCCGCGCTCCTGCTCGACCGCTACGCCGGCAGCCTCGAGCCGCACGCCCCCTGGCACGTCGACCGCGAGGTCTCGCACCTGTACCGCGGCCGCGTCGACGCGGCCGAGGCCAACGAGCTGCTGGCGGCCGAGGGCCACGGCGTGCTGCGCCTGGTCGACAACGGCGAGATCGGCCCGGACACGCACACGTTCCACCTGATCCCCGCCACCGCGTCGAAGGCCGGCGCCGTGGCCGCGCACATGCGGGCGCGCGGCTACGCGCGGGAGGAGTGCATCGCGGTGGGCGACTCGCGCGAGGACCTGGAGGTGGCCGAGGTGGTCGGTCGCTTCTTCCTGGTGGCCAACGCCAAGGCCGGCGACACGTCCGGCTTCCCCGGCGTGGAGCGCACCGAGGCGGCCATGAGCGAGGGTTTCTACGAGGCCGTGATGAGGGCGTTTGCAGAGTCGCGCTAACTCGTAACCGACGTTACAATCGTGTGTATCAGCAGCCGGGACCTGCGGGTCCCGCACCGCGGCGGTTGCAAGACCGTCGCACGGGTGAGGCAGCACGGGCGCTCCTATTCGGGGCGCCCGTCGCTTGGACCGGGCATTAGTGTCCGCACATGGCTTCGTTCGCTGAAGAGGTAGTCGATGCCATCAACGAGATCTCCGGCGTGCACCCGGGCCATCGCGCCGCACACGCCAAGGGGACGCTGCTGAGCGGGACCTTCACGCCGGCCAACAGCGGCCTGACGACCGCCGCCCACATGCTCGACGCACCGGTACGCGTGACCGCTCGCTTCTCCAATGGCGGCGGCGACCCGAACATCCCCGACTACGCCCGCGAGGGCCGCGGGATGGCGGTGAAGTTCTACCTCCCGGACGGCGGCAAGTCAGACATCATCGGCCTCTCGCTGCCCTGCTTCTTCGTGCGGACGCCCGAGGACTTCCTCGCGTTCACGCGAGCGCGCATGGACCCCGAGCGGCTGATGCCGGACTGGCTTGCCGCGCACCCGGAGGCGCTGCCGGCGATCCAGGCGGCGCTCTCCGCGGATCCTCCGGCCAGCTACGCCACCTGCGCGTACAACTCGATCCACTCGTATCGCTGGCTCGACGCCTCCGGCGAGTCGCGCTTCGTGCGCTACCGCTTCGAGCCCGAGGCAGGCGAGCACACGCTGCCGGGCCCGGAGGCGAAGGCGCGCGGGCGGGACTACCTCCAGGACGAGATCCTCGCGCGCGGCGAGAGCGCCTTCCGCCTCCTGGTGGACGTGGCCGAGGACGAGGACCCCGTGGACGACCCGACGGTCGCCTGGCCGCAGGAGCGCCGGCGCGTGGAGGTGGGCCGCCTGGTGCTGGACGGCCCCGAGCTCGAGCGCGAGCGCGACGGCGACGTGCTCGTCTTCGACCCGACGCGGGTGACCGAGGGGATCGAGCTGTCCGACGACCCGGTCCTGCGCTTCCGGGCGCCCGCCTACTCGGTGTCCGTGGCGCGGCGCAGCGCCAGCGCCTAGCCGCGCGTCGGCAGGTTGAGCGTCTCGCGCCTCGGGACGCCCTCGCCGAGCTGCTTCTGGCGCTCGATCTCGGCATTCAGTTCGGCCCCGAACAACAGGGCGACGTTGGTGAGCCAGAGCCAGGCGACCAGCACGATGGCGCCCGCGAAGGCGCCGTATATGGCGCCGACCTCGGCGACGCTCGAGACGTACGCCGAGAACGCCCACGAGACCCCCAGCCAGAGCAGCACGCCGACCGCCGCGCCCGGCGTGAGCCAGTGGAACGCCCGGTGCTCGACGTCGGGTGTGACGTAGTAGATGTAGGCGAACGCCGCCATCGCCACGAGCAGCGCGCCCGGCCAGCGGACGATGCCCCAGATGTCGACCGCCGTGTCGCCCAGGCCGGCGAAGCCGAACAGGTCGCGCGCCAGCCGGCCGCCGACGAACACCATGATCAGGCTGGCGAGCACGAGCACCATCAGCACGACCGTCGAGGCGATGTCGATCGCCTTGCGGCGCAGGAAGCTGCGTCCGCGGCCGTCCAGCTCGAACACGACGTTGAGCGCGCGCCGCGCCGCCTCGAGCGCGCCGGTGGTCCCGTACAGCGTGACCGCCACGCTCAGCACCAGGGCGCTGGCCGCCGTGCCCTTGCTCTGAAGCGCCTCTCGCAGCGAGCGGTCGAGCGGATCGACCACGGAGTCCGGCGCCACCTCGTGCAGGTAGTCCACGATCGCGTTGTAGGTCTCCGGGTACTGGCCGAGCAGGCCGAGCAGCGACAGGCCGAGGAGCAGCGCGGGGAACAGGGACATCAGCGCGTAGTACGTCAGCGCCGCGGCGTGATGGGTCATCTGGTCGTCGTAGAACGACCTCAGCGACCGTCCCACGACGGCGGCGGCGCGGCTCACGTCACGAGCCGCCGCCCTGCCTGCTCCAGCTCCTCGAGCGTCGTCGCCTCCGCCAGCGAGGCGAAGTCGAGGATGCGCTCCGAGAAGGCGTCCAGCTCGATCTTGCCGACAACGCCGTGACAGGGCACGCCGGCCTGGCGACAGCGCGTGGCCAGCTCGCCCACGATCTTGCCCTGCAGCGTCTGCGAGTCGATGCGGCCCTCGCCGGTCACGACGAACGCCGAGGCGCGCATGGCGTCGTCGAAGCCGATCACGTCGAGCAGGTAGGAGGCGCCGTGGTGCAGCCGGGCACCGTGGTCGCCCCAGAGCCCGCCCGACAGTCCACCGGCGCAGCCGGTCATCGGCTCGCCGCGGGGGTCGCGGCGCAGCTGCTCGGCCAGCCCGTCGAGCCGCTGCTCGAGCTTGCGCACGAGCGCCGGGTCGGCGCCCTTCTGGGGGCCGAACACGCGTGGGGCGTGCTCGAAGGGGGTGCGCACGTCGCAGAGGACGTCCATCTCCACGGCCGTCCCGGCCTCCGCCAGCGCCTCGAGCGCGCCGGCCCCGCCGTCCGTGGTGGCGGAGCCGCCGACGGTCACGATCACCCGCTCGGCACCAGCTTCGACCGCCGCGACGATCAGCTCGCCGGTCCCGCGCGTGGAGGCCGCCCAGGCGTCGCGCTCGGCCTCGGCGACCAGTCCCAGCCCGCTCGCGCGCGCCATCTCGACGACGCCCGTGCGTCCGCCGTCGATCAGGGCGAACTCCGCTTCCACCGGGCGGCCGAGCGGATCGCTCACCGTCCGCGTGTGCAGCTCCCCCACGATCGTGGACAGCAGCGCGTCCATGGTGCCCTCGCCGCCGTCGGCCACGGGCATCTCCACGGCCGCCCGCCCCGAGTCGCGCAGGCCCGCCGCGATCGCGGCGGCAACCTCGCGCGCCGAGAAGGTGCCCTTGAAGGAGTCGGGCGCAACCAGCGCCGGCAGCTCAGCCAACGGCCTCGCGGAACGCGCGCTCCGCCTCCTCGCCGTGCACCGCGAACACGATCCGCTCCAGCTCGCCCTGGTGCTCGCGGGCGGGGCCGACCATCAGCCGCGCCGCCTCGTCGAGCGGGAACCCGCCCACTCCGGTGCCGAACGCGACCAGCGCCAGCGAGCGGCAGCCGAGCTGCTCGGCCAGCGCGAGCGTCGAGCGCGTGGCGCGCTCGATGATCTCCGCCGACGTGGGGCCGCCCAGTTCCATCGTCGCCGCGTGGATCACCCAGCGAGCCGGCATCTCACCGGCGGTCGTCTCCACGGCCTCGCCCAGCCCGATCGGCGCCCTCGCGTCGGACTCGCGCTGCACGGCGGCGCCGCCCGCGCGGGAGATCGCCGCCGCCACTCCGCCGCCGTGGCGCAGCTCCGTGTTGGCCGCGTTGGCGATCGCGTCCACGTCGAGCCTGGTGACGTCCCCCTTGAGCACTTCCAGCTTCGCCATCTCCTCATATCCTCACATCCCATGGGGGAGCGCGACTACTGGGTGCGGCCGCGGGTGGGCGAAGAGAGTCAGCGCGCGACGCGCACCGTGCGCCGCAGGAGCCGCGAGCGGTTGCCCGTCGAGTCCTGAGCGCGCAGGCTGATCCGTACCGACACGCTGAGCCCGCGCGCCAGCGCCCGCTGCAGCGCCCGCCGGCTCGACGCGCTCAGCGCCAGCTTCATGCGGGCGGTCTGGCCCGCGGTCCGCGCCGCCGCCCCGTCGGGCCTCAGGGAGTAGCTGCGCCCGCCGATGCGCATGCTGGCGGCACCGCTGATCGCGCAGCCCTCGCTGCAGGAGACCTGCGCCACGGCGCCGCGCTGCGCCAGCACGCGCTGGGTGCTCCTGACGCTCGCGCGCAGCTTCGGCGCCACCGTGTCGGGGGGCCCGGCGCTCACGTCGATGCGCAGGATCTTGCCGAGCAGCGAGCGCAGGTTCTGCGCGTCGCCCTCGGGATCGACGCGCAGGTCGCCGTCGCCCGTCGAGACGTACAGGTAGCCGTCCTGGCCGAACAGCATCTGCCCGCCGTGGTGGTGCGTCGACTGGTCGTGCTGGATCGTGAGGATCGGCTTGCGCGTCCCGCGCACGTACTCGTCGAGCTGGATGTCGCCGCCGTTGTCGCTGTAGAAGGCGAAGACGCGGTCACTGGTCGCGTAGTCGGGCGCCGGCACGAAGCCCAGCAGGCCCTCCTCGTAGCCGGTGTCGAGCACGCGGTCGGTGAGGTCCAGGAAGTCGGTCACCTGGCCGTCGATCAGCAGCTTCACCAGCCCGCGCTTCTCGATGACGAAGAGGCGCCGGGCGTCGCCGGGCGGAGCCACCACCGCCACCGGCCGCGCGAAGTCCCCGATCTTGGCGAGGGCGAGCGACCCGCCGATCTCGTCGATGCGGTAGACCGGCCCGTCGTACGAGGTCACGTACACGTGGCCGGCCGCGTCCTCGCCAAAGCTGGTGACCGCCTCGATCGGCACGTCCGCCCTCACCGCTCTCCCAGAGGCGCGCGGGCCGAGCAGCCAGAGGCCGGTGTTGTAGCGGCCGAACAGGTAGCGGCCGGCGAAGGACGGCAGCGCGGGATCGCGCACCACGAGGCCGCCGATCACGACATCCGGGCTGCTCTTGTACTGGAACGCCGGCGGGACGTAGCGGGGCGGGTCGCAGATCTTCTGGATGGCGGTGCCCTCGAAGCAGTGCCACCCGAGGTTGGCGCCGGCGATGCGCCTGCGCGGCAGGTAGGTGATCTCCTCGCGCAGGTTGCCGCCCACGTCCGCGACGTACATGTCGCCCGTGGGCCAGTCGAACGACCAGCGGTACGGGTTGCGCATGCCGGAGAGGTACACCTCCCCGCGAGCGCCCGGAGTCGTCACGAAGGGGTTGTCGAGCGGAACCCGGTAGCCCGGGTGGGGCTGTCCGAGCGCCACGGGGCATGCCGCGGCGAGCAGCAGCACGGCGATGACGAGGCAGCGCAGGGCGAGGCGGGGCAAGCCTCGAGCCTACCCCGGAAACTGCGCTCGGCGGCTCAGCGCCTGACGAGCACGGTGCGCCGCGCGAGCGGCGAGCGGTTGCCCGTGGCGTCGCGGGCGCGCAGGTTCACGCGCAGCCGCACGGCCCGCTTGCGCTTGAGCGCCTTCTTCAGCGCACGCCGCCCGTCCCTGGTCAGTTCCACCTTCAGGCGGGTGCGGCGGTCGGCTCGCACGGCCTTGCCCACGCGGCGCAGGCGGTACTCGCGCGTGCCGATCCGCATGCGGCCGCCGGCGACCACCGAGCAGCGTTCGCTGCAGCGCACGTAGGCGACCGCGCCGCCCAGCCGCAGCACCCGCTGGCGGCGCTTGACGCTGGCGCGCAGGCGCGGGGCCACCGTGTCGGCGTCGGCCGCCGCGATGCCCACGTCGATGCGCAGCACCTTGCCGAGCAGCGAGGCCAGGCTCTGGGCGTCGCCTTCCGGATCGCCCTGGACGCCGCCGTCGCCGGTGGACAGGTACAGCTTGCCGTCGGGCCCGAACAGCAGCTGGCCGCCGTTGTGGTTGTTGGCCAGGCCGTGCGGGATCGTCAGCAGCGGCGTGCGCGTGCCGGGGTCGGCCCTGTCCGGGCCGTCGGCGGTGCGCCGGAACTCGTCGAGCTGGAGGTCGCCGGCGTTGTCGGTGTAGAAGGCGAACACCCGCCCGCTCGAGGCGTAGTCGGGCGCCACCGCGAAGGCGAGCAGGCCCTCCTCGCCGCCGGCGTCCCCGACGAGGCCGCTGATGTCGAGGAAGTCGCTGACCTGGCCGGCCGTGCGGATCTTGATGCGGCCCGGCTTCTCGACGATGAACAGTCGCTCCGTGTCGCCGGGCGCGGCGGCGACGGCCACGGGCTGGTCGAAGTCGCCGATGCTCGACGCGCTGAGCGCAGCGCCGTTCTGCCCGAGGCGGTAGACCGGCCCGCCGAGCGAGGTCACGTGCAGGTGCCCGGTGCCGTCCTCGCCGAAGCCGGACAGGTTCTCGATCGTCACCCCGGTGTTCACGGCGGTCCCGTTCGGCTCGAGCAGGTAGACGCCGCTGGCGAACCGGCCGAACAGGTAGCGGCCGGCGAAGGCGGGCAGGTCGGGGTCGCGCACCACGTAGCCGCCGATCACCACGTCGAAGCTGTCGGCGTACTCGTGGATCGGCGGGAAGTAGTTCGGCGGGGAACAGCCGCTCTGCACCACCGTGCCCTCGAAGCAGTTCCAGCCGAGGTTGGCGCCGGCGATCCGCCCGCTCGGCAGGAAGGTGATCTCCTCGCGGCGGTTGCTGCCCACGTCGCCGATCCACATGTCGCCGGTGGTGCGGTCGAAGGACCAGCGGTACGGATTGCGCATCCCGTACACGTAGACCTCGCCGCGCGCCCCCGGCGTGGCTACGAACGGGTTGTCCGCCGGGATCGCGTACTGCGCCTGGGCAGCCGGCGCCAGCGCCCCCGCGAGGGCGAGCAGCACCAGTGTCAGTCGCGCAGCTGAGAAAGCAGACATTCCCGCGGTTCCTTGTCGGTCCGCCAGCGCAAGAACTTCGCCCCGTGCCTGATGCGCTGGCCCGTGATGTGGTCGAAGGCTATCTCGCACACCAGCTCGGGTCGCAGGCCCTCCCAGATCAGCTCCTCGTCCGACTTCCAGCGGCTCGGCTCGCCGCTGCCGCGCTCGTGGGTGCGGTAGGGCTCGAGCAGCGCCAGCAGCTCGCGCTTCTCCTTCGCGCGGAAGCCGGAGGTGTGGCCCACCACGTGCAGCTCGCCGTCGTCGTCGTACGCCCCCAGGATCAGCGAGCCGACGGTTTCGGGCTCCTTGCCGAAGCGGAAGGCGGCCACGACCACGTCGGCCGTGCGCACGCGCTTGATCTTGACCATGCCCACGCGCTCCCCGGGCAGGTAGGGCGCGTCGCCGACCTTCGCGATCACGCCCTCGCCCGTGCCCGCCAGCCACACGCCCGCGGCCTCGGGGTCGTCGATGGACGGCGTCAGCTCGACGGGGTCCGCCACGACGCGCGCGAGCCGCTCGCGCCGCTCGTCGTAGGTCAGCTCGAGCAGGGTCTCGTCGTCCTCTGCCAGCAGGTCGAAGGCCACGAGCGCGGCCGGCGTCTCCTTGGCCAGCCGCTCCACACGGGAGGCGGCGGGGTGGATGCGCTGCGAGAGCAGGTCGAACTCCTGGATGCCGTCGACGGTCACCACCATCTCGCCGTCGAGCACGAGCCGCTGCGCCGGCAGAGCGAGCACCTGCTCGACGATGTCCGGGAAGTAGCGGTTCATCGGGCGGCCGTTGCGGCTCTGGAGGTACACCTCGTCGCCGTCGCGGAACACGATCGTGCGGAAGCCGTCCCACTTCGGCTCGTAGCGCCAGCCCTCGCCGGTCGGAAGCTCACGGGCGCTCTTCGCGAGCTGGGGCTTGATCGGTGGCTCGAGCGGCAGGTTCACGGCGCGGCCCCCCGTCCCATCAGGCGCCGCAGCATGGCGTCGGCGAGCCCCGGCTTGAGCCCGTGGAAGATGCGCAGCAGGCGCACGGTGGGCGGATGGAACACCTCGCGGCGGTCCTTCTCCACGCCCTCGACGACGGCCTGCGCCAGCGGCTCCGGCGGGGTGCCGCGCTCGAGCCGGTACCAGTCCGGCATGCGCTCCTTCTCGTGGTCGTGGAGCGAGCTCTGGATCTGCCCGGGGTAGACCATCGTGAGCCCCACGCCGGTGTCCTTGAGCTCGTGCCGCAGCGCTTCGCCGAAGCCGCGCTGCGCCGCCTTGGTGGCGCCGTAGACCGCCGCCCCCGGGAACGAGCGGATGCCGGCTCCCGACGAGACGATCACGATGTGGCCGCGGCCGCGCTCGAGCATGCGCGGCAGCGCAGCTTGGACCGTGTAGGCGGTGCCGAGCCAGTTCACGCGCGTCAGCTGCTCGATCAGCTCGGGCGGCATCTCGGCGAAGGGCAGGTAGTGGGCGATGCCGGCGTTGGCCACCAGCACGTCCACGTCGCCGAAGCCCTGGATCGCCCGCGCGATCGACTCGCGGTCGGCCACGTCGGCGGCCAGCTCGCCCGAGCGCGACACGCGCCCCACGGTGCAGCCGCGGGCCGCGAACGAGTCCGCAATCGCCGCCCCGATGCCGCGCGAGGCACCGGTCACAACGACGCGCGTTCCTGGCGTCACCTCCACCGCAGCCACAATAGTCAGCGCGTTAGGATGGCCGTGATGTCACACGACCAGGCCACCGTCGCCGAAGAGGAATACCTCCAGATCATCTACTGGCTTCAGGAGGCGGGACTGCCGATCACCGGCGCCAACATCGCGCGCGCCATGCAGGTGTCGGCGCCGACCGTCCACGAGATGATCGGCCGCCTGGAGAGCGACGGCTACGTCACCCGCGCCGCCGACAAGACGCTCGAGTTCACCGCCAGCGGCAGGGAGCACGCCTCCCAGATCGTGCGCCGCCACCGGCTGATCGAGCGCTTCCTCACCGACGTGTTCGACATCCCCTGGGACCAGGTGCACGAGGAGGCCGAGCGGCTCGAGCACTGGATGTCCCCGGTCGTCGAGGAGCGCATGCTGCGCGCCATCGGCGACTCCAAGACCTGTCCCCACGGGCACCCGATCTTCGAGGGCGACCGCGAGCAGGGAGTGCCCCTGGCCGACGTCGAGGAAGGCGCCAGCGTCCGCGTGCTTCGCTTCGAGAACGAGGCGGAGGACCTGCTGCACTACCTCAAGGACACCGGGCTGCACCCCGGCCTGGAGGGCAAGCTCGGCACGTCCGGCGACGACGAGATCGTCATCCAGGTCGACGGCGGCGCCCACTCGATCACGCGCAGCGTGGCCGAGACCGTCTCCGTGGTGGCCGACCCCTCACCGCCGCCGCGGGTGGCGCTGCCGGACCAGCTCGTGCTGGGCCGCGAGCGCTACGGGCGCTGAGCCGAACGCCCATCCCGTCGCCTGGCGGCGTCATCGGTCGCTCGCGTGCGGAGCACGCGTCGCTCCCTGCTTCCTTGCCAGGCTCGGCCTGGACGTCCCGGCTCAGCGCCCGTTCCGGGCGCTGACCGCGCGCAGACGTTAAGCCAGCGCCGTCCGCTTGCGCTGCCGCAAATCGAAGTAGAGCAGCGTGGAATAGACAGCTGCGAATGGCTGTGCCACCGCGCTCGCCACGATCTGGCCGACCAGTGACCAGACGGCCCGGTCGCTGCTGTCGGCCGCCGCGGTGAACGGCGCGCCCAGCACCACGGCCACCAGGAGCGCCGCGACGTTGACGACGATGATCAGCGCGAATGTGCGCCACCACGAGCCCTCCACCAGCCTGCCGCTCGCGCGCAGCGCCGCCACCCCGCGCGCGCCTTCTAGCACGACCGCCTGGGGCACGAAGTACCAGCGCACGAACAGGTAGACGCCGGGCACGATCACGAGCGCGCCGAGCAGGATCCCGAGCGCGGCCAGCAGCACGGCGAAAAAGATCGGGGTGAACGACTCGAACCCCTTCACGATCGCCTCGCGCGCCCCGGCCGAGCCGCCGGAGGCCACCGACCGCAGCGCATGCACGCAGATCGCAGTGATCAGCGGCGCCACGACCAGGTAGGAGACGATCGCCGGGATGGCCGCCTCGGCGAACCCCGGGGTGGAGTCGTACCCCGACGTGAGCTGCTCGAGCCCCACGCCGCCCACGATCAGCTCCGACGGCACCACCACCAGCGCGCCGAGCGCCAGGAACGTCCAGAAGTGCCGGACGTAGACGACTAGCGAGTCGCGCAGCAGCGCGCCCGCGTCACGCGGGCGCTCGAGCTCGATCACGCAGCAGCTCGCGGTACGCCTCCGCGATGCGCGCGATGCCCTCCTCGATCTGGTCGGGCGGCACGGCGGAGTAGGCGAGCCTCAGGGAGCTCTGGCCCCCCTCGATCAGGAACGCGGTGCCCGGCTCGAACACCACGCCGCGCTCGGCGGCAGCGGCCACCAGCTCGGCGATCTGGATCCCCTCGGGCAGGTCGACCCAGAGGAAGTAGCCGCCCTCGGGCGTCACGTAGCGGGCCTCGGGGATGTGCTCGTCGAGCGCCTTGCAGGTGGCGTCGCGCCGCGCGCGCAGCGCCTCCTTGACCGTGACGATCGAGCGGTCGAGCGCGCCCGAGTCGCAGAACTCGGCCACGATCGCCTGGGCGACCAGGTTCGGCGAGATGTAGGTCTCCGTGGCGCGCTTGCGGATCGCGCCGATCAGCTGCTTGCCCCCGACCAGATAGCCGACCCGGATGCCGGGAGCGACGGTCTTGGAGAACGAGCAGGCGTACACGACGGAGTCGCCGCCCTCGTCGAGCTCGCGCATGGTGGGCAGCTGTTCGCCCTCGAAGCGCAGGTCGACGTAGGGGTCGTCCTCGAAGATCGTGAAGCCGTACTGGCGGGCCAGCTCGACCAGCCGGCGGCGCTTGTCCAGCGACAGCGTGCAGCCGGCCGGGTTCTGGAAGTTGGGGATGATGTGCGCCAGCTTGGGCCGCGCGCCCTCGTCCAGAGCCGCCTCGAGCGCGCCGACGTCGATGCCGTCGGCCTCCAGCGGGATCGCCAGCACCTCGGCGCCCAGCTTCGTCAGCGACAGCAGCGTACGGTCATACGTGGGCGCCTCGACGACGACGACGTCGCCCGGCTCGACGAGCTCCTGGAACAGGAAGGCGTCGGCCTGCATCGAGCCGTTCGTGGCGACCAGGCAGTCGGGCTCCACGCCGTGCTTCTTCGACAGCCACTCGAGCAGGCGCGGGTAGCCCGCCGACGTGCCGTAGGCGAGCATGCCGCCCGGATCGCGCTGGAACGCCTCCTGGGCGGCAGCGCGCAGCTCCTCGACGGCGATGATGTCGAGCGACGGGGCGCCGCGCGAAAGGGAGATGTTGGTGAACTCGGCCACGGCCCGCCAAGATAGCGCTAGGCGCTCGTGCGGGCGGTGATGTCCGCTAGCGCGTCCTGCTTGGTGGTGTGCGCCGAGATGCGTGCGACGCGTCCGTCGCGGAAGCTGTGGACGAAGAAGAGGTAGTCGCCGCGCACGCCGTCGCTCGAGTGGATGCGCCGATGCCCGATCACGAGCAGATCCGGATCGTGCGGCTCGAACGTGTACGGCGAGGCCATGAAGCGCTCGCCGCGCTCCTCGAACTCGGCGAAGAAGCTGCGCACACCATCGTGTCCGCTGAATACGCGCCCACGGTGGTCGACGAACTCGACCTCGGGGTCGAGCAGTGGAATCGCTCCCTCCGCTCCCCGCTCCCGATAGGTCGACCACAGGTGGTGCACGGCGTCGAGCCGCTTGTCCACCGGCGCATCATCCACGATCTGGGCGTGCGGGCGCTAGACCCGTGCGCCCAGGATCTCGACCGCGATCTCCGCCACCTGGGTCGGATTGCGACCGACGCGCACGCCCTTGGCCTCCAGCGCCTCCGCCTTGGCGACCGCGGTGCCCTGCGATCCGGAGACGATCGCGCCGGCGTGGCCCATGGTCTTGCCGGGCGGGGCAGTGAAGCCGGCGATGTACGCGAGCACCGGCTTCGAGACGTTGTCGGCGATGTACTGGGCGGCCTCCTCCTCGGCGGAGCCGCCGATCTCGCCGCACATCACGATCAGCTCCGTCTGAGGGTCCGCCTCGAAGCGCTCGATGATGTCGATGAAGCTCGAGCCGGGCACCGGATCGCCGCCGATGCCGACGATCGACGAGTTCCCGAAGCCGCTCTGGGCCAGCTCGTTGCCGATCTGGTAGGTCAGCGTGCCGGACCGTGACACCAGCCCGACGTTGCCCTCCCGGAAGAACTGCGCCGGGATGATCCCGACGTTCGCCTTGCCGGGCGAGAGGATGCCCGGGCAGTTGGGGCCGACCAGCTGCGACGTGCCGCGCCTGAGGTGGTTGTAGACGCGCAGCTCGTCGTGGGCGGGGATGCCCTCCGTGATCGCGATGATCAGGTCGATGCCGGCGTCCGCGGCCTCGAGGATCGAGTCCGCGGCGAAGCGCGGCGGCACGAACACCATCGCGGTGTTGGCGCCGGTGTCGGCGACGGCGGCGTGGAAGGTGTCGAACACGGGGATGCCCTCGACGTCCTGGCCGCCCTTGCCGGGCGTGACGCCGGCCACGACGTTCGTGCCGTATTCGCGGTTGCGCAGCGTGTGGAAGGTGCCCTCGCGCCCGGTGATGCCGGCCACGCAGAGCTTGGTGTCGGAGTCGACCAGGATCGCCATCAGCCGGCCAGCTCCACGACCTTCTTGGCGGCGCCCAGCATGGTCGCCTCCGCGTGCACATTGGGCAGCTGCGCCTCGGCCAGCAGCGCGCGCCCCTCGATGTCGTTGGTGCCGTCCAGGCGCACGACGAACGGCACGTCCGGCTTGATCGACCGGAACGCCTGGATCAGGCCCTTGGCCACCTCGTCGCAGCGCGTGATGCCGCCGAAGATGTTGAACAGCACGGCGGTGACCTTCTCGTCGGAGAGGATCACCTCGACCGCGCTCGTGATCGCCTCGGCCTTCGAGCCGCCGCCGGCGTCCAGGAAGTTGGCCGGCCGCCCGCCCGCCTGGGCGACGACGTCGAGGGTGGACATGACCAGCCCGGCGCCGTTGCCGAGGATGCCGACGTTGCCGTCCAGCTTCACGTAGGTGAGGCCGCGCTCCTTGGCCATTCGCTCCTGCGGGTCCTCGGCGGACGCGTCGCGCAGCCCGGCCACGTCCGGGTGGCGGTAGAGCGCGTTGTCGTCGATCGTGACCTTCGCGTCGAGGGCCACCACCTGGCGGTCCTTGGTCACCAGCAGCGGGTTGACCTCGACCAGCGTGGCGTCCTCCGCGACGAACACCTCGTAGAGCTTGCCCAGCATGGCGCCGACGTCGCGGATCACGTCCTCGGCGATGCCGGACTCGAAGGCGAGCCGGCGGCCGTGGAAGTCCTGGAACCCGATCAGCGGGTCCACGTGCAGCATGCGCATGGCCTCCGGGTCGGTCTCGACGACCTCTTCGACGTCCATGCCGCCCATGCGCGACAGCATCGCCATCGGCTGCTTGGCCGAGCGGTCGAACACGACTGCGGCGTAGTACTCCTCGTCGATGTCGCTGGCCTTCTCGACCCAGACCTCGTGCACCGTGAAGCCGCGGATGTCCATTCCGAGGATCGCCTCGGCGTGCTGCTCCGCCTCCGCGCGGTTGGTGGCGAGCTTGATCCCGCCCGCCTTGCCGCGGCCGCCGATCTGGACCTGGGCCTTGATCACGACCGGGAAACCGAGCTCTTCAGCGCCCTCGACGGCCTCCCCGACGGTGGCCGCGTGGCGGCCATCGGGGACGGGAACGCCGTGCTTGGCGAACAGCTGCTTGCCCTGGTATTCGAGGAGATCCATGTCGGGTAGATAGGATGCTGCGCCGCTTCGCGGGACGGGGCGAGCACCCTATCGAAACGAGTAAATGGCACTTCCGAAAGACGTCAAGTTCGTCACCTTCGACTGTTACGGCACCCTGATCGACTGGGAAACGGGGGTCTACGACGCATTCCAGAAGGAAGCCGACCGCGATGGCTTCACGATCGACCGCGACGTCCTCATCCCCCGCTTCATCGATGTCCAGCGGGACATCCAGCGCGGCTCCTATGAGCTGTACGCGGAGGTCTTGCGCCGCACCGCGGTGCGGGTCGCCAGCGAGCTGAGCTGGGATCTGGAGCCGTCGCGCTCCAACTTCCTCCCCAACAGCGTGCCCGGCTGGCCGCCGTTCCGGGAGACCAACGCGCAGCTCGAGCGCTTCGCCAAGAAGTACGAGCTGGGCATCCTCTCCAACATCGACGACAAGCTGCTGGGCGCAACGCGGCGCCACTTCCGGGCCGACTTCGACCTCGTGGTCACCGCCCAGCAGGTGCGCTCGTACAAGCCGGACCCGGCGCACTTCAAGGAGTGCGCGCGGCGGATCGGCCCGATCAAGAAGCACTGGGTCCACATCGCGTCGGGCTATCCGACCGACATCGAGCCCTGCATCAAGGAGAAGATCCCCGTGATCTGGGTGAACCGCCACGGGGAGGAGATCGAGGGGCGCAAGCCGGACGCCGAGGTCAAGTCCTTCCGCGACGCCGGCAAGCTGCTCAACGCGGCGTAGGGGCGGCGCCTTAGTGCGCGCCGTCTCCGTTCACCAGGACGCGGTCGTCGTCACTAGCCGCATGTGGCAGACCAATGCCGTTGCGCTGCGCGCGGGCGGCGAGGCAATGCTGGTGGACTCGCCGTACTTCCCGGACGAGCTGGAGGCGCTGCCGGGCCTGCTCGCCGCCGCCGGCTTCGAGCCGGATGCGCTGATCGCCACCCACGCCGACTTCGACCATCTGCTCGGCCGGCTCGCCTATCCCGGCCTCGCGCTCGGGATCGGCGAGCCGACCCTGGAGCGCCTGCACCGAGAGCCCGGAGCCGCCCAGCGCGAGCTGCGCGACCAGGACGCCGAGTTCTACGTCGAACGCCCCAGCCCGCTAGCGCTGGGGCAGGTGCAGGGCCTGCCGGTCCCCGGCAGCGTCGAGGTCGGCGAGCACGAACTGGAGCTGCACCCGGCGGAGGGCCACACCAGCGACGGCACCGCCCTGTTCGCGCGCTGGTGCGGCGTGCTCTGCGTCGGCGACTACCTCTCCGGCATCGAGATCCCGGTGGTCACCGCGCTGGACGACTACCGGGCGACGCTGGCGCGGCTGGCCCCGCTGGTGGGCGAGGCCGACGTGGTGGTGCCCGGCCACGGCGCGCCGCACAGCCGCGAGGCCGCGCTGCGCATCCTCGACGAGGACGTCGACTACCTCGATGCGCTCGAGCGCGGGGAGGAGCGGCCGGGGCTTCCGGAAGGCCGCGACACAAAGGTGCAGCGAACCATTCACGCCGAGAATCTGGCCCGTCTCGAGATGTAAGGTCACGGCCGTGCGGAAGCTGATCGCCGCCTTCGTCCTGCTGGCGTCGCTCTCCGGCGCCGCCGCTGCCGTCGCCGCGCCCGAGCTCTCCACCAAGAACCGGCTCGACGATCGCCGCTACGCCGCCGTGGGCACGCGCGCCTACTCGGTCGGCACCGAGGCGGGCCGCTTCCCGGCCATGGGCTTCCACACGCGCGGCGAGATGGGCGGCATCTGGGCGCCTCCGCTGAAGCTTCTCGACGGGATCTGGTTCTCGGTCGACGGCGAGCCGGTCGGCCCCGCCACCCGCTTCACGAGCGGCTGGGGCTACGTCGAGATGGACCTGCCGCCCCGGCCCGGCCTGACGATGCAGCGCGTGGAGTTCGCACCCGACGGCCGGCGGGGCGTGCTGATCGGCCTGCGCCTCACCTCCACCGGCGCCGCGCGCGAGGTGGAGATCGCCGTGGATGCGCACTCCGAGCTGATGAGCGCCTACCCGTGGGGCGAGACGAGGCCGAACCAGCTGCGCTTCAACCTCCAGGACACGGTCGCGCTCGAGGAGGGCCGGCTCGTCTTCCGCGAGCAGGGCCGGCCGCCCGTCAGGAACGCCGAGACCCACGACTGGGCCGCCGTGGTGGCGGCTCCGGTGGCCGCGATCGGGGGCGAGACGGGAGCCGGGTTCCGCGGACCGCAGGAGCCGCCCGTGGTCTGCCCCGCCTCCAGCGACAAGCGCGCCAAGGTGCCGGAGCGCTGCGACGACACCGCCTACGGCAAGGGCGCCGGGGGCCGGCTGCGCTATCGCGTCGCCGTGCCGGCGGGGGGCACCAGCACGCTCTGGATCGCGGTCACCGGCTCGGACGAGGGCGCCGGGCCGGCGCTCGGCGCCGCCGGCGGGCTCCTGGGGAACCCCGACGCGCTGCTGAGCCGCAAGGTCGAGCAGCGCGAGGCGCTCGCGCGGTTCACGCGCCTGTCGCTGCCGGGTGACTCGCTGCTGGCGCGCGGCATCGACTGGAGCAAGCAGAACCTGGCCGACTCGGTGCAGATCGCCGAGGACGTCGAGATCCGCGAGACGCGCGGCGGGAAGCGCTATCGGCGGCCCGAGGGCGAGCTCGGCCGCATCCGCTTCCTGGGCGCCGGCTGGCCCGACTACCCCTGGCTGTTCGCGACAGACGGCGAGTACACGGCGTTCGCCAGCGTCGCGGTCGGCCAGTTCGCGCCGATCATGGACCACCTGCGTGCCCTGCGCGAGGTCAGCGAGATCGACAACGGCGGCTCGGGCAAGGTCGTGCACGAGGTGGTGGGCGACGGGACCGTCTACTTCGGCTCGAACGCGGACCCGGGCAACACCGACGAGACCGTCAAGTTCCCGAGCGCTGTGGCGCTGCTGTGGCGCTGGACCGGCAGCAACGCCTTCCGCGACGAGCTCTATCCCTTCGCCCGCCGCGGGATGCGCGTGGTCTGGAGCAGGCTCGACCGCGACCGCGACGGCTGGCCGGAGGGGCTCGGCAACGTCGAGCGCGAGGGCATGGGCGAGGAGAAGCTCGACGTGGCCGTGTACGCGATCCGCGGCCTGCTCGACCTGGCCGACATGGCCCGCTCGCGCAGCGACGGCGCCACGCGGCGCTGGGCGGAAGGGCGCGCCGCCACCCTGCGCGCCGCCTTCGGCGAGGACTGGTGGATGCCGGACGTCCCGGGCTTCGCGGACTCGCTTCGCGGCCGGGACGGCCGCAGGGTCTACCAGCGCCACTGGATCGGCGTGACGCCGATGGAGGCGGAGCTGATGGTGGACGGCCAAGTCGAGCCCGGCCTGGCCAGCCGCGAGCACGGCGTCGCGTCGCTCAGCGTGCACGAGCGGCGCTGCTACGCAAACGTCTTTGGCCTCTTCCACACGGGCGGGCCGGGCTGCGACGGCGCTCCGAGGACGCCGTCCGAGAAGCAGCCCTTCACGCTGAACACCGCGGTGATGGCGGTGGCCGAGGGCAACTACGGCAGGCTCTCGCGGGTGCGACAGGGGCGCTTCACCCGCGCCAACCGGCGGCTCCAGCTGCCCGTTCCCGACGAGCAGCCGGGCGCGATGCCGGAGATCGCCCCGGCGCCGCTGCTGAACGGGCGCTCGATCGACAGGCCCTTCCTCGAGCGGCCGATGGTGCTGCAGGCGTGGGGCGCCTACGGCACGGCGTGGCCGGTCGTCCACCAGCACCTCGGCGTGCGGCCTGACCTGGGCCGCCGCCGGCTCGAGGTGACGCCGCAGCTGCCCCCGTACCAGCGGCGCATCGCGGGGCGGACGATCCGCCTGGGGCGCGGCTCGGTGGACGTGGTCGCCGAGCGCCAGGGCGGCGGCCGCTACCGCACTGTCGTGGACGCGGACGTCGGGCTTCGCCGGTTGCGGCTCGGGGTCACGCTGCCACTCGGCAGCGAGGTCGGACGCGTGGTGATCGACGGCCGCACGGTCCTCGAGCCGCTGACGCGCGAGACCAACCGCGGCCTCGAGGTGCTCGCCGACGTGGGTGGCAGGGCCAGCGGCAGCCACGTGCTCGTGGTCCAGTCGCGCTGATCAGGAGCCGGCGGTGCGCAGCGCCCGGGAGGGCGCACGGTCGCCGAGCGCGAAGCGCGGATCCGGGTCGGCGGCCCCGGCCAGCACACGCGCGGCCCGCTCCGCGAGCGCCGGCCCGTGCTTGAAGCCGTGTCCCGAGCCGCCGCCGAGCAGCCACACCCGCTCGTGCTCGGGGTGGCGCGCGAAGAGGAAGTCGCCGTCCGCGGTGAGCGAGTAGTGGCAGCCCGGAGCCGTTCGCACCCGAGCGCCGGCGAGCGCCGGGAAGCGGGCCGCGAGGTAGTCGCGCGCGGCGGCCACGCTCGGCTCCGCCGCCCGCTCGGCGCGCACCCCGGGCTCGATCCGCTCGCCCTCGCGGTCGGAGGCGACCTTCAGCCCGTGCGGCTCGATCAGGCCGTGGCCGTAGAGGCTGACGTCGAAGTCGATCCAGCCCGGCAGCGGCGGGGACTGCCATTCGGGCGGGGCGTCGAACAGGATCACCTCCTGGCGCGTGACCCGCAGGGCCACGTGCTCGGAGAACAGTCCCGCCAGCCAGCCGCCGCACGCCCACACGACGTGGTCCGCCTCGAGGCGCCGGCCGTCCACCAGGACGTGCCCGCCCTCCGGCCGCGCCTCGCCGCGCTCGAACCGGAGCCCGCCCGCCCTGGCGCGTGCAACGAGCGCCCGCACGCCGTCGGAGGCGCGCAGCACGCCCGCCTCGGGTTCGAACAGGGCAAACGCGAGGTCGTCCGCCGCCAGGCTGGGAAAGAGGCGCTGGGCCTGCCCTGGACCGATCCGGTCCACTGGGATGCCCTGAGCACGCAGCACACGCTCGCTGTCGGCCTCCCAGCCGTCGTCGCGGCGCGCGAACCACACCAACCCGGACTCGACCAGCACGCCCCCCAGCTCACGCCAGAGCTCGCGCGCCCGCCAGGCCATCGAGGCGTAGAACCCATCCGCCCCGTGGGCGCAGCGCAGCAGCCGCGTCTCGCCGCCTGACTCCGAGCGCGGATCGCCCGGCTCGTAGCGGTCGACGAGCGTGACCTCCCACCCCTCGGCCACGAGCCGGTCAGCCAGCGCCGCACCGAAGATGCCGGCACCGACGACGACCGCCGATGGTCCGCCCCCGGCCGCCCCGCCGGCCCGATGCTCCGCAAGCTCCCCGCCCATTGCGGCGCAACGTTACGTGGGCGTGGGCGGGCGTGGGGGCGCGAGCCCCCGGGTGCCCCAGCCGGCCGGCCAGGAATCAGCGGGGGTCCGGGGGCGCGAGCCCGGCGCGGCCAGCAAACCGGCCAGGAATCAGCGGGGGTCCGGGGGCGCGTGCCCCCGGATGCCATCCCACAGACCGTGGCGGTCGCGCGCGTCCACGGATGCGCGGCGTGCAGCGCGGCCAGGATCGCTCGCGTTGCGGGGGAGCGGTTCAGGGTGTAGAAGTGGACTCCGGGCGCGCCCCGCGCCAGGAGATCGG
>JAXDII010000074.1:0-13729 GCA_034664085.1 Thermoleophilaceae bacterium
CATCACCAGCCGCATCTGCGGCATCTGCGGTGACAACCACTGCACCTGCTCGTGCCTGAACCAGAACATGGCCTACGGCGTCAAGCCGCCTCCGCTCGGCGACATGGCGTTCAACCTGGCCGAGACCGCGGACTACATGTTCGACCACGCGATCTTCAACGACTGCATGGCGAACGTGGACTTCTGCGAGCAGATGGTCAAGGAGACGAACCCGAGCCTGCTCGCGAAGGCCGAGAACACCTCGGCCCCGCACTCCGACATCCACGGCTACAAGACGGTCGCGGACATCATGCGGGCGCTCAACCCGTTCACGGGCGAGTTCTACCTCGAGACCCTCCACGTGGCCCGCTACACGCGCGAGATGTACTGCCTGTTCGGCGGGCGTCACACGCACCCCTCGACGATCATGCCGGGCGGCTGCAGCGCGGACATCACCCACCAGACGTGCACGGACTACTACGTGCGCCTGATGCGGTACTTCGACTACGTGAAGAGAAGCGTGCCGATGCACGACGACCTGTACAACTTCTTCCTCACGGAGCTCCCGGGCTACGACATGGTCGGCTACCGGGAGACGAACCTCGTGAACTGGGGCTCGTTCGACGACCCGGACTACGTCGACTACCGCTACGAGAACATGACCGACTGGGGGCGCAAGCGCTACATCACCCCCGGCATCGCCATCGGAGGGGAGCTGATCACCACCGATCTCGTCGAGATCAACCTGGCGATCCGCATCCTGCTCGGCAGCTCGTACTTCGACGGCTGGGAGAACGAGCGCACGTTCGTGACCGAAGACCCGCTCGGCAACCCGGTCGACAAGAACCACCCGTGGAACAAGGTCACCCTGCCGAAGCCGCAGGCGCGCGACTTCACCGACAAGTACACGTGGGTCGTGTCGCCGCGCATCTACGACAAGCGCACCGACACGCACGTGTGCTGCGACACCGGCGGCGGCCCGTTCGCGCGCCAGTGGTGCACCGCCAAGGCCGGCCTCGTGGACTTCGGCTACGCCAAGGCAACCGGCCACAGCATCCAGATGGTGCTGCCGCGGTCGGCCAGCTTCCCCGAGATGGAGATGGAGTGGCACGTCCCGGAGAAGTCGAACGCGATCGAGCGCGACCGCGCGCGCACCTACCACCAGGCCTACTCAGCGCTGATCGGGCTGCACAACCTGGAGCGGGCGATGAAGGAGGTGCAGGCCGGGCGGACCAAGAGCTGGAACGACTTCAAGGTTCCGGACTCCGCCGTCAGCGTCGGCTTCCACGAGGCGGCCCGCGGGGTGCTCTCGCACCACATGGTGATCGAGGACGGGAAGATCGCGAACTACCAGCCCTATCCGCCGACGCCGTGGAACGCGAGCCCGCGTGACGTCTACGGAACTCCCGGCCCCTACGAGGACGCGGTGCAGAACACGCCGATCTTCGAGGAGAACGGCCCGGAGAACTTCAAGGGGATCGACATCATGCGGACGGTCCGCTCGTTCGACCCCTGTCTGCCGTGCGGCGTGCACATGTACGGCGGGAAGGGGCCGGTGCGGAAGGTGGTCCACACACCCACGGCGTTCGCCTAGCCATGGAGCCCGAGCAGCTGATAGCCCGTGTCCAGGAGCTCACGGGGCGGTTGGAGGACCTCGACGATCCGGCGTGCCGCGGCCTGGCCGAGGAACTGACGGCCGCCGTCGTCCAGATGTACGGTGCCGGCCTGGAGCGGATCGTCGAGCTGGCCGACGCGGGGACGCGCGACGAGATGGCCAAGGACGGCCTGGTCGCCGGGCTCCTGATGATCCACGACCTCTATCCCGTGCCGATCGAGGAGCGGGTCGCGCAGGCGCTCGACACGGTCAGGCCGTACATGGAGTCGCACGGCGGCAACGTCGAGCTGCTCGGGATCGAGAACGGCATCGCGAAGCTGCGTCTCGAGGGCAGCTGCAAGTCGTGCCGGGCGTCGTCGTCCACGCTCGAGCTGGCCGTGCGGCAGGCCCTCGAGGAGGCGGCGCCCGACCTCGACGGCATGGACGTCGAGGGCGTCGTCGAGGAGGAGCCGGAGCTCTCCGGCATCCCGCTCCCGCTGGTGCAGATGAACGGGGCGCCGTCGTGGCACACGCTCGGCATCGACGGCTCCGGGCCGCTGGTCGCGACGGACGCCGGGGGCGTGCCACTCGTGGTCGCCAACGTGGAAGGCACGCTGCTCGCCTACCGCAACCGATGTGCCGACTGCGGTGGCGCGCTGGACGGCGGAGCACTCCAAGGCGGCGTGCTCGGATGTCCCGGGTGCGGACGTACGTACTTCCTCCCGCAGGCAGGCAGGTCGATGGACGACGATCACCTCCAGCTCGAGCCGGTCCCGCTTCTGCGGGAGGAGGAAGCGATAAAGGTCGCCCTGTGAAGCGGATCGACGAGGCGGTCGCTGGACGGCGCCGGGCGTTGATGATCACGGGGCTGCGCGGCTTGGCGCAGCCCAAGCCGCCGGAGGCGCCAGAGATGGCGGATGGCGCCGAGCGCTGCGACCTCTGCCAGACGACCGTGCCGGGCGATCACCGGCACATGCTCAACCTCTACGAGCGCCAGATCGTCTGCGTCTGCGAGAGCTGCTGGGCGCTGCGCTCCGGCGAGCCCGAGTTCCGCCCCACCGGCAACCGCACGCTGTGGCTCGAGGACTTCGAGCTGCCGGAGGAGGTCTGGGCGCAGTTCCGGATCCCGATCGGCCTTGCGTTCTTCATGCACTCGAGCGTCACGAACTGCGTCGTCGCGCTCTACCCGAGCCCCGCCGGGGCCACGGAGAGCGAGCTGCACTTCGAGACCTGGGACCGGCTCGTCCGCATGAACCCGGTGCTGACGGAGCTCGAGCCCGACGCCGAGGCGCTGATCGTCAACCGGATGGGCGACACGCCGGCGTACGCGATCGCGCCGATCGACCGCTGCTACATGCTGGTCGGCCTGGTCAAGGCGGCCTGGGAGGGCATCTCGGGCGGCGCCGGGGTGGACCGGGCGATCAACGCGTACTTCGAGGACCTGCGGGCGGTGGCAGCGTGAGCCAGCCAGAGACGCTGGAGGTGCCGGTTGCGCCCGAGCCGGAGTTCCAGGTGCTCGGCGCCGCCGGCCGCCGCCACGCGGCCACGCCCGCGCTCGAGTTCGACGTGCACGTGAGCGAGCCGGGCGGCCGCCAGGTTTACGCGATCGCGCTCACCGCCCAGATCATGATCGAGCCCGCCCGCCGCGCCTACGACGCCGAGACGCGCGAGAAGCTCGTCGAGCTGTTCGGCGCGCCGGAGCGCTGGGCGACCACCACGCGCAGCCTGGTCTGGCACCAGGCCGACGTGCTGGTGCCTGCGTTCACCGGGTCGACCACGTTCCGCGTGGGGGTGCCCGCGACCTTCGACATGGAGGTGGCGTCGGCCAAGTACCTCTACGGGCTGCCCGACGGCGAGGTGCCGCTGGCGTTCAACTTCAACGGCACCGTGCACTACCGCAGCGACGACGGGCGGCTGCAGATGTCGCTGGTGCCCTGGTCCTGCACGGCCGAGTTCCGCTTCCCGGTCGCCGTCTGGCAGGACCTGATTCAGCACTATTACCCGCACACCGGCTGGGTGCCGCTGCAGGAGGAAACGCTGCGTGCGCTCCAGCGGGAGAAGGCGCGGCGCGCGCTGCCCACGCTGGACGCGTGTGTCGCGGAGCTGCTCGGCCCGTGAACGAGCTGGTCGACACGCTGCTCTACGAGGGCTACGCCCTCTATCCGTACACGCCGGGCGCGACGAAGAACGCCACCCCGACGCCCTTCGGGATCGTCTACCCGCCCGCGTACGCGCGGACGCTCGACTCGGCCTACGACCACCTCGAGCTGCGCTGCGTGGTCGAGGGCGGCGGCGACGTGAGCGCGGAGGTCCGCTTCCTGGCGCCCAGCGGCGAGCGCCATCGGGCCGAGCCGCAGCGGATCGCGGGCGTTGGCCACTTCGAGGTGGGCGGCCTGTCGGTCCGCACCCGGCTGGCCGTGACGCCGCTCGACCGCGGGCGGCGGCTCGTGTCGTACCGGGTCGAGAACCGCACCGAGGCGCCGGCGGGCATGGACCGCGCCGGGGCGATCGAACGCTCGCTCATCTCCACCCATCCGATGGTGAGCGTCGAAGGAGGTCGCTTCCTCTCCCAGCTCGACGCCCCCTGCGACAGCGTCAACACATGGCCGGTGCTCGCCTCACCCGATGACGACGTGATGCTCGGGGCCGCGATCGTCCTGCCGGACCATCCGCAGATCGCCCCGGAGAGCCGCGGCAACCTGTTCGACAACACCGAGATCGAGGAGGCGCTGATCCTCCACGTTCAGGTGCTGAGCGACGCGGAGCGCGCCGAGATCGAGCAGCACGACCCGGCGGTCAAGGAGATGATCGACCGCGCCCGGGCGGTCACGCCGGATGAGCTGCTGGCTCTTCACGGCCGCGTCACGATGAAGCCGCCGGAGCCCTCTGCCGCCGTGCGCGACCCCACGCGCGGCCTTCCCGAGGTGGAGGTCGACGGTGTCGTCTTCAAGCGCGGCGGCCGCGTCATCGTTCGGCCCGGCCTCGACGCGGACCTGCAGGCGCGCATGCTGGAGGGCCGCACCGTCACCGTCGAGCGGATCTACCGCGACTACGACGGCAGGGTCCACCTCGGCGTCGCGCTCGACGAGCCCGGCCAGGAGATCCTCCGCGAGACGGGCCGATTCCTGTGGTTCTTCCCCCCAGAGGTGGAGGTGGTCGAGTGAAGAGCATCCTGGTTGCCGGCATCGGCAATGCCTGGCTCAAGGACGACGGGTTCGGCAGCGAGGTCGTCAAGCGCCTCGAGGCGCGCGACCTGCCCGAGGGCGCTGCCGTGTTCGACTTCGGCACCGGCGGCCTCGACCTCGCGTACGAGGTCATGCGCGGCTACGACGCGCTGGTGCTGGTCGACGTCAGCCGCCAGGGCGGCGAGCCGGGCACGCTCTACGTGATGGAGGCGCTCCGGGAGGACGTCGAGGCCGGCATCGAGGACGGACAGATGATCAACCCGCACGCCATGGACCCCCAGACGGTGCTGCGGTTCCTGAAGACCCTCGGGGCGTGGCCCGGGAAGGTTGTCGTGGTCGCGTGCGAGCCCGCGCACGTCGAGGAGATGGGGCTCGGCCTGTCGGACGAGGTTCAGCGGGCAGTCGACGGCGCCGTGGACCTGGTGGCGGAGACCATCGAAGACCTGCGCTCCGACGCCGCTTACGCCACGGACTGAGCGATGCACGAGCTGTCGCTCTCCGGCGCGATCGTGAACACCGCGGTCAAGCACGCGCAGGGGCGGCCGGTGAGCCTCGTGAGCCTGCGAGTCGGCGCGCTGCGGCAGGTGGTGCCCGACACGCTCGACTTCTACTTCGGCTTCGTCTCGAAGGGCACGCTCTGCGAGGGCGCGCGGCTGGAGCAGGAGCTCGTGCCCGCGCGGCTGCGCTGCGCGCGCTGCGAGTGCGAGTGGGAGATCGGCATGCCGATCTTCATGTGCCCCGACTGCGGCGGCGCCGGCCAGGTCGAGGTGGCGAGCGGAAACGAATTCGAGGTGGAGTCGATGGAGGTCGAGGAGGCGCTCGACGCCAACAACACGATCGCGCAGGCCAACCGGGCCGACTTCGACAGCGCGGGCGTGCGCGTCGTCAACTTCATGAGCGCTCCGGGCGCGGGCAAGACCTCGCTGCTGGAGCGGGTGGTGTCCGACCTGCCGGGCGTGCGCGTCGGGGTCCTCGAAGGCGACGTGCAGGGCTCGATGGACGCCGACCGGCTCGCCTCGCTGCACGTCCCCGTTACGCAGCTGAACACCGACCCGGGCTTCGGCGGCGAATGCCACCTCGACGCCAACATGGTCCGCTCGGCGCTTCCGGACCTGCCGCTGGATGACATCGACCTGCTGGTGATCGAGAACGTCGGCAACCTGGTCTGCCCGGCGGAGTTCAAGGTCGGCGAGGACGCGCGGATCATGGTCTCCGCGGTCACGGAGGGCGAGGAGAAGCCGCTCAAGTACCCGCTCATGTTCCGCGCCTGCGAGCTGGTGCTGATCAACAAGGTTGACCTGCTGCCGTACCTCGACTTCGACCTCGACAAGTTCATCTACAACCTCGAGGCGGTCCACCCCGGTGTCGAGCGCATCGTGGTCAGTGCGAAGACGGGGGAGGGGATCGACGCGTGGCGCGACTGGCTGGTCGGGGTCGGGGCGCCGGTGGAGGCCACCGCTTGACCCACGCGCTCGGGAGCGACCTCCTGACCCGCCGGCTCGACACGGCGCTGGCGGAACGCACCCGGGCGAACGCCGACTTCTTCGAGTCCGAGGCGGAGCGGCTGGCGCGGCTCTGCCACCGCATGGCCGAGCGGTTCGCGCGCGGCGGCAGGCTGATCGCCTTCGGCCGCTCGCCCGCCGCTCGCTCGGACGCCCGGCACGTGGCCGTCGAGTTCGTGCACCCCGTCATCGTCGGCAAGCGCGCGCTGCCGGCGATCGGCCTGGCGGGCGAGGGCGGGCCGCTGGCGCAGCAGGTCGAACTGGTCGCGGAGCCCGACGACATCGCGATCGCCTTCGGCGTGGACGAGGACGGCGGCGAGGCAGCGGAGGCACTCAGTCTCGCGCGCGCGTGCGGCTGCCTGACGCTCGCGTTTGCCCCCGCCGGCGCGGAGTGGGAGTTCGAGCCGCCCGTCGGGGACGCCTCGATCCGCCAGGAGCTCGTCGAGACGCTCTATCACGTGCTCTGGGAGCTCGTGCACGTGTTCTTCGATCACCGCGGCCTGCTCGAGGGCCGCAGCGCCCGCCCCACCCATGACACCGGGGCGTCGAGCTTCCTCTACCCCTTCCTGGGCGAGCAGGAGCACGACCTTGAGGCGGTCGTCGAGGACGTGCGCCGCTCCGTGCTGGCCAAGGCCGAGGAGATCGGCGAGCTGCGCGCGCAGACCCTGACCGACAACCGCGACGACCTGATCAGGGCCGCCGCCGGACTGCGGCATGACCTGGAGACGGGCGGACGCCTGCTCGCGCTCGGCAACGGCGGGTCGGCCACCGACGCGATGGACGCCGTCGCCGACTTCCGCCGGCCACCGGATCCGGACTGGACGCCGCGGCGGGCGCTGGACCTGACCGAGGACCCGGCGATCCTGACCGCGATCGCGAACGACATCGGGACCGAGGCGATCTTCGCTCGGCAGGTGATCGCGCACGGGCGCGAGCGGGATGCCCTGCTCGCGATCTCCACGAGCGGCAACTCGGCGAACGTGATCGCCGCGCTCGCGGAGGGGCGCAAGCGGGGCCTGCGCACGGTCGCCATGGTCGGCTACGACGGCGGGCGGGTGGCCGGCGAGCGCCTGGCCGACCACGTCGTGGTTACGCGCTCCGAGCACATCCCGCGCATCCAGGAGGCTCAGGCGAGCGCCTACCACCTCCTCCGCGAGCTGGTGGAGCTGACGCCGTGAACGAGGTCGTCCACGCCGCAGGCGATCTTCAAGCAGAAGGCCGCCGGCAGCCCCGGCCGGTGGACCGCGAACGCCCGCAGGAGACCGCCGCGTGAGCCGCGTGCGCGCGCGCATCGAGGGAACGGTGCAGGGCGTGGGCTTCCGCCCGTACGTCTACCGGCTCGCCGGCGAGCTGGGCGTCGCGGGCCACGTCCTCAACGACTCGCGCGGCGTCGTGGTCGAGGTGGAGGCGCCGTCCGAGACGTTGGAGCGCTTCCTCGCCCGCCTGCCCGTCGAAGCGCCGCCGCTCGCCACGGTCGAGCGGGTCACCTCCGAGGTCCTCGTCGAGCAGGGCGAGCGCGGGTTCTCGATCCTCGAGAGCCCAAAGGGCGGGGAGCCGCGCGCGGCGGTCACCCCGGACAGCGCCACCTGCGCGGACTGCCTGGCTGAGGTCTTCGACCCCGCCGACAGGCGCTTCCGCTACCCGTTCACCAACTGCACGAGCTGCGGGCCCCGCTTCACGATCGTGCGCGACGTCCCCTACGACCGCCCGAACACCACGATGGCGGCCTTCGAGATGTGCCAGGCGTGCCGCGCCGAGTACGGCGACCCGGCGAACCGCCGCTTCCACGCACAGCCGAACGCCTGCCCGGACTGCGGGCCGCGGGTGTGGCTCGCACACGCCGGCGAGGGCGCCGTCGCGGACACCGGCGCGCGGGATGCGGTGGAGGCCGCGGCACGGGCGCTGCTCGCCGGCGCGATCGTGGCGGTGAAGGGCATCGGCGGCTTTCACCTCGCGTGCCGCGCCGACTCGGAGGCGACGGTCGCCGAGCTGCGCGCGCGCAAGCACCGCGAGGACAAGCCGTTTGCGCTGATGGCGCCCGACCTCGCCGCCGCGGGCAGGCTCGTCGGCCTGAGGCCGCCGGAGGTGGACCTGCTGATCGGCCGAGCGCGGCCGATCGTGCTGGCGCGCCGCCGGCCCGATGCTCGTGTGGCGGCGTCGGTCGCTCCGGGATCCGCCGAGCTCGGCGTGATGCTGCCGTACTCGCCGCTCCACCACCTCCTGCTCGCGGACGCCGGCACCACGCTCGTGATGACGAGCGCCAACGTCTCGGATGAGCCGATCGCCTACCGCGACGACGACGCCCGCGAGCGCCTCGCCGGCATCGCGGACCTGTTCCTGCTCCACGACCGGCCGATCGAGACGCGCACCGACGACTCGGTCGTGCGCGTCGAGGCTCGGCCCATGTTCCTCCGGCGCTCGCGCGGCTACGTGCCTGACGCGACGCGGCTGCCGGAGGACTGCGGGCGGCATCTGCTCGCCTGCGGCGCCGAGCTCAAGAACACCTTCGCGGTAGCGAAGGGGGAGAGGGCCTGGGTAGGCCATCACGTCGGGGACCTGGAGAACTATGAAACGCTCCGCTCCTTCGTGGCCGGCATCGACCACTTCCAGCGCCTGTTCGCGGTCGAGCCCGACGTCGTCGCGCATGATCTGCACCCCGGGTACCTGTCGACCAAGCACGCCGAACAGCTCGACGGCGTCCGCCTGATCGGGGTCCAGCACCACCACGCCCACCTGGCGGCGTGCCTCGCCGAGCACGGGGAGACCGGGCCGGCGATCGGGGCGATCTTCGACGGCACCGGGTACGGCGAGGACGGCACCGTATGGGGAGGCGAGCTGCTCTTCGGCGGACTCGAGAGCTTCGAGCGCGCGGCGCTGCTGTTCCCGGTCCGCATGCCGGGCGGCGAGGCGGCCATCCGCCAGCCGTGGAGGATGGCGTGCGCCTGGCTAACCGCCGCCTTCGACGAGCCGCCGCGGCTGCCGCGACCGCTGCGCCAAGCGGTTGACGCCACGGCGTGGCGCCAGGTGGCCCACCTCACCCAGACGGGGATCGCGTCGCCGCTCACCACCAGCGCCGGCCGGCTCTTCGACGCCGTGGCGGCACTCTGCGGCGTTCGCGCCGAGGTCAACTACGAGGGGCAGGCGGCGGTGGAGCTGGAGGCCGCGCTCGACCCCGACGAGCAGGGCGGCTATGCGCTCCCGCTCCACGACGCGGGCCGCGGCCCGCTCGTGATGGACGCCCGCGTCACTGTCCGGGAGGTGGTGGCCGACCTCGAGCGGGACGTGGCCGTCGCGACGGTTGCCGCGCGCTTCCACAACGGCCTGGCGGCTGGCACCGCCAGGGCCTGCCAGGTGGCGGCCGAGCGCTGCGGCACCGACACGATCGTGCTTTCCGGCGGCGTGTTCCAGAACCGGCACCTGCTCGGACGCACCGCCGCCCTGCTCGGCGACGGCGGACTCCGGGTCCTGACGCCGCAGCTGCTTCCGCCCAACGACGGGGGCATCTCATACGGGCAGCTCGCCGTGGCGGCCGCGACGCTGGCCGCCGATGACGGGAGGCTCGATGTTCGGGCTTGACGAGTGGGTCTCCGAGCTGGCGCACGGCCATGGCCTCGTGCTCGTCCTGGTGGTCGCCCTGCTGCTGGGGCTGCGCCACGCCTCCGACCCAGACCACCTGGCCGCGGTCTCCACCCTGATCGCGTCGGAGCCCGAGGACGGGACGCGCCGAGCGGCCCGGCTCGGCCTGGCTTGGGGCCTCGGCCACGCGACGACGCTCGCGCTGTTCGGCCTTCCGATCGTGCTCTTCCACGCGTATCTGCCGGACCCGGTCCAGCGGGGCGCGGAGGCGCTGGTCGGCCTGATGATCATGTTCCTGGCGGTGAGGCTGCTGGTGCGGTGGCGCAGCGGCCACTTCCACGCCCACGCCCACCGCCACGGCGCGGTGGAGCACCGCCACCTGCACCCACACGACGAGCAGGGCGCGCGCCACGACCACGCACACGAGCCCGAGGCGCGCATCGGCCGGTCGCCGCTGCAGGCCTTCGGCATCGGCCTCGTGCACGGGATGGGCGGATCGGCCGGTGTCGGAGTGCTGCTCCTCGCCACGATCCCGGGGCAGGCCGAGGCCGTGGCCGCGGTGCTCGTGCTGGCGCTCGGCACCGCGATCTCGATGGCGCTGCTCTCGTCGGGGTTCGGCTACGCGATCACGCGCGGTCCGGTGCTCAGGCGGATGCTCGCGTTCGCGCCCGCGATGGGCGTCGTGACCCTGTTGTTCGGCGCCTGGTACGCCCTCGGCGCGGTCGGCGCGGTCCCGTACCTGCTGTGAGCGCCCGGGCGAAACCTGACGCCGAGGCGGTGCTCGCCGAGCGCGTCTTCGCCGGCGGGCGCTCGAAGCCGTTCGCGGAGGTCACGGCCGGCGAGGTCAAGGCTCGCGCCGACGAGCTGCGGGCGGCCACTGGCTGGGGGCCCACCGCCAAGGTGGGGTCGGTGGCACGCGCGTGGGGGGAGCTCGGCCGCCTGATGGACGAGACCAGCGCGCAAACCGTTGCCGATCTCGACCGCGCGGCCGTGGCCGAGCGTGCGGAACGGCTCTGGGTCGTGCCGCCCGGCGGCAGCCTGTTGTAAGCGATCCTGCGAGGGGTCCGATGACCGCGCACGGACACAGCCACGGGCTGGTGCACGACTCGATCAGGCGCTCGCGCGAGGGAGTGCGCGCCGTCGTGCTCGCCCTGCTGGTGCTGGGGCTGACCGCCCTGGCGCAGGTCGCGGTGTTCGTCGTCTCCGACAGCGTGGCGCTGTTGGCCGATCTGATCCACAACGCCGGCGACGCCGCGACCGCCATCCCGCTCGGGATCGCCTTCGCCCTGCGGAGTGCCCGGGCGGAGCGATGGGCGGGGCTGGCCGTGGTGCTCGCGATCTTCGTCAGTGCGTGCGTCGCGGGCTACCAGGCGATCGACCGCCTGATCGACCCGCAGCCGGTCGGCCGGCTGGGCGCCCTCGCCGCGGCCGGCGCGATCGGCTTCGCGGGGAACTGGGTGGCCGCGCTGATCCGCTCACGAGCCGGGCGCAGGCTCGACAGCCCGGCCCTGATCGCCGACGGCAGCCACGCGCGCGCCGACGCCTACGTGAGCCTGGCCGTCGTCGCGAGCGCCGCGGCGCTGGCGCTGGGGGCCGACGTCCTCGACCCGCTGATCGGCCTCGCGATCACGGTCGTGATCCTGCGCATCACCTGGCAGTCGTGGCAGACCGTGCGCGGGCATACCCACGCCGGGTGAAGCCGCTGGCGACCGATCCGTCCTCGATACTCGGCGCGTGCCGCCGCCCGCCCGAGGGAGCCGGGTCCACGAGATTCACCGCGTGGTGCGCGGCGCCACACCCACGCACGAGCACCTCCGCGCGCGCCTGGCATTCGTCCTCGTCGCGACGATCCTGGTGGATGCAGCGGCGAGCGTCCTGATCTTCTTCTTCGAGCGCCACGCGGCCGGCACGGAGATCACCAACGTGGGCGACGCCGTGTTCTGGACGAGCACGCAGCTCCTGACCGTCTCGTCGCAGCTGCCGAACCCGATCTCCACACCGGCGCGTGTGCTCGACGTCTTCCTGCAGGCGTACGCGATCTCCGTGGTCGCGGTGCTCGCGGGGTCCTTCGGCGCGTTCTTTCACCGCCGCGGGCTCGAGCGCGACCCCATCGCCGGGTAGGCGGCTGCTGTCCGATCAGTGGTGCTGGAGCACCTCACGCACCTCGCCTGGCAGCTGCGCGAAGACGTCCTGCACCTCGCCCTCCGACACGTGGCGCTCCAGGACGACCGTGGCCGCCTCGGCGGCGTGGGCGGCCGCGTCACGGCCGGGCAGCTGGGCCCGCTCGGCGAGGCGGTCGAGGAACTCGTCGCGGTGGCGCAGCCGCGCCGGCTGGCGGCTTGGGACGAAGCCCTCGTAGAAGGCTCCGCGCAGGACCTCCGGAAGCTGAGCCGCTAGCTGAGCCGCCTCGTCGACGGTCACCTCGTCGCGGAGCATCTGGAGGTACGCGCGAAGCACCCGCCAGGTCTCCTCGCGGCTCTCGGTACCGAGCTCCTGGGCGAGCTGGGACAGCCACTCGTTGGTCTTGTGGACGCTGCGCTCGATCGAGTCGACGCTGCGAAGGGACATGGGCTACGACGCCTGCGCCATCGTGGTCGACGCGATCCGCTGCGTCGCGCTCCTGACCTCCTCGAGGGTGTGCTGTTCCTGGTCGCAGTTCTGCTGGAGCAGCTGCGCGACGTCGTCCTTGCCCATCGCCTTCGCGTGGGTGATGAGCCACTCGTACACGGCGATCTCGTGGTGCTCGGTCTCGGCCGCGCCGGCCAGGATCACGTCGTCGTCGAGGGTGTCGTCGGCCATCTTGACCTCGGCCTTGGCCTGCTTGTCGAACGCCTTGAAGGCTGGGTTCGCGGTCTCGTCCACCTCCCAGCCCAGGGACTGGAAGGCCTGCTCCAGGTTGGAGATCTGCTCGCGGGTCTCGCCCTGGTGGTGGCGGAGCAGCTGCTTCAGCTGCTCGTCCTGAGCCTCCTCGGCGTTGTCGTCGAGCATGTTCAGGACGGTCTGCTCCATGTTGAGGGCGGCTCCCAGCTTGTGCTGGTAGAGCTCCTGAGGTGTGTTGATGCGCTCGAACATCGGCGGTCCTCGGCGATCGGGTACGCGGGTCGGCTACCCGGCGTGACCCCCTTCACACTCACCGGCGCTTGGGTCGGCTGTACTGGTCTTCTCGACGGCGACGGAAGGATCGAGATGACCGTTAGGACGGCTGAGCGAACTGTGGGTGTGGTGAGGGCCACTGCCGACGACACGCCGGAACTGGCGCGGACGATGGCGCTGGCGTTCGAGGACGACCCGGCCGGACGCTGGCTCTTCCCCGACGACGCGACCCGCGTCGGCCGGCTGGAGCGGATGTTCAGCGAGATGGCCCTGCCGGACACGCTCGTGCACGAGGAGACGTACACGACCGCCGGTCACGACGGCGGCGCGCTCTGGGTTCCTCCCGGCGAAGGGGAGATGGGACTCCTGGACAGCCTGCGTCAGATTCCCAAGATCGCCTCGATCTGGCGGCGCGGCACTCCGCGTGCCCTGAGGGCGTTCTCCTTCATGGACGCCAACCACCCCCACGAGCCTCACTACTACCTCTGGCTCCTGGGCGTCGACCCCGCGAAGCAAGGCCGGGGCATCGGAACCGCGCTGATGCGTCCGGTGCTGGAGCGCTGTGACGCCGAGGGCATGCCCGCCTATCTCGAGGCGACCAGCACCCGCAACCGCGACCTCTACCTGCGCAACGGGTTCGAGGTCGTGGACGAGGTGCGCTGGCCGGGGGGCGGCCCGCCGCTCTGGCTCATGTGGCGCGAGCCGGGCGCGACAGGCCAGCGAACCTCCATGCCGTGACGGATGGCCGCCTCGCGGCTGCGCTCGATCTCCTCGGGCCCCAGCGGCGGGGCGGTCTCGCC
>JAXDII010000076.1:0-14777 GCA_034664085.1 Thermoleophilaceae bacterium
ACCTGCTCCAGCGTGTCGCGGTCGCGCAGGGTGACGGTGTCGTCCTCCATCGTCTGGTGGTCGACCGTGATCCCCCACGGCGTGCCGATCTCGTCCTGGCGCCGGTAGCGCTTCCCGATCGAGCCGCCGGAGTCGTACTCCGCGGTCATGCGCTGGCGCAGCTCCTCGTAGATGGCGCGCGCCTTCTCAGGCTGGCCGTCCTTGTTCACCAGCGGCAGCACCGCCGCCTTGACCGGCGCCATCTTCGGCAGCAGCCGCAGCACGGTGCGCTGCTCGCCGCCGAGATCGTCCTCGTCGTAGGCGTCGCAGAGCAGGGTCAGCACCGTGCGGCCCAGGCCGGCGGCGGGCTCGATCACATGCGGCACGTAGCGGTCGCCGGTGGCGGTGTCGACGTAGTCCAGCTTCTGGCCCGAGAACTGGGCGTGCTGGGTGAGGTCGAAGTCGCCGCGGTTGGCGATTCCCTCGAGCTCGGACCAGCCGATCGGGAAGAGGTACTCGATGTCGCTCGTGGCCGAGCTGTAGTGCGACAGCTCGTCGGGCTCGTGCGGCCGCAGGCGCAGCTTGTCGCGGTCGACGCCCAGCGACACGTACCACTCCATGCGCTGCTCCATCCAGTGCTGGTGCCACTTCTCGGCCTCGGCGGGCGGCACGAAGAACTCCATCTCCATCTGCTCGAACTCGAGCGTCCGGAAGATGAAGTTGCCCGGCGTTATCTCGTTGCGGAAGGACTTGCCGATCTGCGCGATCCCGAAGGGCGGCTTCTTGCGCGCGTACTGGAGCGTGGTCTTGAAGGCGAGGAAGATGCCCTGGGCGGTCTCGGGCCGCAGGTAGACGGTGGAGCCCTCCTCCTTGACCGGCCCGATCGTCGTCTCGAACATCAGGTTGAACGGGCGCGGCTCGGTCAGGTCGCCGCCGCAGACCGGGCAGACGAGCGTGTCCGGGTCCTCGCCGCGCGCCTCGGCCTCCTCGCGCAGGTGGTCCTCGCGGAAGCGCCGCTTGCACTTGCCGAGGCACTGCACGAGCGGATCCGAGAAGCCGGCCAGGTGGCCGGATGCCTCCCAGGTGCGCGGGTGCTGGATGATCGCCGAGTCGAGCGCCACGATGTCGTCGCGCTCCTGGATCATCGCCCGCCACCAGGCGTTCACCACGTTGTTCTTCAGCAGGACGCCGTAGTGCCCGTAGTCGTAGGTGTTGGCGATGCCGCCGTAGATCTCCGAGGCGGGGAAGATCAGCCCGCGGCGCTTGCAGAGCGCCACGATCTTGTCCATGGTCACGACGTCGGTCACGGCCGTGCAGGGTACTCGCCGCGAAAAAACGCCGCTCATTCCGGCGCGTTCGTCACCCGAGTTGCCGGCAGCGTCGGACACCTGGAGTACCTTGGCCGCGTATGGGCACTGCGTTCCGGCCGATCGGCCACATCGCCGCGTGGATCCTGTGGCACGCGATGCGCGTGTCGCTGCTGGACGACCTGGACCGCCCGCGTCCGCCACACCCGGGCTGAGGTCTGGTTGGCACTCATATACTGGGAGTGCCATGCCGATCTACGAGTACCGCTGCGACCGAGGCCACACCTTCGAGGCGATGCAGCGCATGACAGACGACCCGCTCACGAGCTGCGCCACCTGCGATGCGCCGGTGCAGCGCGTCTTCCACCCGGTCGCCGTCCACTTCAAGGGGTCGGGCTTCTACAACACCGACTACGGCAAGAAGAAGGCCGGCGCGACTTCCGACTCCAGCTCGAAGTCGGAATCGAAGTCGGATTCCAAGTCGGAGTCGAAGTCCGAGTCCAAGTCGGAGACGAAGTCCTCCTCGGACTCGAAGTCGTCCGGCTCCTCGTCGGACTAGTCCCCGTTCAGGAGCTTGTCGACGGCCTCGGCGCGGGTCCCGCCGGAGACCTGGATGTCGCCGTCGAGGTCGCAGCAGGTCCCCTCGAGCACGTCGGTCTCGGCGGAGTTGCCGGTCGCGATGTCGGCGAACAGGGCCATCAGCGCGGGCCCCTTCATGTCGGTCTTGAGCGCCTTGGGAGCCTGCCAGCTCACCCAGGGGAGGCGGAAGAACGTGCTCGGCGACTTGGCCTTGGCGCCGATCGCGCGCATGACCTCCTGCTGGCGGGCGGCGCGGGCGCGGTCGTCCTCTGCCGGCGCGCACGGGTTCTTGCGGACACGGGCGTAGCCGAGCGCGCGCTTCCCGTTCAGCTCGACCTCGCCCCTGCGGAAGCGCAGCCCCTTCCAGAAGTTGTCGAAGGGCGGCGAGCAGATGCGCGACTTGTTGTTCACCGTGATGCCGCCGAGGGCGTCGATGAAGGCCGGGAAGTCCTGGAAGTCGACCTCGACGACGTGGTTGATCTTCAGGCCGTTGCCGAGGAAGTCCTCGACGGTCTCGATCGTGAGCGCCGGCCCCCCGAGCGCATAGGCGGCGTTGATCTTGGCGGTTCCGTGCCCGGGGATCTCGGCCTCCGTGTCGCGCGGGATCGACAGCTTGCGCACGCTGCCGAGCCCGGCGTGGACGATCATGATCGTGTCCGCCCGCGACGGCCCGGACTGGCTCTCGTCGATCGACTCGCCGGTGCGCGCGTCGGAGCCGAGCACCAGGATGTTGCTGCCGGAGAGCAGGCTCCCCCCGCTCGAGAGCGCGCGCTCGGCGTCGGCCGAGACGCCGTCCTGCAGCTGGGCGCTGATCATGAACAGGGCGAGCGAGAGCAGCAGCCAGCCGAGCACCGCCAGCGCCAGCCACTTGAGCACGCGCCCCGGGGTGATCTGCCTGCGCTCGCGGTCGAGCTCGGGCTCCCTGCCCGTGACGCGTCCAAGCTTGCGCTTGAGGGCGTCGAGGTCGGTGCCGCGCGCCAGCGGCCGCTTGCGGGATCGGTAGACCTTGTACTCCGGAGGGGCGGGTTTCGGATCGGTCACAAGCCTCTGTATATCTACCGACATGCCGCCTAGGCGCGTTATCGGGATCGACGCGGGGGGCACGAAGCTCCTCGGAGGGGTCGTCGACGAGGGCATGGTGGTGCACCACAGGGTGCGCCGGACCTGGCGCGGAGGCGATCGCGCGGAGACGCTCGACATCTTCGTCGGGGCTGTCGAGGAGGTGCGCGCGGCCGCGCCGGACATCGAGGCGGTCGGGTTCGGGATCCCGGCGCTGGTGGAGTGGGAGACCGGCGTGTCGCGCTGGTCCACGCACCTGCCGCTCGCCGACGTGCGCTTCCGCGACCTGATGAGCGAGCGCCTCGGACTGCCCGTCGTGGTGGACAACGACGCCAACGCCGCGCTGCTGGCCGAGGCGCGCTTCGGCGCCGCCCGATCGGTGTCCCATGCCGTGCTGGTGGCGCTCGGGACCGGCATCGGCAGCGGGCTGCTGCTGGACGGCCGGATCTACCGCGGCGCGCGCGGCCTGGGGGCGGAGCTGGGGCACATGGTGGTCGACCTGCACGGGCCCGACTGCCAGGGCGCCTGCCCCGGACGCGGGTGCCTGGAGGTGATGGCCTCGGGATCGACGATCGGCCGCGAGGGCCGGGCCGCGGCGGCGGCGCAGCCGGAGTCGGCGCTCGGGCGCCGGCTGGCGGCCGACCAGGAGATAACCGGGGGGATCGTGACCGAGCTCGCGCACGCCGGCGACGCGGCGGCGACCGCCGTGCTGGCCCAGATCGGCCGGCGGCTGGGCTACGGGCTGGTGGGGGTGGTGAACGTCTTCAATCCGGAGCTGATCGTGATCGGCGGCGGGGCGGTCGCGGCGGGCGAGCTGCTGCTCGCGCCGGCGCGCGAGGTGGTGGCGGAGCGCGCGCTGCCGCCGGCGCGCGAGGCCGTCCAGATCGTGCCGACGGAGTTCGGCGACGAGTCGGGCATGCTCGGCGCCGCCGTGCTGGCATTCGACTCGCTGGCGGCCGCCGCGTGACCGGGCGGCTGGTCGTGTGCCCGACGCCGATCGGGAACCTCGAGGACGTGACGCTGCGGGTGCTCGCGGCGCTGCGCGAGGCGGACGTGGTGGCGTGCGAGGACACCCGCCGGACGCGCGTGCTGCTTGACCGCTACGGGGTGAAAGGCCGACTGGTCTCCTACCACGAGCACAACGAGCGGGGGCGCGCCGCGGAGCTGGTGTCGCGCATGCGGGACGGCGAGGTGGTGGCGCTGGTGTCGGACGCCGGCATGCCGCTGGTCTCCGACCCCGGGTACGTGCTGGTGCGCGCGTGCGTGGCGGCGGGGCTCCCAGTCGAGGTGCTGCCGGGGCCGTCGGCGGCGATCACCGCGCTGGTGGCCTCAGGCCTGCCGGCGAACGAGTGGCATTTCCACGGCTTCCTGCCGCGCAAGAAGGGCGAGCTGAGCCGGGTGCTGTCGGATGTGGCGGGGACGCTGGTCGCGTTCGAGTCGCCGCGCCGGGTGCCCGGCACCCTGGCGCTGCTGGCGTCGCTGGACCCCGAGCGCGAGGTGGCCGTCTGCCGCGAGCTGACCAAGGCGCACGAGGAGATCGTGCGCGGCACCGCGGCGGAGCTGGCGGAGCGCTATGCGGAGGCGCCCCCGCGCGGTGAGGTGGTGCTGGTGCTGGGGGGTGCCGGCGGGGCCGGTGGTGTTGGGGATTCTGCTTCCGGCCGCGAGCCGGCCGGGCTCGACGCGCTGCGCCGCCTGGTGGACGCAGGCGCCCACCCCCGCAAGGCCGCCCGCGTCGTGGCGGAGCTGACGGACGGCAGCGCCAACGAGCTGTACCGGGCGCTGACGGCGGAGGACTGAGCGCGGCGCGGCGGCCGCTGGTGCCGCGGTTGCGCCTGCCGCGGCGGTTGCCGTGCCGCCGCGGTCGCGGTGCCGCGGCGGTCGCGGTGCCGCCGCGGTCGCGGTGCTGCCGCGGTCCGGTGCGGCCCTCGGCCCGCCCCGGAGCCCGGCCGCTGTCGCGCCGCCCCGGCCTCCGTGGCCGCCGCCCCGCCCTTCGTGGCCGACGCCCCGGCCCTCCGTGGCCGCCGCCCCGCCCTCCGTGGCCGCCGCCCCGGCCCTTCGTGGCCGCCGCCCCCCCAGGGGGGTTGGGCGCTTTATGTAGCCATATCGACCCATAAAGCGCCCAACCCCTCCGGGGCCACCCAGCCTCCGTAACAGCCTTGCCACGCATCGCAACGCCTTTGCAAACGACTGCAACAACTCCTCACCGCCTCAGCCACTCCCGCGGCCCCTCCGCTTACGGTCGCCTGCATGCCCCGTCCCACCCTCATCCGCCGCCTGTTGCTCATCCCCGCCGGCACGCTCTTTGCCCTTCTCCTCATGGCGCCACCGGCCTGGGCCGACTGGGTCTGGCCCCTCCGCGGGGAGGTGATCACGCCGTACCGAAACGGCGCTGACCCGTACGCCGCCGGCCAGCACCGCGGCATCGACATCGCGGGCGAGCCCGGCGCAGCGGTCGTCGCGGCGGTCGGCGGAGAGGTGCGATTCTCGGGCACGGCTGGCTCCTCCGGCCTCACGGTGAGCATCCGCACCCACGACGGCCGCTTCGACACCTCCTACCTCCACCTCTCCGCGGCCGCGGTGGTGGAGGGCCAGCGCGTGGCCGGCGGTGACCGCATCGGCGCCGTCGGCACCAGCGGCGTGCGCTCCGCGGAGCGCCCCCACCTGCACTTCGGCGTGCGCGACGCCGACACCAGCCACGCCTACCACGATCCGCTGACGTTCCTGCCACCCATGCCCGCGGCGCCGGAGCGTCCCGGCCAGCCCATCGCCCCGCGCGCCGCCCCGGTACCGGTCGCCCTGCCACCCACGCCCGCGCCGCTGCGCGTGCCCGCCGGCCGCCGAGTGCCCGCGCCGCGTGCCGCACCGGAACCCCGGCGCGTGCCGAGCGATCGCCGCGTCCCCGCAGGCCGCCGCATCCCTGCCGGCCGCCGCGTCCCCGCGACCGGCCCCGAGCGCAGCCCCGCACCCGCACCCGCGCGCCGCCCCGCCCCCGTGCCCCGCGGTGCGCCCACACCCCGGCCGGCACCTGCGGGGCACCGGGCTCCAGGCGACCACCGCTCAACGCTGCCTTCCCCGGCCGCGCGCCGCCTCCACGCGGGTGCCCACGTCAGCGCGGCGCAGGGCGCCGCACCCAACACAGCGAGCCGCCCCGAGCCCACCACCGCCGCAGCACGCACGCGCCAGCAGCAGCTCGCCCCGCCCCAAGAAGACGGCCCGCGAGGCCTCGACCTCGGCTGGGCGCTGGCCTGCCTCGGCCTGATCCTCGCGGCGGCCCTGCTCGGCCTCTCCGAGGACGGTCGCAAGACGACCCGCCGGAGCCGTGACCGACTCGCCGGCCTGCTCTGGCCGCTGCTCGGGAGGAGGTGAGGCCCCGCAGGCGCAAAGCGACCGACACCCGGCGGCCACGGTCGACGTGGCGTGCGTAAGTAGCATCGCTCTCGATGTCGTACTACGTCACGACGCCGATCTACTACGTCAACGGCGACCCTCACCTCGGGCACGCCTACACGACGATCGCGGCGGACGTGCTGGCCCGGCACATGCGCCAGCGCGACGAGGACGTCTTCTTCCTGACGGGTACCGACGAGCACGGCGAGCCGGTCACACAGGAGGCCGAGAAGCTCGGCATCACGCCGAGGGAGCTGGGCGACCGCAACGCGGTGCGGTTCAAGGAACTCGCCGCCAAGCTGAACGCCACCAACGACTTCTTCATCCGCACAACCGATCCGGAGCACATGGCGAAGGTCGCCGAGGTGGTCCAGCGCATCCACGACAACGGGCACGTGTACGCCGGCACCTACGAGGGCTGGTATTGCCCGCGCTGTGCCGACTTCAAGACCGAGTCGGAGCTCGAGGACGGCAACCGCTGCCCGATTCACCAGATCGTGCTCGAGATCGAGAAGGAGGACAACTGGTTCTTCCGGCTGTCCACCTTCCAGGAGCCGCTCGAGCGCCTGTATGCGGAGCACCCCGAGTTCGTCACCCCACAGAACCGTTACAACGAGGCGCTGTCCTTCATCAAGGGCGGCCTGCGCGACCTGTCGCTGAGCAGGGCGCGGCTCAAGTGGGGAGTGCCGGTGCCGTGGGATCCGACGCAGGTGATCTACGTCTGGATCGACGCCCTGCTGAACTACTACACGGCGCTGTCGTACGCCCGCGAAGGCGAGGACCTCACCGAGCGCTTCTGGCCGGCCGACGTCCACCTGATTGGCAAGGACATCCTCAAGTTCCACGCCGTGATCTGGCCAGCGATGCTGATGGCGGCCGACATCGAGGTTCCGCGGCGGGTCGGCATCCACGGCTACCTGCTGCTCGGCGAGCACAAGATGTCCAAGTCGCTCGGCAACGTGATCGAGCCGTTCCAGGTCGTCGACATGTACGGCCCCGACGCGCTGCGCTTCTACGTGCTGCGCGAGGTCAGCTACGGCTCCGACGGCGAGGTCTCCGCGGAGGGCTTCGAGACCCGCTACACGACCGAGCTCGCCAACGAGTACGGCAACCTGGCCAGCCGCACGCTGGCGATGATCTCCCGCTACCGGGAGGGCGTCGTTCCCGAGGCCGAGCCGGCGCCCGCGCTGAAGGCGGAGTTCGACGGCCTGGCGGACGCGGTCATGAAGCGGCTCGACGAGATCGAGCTGACCGGCGCGCTGGACGAGATCTGGCAGCGCATCAAGCTGCTCAACCGCTACGTCCAGGAGGAGCAGCCCTGGCAGCTCTCCAAGGACGAGGCCGAGCGCGAGCACCTCGACCAGGTGCTCTACTCGGCTGCCGAGGGCCTGCGCGTCGTGTCCGTGCTCCTGCACCCGTTCATGCCCACGTCGAGCGAGCGGCTGCTGGCGGCGCTCGGACGCGAGGACCTGTCGCTCGACGACGCACGGCTCGGCGCCGTCGGCGGGGGCGCCTCGATCAACGAGCTCGGGCAGCTGTTCCCGCGGGTCGAGCCGCCCGAGCAGACCGCCGCCTGAGCGCGGCCATGATCGACACCCACTGCCACCTCGACCACTGCGACCCGCCCAGCGGCGAGCTGGTCGACCGTGCGAGAGCGGCCGGCCTGACCCGGATCGCCACGGTCGGGATGAACGCGGCCTCGATCCGCTCGGCGCTCGAGGCTGCCGCCGAGTGCGACGACGTGTTCGCGATAGTCGGCTGCCACCCGCACGAGACCTCCGGCTTCGGTCCCGACGACCTCGACCAGATAGAGCGCGCCGCCGCGGACCCGAAGGCGCGGGCGATCGGCGAGACCGGCCTCGACTACTACCGCGACTACGCCCCGCGCGACGACCAGCGCCGCGCGTTCGAGGCGCAGCTCGACCTCGCCGGCCGCCTGCGGATGCCCGTCGCCATCCACACCCGGGCCGCCGAGGACGACACCTTCGCCGTCCTGCGCGAGCACGCCGGCCGCCTCCCGGCCGTGATCCTCCACTGCTTCTCCGCGCCCGATCATCTCGACGAGTGCGTCGAGCAGGGCTACCTCTGCTCGTTCGCCGGCAATGTCACCTACCCGAAGGCGGCAGAGCTCCAGGCCGCCGCCCGCGAGCTGCCCGCCGAGCTGCTGCTGGTGGAGACGGACGCCCCCTTCCTGTCGCCCCAGCCCCTGCGCGGCAAGCCCAACGAGCCGGCCAACGTCGTGCACACCGCCCGCCACGTCGCCGAGCTGCGCGGAATCACCTACGAAGAGCTCGAGCGCACCGTGGAGGACAACGCCGCGCGCGTGTTCGGATGGTGAGCGACGAGCCCCGCCAGGCCAGCCTGCGCCGCCTGCGCCGCTACGAGGTGCGTCCCAACCGGGAGCTCGGCCAGAACTTCCTGATCGACGACAACATCCTCGGCGTCATCGGCCGGGCCGCCGAGCTCGACGAGGGCGACGTGGTGCTCGAGGTCGGCGGCGGCCTCGGGGTGCTGAGCGAGTACCTGGCGGCGCGGGTCGCGCACCTGCACGTGATCGAGGTCGACCGCGCCCTCGAGGCGCCGCTCCAGGAGGCGCTCGAGCCGTTCACGAACACGACCCTGCACCTGGCCGACGCCGTCGGGCTCGACTTCGGCACGCTCGACCCCGCGCCCGCCAAGGTCGTCGCGAACCTGCCGTACGGGGTGGCCGCAACCGTGCTGCTCAAGTCGATCACCGAGCTCCCCGAGGCAGTGCTCCTGGTCGCGATGGTCCAGCGCGAGGTGGGCGAGCGCCTGGCCGCGGGGCCCGGCTCGAAGGCGTACGGGGCCACCTCCGTGCTCGCCCAGCTCGCCTGCGACGTGCGGGTGCTGCGCCGCGTGCCGCGCACCGTCTTCCACCCGGAGCCGAACGTGGAATCGGTGCTCGTGGTGATGCGCCGTCGCGCTCCGGCGCCGCCCGTTGAGCTGACAGCGCTCGTTCACGCCGCTTTCGCGCACCGCCGCAAGGCGCTGGCCGGCTCGCTTGCCCTGACGCCGGGCGCGCCGGACGGCCTGCGGGCGGCGACGCGGGAGGCGCTCGGCGCCATCGGCCACCCCGCCGACGCCCGGGCCGAGCGGCTCCCGCCCGAGGACTGGCCGCGCCTGGCCGACGCGATCGGTCGCGAGCGCCTGACCGAGCTGCGGCCGCGATGAGCACGGCGACGGTCCACGAACGCGCCTACGCCAAGCTGAACCTGGTGCTCCACGTCGGCCCGCCACGGCCGGACGGCCTGCACCCGCTCTGCTCGATCTTCGCCTCGATCGACCTGGCCGACGACGTGCACGCCGAGCCGGCGCAGGCCGACACGGTCGAGTGCCCAAGCGTCGCCGGGCCGAACCTGGCAGAGGCCGCGCTGCGGGCCTTCCGTGACCGCATCCCCTCGCTGCCGCCGCTGAGCGTCCGGATCGAGAAGCGCATCCCCGTGGCCGCCGGCCTCGGCGGGGGCAGCGCCGACGCCGCCGCCGTGCTGCGCGCGGCGAACCGCGTCGCGGGGGAGCCGCTCGACGGCGCGGCCCTGCGCGACCTCGGCGCTCAGCTCGGCTCCGACGTCCCCAGCCAGGTCGAGCCGGCCCACGCGCTGGTGCAAGGCGTCGGCGAGCTCGTCGAGCCGCTCGAGCTGCCGCCGCTCGCCGCGGTGCTGGTGCCCCGGCGCGAGGGACTTTCCACGGCGGAGGTGTACGCCGAGCTCGACCGCATCGGCGGCGGCCGCGAAGAGCTGGACGCAGGCCGGCTGCGCGCGGTCGCGGGCGCCGGCCCGACGGCGCTCGTCGCCGCGCTCGAGAACGACCTGCAGCCTGCCGCGCTCTCCCTGCGCCCCGAGCTGGCCGAGGTGCTCGACTCGCTGCGCGCCGCCGGAGCACAGGGCGCGCTCGTCAGCGGCTCGGGCCCAACATGCTTCGGCCTCTTCGACGGTCGCGCGGCGGCGGAGCGCGCTGCCGCGGCCATCGACGGCGCGCTGGTCGCCGGGCTCCGCGCGGGCTGAGCCCGGCACCGGCTCCCCTACAGTCGTCGGGTGTCCGCGGGTCAGATCGCCGCTGCCGTCGCAGCCGTCCTGATCGCCGCCGCAGCGGTGTGGCGGCGCCGTTCGCTTTCCGGCGAACGCAAGCTGATCGCCCTCGCGATCGTCCTGGCGCTCGCCGTCTACGCGAGCGGACTGCTCTCCGAGCTGCCCGACCCGAAGAAGGCGATCGTCGACATCGCCGAGGCGCTCGGTCCCTGGACCTACGCGCTGGTCGGGGTGATGGCGTATCTCGAGACGGGCGCGTTCGTCGGGCTGGTGGCGCCGGGGGAGACCGTCGTGATGGCCGGCGGGGTGATCGCCGGCCAGGGCGAGATCGACCTGATCCCCCTGATCGGACTCGTCTGGATCTGCGCGATCCTCGGCGACACCACGAGCTTCTACATCGGCCGCCGCCTGGGCCGGAGGTTCCTCGAGCGGCACGGGCCGAGGGTCAAGATCACGTCAGAGCGGCTCGAGCAGGTTGAGGGGTACTTCGAGCGCCACGGCGGCAAGACGATCCTGATCGGGCGCTTCATCGGGCTCGTGCGGGCGCTCGCGCCGTTCATCGCCGGCGCTTCCGGCATGGCGTACCGCCGCTTCCTGCCGTACAGCGTGGTGGGCACCGGGCTGTGGGCGACCGTCTTCTGCGTGATCGGCTACATCTTCTGGCGCTCTTTCGACCGCGTCGCCCACGTCGCGGGCCAGGCGATCTTCGGCCTCGGGGTAACCGTCGCGGTGGTGGTCGGGATCGTGGTCGCCTACCGGCGCCGTCGCGACATCGCCGCGTGGCTGCTTCGCCATGAGCGCCACCCGCTGCTGCGCCCCCTGTTCGCGGTCGGGCGGCCGATCCACAGGCGCGTCGTGCGGCCGCTGGCGAGGGCGATCGCGCCGCGGGCGCGCTTCCTCTGGGACCGCGTGACGCCCGGCGACCTGGGCCTCGAGGTGACGACCACGCTGGCGATCGGGGGAGTCGGCCTGTACGTGTTCGTGCTGTACCTCGTGGTGCTCGCCGGCGACCCGGGCCCGACGCCGCTGGACAGCGAGCTGCTGAGCCTGAGCGACACCCTGCGCTCTTCGATCCTGACCGACGTCGCGAAGGTGGCCACCGACCTGGGCTCGTTCCCGGCCTGCGCCGCGGTGGTGGTCGTGACCAGCATCGTGCTCGGCACGCGCGGCCGGATCGCTGAGCTGATCGTGCTGGTGCTCGGTTTCGCGCTGATCTACGCGACGGTCCAGCTGGCGAAGGCAGGCATCGACCGGCCGCGGCCCGAAGCGCCCCTGGTCGGCACGTCCGGCGCGGCGTTCCCGAGCGGCCATGCCGCCTACTCCGCTGTCTGGCTCGCGGCGGCGGTGATGGTCACGCGGCGGGTGCCGACCGGCGCCGCGCTGGTGATCGGCGCGCTGGTGATCGTCGCCGTGGTCGGGCTTTCGCGCATCTACCTGCGTGCCCACTACTGGTCGGACGTCGCCGGCGGCTGGGGTCTCGGCGTCGGGATCTTCGGGCTCCTGGGCGTGATCGCCATGGTCGTCGAGTACATGCGGCACAATGGCCACGAGCGCGCGCAGCCACCCGTCGCGCGCGCGGAGCGATGAACCTCGACTTCTCCTCGACCGAGATCGCCATCGCGCTGGCCGCCGGCGTGGTGGTGTCATGCCACCTGGCGCTCATCGCGGCGCCGGCCTGGCGCTGCTATGGCCGCCTCTGGGAGAAGGTCGCCGCGGTCTTCCTGTCCCTGTTCATCCTGGGCACCATGCTCGGGATCGGAGCCGGGATCGGGCTGGCCGTCGTGTGGTCCTACGACAAGTACGCGTGATGGCCGAGCCCGCGCGCCAGACGCGCTCGGCCGCCGCCGAGCAGCGGTCGTTCCTGGAGTCGCTCGACGAGGTGTCGGAGGCCGTCGAGTCGGGGGCCGGCCTGCCCGAGGTCGCCCGCGCCGCCGGGCGTGCGCTGGACGCGAGCGTGATCGTCATCGACGCCGCCAGCAGCGTGCTCGCCGTCGCGTGTGCGTCGAGCGAGGACGAGCGCGCCGTGATGGCCGGCGAGGGCGAGGCGGAGGCCGTCGAGCTGCGGGTGGCCGAGCTGCCCGTGGGACAGCTGCGCTACCGCCCGCGCGGCGAGCCGCCGCCGGCCGCGCTGCTGCGCCTGGTGGCGAACCTGATCGGCCTCGAGGTCGACCGGGCGAAGGCACCGGAGCGCGCTACGGAGGCGGCCGTCGGTGACTTCCTCGGCGACCTGCTGGCCCGGCGCATCACCGACCGCGAGAACATCGTCGCGCGTGCCGGCGAGCTGGGCTGCGACCTTGCCGTGGGCGCCAGCGTGATCGTCGTGCGGGCGCGTCCCCAGGGGCCCGAGGAGGGCGACTGGCGGGCGCGCGTGCTCACGGTTGCCGAGCGCGGCGCCCGTGGGGTGCAGCGGTCGGCGCTGGCCGCGCTCGCGAAGGCGGGCTGGGGGCGCCACGGCAAGGGCCCCAACGAGGAGGCCTCTCCACGCGCGGAGCGCGAGCTCGTGATCCTCAGCCCCGGCGCCGACGCCGCCGCTTCCAAGCGGACCGCCACCGCGGTCGTCCGCGAGCTGGAGGCGGCCCTGCCCGGTTTCACCATCAGGGTCGCGCGCAGCCGCCACGCGGCCGACCCCGCCGACCTCCACCGCGCCGGCGCCGAGGCGCTGCTGGCCGCCAACGTGGCCGAGGCCCGGGGTCTCACCGAGCTGTCGTTCGAGGAGACCGGCGCCTATCGGCTGCTGCTGCCGGCGATGAGTGAGGACCCGACCGAGCTGGAGGGGTTCTTCGACGAGACGGTTGCGCCGCTGGTGGCCTACGACGAGCAGTACGAGACCGAGCTGGTCCGTACGCTCGAGACCTTCCTAGACGCCGACGCCAACGTGGCCGGCACCGCCGAGCGGCTGTTCACGCACCGGCACACGATCCGCTACCGGCTCGAGCGCGTGAAGGAGCTGACCTCGCTGGACGTGGGCTCCACCGACGGACGCGAACGGCTGTCGCTCGGGCTGAAGGCGATGCGCGTGCTCGGCATCGTGCCCCCGGGCGGGCCGCTGCAGGAGAAGGGCACCGAGGCCGGCCGCGTGCCGAAGGAGCGCAAGGACCGCTAGCGCTAGCGCTCGCGGCGCTCGACGCCGCGCCCGGCGTGCCAGGACTCGATGATCAGCCGGTCGGGCGGGTCGCCGCCGAGGCTGGTCACGACCAGCTCGTCGATGTCGAGCCTGAAGAGGTGCAGCGGCCCGGGCGGCGCCTCACCGGCGACGACCCGGTCCTTGACCTCGGGGTCGTCCACCTCCTCGGCGCGCCCGGCGACCTTGGCGTCCCCCGGCCAGCCGTCCGCCTTCGAGGAGCTGTGGAGCGCAAAGCGCGGGTCGCGCTGGAGGTCGATGGCCTTGACGGCGTTGGGCATGCTGCCGACCCACATCTCCCCATCGGCGAAGATCAGCTCGGACCCGCTGATGCGCGGGGAGCCGTCGCGCCGAAGGGTGGCGAGCGTCTTGTGCTTGTCGGCGTCGAAGAGCTCGCGCGCCCGAGCCGCCAACTCAGGCGCCTCGGCCTCGACGTGTCCCCAGCGGGCCATGGCGGAGGGAGCCTACGCCGCCTCGGGCCTCGAGAGATGCTTGTGCGTCCGGCCAAGTCGCAGGTCGTAGATGCACCAGACGCTCGAGCCGAAACGATCCGCGACGTCGCGTACCGACTCTCCGCGGGCGAGGCGAACGAGGGCCTCCGCTGCGCGCTCGTCGTCGAGCCGGCGATACGGATCTGGCCCGCGGCTGGCGATGGCCCGGTCGATCTGCTCCCGGCGGCGCGATCCCATCAGCGGGCGCAGGCGCTCCATCCACTCGACCGCGCGCGGGCCGCGCACCCGGGCTGAGTAGCCAGTCCGCCATCCGTCCCTCCGCGCTGGGATGACCGTGACCGCGCAGTCGAGCAGCCGGGCGGCGCGGTCGACGGTGTCCCGATCCGCCATCGAAAGCTGGACCGCGGCGGAACGAGGCGCGCTCGGGGGGCCGGCTAGAAAGGAGCCTTCGCCCTCCAGCAGGCCGGCGAGCCAGTAGAGCTCGCTCGTCTCAATGGTCCGCATGGCGCGTGCTCGTGCCACGAACATATGTTCGCATGCGCGGCGGTCGGAAAAGCCGGCCCGGCGGAGCTGGGGGGGCGGGACTTGCACCCGCATCGCCGGGACCAAAACCCGGAATCCTGCTAATTGGACGACCCCCCACACGGTGGTGCCGCCGAGAGCATAGGTGGGCCGGTCCGCTCCGGGTGCTCCAAGGCCGGCGATGAGTATTCGCCCACTGCGATGTACCCTCGTGGCCCCATGACCGAGCCCTTCACGGTCCTCATAATGGCCGCCGGCCAGGGCACGCGGATGCGTTCCGACGTTCCCAAGGTTCTCCACCGCATTTGTGGCAAGCCGATGGTCG
>JAXDII010000030.1:0-2512 GCA_034664085.1 Thermoleophilaceae bacterium
GGGATGTCGGAGAGGAGCGGGAGGTTCCAGTCCCCGATCAGGCTCTCGCCCTGCTTTCGCACCTGGGACTTGCCGAGCTGCCCGGCCAGGCCGAGCGCGATGAACCACACCGCGATGCCGACCACCACGCTGTTGGCGCGCGCCGCGACGACGGCGAAGGCGTAGACGAGGGAGACCACGGCGCCCAGCAGGGCGGCCACCATGAGGCCTACGACCCAGCTGCCGGCCGCGTTCGCGCTCGTGAACCCCACCAGGGCGCCGAGCAGCATCGTGCCCTCGATGCCGAAGTTGTAGACGCCCACCCGCTCGGAGAGCAGCTCGCCGACGCTCGCGATCAGCACGGGCGTGGCCGCGCCGAGTGTCGTCGCGATGGACGCGATCAGCAGGCCTTCCTCCACCTCAGCTCCTCACCAGCCGGAAGCGTGCCGCGGCGTCGCCCAGCGCGCCCGTCAGCAGCGTGAAGCCGACCACCATCAGGACGATGTCGTTCGACACGCCCTGAAGCGCAAGCTCGTCGCCGCCCACCTGGAGCACGGCATACAGCTGCGCGAGCGCGATCACCGCCAGCTCGCGGCCGCCCGCCAGCACGGCCACGACCAGCGCGGCGAAGCCCGTGTTGTCGGTGATGCCGTTCGTGTACACGCCCGTGTCGCCGAGCATCTCCACCGCGCCCGCGAGGCCGCCCAGCGCGCCGCCGACGAGCATGGCGCCGACCAGCCGCCGCTTGACCGAGATCCCGGCGTAGGCGCTCGCGCGCTCGTTGCGCCCGACGAGCTCGGCCTCAAAGCCCGCGCGCAGGAAGCGAAAGCCCGCCCACACGACGAAGGGGGCGACTAGCGCTATCCAGATCCCGCCGTGCAGGACCACGTCGCCGAACAGGATCGCTCCGAGGTTCGCCTGCTCGGGCAGGTCGCGCGAGACCGTGCCGCCCACGGAGGCCTCGGCCTTCCACGGGCCGGTGGCCCAGTAGACGAGCCACGCGCCGGCCGCGAAGTTCAGGAGGAACGTCGTGATGATCTCGCTGACGCCCAGATACGCGCGCGCGAGGGCCGGCCCGAGGATCCAGATCGCGCCACCGATCAGCGACCCGACGATCATCAGCGGGATCAGCAGGACGTTGTTCATGTCCGGCAGCGAGAACGCGATCGCCGCGGCCAGCCAGGCGCCGAGCAGCATCTGGCCGTCCACGCCGACGTTCCACAGCCCGAGCCGGTAGGGCACCGCCACCGCGAGCCCGCCGATCACGAGCGGGACGGCCGCGATGATCACGCTCTGGATCCCGAAGCTGCTGCTGAGCCCGCTCCACAGGCTCGACCACACGGTCGAGAACGCCGTGGAGGTGATCAGCGGCAGCAGCAGCAGTGCGACGCCGGCGCCCACGGCGATGCCATAGGCCCGGTACAGGCCGACCGGCCCGGTGCGCGCCCGGCGCTCCACCCGCACGCGCGGCGGGCGCAGGGTGCGGCGCCGCGCGGGCGCCGTCAGCGTCTTAGCCAACGGCCCTCATCGGGTCACGACCCGACGACGCCCTCGACGTACCAGTCCCAGCCGTACCACAGGAACACGTCGTCGAGCGTCTCACCGGCGGGCACGCGCTCCTCGCCCTTGTTGTCGGTGATCGGGCCCTGGAACGGGGTCTCGCCGTCGAGGATCTTCTGGTACTCGGCCTCGACCTTCTCGCGGAGCTCGGGAGTCGTGATGTCCTCGTTGAGGTCCGAGAGGCGCGGGCTGCCGGGCTTGTCGCCGATCTTGACCCACTCGAGCACGCCGCCCTCCCAGGTGCCGTCCCGGATCGACTTGGCCTCCTGCTCGAAGTAGTCGGAGAAGTCGTAGATCGTCGAGGCGATCGCGGCCTTGGGGCAAGACTGGCTGAAGCCCTCGGTGTAGAGCCCGATCGCGAACACGCCGCGCTTCTCGGCCACCTGGCAGAACGTCGGGTCGTTCACGTAGGCGCTCAGCACGTCGGCGCCGGCGTCGATGAGCGTGTTGCTCGCCTTGGCCGCCTTCGACGGGTCGAAGTACGACTCGATGACGACCACGCGGACCTCACACTCGGGGTTCGCGGCACGGCAGCCGAGCGCGAAGCTGTTGATCGCGCCGAAGGTGACGGGGAGCTTGAACGGGCTCACGAAGCCGGTGATGTTGGACTCGGTCTTGAGGCCGGCGGCGTAGCCCCCGATGTACTGGAGGAACCACTCCTCCTGCCAGTAGCCGACGGTGTTCTCCGGCACGTTCTCGGGGTCGGTGACCGGCGTGTAGCACTTCACGTCCGGCACCTTGCTCTTCGTGCAGCTGTTGAAGAGCGGCCCGGCGCCGAGCGCCTCGACCAGCACACGCGAGCCGTCGCCGATCTGGCGGCTCACCGCCTGCGTGAACTTACGCGTGTAGGGAAGCTCGTCCTGGATCACGGCCTCGTCGCCGACCTTCTCGACGGCGTCGATGCCGAGCTGGAACGACTGGTTGAAGCCGCCGTCCTTCTGCGGCCCCTCGAAGAGGAAGGCCCACTTGGTGG
>JAXDII010000093.1:0-40026 GCA_034664085.1 Thermoleophilaceae bacterium
AGTTTCGCAATGCCGAGGGGACACTCGAGTTCGCGCCGCCGTCACTGCACGTCGGCGACCGGGTCGGGCTGTCGGAGACGATCTTCGGCGACGCGTTCGCCTTCCTCGCGTCGTCGGTCTCCGCCGGGCACACGCCGAAGCTCACGATCCCCTCGCCGAGCATGGTCCACTACCGCGGCGGGCGCGCGGCGATCGACGACTCCGTGTACCCCGACCTCGACATGTTCTGGGAGGACCTGACGGCCGCCTACCGCGAGGAGCTGCGCCGCCTCGCGCAGCTCGGCTGCACGTACCTGCAGCTCGACGACACGAGCCTCGCCTACCTCAACGATCCCAAGCAGCGCGAGCACGTGCGCGAGATCGGCGGCGACGCCGAGCATCAGCACGAGGCCTACATCCACCACATCAACGACGCGCTCGCCGAGCGGCCCGCGGGGATGGCCGTGACGACGCACATGTGCCGGGGCAACTTCCGCTCGTCGTGGGTCGCCGAGGGCGGGTACGACTTCGTCGCGGAGGCGCTGTTCGGGCAGCTCGGGGTGGACGGCTTCTTCCTCGAGTACGACGACGCCCGCTCGGGCGGCTTCGAGCCGCTGCGCTTCGTGCCCAAGGGCAAGTACGTGGTGCTCGGCCTGGTGACCACCAAGCGCGGGGAGCTCGAGGACAAGGACGCGCTCAAGCGGCGCATCGAGGAGGCGAGCCGGTACGTGGACATCGACCAGCTCTGCCTCTCGCCGCAGTGCGGCTTCTCGTCGACCGCCGAGGGCAACAACGTCACCTACGACGAGCAGGTCGCCAAGCTCCGCAACATCGTCGAGGTGGCGGAGGAGGTTTGGGGTTGAGCGATCCCGCCGCGCTGTTCGACGTCGCGGGCGCGCGCGTTGTCGTGACCGGGGCGGCGAGCGGGCTGGGCCTGGCGATGGCCGAGGTGATGGCCGACTCGGGCGCGCGGGTGACGCTCGCCGACCTCGACGGGGAGCGCCTGGAGGAGGCGGCCGGCGGTCTCTCCGGCGACGTGCGCACGTCCCAGCTGGACGTCTCCGATGCGGACGCGGTCGCGCGCCTGTTCGACGAAGTCGTCGAGGCCCAGGGCGGCGTGGACGTGGCGTTCGCCAACGCCGGCATCTCGCTCGAGCCGGGCGTGCTCGACTCCCGGGGCGGGCTCGAGGCGTTCGACCGCGCGACGTGGGACACGGTGCTGGGGGTGAACCTCAACGGCGTCGTCTTCACGATGCGGGCTGCCGCCGGGCACATGAAGCGCCAGGGCAGCGGCCGCATCGTGGTGACGGCCTCCACGGCGGGCTTCGGAACGGATCCGATGGTGGGCTACTCGTACTCGGCAACCAAGGCGGCGGTGATCATCGTCGTGCGCCAGGCGGCGCTGGAGCTGGCGCCGCACGGCGTCCACGTCAACGCGATCGCCCCGGGGCCGTTTCGAACCAACATCGGCGGCGACGCGGCGCCGATCCCCGAGGAGGCGTGGCACCAGATCGTCGCCCTTCGACGCGTCGCGGACCCCGAGGAGCTCAAGGGCGTCGCGCTGCTGCTAGCTTCGCCGGCCTCGAGCTTCATGACCGGCGCGATCGTGCCGGTGGACGGTGGCCAGTTGCTGATGTCGCACGGGATCTGACCATGCGCGCCGTCATCACAACCGGGAAGTGCGAGATGGAGCTCGCCGACGTGCCGTCCCCGGGAGACCCGGGACCGGGCGAGGTGATCGTGCTGCCCCAGGCCGTGGGCATCTGCGGGTCGGACTTCCATTTCTGGATGGGCGAGCTCGGCCCCGAGGACGGATCCCAGTTCCCGCGCATCCAGGGCCACGAGGTGGCCGGGGTGGTCGAGTCGGTCGGCCCCGACTGCGAGAAGGGGCTCGACGCCGGCGACCGCGTGGCGCTCCACCCGCTCAGCCACTGCGGGCAGTGCTACCCGTGCCGGATCGGGCGGCACAACGTGTGCGACAACTTCAGCCTCATCGGCATCCACGAGGACGGCGGGCTCCAGGAGATGCTGCTGATGCCCGAGGCGCTGGTGTTCCCCACCGACGAGGAGCGGCCCGCCGTCGCCGCGCTGGCCGAGCCGCTGTCGATCGCGGTGCGGGCGGTCAGCCGGTCGAGGCTGCAGCAGGGCGAGCACGTGGTCGTCTTCGGAGCGGGGCCGATCGGACAGGCGATCTGCCTCCTGGCCGGGGAGCGCCAGGCGCCCGTCCTGATGATCGACCCGGTGCAGAGCCGGCTCGAGCTCGGCGCGACCATGGGGGCCGAGACGCTCCCGTGGACCGACTTCGACGAGGTCATAGCCCTTGCGCGCGAGTGGTCGGGCGGGGAGGGGTCCGAGGTCGTGTTCGACGCCACCGGGTCCCCGGATGCGATCCGGGCCGGGTTCGAGACCGCCGCCTCGGCCGGGCGGCTGGTGATGGTCGGCATGTCGCACCACGACGTCCCGATGCGCGTCTTCGGGTTCGTCGACAAGGAGCTCGACGTGCTGGGGGTGAGCTGCGCCCAGCCCGGCGAGTTCGAGGAGGCGGTCGCGTTCGTCGAGCGCCACAGCGACCGCGTCGAGCGCCTGATCACGCAGGAGTTCCCGCTGGAGCAGGCGCCGGAGGCGCTCGAGTGGGCGATGGACAACCCGGCCGAGGCGATGAAGGTCGTGATCACCGAGATCAACTGAGGAGGCTTCGCTTGGACGCGCCCCCGATGCTCACGGTCAGCGGCAGGGCCCGGAAGGCCCTCGACTCGATCTGCGACACGTTCGTCCCCGGGGGGGAGGGCCTGCCCTCCGCCACGGACCTGGGAGTGCCCGAGGCGATCCTGATGGCGGTGGGGTCCAGCCCTAGCGCGACGGAGCGCGAGCAGTTCGCCGGCCTGCTCGACAGCTGGGATGCCTCGTTCCCATCGCTTTCGCCGGACGATCGCGAGGCGTTCCTGCTGAGCTGGGCGGACTCGCCGGAGGTGGGCCCGCGCGCCGCCTTCCAGGCGCTGCGCAAGGGCATCCTGCTGAGCTACTACTGCCTGCCGCACACGGGCGCAGGCCCGAACCCGATCGACGAGGCGCTCGGGTATCCGGGGCCGCTCGGTCCGCCCGAGAACCCGCCCCCGAAGACGCTTACGCCGCTCGAGATCGGCGCCGACACGGAGCTCGACTGCGACGTCGTGGTGGTGGGGTCCGGCGCGGGCGGCGGCACGGCGGCGGGAGTGCTGGCGAGCGCCGGGCTCGACGTCGTGGTCGTGGAGGCCGGCGGCTACTACAGCGAGGAGGACTTCGACGGCGCCGAGCTTGCCGGCTACGCGCGCATGTACCTCAACGGCGGCGGCGTGGCGACCGACGACCAGAGCATCGGCCTGCTGGCCGGCGCGTGCCTCGGCGGCGGGACGGTCGTGAACTACACCTGGTGCTTCCGCCCGCCCGACTTCGTGCGCCAGGACTGGAAGGACCGCTTCGGGCTCGCCGACTGGGCCGGCCCGGAGTTCGACGCCAGCCTCGATGCGGTCTGGGAGCGCATCGGCATCAGCTCCGAGAGCAGCATCCCGTCGCTGCGCGACCACGCGATGCGCAACGGGCTGGAGCAGCTCGGCTGGCACTCCGAGGTGATGCAGCGCAACTGCAAGGGCTGCACCGAGGAGGTCTGCCGGCTGTGCCACTACGGCTGCCAGAGCGGCGCCAAGCAGTCGACGGTGAAGACCTGGCTCCAGGACGCCGCCGACAACGGTGCACGCATCCTGGTCAACACGCCGGTGGACCGGGTGCTGATCGAGGGCGGACGGGCGTGTGGGGTGGAGGCGAGGACGCTGGACGGGCACGAGGTGACCGTGCGGGCGAGGGCGGTGGCCCTGGCCGCGGGCGCCATCCACACGCCGGCGATCATGGTGCGGTCGGGTATGGACAGCCCGGCCGTCGGCAAGAACCTGATGCTGCATCCGGTGCTGCTCACCTGGGGGGTCTTCGACGAGGAGGTGCGCCCGTGGGAGGGCACGCTCGGCGCGACCTTCTCGGACGAGTTCCTCGACATGGGGGAGGGCTACGGCATCAAGTACGAGCACGCCGCCACGCCGCCGAGCATCCTGGCGATCTTCGCCCCCTGGCGGGGTTCGCGCGAGTCCGCCGAGCTGATGCAGTCGCTGCGCTACACCGCCGGCTACGGGGCGCTGCAGCGCGCCCGCGACGGGGGCGAGGTGGTGGTGGGCGGCGACGGGCTGCCGACGCCGCGCTGGTCGCTCTCGGACTTCGACCGGGACGTGATGCGGCGCGGCCTCGACGGGGCCGCGCAGATACTCGAGGCGGGCGGGGCGCGACAGGTGTACTCGTCGCACGCGGGGTGGGTGTCGTACTCGCCTGGGCGCAACGGGGGGCGCGCTGGTTTCTTGGAGGCCGCCGACCGCTGCGGGTGGGGACCGGCCCAGGTGACGCTGGGGTCGTTCCACCTGATGGGGACCGCGCGGATGGGTCGGTCGCGTGAGGACTCGGTCTGCAGTCCGGACGGCGAGACCTGGGACGTTCAGGGGTTGTTCGTCGTCGACGGTGCGGTGCTGCCGACCGGGCTGGGCGTGAACCCGATGGTCACGATCGAGGCGGCGGCGCACCGGATTGCCGGCGGGATGGCGGCGCGGCTGGGGTAGGGGCCTGGACGGGCCGGGTGGCGGCCAGCCGCACGGGGTTCAGGTTTCTCGGCCGTTTGTCGAGTAGATGAGGGATGGAGTTCGATCGTCGACTCGTACGCGAGATCGCGCCGTTTGGCGCTGCGGCCTTGCTGGGCTTCGCGCTCGCCCCGATCGCGAACGACGTCGATTGGGGCGGATACGCGCTTGCCGCGGTTCTGATGGTCGGCATCGGCTGCATGGCCGTCTTCGCCCCTTGGCAGAAGCTGCCGCACGCCACGCATGTCGTTCCGTCGCTGCTGTTCCTCCTCGCGGTGGCGGTGCTCCGCGACGCCAGCGGCGGCGCCACGGCAGGCGTCGGAGCGCTGGTGCTGGTGCCGGTGTTCTGGATGGCTCTGCACGGAACCCGCGGTCAGCTCCTGATCGTCATCGCCGCCATCTGCGCGTTCTTCATAACCCCCGCCCTGCTCACCGGTGAGCCGGAGTATCCGGTCAGCATCTGGCGGACGGCCGTCGTGTTCGCGGCTGCCGCGGCGATCGTCGGGATCGCGGTGCAGGATCTCGTCGCTCGGGTGCGCAGCCACGCCGACGCCCTGAGCGTCCGCGAACGCGACCTGGAGGCGATGGCCGACCTCTCGCGCTCGCTGTCCGGGACCGCCGATGCCCGCGAACGCATCTGCGCCGCCGCCTGCGACCTGAGTGGCGCGTACTTCGCCGTGCTGCTCGAGGGGCAGAGGGAGGGCACGCTCTCCTGGACCGCCGGAGGCGGGCTGAGCATCCCCGCGCTGACGTTCACGCCGGAGAGTGCCCCGTCCCTGTCGATGGCTGCCTATCGCTCAGGCGCACCGGTGTTCGTCACGGACCCTGAGGCGCATCCGGACACCAACATCGCGGCGTTCGAAGCAGCAGAGAGGCCGGCGGCGCTCCTCTTCGAGCCGGTTCATCGCGGCGAGGAAGTCGTGGGCGTCCTCGTAGCCGGCTGGCGGCAGCCGCCCTCCGATGTCCGCCGCACCACCGGACTCATCCGCCTGCTCGCGTCCGAGGCGGCGTTCGTGATCGAGCGCGCGGATCTGCTCGGACGGCTGACCGAGATCGCTTCGACCGACGCCTTGACCGGCTTGCCGAACCGCCGCGCCTGGGACAAGCGCCTGGAGCAGGCGCTCCTGGAGGCCGAGCCGATCTACGTGGCGTTCCTCGATCTCGACTTCTTCAAGACCTACAACGACGACCACGGACACCAGGGCGGAGACCGTCTGCTGAAGGAGGCGGCCGCAGCCTGGCGCGCGGAGCTGCGCCCGACCGACACGCTCGCCCGTTACGGAGGCGACGAGTTCGTGGTGCTCCTGCACGGGCACGACCTGGAGGATGCGCGCCGAGTCGTGGACCGATTGCGAGCCGCCACGCCCCGCGGGCAGTCGTGCTCGGCGGGCCTAGCGCACCGAGAAGATGGCGAAACGGCGGCGGCGCTGCTCAGCCGCGCCGACAAGGCGCTCTACGACGCGAAGCGGGACGGTCGGGACCGTTCGCTGATCGCGGCCTTGGGCATCTCACCGCCCCTCTGACCTGCCCCTACCGCTCCGGGTTGAGCACCGGCGCCAGCGTCTTGCCGGCCAGCTCCAGCGCCTCCAGGTCCTGCACGTCGGGCATGGAGAGCGTCAGGCCCTCGATGCCCACCTCGCGGAATGCGTGCACGCGCTCGAGGATCTGCTCGGGCGTGCCGGCCGTCGCGCCTGCGATGCGCTTCTCGGGGACTCCCGCGGCCCGCATGGCTTCGAGCTTGGCCTGCACTTCGCCCTCGGTCTCGGCGATCGCAATCGACATCATCGACGTCTTGGTGATCTCGGCCGGGTCGCGTCCGACGCGCTCGCAATGGCCCTCCAGGACGCCGAGCAGGTGCTGGGCCCGCTCGGGGTCGCCGAACAGATTGCAGCCGTCGGCGTACTGGGCGACCATCCGCAGCGTCTTCCGCTCGCCGCTTCCGCCGACCAGGATCGGGATGTCGCCGCGCAGCGGCTTGGGGTTGTTGTAGGCGCCGGTGACCGAGTGGTGGTCGCCGGCGACCGTCGCCTGCTCCTCGGTGAACATCGCTCGGGCGATCCGCAGGTGATCCTCTAGGCGCTCGAAGCGCTCCTTCAGCGGCGGGAACGGGTAGCCGTAGGCGACGTGCTCGGCCTCGAACCAGCCCGCGCCGATGCCGTGGAACGCACGGCCGCCGGAGATGATGTCGAGCGTGGTGGTGATCTTGGCGTGCTGTGCCGGGTTGCGGTAAGTGACACCGCCCACGAGCAGGCCCACAGCGATCGTCTGCGTGCGCGCGGCGATCCCGGCGAGCATCGTGTTGCCGTCGAACATCCAGTTCTGCGGCGGGCCGACCGGCGGGATCTGGTGGTAGTGGTCCATCAGCGTCACCGCACTGAAGCCCGCCCGCTCCGCCGTCGTGGCGATGTCGACCAGCTTGTCGAAGACCGCGTCGGGCCCGACCCCGGGGTAGTTGAAGTTCGGCAGGTGCAGGTCCAGCTGGACGGGAGCTCGCATGCCAGCCACGTTACTCAGGGGCCTCACCGTTCGAGACCGACCATCCCGCCATGCGCGGCGAGATCATGCGCGCTACTCGGCGGGGACCGCCGACCGCAGGGGCGGGAACTCGGCGAGCAGGCCGGTCGCGTCGACTTGGAAGAGCTCCACCGGCTCGGGCAGCCCGCGGAATCGCCAGGCGCCCAGGCCCCTCAGGCCGACACCCTCTGCGAGCGACTCGAGGACCGCCGCGCGAACGGCAGAGGACATCACGATCTGGCCGCCGTGCGCCGCGAAGCAGATGCGCGCGGCGGCGTGGATCGAGAGCCCGACGTAGCCGGTGTCGGTTAGCGCGGGACGCCCGCGATGGAGGCCGATCCGCAGCCGCACGTCGGCCCCGCCGGGCCAGCCGCCGGCCTGCATCGCCCGCTCGATCGCCAGCGCGGCCTCAAGTGCCGCCGGGGCGCGCTCGAACGCCGCGAACACGTCGTCCCCGCGGGCGGATACCTCGTGGCCACCGGCCTGGCGCACCGCAGCGCGCACCCGGCGGCGGACCTCGGAGAGCAGGGCGGCGTACTGCTCGCCGAGGCGCCCGAGCAGCTCGGTCGAGCCCTCGATATCTGCCAGCAGGAACGTGACGTTGCCTTCCGGCAGCTTGCGCTGCGGCTGCAGCTGCGCGCTGATGAAGCCGATCGGCATGATGCCGTGCTTCTTCGCCGCCCTCAGCAGGCGGCTGCGCGCCCGGTCCCGCGCGGCGTCGTCCTCGAACGCCACCTGGCCGAACCGCGCGAGGGCATTCCGCACGTGCGACGCATCGTGGATCGGGAGGCGACGTCGGCCGCCCGAATCGATGTACGCAAAGGAGCTGTCGGGGAGCTGCGCGCGCTCCTTCGCGCGGAGCGGTGGCATGGCCGCATGATCGCAAGAACCCGACCGGATCAGGCGTCGGTTGCGGCGAACTCGAAGCGCGTGCCGACGCAGTTCTGGATGAACGCCTCGGGGAACCGGGCGGCGAGCGCGTGGGTGGCCCGCCAGCCGGTGCAGTGCGTGGGCACGAGGTAGTCCGGGGCGAAGTCGCCGAGCGCGTCGCAGGTCGGCCCGATGATCGGCTCGAACCCCGGCCCGCTGAGGTGGAAGCCCCCCAGTACGGCGTGGATGCGGCTCTCGCCGGTGAGCGTCCGCACATAGCGCAGGATGTTGATGACGCCGGAGTGTCCGCACCCGGTCAGGACGACGAGGCCGTGGCCGCGCACCATCGCCACGAGGGCTTGATCGTCGAGGATGAGCGGGTCGGGTTCCCAGGCGCCATGCCGGTGTGCCTCGTGTCCCCGAAAGCCGAGCTCGAACTCCGTGGTCCGGTCGACCTCGCCGGTCACCAGCAGCGAGCCGTCGAGCAGGAAGGACGGCTGGCGCTGTTCGACGATGTCGAAGCCGGCGCCCTGCAGTGCGCTCTTGCTCGTACTGGGAAGCTCGACCGGCTCACGTCCGGGGAACGCGATGCGGCGGCGGGTCCAGAACTCCGGGTGGATCAGGACGGGCATGTTCGCGCTCCCGAGCTTGCCCACCAGCCCGTCCATGCCGGTGACGTGATCCCAATGGCCGTGGCTCAGCACGATGATGTCGATGTCACCGGGGGACAGGTCGAGCCGGCGCATGTTCTCCACGAGGCCGTCGGGCGTCCGACCGGCGTCGAAGAGCACGCGGGTCTCCCGGCCGCCCTTTGCGATCGTCACGAGCGCCGAGAACCCGTGCTCCGCGAGCAGCGCGTCATCGGTGACACCGCCGGCGAGGAGAGGTGCCGGGAGCCGCGGCGAGGCCGCCAGCGAGGGCCGCTTCGCCGGACCTTGGTCGCCTAGCAGCGAGTCGGTCACGTTGTCCACGAGCGTGGTCACCGTGATCGCGTCGACGGGGTCGAGCGAAATCGTCTCCATGTTCAGCGGCCTCCCTAGTTGTGTACCACGTGGTCCAGCAATCCGACCGCCCGCGGCTCGCGGCCGTCCTCCAGGACGATCGCCCCTCCGGGCCAGTAGGGGTGCGGCGGGGTCGCGTGGTGCAGCAGCAGCGGCTCGTAGACCCAGCTGCCGGTGTTCGCGATCCGCGGCCGGCCGCCGGGGCCGACCCATGCATGCGGGTCGTCGCCAGGGAATGGGCCGCAGCGGTGGACGTGGCCGAAGACGACCCATTCGGCCTCGACCCCGAGGCGGTGAACCACCCGCGCCAGCGCCGGGATGCTCGCCCTGCGCATCTGCGCCCCCAGCAGGGTCGAGGTGAGCGGCGACATGCGCCGGGCCAGCCGCCCGCGCGGGACGCGGGGCACTCGCGGCATCGTGGCCGCGCGCATCAGCTCGGCCACGTCGTCAACGAGTCCCGCAAGCGGGCGCGGCAGCGAGCGGGTCAGCCGCGCCTCCACCCGCGTCAGCGAGGGGCCGCCGGCGCGCTCGTAGTCCAGCGGGCGGGCGCCGTCGCGCGGTAGGCGCCCGAGCAGGCCGCGCGCGATCCCGAAGGCGATCTCCGGCATCAGGTGGCGGTCGAGGTAGTGGCCGTGCGTGGCCCAGACCCGGTCCGACAGCCAGACGCCCGGGTAGCGCACCCGCACGGTGGCGGGCGCCAGCCACGAGCTCATGCGCGCGAGCACGGGAGTCGCGTCGAGCGGGATCTCCGCGTCGTCGGCGGGCGGCAGCCCATGGGCCCGCAGCCACGGTCCGATCAGCTCGTGGTCGTGGTTGCCCGGCACGACGATCACCTCGGCACCTGGGCTGAGCCGGCCGCCGATCGCGCGCATCACCGGCTCGGCTACCTCCATCGCTCGCTCCGGCCGCCCCTCCAGCAGCTCGACGACGTCGCCGAGCAGCACCAGCCGGTCCACGCCCTGCAGCGCGTCGAGCAGCGCCTCGAGCACATCGGCGCGCCGCAGGACGTCCCGCCGCAGGCGGGCGCCGAGATGGAAATCCGAGACCACGAGGGTGCGCATCCCGGCCATGTTGGCGGGCCGCGCTCCGCCGACGCCTCGCGTGGGCACAAACCGGATAATCTGACTTGGCCGGCATCCTCGCCGGAGGGGAAGAGGAGAGGAGAGCCATCTTGGCCACATCAAGTCCTGAGGTCGCGGATTTTCCGAGCCCGTTCTCGATCGAGACGCCAGACGGCTGCGAGGGCTGGGAGGAGATGTATCCGTACTGGGCCCTGTTCGACGAGCGGCGCCGCGAGTCCGACGAGAACCGGCTCTGGTTCTGGAACTCGCAGCACTTCCCGTTCCCGATGCCGGCCTTCGACATGGTCGAGGTCGACCACCCCTACTACGCGCTCGGCGGGTGGCAGAACCGGGCCTTCGCCGTGCCTCCGGCCATGGGCGTGGACTACCGCGTGGTCAACGGCTACGTGTACATCTCACCCAACCCGGTCACCGACCCGGACAAGATCGCCGAGCGCGCTCAGTTCTTCGAGAAGCGCGCCGGCCACTACTTCCAGAACTGGGACGACCTCTACGCCGGGTGGCGCACGAAGATGGAGGCTCTCAACCGGGAGGTCGAGGAGATCGAGGTTCCCGACCTCCCCGAGTACGAGCCGGACGACGTCGTGTTCGGCGAGCGCAACCTGAGCAACATCGACCTGCTGCGCTCCTTCTCGCACACGCTGCGCTGCGCCGAGATGATGTGGCAGCACCACTTCGAGTTCCTGCTGCTGGGCTACGGCGCCTACCTCACCTTTGCCGAGTTCATGCGCAGCGCACTGCCGGACATCCCCGACCAGCACATCTCCCAGATGGTGGCCGGCATCGACGTGGTGCTGTTCCGCGCGGACGCCGAGCTGCGGCGCCTTGCCGGCCTGGCGATCGAAACGGGCGTGGACGGCGCGTTCGCCGAGGGCCGCTCGCCCGCGGAGATCGACGCGGAGCTGTCGGGCAGCGGCGCCGGCCGGGCCTGGCTCGACGAGCTCGAGCAGATCAAGGACCCGTGGTTCAACATGGGCACCGGCGACGGCCTCTACCACTACTACGGCAGCTGGCACGACGACCCGAGCATCCCCTACGCCTCGCTGATCGGGCACGTCGCCGCGCTCAAGGAGGGCAAGGACATCGAGCGGCCCACCGAGGAGCTCGAGGCCGAGCGCGACCGGCTGGCGGAGGAGTACGCCGCGCTGATGGACGAGGGCGCGCGCGGGAGCTTCCAGGAGCTGCTCGGCCTGTCGCGCACCGTCTTCCCGTACGTCGAGGAGCACAAGTTCTACTGCGACTACTGGTTCCAGTCGCGCTTCTTCAACAAGGTGCGCGAGTTCGGCGCGCTGCTGGCCCGGCACGGCTTCATCGAGGAGGGCGAGGACATCTTCCAGCTCTCGCGCCACGAGGCGATGCAGGCGCTCGAGGAGCTGTCGCTCACGTGGTCCACAGGCGGCCCGCCGCTCGGCCCGCACCACTGGCCCCCGATCGTGGCCCGGCGCAAGCAGCTGCTGGAGGGCCTGGACGGCTGGACGCCGCCGCCCGCCCTCGGGCGGATGCCGGAAGCGGTGAACGACCCGATCGTCGTGATGCTCTGGGGGATCACGCCTCAGCGCCTGAAGGACTGGGCCGGCTCGCAGGACGGCAACGAGCTGAGCGGGGCGGCCGCGTCGCCGGGAACGGTGGAGGGGCCGGCGCGCGTGGTGCGCGGGCTGGGTGACCTCGACGAGGTGCGTGCCGGCGAGATCCTCGTGTGCACGATCACGTCGCCGGCGTGGGCGCCGATCTTCTCGAAGATCGTCGCGACCGTCACCGACATCGGCGGCATCATGTCCCACGCCGCGATCGTCTCGCGCGAGTACGGGCTGCCCGCGGTGGTGGGCACGGGCACCGCGACGGCTCGCATCCGCACCGGCCAGCGCGTGCGCGTGGACGGAACGGAGGGACGCGTGACGATCCTCGACGGCGACGAGGGGTAGTGGGAGAGCACACCCGCTCGCTGGCCGACCTGCGCGGCGCCGACGAATCGCTCTTCGGGGGCAAGAGCGCCAGCCTCGGCGAGCTGATCGCCGCCGAGGTCCCGGTGCCGCCGGGATTCGGGGTGGCCAGCACGGCGTTCGCGGCCAGCACGGCGGAGGCTGGGCTCGACGCCCACATCGCGGGGGAGCTGGAGGGGCTCGACCCCGAGGACCTCGGCGCCGTCCGCAGCTGCTCGGCCCAGATCACCGAGGCCGTCCGCTCGGCGCCGGTGCCGGCCGCGGTGGGCAGCGAGATCACGAGCGTCTACGGCTCGCTGGGGGACGGCGACCCGCCCGTGGCGGTGCGCTCCAGCGCGCTCGGCGAGGACAGCGCCGAGGCCACGTTCGCGGGCCAGCAGGAGACCTACCTCTGGGTGCGCGGCGCCGAGGCGGTGTGCTCGGCGGTGCGCGACTGCTGGGCGAGCCTCTACAGCCCCGAGGCGATCTCCTACCGCGCGCGCATGGGCGCGGACCGTGGCGCCGCGATGGGGGTGACCGTGCAGCGCATGGTCGACGCGGCCGTGTCGGGCGTCATGTTCACCTGCAATCCGGTCAGCGGGGACCCGAGCAGCGTCGCCGTCAACGCGAGCTGGGGGCTCGGCGTCGCCGTCGTGGGCGGCGAGGTGACCCCGGACGAGTACCGCGTCAGCAAGATCACAGGCGAGGTGCTGCACCGGACCGTCGGCCCCAAGCAGATCGAGTACCTGCCGCACCCGTCCGGGACGGGAACCCTGCGCGCCGACGTCCCCGAGAACCGCCAGCAGGCCGCCTGCCTCGATGACGAGCAGCTCGGCACGCTGGTGGACGTCGGCCGGCGCGTGGAGCGCCACTTCGGCGGCCACCAGGACGTGGAGTGGGCGATCGCGCGCGGCGGGGAGGGCCTGTTCGTGCTCCAGTCGCGCCCGGTTACCACCGTGCGGGCCGCCCCGCCGGCGGAGCGCCGCTCGGCGCTGTCGCTCGTCATGGGCACGTTCGGCGCCGGCAAGCCGGCGGACGGGTCCTGATGGCGCTCACCGACGAGGACGTGCGCGAGATCCTGCGGCTGATCGACGAGTCGGAGCTCGACGAGCTGCGCATCGAGACCGCCGAGTTCAAGCTGCACGTGGTGCGCGGGGCGGCCGCGGCGGCGCCCGAGCCCGAAGCCGCGCCGCCGGCCTCCGACGGTGCCGCGCCCGCCGGCACGCAGACGATCGACGCCCCGATGCCGGGCACCTTCTACCGCGCCGAGGGGCCTGGCATGGCGCCGTTCGTGGAGGTCGGCGCGCGCGTGGAGCCGGACACGGTCGTATGCCTGATCGAGATCATGAAGATGATGAACTCGGTCCAGGCCGGGGTGGCCGGGACGATCGTCGAGGTCTGCGCCGAGGACGCCGAGGTGGTAGGCGACGGCGCGACGCTGTTCCGCGTGGAGGCCGCGTGAGCGATCCGGTCGAGATCGTCGACACGACCACGCGGGACGGCAACCAGAGCCTCTGGGGAGCGACCGGCCTCACGACTCCCGACGTACTGGCGATCGCGCCGACGATGGACCGGGTCGGCTTCCGCGCGGTCGACTTCACCTCCAGCACCCACATGGCGGTGTCGGTGCGCTTCCACCGCGAGGACCCGTGGGAGCGGATTCGGCTGGTCAGCGCCGCGATGCCGGACACGCCGCTGAACATGATCACCACCGGCATGCGCTTCATCTCGTGGGTGCCCGCGGGCGAGGACCTGATGCGGCTGTCATTCCGGCTGGTGGTGCGCAACGGCATCCGGCGCTTCCAGATCGCCGACCCGTCGAACGACCCGGACGCGCTCGTGCGGCTCGCCCGCATGGCGCGCGAGGAGGGCGTCGAGGAGGTGGTCGTGGGCATGACCTACTCGATCAGCCCCGCGCACACGCACGACTACTACGTCGAGCGCGCCACGGCCGTGTCCGCGTCGCCGGACATCGACCGGCTCTATCTGAAGGACCCCGGCGGCCTGCTGACCGCGGACGCCGTGCGCGAGCTGGTCCCCAAGTTCATCGCCGCGTTCGCCCCTCGGCCGGTCGAGCTGCACAGCCACTGCACGATCGGCCTGGGCCCGCTCGCGTACGTGGAGGGGCTGCGCGCGGGCATCCGCACCCTGCACACGGCGGTCGCGCCGGTCGCGAGCGGCACCTCCAACCCGCCCGCCGAGGCCACGCTGCGCAACATCGAGGCAGAGGGCTTCTCGCACGGGCTCGACACCGAGGCACTCGCCGCGGTGTCGGCCCACTTCCGCGAGCTGGCGCGCGAGCGCGGCCTGCCGCTCGGAGCGCCCGCCGAGTACGACGCCGCCTACTACCGCCACCAGATGCCGGGCGGCATGGTCACGACCACCAAGCGGATGCTCGAGGACGTCGGGCGCCCCGAGCTGTTCGACGCCGTGCTCGACGAGGTCACGCGCGTGCGCGCGGAGATGGGCTACCCGATCATGGTCACGCCGGTCTCGCAGTTCGTGGCCACGCAGGCCACGATGAACGTGATCTCCGGCGAGCGCTGGAAGGACGTCTCCGACGAGCTGGTGCGCTACTTCCTCGGCCACTTCTACGAGCCGCCCGCCCCCGTGGACGCTGAGGTCGCGGACCGCGTGCTGTCGATGCAGCGCGCCGAGGAGCTGCGCGGGCTGGAGCCGATCGGCCTGGAGGGCGCGCGCCAGCGCTTCGGCGCGCGCATCTCGGAGGAGGAGCTGCTGCTGCGGCTGACGATGCCCCAGGAGCAGGTGGACGCGATGGTCGCCGCCGGCGGCCAGCCGCGGCCAGCTCCGCTGGCCAAGCCGGGGCGGGACCCGCTGGTGCGGCTGCTGAGCGAGCTGGCCAAGCGCGAGTCGGTCCGCTACCTGCGGCTCGAGAAGGCCGATGACCTCGTGGTGTGGCGCCGTGCGGCTTGACGACGTCCGCGGCTTCGTGTTCGACGTGGACGGCTCGCTCGTGCACCGCGGCGCTGACTTCCGCGCGCGCCCGCTGCCCGGCGCGGTGGAGGTGCTGGAGGCGATCCGCGCGTCGGGCCGCCCGCTGGTGCTGTTCACGAACGGCAGCCACATGGGTCCCGAGGCGTTCGCGCGCGGGCTGCGCGAGGAGGGACTGCCGGTGGGCGACGACGAGGTGCTGACCCCGGTGTGCAGCGCGCTGTCCTACCTGGGCCGCCGGCACCCCGGTCAGGCGACGATGGTGTTCGGCTCGGAGGCGGTTCGCGATCGCATGGCGGCCGCCGGAGTGCCGCTGACCGGCGGCGAGGAGGCCGAGGTCGTGTTCGTGGCCCACGTCGACCAGGTGGACCTGGACGAGATGGAGCGCGCCGCGCACGCGGTGTCGAACGGCGCGCGCCTGCTGACAGCGAACTACCTGCGCGGCTACTGGGGCGCGAACGGGATCATCTTCAGCCGCGGGGCGATGGTCACCGCCGGCATCGCCAAGGTCACCGGCGCGCGGCCGGTCGTGGTCGGCAAGCCCTCCTCTGCCGCGGTGCGCGAGACCAGCGACCACCTCGGCGTCCCGTCCGAGCAGCTCGCCGTGATCGGCGACGACCTCGGGATGGACATAGGGCTCGGCCACGAGGGCGGCTCGCGCACGATCCTGGTGCGCAGCGGCATCAGCGGCTCGGTCGACCTCGACGGCGTGCCCGCGGCGCAGCGCCCGCACGCGGTGGTCGATGGCGTGGAGGAGCTGCTGGCCTGGCTGTGAGCTGGGCGTGGGGCGCCGGGGTCGCTGCATGCGGATGCGTCCGAGCGATCAGGAAAAGTCCCATAGTCATGACCGTTCAAACGGTACGGGAGCTCCAGCAACGACACTGGGCTATCGCGGCGGGCCTCTCTCAGCTTCTGGAGGATCCCTCGGGATGGCGCCATCGCCGCAGCGAGCGCTTCGAACTGCGCTCGGCGGAGGAAGTACGGCGCCACGTCAGTATCGACTTCACGGTTCCGTCCGAGGTTTGGGACGACCTGCTTCTGCGGCCGCGCGAGAAAGACGGCGAAGGCGGTGTCGACAACGAGCCACATAGATCGGCGGTGCGCACCGGGCGTGAGGGACAGTGGGTCATCCCACTCGGATGGCTGGCGCGAGGTCAGCTTGTCGGCTTCGACCTGCGCCAGGACGGATCCTCTCTGCCGTTATTGCTGGCAAGCGAGATCGAGGTGGTTACCCGCGACCTCCTCGAACTCGAGTTGTCCCTGTGTCTGGGGACCAGTCCTTCCCGCACCGCCTCCGACCTGACGGCGCGTGCGTTCGAGCTGATCCGGCGGTGCGTCGAGATGGACGTCGCGGCAGGCCTGGAAAGCGACATCGACCGTTTCGCCGAGGACTACGGAGACGTCGTATCTTCGCTTGTTGAGCTGATGCGGGCGTCGGCCTCCGGCTTTCTGCTCCTCGTCCTGGTGCCGCGCGTCGACCGTCGCCAACTGGTGAAGTTTGCGTTCGACGAACCGGTCCCTAGGGACGGTCCCCGTTCGGTCATCTTCTTCGACACTCCCGGCGTCCTCGAGGCCGCGAGCAGCCACCTCGAATGTCCGCTTCCAGTCGAGCTGCGTGCAGAAGCGTGGTTCATGCTGGAAACCGGGACGCGCCGCGTGCTCTCGCCCGTGGTTGAAGACAGTCACCACCCGTCGCTCTACGTCACTGCTGACGGCCTGCAACAACACCTCGATCGGCTCGAGGCCGATGGGCAAGCAGGGAGCCGGCTCGGCGTTCGGGCCCAGCACATCGTCGAAGGTTGGCGCTTCCACCATCCCGCCATAGGCCTCAGCGTGCTGGCGGGTCTCACGATCGCATACGGCGCGTGGATAGCCGACCTGAACACGACGACGAGCGAGGGCCGGCAAGGCCCCGTTGTCACGCTGCTGCTCGCCGGTATTGCCCTGTTCGTCGCGTTGCTCCTGCGCCTGGACGAGCACTCGACGGCACGAGCGATGCTGAGGCGGTCCCGTAGTCTTCTGAGTGGCGTGCTCCTCTCGGTACTCGCCGCGGCGGCTGCCCTGGCGTTCGCCGGCGAGCACACAACGGCGGTCTGGTGCTGGATTTCCGGGGTTCTTGGGCTCCTGGTGGCGGCGTTGGTTTGGACGTCGCGGCGCGTCAGGACTGGCACACGCGGCTGACTTCACGCGTCCGATCTTCGATCCGTCCTTTTGGCGGCCATACTGTTGTGTAGTCAAGGAGCGTTATGGCAATAGAACGCAACATCAGAATCCCTGCGACCGCTTCCGACAAGGACGTCACGGTGATCGGCTCAATCGAGATGCGTGGCCCGCGGCTTCGGAAGGTTGGCGCCAAGCTCCGCAAGGAAGCCGCCAAGGACGCGGAGCAGCGCCGGGTCGAGCGCGAGCAGCCCGCCTGACACGGGCTGCCTCGTAAGGAGCTCACAGCTCGGGCGCGCGAGTAGCGCGCCGCGCCGCTACAGCCCCGCCACGTCGACGCTGCGCGCCTCCGGCTCGCAGAAGCGCGCCGTGCGCTCCGCCTCGGCGCGGATGTCCGCGCGGGCCGACCGGCGGATCTCGGTGTGCGGGCTGACGGTGACCTTGACGCGGTCCCGGCCGCGCTCCAGGCGCCAGCTGGCCGCGACGCGGCCGTCGACCGTCACGGTGGAGTCCCCGCTGAGCGTGAGCTTCAGTGCCTGCAGCTCGGGCGGAATGATCCGGTCGCGGTTGGCGTAGGCGAGCAGCGCCTGGTCCCAGCGAGCCAGCAGGCGCACCGGCAGCGGGGTCGACGCGGGCGGCAGCGGCGCGCCGGGGAGGTCGAACAGCTCCGCGCCCTGCTCGTCGCGGTAGGAGACGGTCTCCAGGCCGGCCCACGCCTCGGCGAAGTCGCGCTGTGCGACGCCGGCCCACGCGGCGATGTCGCGCCGGCTGGCCGGGCCGAACGCGGCCAGGTAGCGCGACAGCACCAGCGTGGCGGCCCCGGCGGGGTCGGGCAGGGGGCGCGGGTCGACCGCGAAGCTCGGCCTGCGCCGGTCGCGCCGGAAGCCGGCCGGGGGCAGCTGCACGAGGGGCAGCAGCGTGCGCGCGAAGACCACGGGCGTCCAGGCGTCGTCGGCCACTCCGTCGTAGCGGCGGACGCGCTCGCGGATCTCGTCGTTCGTGCGCGGCTCGTCCAGCCAGGCGGCCAGCTCGGCCGCGACCTCCGCCAGGTCGAGGTCGGGGTGCCGGTTGCCCAGCGTGCGCAGCCGGGCCTGGCGCGCGAGCTGGGCGTAGGCCGGGTAGTCGGCGGCGGCCGCGCAGTGCAGCGTGAGGCGCATGATCGTCGTCTTGACTACGGTGCGGGCGCTGATCGCCGCCTCCAGATCGGCGCGGGCGAAGCCGTCGAGGCGCGCCGCCAGGGCGACGTAGGGTGCCGGCGAATCCTGCCCCTGGAGCGGTGTCAGCCGGCGGATCGCCTCCGCGGGCGCGAGCGACTGGCGGTCGAGCAGCATCTGCCGGGCCGCCAGCGCGGCGGTCAGCTCGGGGCGCGTGATCGTGCGCACGCCGTCAGCCTAGGCGGGCCGCGAGAAAAAAAATCAGCCGGCGTGTCGATTTGGCCCGTGCTCGTTCGACGCCTGGGTAGAGCATCAAGCAACTACAAGGAGGACCGACGATGCGTTTCATGGTCATGATCAAGGCCAACGAGGACACCGAGGCCGGCGTGATGCCGACCGAAGAGCTGCTCACCGAGATGGGCAAGTACAACGAGGAGCTGGTCAAGGCGGGCGTGATGCTCGCGGGCGAGGGCCTGCACCCGAGCTCGAAGGGCGCGCGCGTCAAGTTCTCCGGCGACAAGCGCACCGTCGTCGACGGGCCGTTCACCGAGGCCAAGGAGCTGATCGCCGGTTTCTGGCTGATCGAGGTGAAGGATCGCGACGAGGCGATCGAGTGGGTCAAGCGCGTTCCCAACCCCACGGGCGAGGAGTCGGAGATCGAGATTCGCCAGGTGTTCGAGGCGGACGACTTCGGCGACGAGCTCACCCCCGAGCTGCGCGAGCAGGAGGCCCGCCTGCGCGAGCAGACGGAGAACCGCTAGCCGCTCCGTGAGCGCTCCGGACACCCACCGCGCGATCGAGACGGTCTGGCGGATCGAGTCCGCCCGGCTGATCGCCGGCCTCGCGCGGATCGTGCGCGACGTCGGCCTCGCGGAGGATCTCGCACAGGAGGCGCTCGTGGCGGCGCTGGAGCAGTGGCCTGAGTCAGGCGTCCCGCACAACCCGGGCGCCTGGCTCATGGCCACGGGGAAGAATCGGGCGATCGACCGGCTGCGGCGCAAGGCGATGGCCGAGCGCAAGCAAGAGGAGCTCGGTCGTGAGATCGAATCCCGCCAGGAGCTGACCGTGCCGGATCTCGAAGCGGCGATCGACGAGCCCATCGAAGACGACCTCCTGCGCCTGGTCTTCATCTGCTGCCATCCGGTCCTGTCGACCGAGGCACGCGTGGCGCTCACGCTGCGCCTGCTCGGGGGCCTGACGACCAAGGAGATCGCCCGCGCGTTCCTGGTGTCGGAGCCGACCGTCGCCCAGCGCATCGTGCGGGCCAAGCGGACGCTCGCCGAGGCACGGGTGCCCTTCGAGGTTCCGGCCACGGACGAGCTCGGCGCACGCCTGTCGTCGGTGCTCGAGGTGATCTACCTGGTGTTCAACGAGGGCTACTCGGCCACCGCCGGCGACGAGTGGATGCGGCCGGCGCTCTGCGAGGACGCGCTGCGCCTCGGCCGGATCCTGGCCGAGCTGGTCCCGAAGGAGCCGGAGGTGCACGGCCTCGTCGCGCTGATGGAGATCCAGGCCTCGCGCTCGCGCGCGCGGGTGAGCCAGTCCGGTGAGCCGATCCTGCTGCTCGAGCAGGATCGCGGGCGCTGGGACCACATGCTGATCGGCCGCGGCCTCACCGCGCTCGACCGGGCGGAGGAGCTCGGCGGCGGGCTCGGCCCCTACGCGCTCCAGGCGGCGATCGCGGCGTGCCACGCGCGGGCGCGGACCCCGGGCGACACGGACTGGGGGCGCATCGTGGCGCTCTACGACGGGCTCGCTCAGCTCACGCCATCACCGGTCGTGGAGTTGAATCGCGCGGTGGCCATGGCGATGGCGTTCGGCCCGGCGGCGGGCCTCGAGCTCGTCGACGAGCTGACGGCGGAGCCGTCGCTGGAGGCCTACCACCTGCTGCCGAGCGTGCGCGGCGACCTGCTCTCGAAGCTCGGGCGATCCGCGGAGGCGCGCGCGGAGTTCGAGCGCGCGGCCTCGCTCACCGGCAACACCCGAGAGCGGACCCTGCTCCTGGAGCGCGCCGCCGCATGCGCCGGCGATTCGGGGGGTACGTTGTAGGCCCCACGCGCGCGCCGCATCGGCGCGGAAAGGAGATGGCATGGGACAGCCGGTTGTCCATTTCGAGATCATCGGAAAGGACGGGGACAAGCTCAGGAGCTACTACGCGGAGCTGTTCGGCTGGGAGATGGACTCGAACAACCCGATGAACTACGGGGTCGTCCAGCGCGACGGGAACACCAACGCCGACGGCGCCGGAATCGGCGGCGGCGTCGCGGGCGGGCCGGAGGGCTATGACGGCCACGTGACCTTCTACATCGAGGTGCCCGACGCAGAAGCGGCCCTCGCGAAGGCCGAGAGCCTCGGCGGCTCGCGCGTCATGGGCCCGGACCAGGTGATGGAGGGGCTCGTGATCGGCCTCTTCAACGATCCGGAGGGCCACATGATCGGCGTGGTCCAGGGCTCGGCTGCCTAGCGGTTCCCGCGCGCGCGGTCCAGGCTCCCTCCAGCAGCCAGAACATGTCATAGCCTCTGGGCCATGGAGGCCGGACGCCGATGGCCGTGAGCGACGCGGGGCAGGTGATGTGGACCCCGCCCGCGGACGTCCGCGAGACCAGCCAGCTGGGGCGCTTCCTCGACTTCGTCCACGACACGCGCGGGCGTGACCTGCCCGGCTACGACGAGCTGTTCGAGTGGTCGGTGTCCGACCTAGAGGGCTTCTGGGGCTCGGTCTGGGACTTCTTCGGGGTGCGTGCGCACACCCCCCACGAGCGGGTGCTCGGGTCGTCCGCGATGCCGGGGGCCGAGTGGTTCACGGGCGCGCGGCTGAACTACGCCGAGCACATGGTCGGCGCCGACGAGGACCTCGCCGACGTGGCGGTGATGGCGATCTCGCAGACGCGCGGGCCGTTCGAGCTGACCTTCGGCGACCTGCGTGAGCAGGTGGCCGCCGCGCGCGCCGGCCTGCAGCGGCTGGGCGTGGGCCCGGGCGACCGGGTGGTCGCCTATCTGCCGAACATCCCGGAGACGCTGATCGCCTTCCTGGCCGCGGCGAGCCTGGGTGCGGTGTGGGCGACGTGCGCGCCCGAGTTCGGCCCGCGCAGCGTGATCGACCGCTTCGGGATCGTCGGGCCGAAGGTCCTGCTCGCGATCGCGGGCTACCGCTACGGCGAGAAGCCGATCGACCGGCGCGCCGAGGTGGCCGAGATCCGCGCCGCGCTGCCGACGCTCGAGCACGTCGTCCACGTCCCCTATGCGGGGGGCTCGGACGACGCTCTGCCGGACGCGGTCGGCTGGGACGAGGTAACGGCTCAGCCCGGCCCGCTCGAGTTCGACCCGCTGCCGTTCGACCACCCGCTCTACGTGCTGTTCTCGTCGGGCACCACGGGCCTGCCGAAGGCGATCGTCCACCGCCACGGCGGCATCCTGGTCGAGCACTTCAAGAACCACGGCCTCAGCTGGGACATCCAGCGCGGCGACCGGCTGATGTGGTTCACCACGACCGCCTGGATGATGTGGAACGCGCTCGTGTCCACGCTGCTCCTGCGCGCGTCGATCGTGATGCTGGACGGCAACCCGCTGCATCCGGACCTGTCGGCCCAGTGGCGCCTCGCCGAGCAGACGCGGCCGACGCTGATGGGCGCCGGCCCGGCCCTGCTGATGGGGTGCCGCAAGGCCGGGATGCGCGTGGGGGAGGAGCACGACCTGTCGAGCATCCGGCAGCTCTGTGCCGCCGGCTCGCCGCTGCCGGCCGAGGGCTTCGACTGGGTCTACGAGCAGCTCGGCCCCGACGTGCTGCTGAACGTGGGCAGCGGCGGGACCGACGTCTGCTGCGGGATCGTGCAGGGCAGCCCGCTGCAGCCGGTCTACCGCGGTGAGATCGCCGGCCGCTGCCTGGCCGTCGACACGGCCGCCTTCGACCCCGACGGGCGCGAGGTGGTGGGCGAGCTCGGCGAGCTGGTGATCCGCAAGCCGATGCCCTCGATGCCGGCGCGCTTCTGGAACGACCCCGGCGACGAGCGCTACCGCTCCGCCTACTTCGACGACTACCCGGGCGTGTGGCGCCACGGGGACTGGATCCTCTTCACCGAGCGCGGCAGCTGCGTGATCACCGGGCGCTCGGACGCCACGCTGAACCGCGGCGGCGTGCGGATGGGGACGTCCGAGTTCTACACGGTGGTCGAGGAGCAGCCCGAGGTGGACGACAGCCTCGTCGTGCACCTCGAAGACCCCGAGGGCGGGCCGGGCGAGCTGCTGCTGTTCGTGCAGCTGGGCGAGGGGCAGGACTTGGACGGCGAGCTGCGCGCGCGGCTCGCGGCGGCGCTGCGAGCGGCGCTCTCGCCGCGGCACGTGCCCGACACGGTGGAGGCGGTGCCGGCGATCCCGCGCACGCTCACCGGCAAGAAGCTCGAGCTGCCGGTCAAGCGCATCCTCCAGGGCGCCGCCGCCAGGGACGTGGCGAGCCGCGACGCGCTCGCCAACCCTGGGGCGATCGACGCCTTCGTCGCCTACGCCGAGGAGTCCGGCCGAACGTGAGGGTGGCCGAGGTGACCGCCTTCGGCGGACCGGAGGTGATCCGGCCGGCTGAGCGCCCCGACCCGGTGGCCGGCCCCGGCGAGGTGGTCGTGCGCATCCGCGCGGCCGCGGTCAACCCGACCGACCTGAGCACCCGCGCGGGCCGGTCGCGCAGGCGCCTGCCGGACCTGGAGCCGCCGTTCGTGCTCGGCTGGGACCTGGCCGGCGAGGTGGCCGGGGCGGGGGAGGAGACCGGCTTCACGCCCGGCGACCGTGTGGCGGGGATGATCCCGTTCACGCAGCTCGGCGGACGCCTGGGCGCATACGCGGAAGCAGTTGCGGTGGACCCCGGCTGGCTCACCCCGCTGCCCGCCGGCGTGTCCTTCGAGGACGGGGCGACGCTGCCGCTGAACGCGCTGACCGCTCGCCAGGCGCTCGACCTGCTGGCGCTGGCCCCGGGCCAGGCCCTGCTGGTGACCGGCGCCAGCGGCGGCGTCGGCGGCTTCGCGACCCAGCTGGCGGCCGCCGACGGGCTGCGCGTGATCGCGGTGGCGGGACGCGGCGACGAGGACTGGGTGGCCGCCCAGGGCGCCGCCGAGGTGCTGCCGCGCGACGCCGACCTGAGCCACATCGGCACGGTGGACGGCGTGCTCGACGCCGTGCCGCTCGGACCGGCGGCCTCCACGCCGGCGCTGCGCGACGGCGGCACCGCCGTCTTCACGCGCCCGCCGGACGGCCCGGCGCCCGGGCGCGGGGTTCGCTCCGAGACCGTGACGGTGCACCCCGACCCGGTGACGCTCGAGGAGCTGGCCGGGGCGCTGGGGTCCGGGGAGCTGCGCACGCGCGTGGCGCGCGTGCTGCCGCTCGAGGCGGCGGCGCAGGGCCACGAGCTGGCCGAGGCCGGCGGGCTGCGAGGGAAGGTCGTGCTGGCGCCCCGCGCCGGCGAGGAAACCGAGTGAGGAGGAGCGATGGCGAGGTTCGTGATGGTGCATGGTGCGTTCGGGGGTGCCTGGGTCTGGGGGCCGGTGGCCGAGGCGCTAGAGGGCGGCGGGCACAGCGTCGAGGCGATCGACCTGCCCGGGGCGGGTGACGACCCCACGCCGGTCGCCGAGCTTACGCTCGACGCCTACGTCGACCGGCTCTGCGCCGTCCTGCGCGAGCGCCCCGAGCCCGCGGTGCTGGTGGCCAACAGCATGGGCGGCATGGTGGCCACCCAGGCGGCCGCGCGCTGCCCCGAGAAGGTGGCGTCGATGGTCTACGTGGCGGCGTTCCTGCCCCAGGACGGCGAGAGCCTGATCGGCCTCACGCAGATGCCCGAGGGCGAGGGCGACCAGGTGCAGGCGAACCTGGTGGTCGAGGGCGATCCGCCGGTGGCGACGATGCCGGCGGAGGCCTCGCGCGACGCCATCTACGGGCTCTGCTCGGACGAGGTGGTGGACTGGGCGGTCGCGCGCCGCGGGCCCCAGGCGGTCGTGCCGTTCACCCAGCCGGTCCAGCTCGAGGGGTTCGACTTCGCCGGCATCCCGCGCAGCTACGTGGTCTGCAAGCAGGACCGTGCGATCCCGCCGCCGCTTCAGCGGCTCATGCTCGAGCGGGCCGGCTGCTCGCCGGTGTTCGAGCTGGACACCGACCACTCGCCGCACCTGTCGCGGACGGCGGAGCTGGCGGAGATCCTCGACGGCCTGGCGGTCACGCGCTCCGCAGCTGCGCCGTGAAGCGCAGCCGCTCGCGCAGCTGAGCGGGATCGGAGGTCCAGCGCCTGATCGCCTCGAGGTCGTCGCGGCGCCGCGCGGGATCGGGCTCGCTGAAGACGATGCGCTTGTTCTCGCTGGCCGCCGGCGACGCGATCTCCAGGAACAGGCGCCGGCGCTCGTCCGCCCAGCCGTCGAGCACCGCGTCGTCCGCGCCCTCCACGGCGACCGCCGCCAGCGCCCGCGCGAGCGAGAAGGCGTCGAACAGCCCCGACGTCAGCCCGAGCCCGCCGGTGGGGTTGGTCGCGTGCGCGGCGTCGCCGGCCAGCAGCACGCGGCCCGCTCGGAATCGCTCGGCGGCGCGCTGGTGCATCTTGTAGGGCGTCACCCGGTCGAGCTCGTGCTGCTCGTCGCCCGGCAGCAGCGCGGCGTAGTGCTCTGGAACACGTTCGGCCACGGTTCGCTCCGGCAGGCCCGCGTCCTCGCTGTAGGTGCAGCGCCACAGCCCTGAGCTGTCGATCTGGGCGATCACCGCGCCGTGGACCGGGTCGATCTGGAAGGTCGCGCGCGCGTAGCCGTGCCGGTCGAACGGGTAGCGGACGTTGGTCGCGACGAAGCGCTCGGGCCACGTGAAGCCGTCGAACGAGAGCCCGAGCGCCCCGCGAACTGTGCTGCGTGCGCCGTCGGCGCCGACGAGCCAGGCCGCCCGCAGCTCCAGCGGCCCGTCCGCCGTTCTGACGCTGGCCGTAACGCCGCCGGCGTCCTGGTGCAGCGCGGTCACATGGGCGCCGAAGCGCACGCCGGAGCCGGGCAGCCGCTCCAGCGCCTCCATCGCGACCGCCGCCAGCTCGTGCTGACCGAGGTGCACGTTGTACGCGTACGGCGTCTCGTCGGCGAGGAAGTCGATGCTGTAGGGCACCGTCTCGCCGGTCTCGAAGACGCGGAAGGCGTAGTCGTGCTTGCGAAAGCCGCGCTGCTCGACGGCGCCGAGGATGCCGAGCCGGTCGAGATCCTCGAGGACGGTCCAGTGGTAGACCATCGCCCGGGGGGAATCGGCGATGCCCTGCTCGGCCTCGAGCACCGTCACCGCGAGGCCGGCCTGCGCGAGGCCGAGGGCGGTGATCAGGCCGACCGGTCCGGCGCCGACGACGAGAACGCTCAGGCGCTCTGCTCCACCAGCCCGCTGAAGAACTCGATGTCGGCTTCCTGGAGCTGGCAGACCTCGATGTAGTGGCCCAGCTCCGCGGTCGTGTCGACGTAGCCGGCCCGCACCCGATCGGGGATCAGGATCGTGTAGTCGAAGCGCAGCCCCTGGGCCGCGAGCAGCTCGCCGAGCGAGCTCCAGACCGCGTCGCCGAGCGGCGCGATCATCGCCAGGTGGTGGAAGCCGAGGCCGTTGGACCCGTCCGCCGGCAGCGCCTGGCGGTAGTAGTCCACGTCGCCGCCGACCGGCTCGATCAGCTCCACGATCTGCCCGCCGCGGGCGCCCATCGCGATGCGCACGTCCCACTCGGCGGGCTCGCCGTCCTTGAGGACGGTGGCGCCGGCCGTCGGCACCTCGGTGCAGTGCTCGATGCCGAAGCGCTCGGCCAGCATCTCCATCCCGTGATCGAGGTCCCTGGTCACGTAGGCGATCTGCCAGACGTTCGCGAACAGATCTCCGAGCGTGGCGACCGGGCGCGGCTTTTCGAACAAGCCGGACGTCGGCCGCATGGCGTTGCTCATCGCAGTTCCTCCAGTGCCCCCAGCACGAGCTCGTCGTGCTCGGCGGGCTTGACGTTGGGGAAGACGCGCGCGACGTTGCCCTCGGGGTCAACGAGCACGCTGGAGCGGGAGTTGCCGAAGTAGGTGCGTCCGTAGTTGGTCTTCTCGACCCAGGCGCCATAGCGCTGGGCCACCTCGCCGCCCTCGTCGGACAGCAGCGTGAAGGCCAGGCCGTACTTGTCGGCGAAGGCGCGCAGGTCGGCGACCGGGTCCGGCGAGACGCCCAGCACGACGGCGTTCGCGGCCTCGTAGTCGGCCGAGTGGTCGCGCGCGCTGCACGCCTGGGCGGTGCAGCCGGGGGTGTCGGCCTTCGGGTAGAAATAGACGAGCGCCCAGCGGCCGCGCTGGTCCGCCAGCGAGACGGGCTGACCATCCTGGTCCTGCAGCGTGAAGTCGGGGGCGGGCGCGCCGGCGTCGATCAATCTTGTCTCCTCAGTTTGAGCAGGCGCGCGGCGTTCTCCTTGAGCACCAGCGGCCTCACTTCGTCGTCGATGGGCAGCTGCTCGAAGTCGCGCAGCCAGCGGTCCGGCGTGATCATCGGGTAGTCCGAGCCGAACAGCACCTGGTGCTTGAGCAGCGTGTTCGTGTACTGGATCAGCTGGGGCGGGAAGTACTTCGGCGACCAGCCCGAGAGGTCGATGTAGACCTCGGGCTTGTGCATCGCGATCGAGAGCGCCTCGTCCTGCCAGGGGAAGGAGGGGTGCGCCAGCACGATCGGCAGCTCGGGGAAGTCGGCGGCCACGTCGTCCACGTAGATCGGGTTGGAGTACTTCAGCCGCAGCCCGCCGCCGCCGGGCACGCCGGAGCCGATGCCGCTGTGGCCGGTGTGGAAGAGGGCCGGCAGCCCGGCCTCGGCGATCACCTCGTAGAGCGGGTAGGCGGCGCGGTCGTTGGGGAAGAAGGCCTGGATGTTGGGGTGGAACTTGAAGCCGCGCACGCCGTGCTCGTCGATCAGGCGGCGCGCCCGCTCGACCGCATCGGGGCGCGCGGGATCGACGCTCGCGAACGGGATCATCACGTCGGCGTTTGTCGCGGCGACCGCGGCCACCTCCTCGTTGGCAACCGGCGGCCGGCCGCTGCGCAGCTCGTAGTCGACCGTGAAGACCACGCAGGCCATCTCGCGCTCGCGGTAGTGGGCCGCCACGTCCTCGGCGTTCGGCGGGCCGCCCTCGCCGCGGAAGTAGCGCTTCGCCGCCTCGCGCAGCTCGGGCGGCATCGGGTCGTGGCCATCGATCGAGATCTCGGCGTGCGTGTGCACGTCGATGGCGCGTACGCGGTCGACGTCGATCATCGCTGGACCGGGCAGGTCAGAAGGGGAACGGCTGTGCCGCGTCGCGGGACGTGACCCATTGCCACTCGGTCCACAGCTCGAGGTTGGCGACGCCGCCGAAGTGCCCGCCGTTGCTCGAGGCGCCGAAGCCGCCGAACGGAGCGGGCGGCTCCTCGTTGATCGTGCTGTCGTTGATGTGGACCATGCCGGCGTGGAGCTGCTCGGCGACCGCCGTGGCGCGCTGCTGCGAGCCGGACTGTACCGCCGCCACCAGGCCGTAGTCGGTCGCGTTCGCGAGCTCCACTGCCTCGGCCTCGTCGCTGAAGCGGATCACCGGCGCCACCGGCCCGAAGATCTCCTCCGTGAAGGCCGGCATCGAGGCCGTCACGTCTTCGAGCACGGTGGGCTCGAAGAACAGGTCCTCGTGCTTTCCGCCCGTGACCACGGTGGCGCCCTGCGCCACGCTGTCGTTGACGATCCGCTCGACGCGCTCGACCTGCTTGCGGTTGATGATCGGCCCGAGGGCCACCTGCTCCGTGGCGGGATTGCCGACCGGCAGATGCGAGGCGCGCTCGGCCAGCGCCGCGACGTAGTCGTCGGCGATGCTCTCGTGCACGAGGTGGCGGCTCACCGCCAGGCAGATCTGGCCCTGGTGCAGGAACGATCCCCACGCCCCGGCGGACGAGGCCGTCTCGATGTCGGCGTCCGCGAGCACCACCAGCGGGCTGTTGCCGCCGAGCTCGAGGACCACGCGCTTGAGGCTGCGGCCGGCGGCCTCGCCGACCTTGCGCCCGGTGGCGGTGGAGCCCGTGAAGGAGATCATCCGCACGTTCGGGTCCTCGACCATCGCCTGCCCGACCTCGGCGCCGCCGCCGATCACATGCAGCACGCCGTCGGGGAGGCCGGCCTCCTCGAAGACGCGCGCCATCAGGACGCCGCCGCTGACCGGCGTGTTGGGATCGGACTTGAGGATCACGGCGTTGCCGAGCGCCAGCGCCGGCCCGACCGAGCGCGCCGCCAGCACCACCGGGAAGTTCCACGGGCAGATCACGCCGACCACGCCGACCGGCACGCGGCGGGCCATGCTTGCGCGCCCCGGCGTAAGCGACGGCAGCACCTGCCCGAGCGGGTGCGAGATCAGCGACGCGGCCATCTCGAACTGCCCGATCGCCGCGCTGATCTCGTTGTCCGCCTTGGGCGGGATCGCGCCGCCCTCGCGCACGAGCCAGCCGATCAGCTCGGCCCGGTGGCGTTCCAGCAGCTCGGCGGCGCGGCGCACGACCGCGGCGCGCTCGCTGATAGGGGTGGCGGCCCAGTCGCGCTGGGCCCGGGCCGCCGAGGCGGCGGCGCGCGCGACGGTGTCGGCGTTGCCGGCGCCCGCCGTGGCCAGCACCTCCCCGGTGGCCGGCTCGGTGGACTCGATCGTCTCGGGGGCGTCGACCCAGCCGTCGCTGAAGATCCGCCCGCTCCAGGTGCCCTCCTCCGCCAGCAGCCCGCCAGCCACCTCAGTGAGAGTGCTCATGAAACAACTCTAATAGATATGACCAGTAGGCCAATCGGCCGGCAATCAGGTCCCGTACGTGTGGAAGCTCTCCACGGTCTTCACGCCCCAGGCCTGGCCGCGCGCTCGCTCGGCCTCGCTCCAGACCGTAGGCTCGGGGTCGGGGTCGTAGACGAAGTAGCCGCCGGTGGTCACCTCGACGCGGTTGCCGCCCGGCTCGAAGCCGTAGAGGAAGAAGCCCTGTGCGATCGCGTGCTTCGAGGGCGCCGCCTCGATCGGGACGTCGTTGTCGAGGAACAGGTCGGCCGCGCGCAGCACCTCCTCGCGCGTGTCGACCCAGAACGCCAGGTGGTGCAGGCGTCCCCGGTCGCGCTGGGCGTCGGCCACGTAGATCAGCTCGTGGGCGGCGATGCTGAGCGAGAGCCAGGCGCCGGCCTCCGTGCCGTCGTCGAGCACGATCCGCTCGTACAGCCGGAAGCCCAGCAGCTCCTCCGCGAAGGTCCGGTTCGGTGCGACGTCGCGGGCGAGCAGGTTCACGTGGTCGAGCCGCTTGACCGCCGCGCCGCGGCCGACGTAGCGCTGCGGCTGGTTCTTCAGCGACGGCCGCAGGTGCTCGGGCGGCTCGTACTTCTCGGTCTCGAAGTAGAGCTCCATGGAGTGGCCGTCCGGGTCGGTGAAGAGGTAGGCCGGCCCGTGTCCGAGGTCGCCGTCGCTCCAGCCGCGCCCCAGGCCGGCGCGTTCGAGCGCGGCGGCGCGCCGTTCGAGCGCCTCGGCGCTCCAGGCGCGCAGCGCCACGTGCCCGAGGCCGGCCCGGTCGGACTCGGTCAGCTTCAGGCTGTAGCGCTGGTAGTCGCCGAAGCCGCGCAGGAAGACCGACTGGCCGGCGCGCGCCTCCACCTCCATCCCCAGCACGTCCTCGAAGAAGCGCAGGCTGTCGTCCGCCCGCGGGGTGAGCAGTTCGGCGTGGCCGATGTGCGCGACGTCGTGCAGCGGCTCGCCCGTCACTCGCCCTCCACCCGCGTGCGCAGCCCGTCGAGGTCGTAGGAGAGCGCGCCGGTCGCGAGCTGCCCGCGCTTCTCGCGCTCGCGCTCGGCTCGCTCGCGGGCGGCCTCGAGGACCGCCTCGGCGCGCTCGCCGCGCACCACGACGGCGCCGTCCGCGTCGAGCACCACCGCGTCGCCGGAGCGGATCGTCGCGGCGCCCACCTCTACCGGTTCGTCGATCGCGCCGACCGTCGTCTTGGTGGCGCCCCTCACGCGGATCCAGCGCGCCCAGACGGGCAGGCCGAGCTGTTCAAGCTCCAGGACGTCGCGCACGGCCGCGTCCACGAGCAGCGCCGCCACGCCGCGCTCCTTCGCCTGCGTGGCGAGCAGCTCGCCGATCAGCGCCACCGGCTCCGGCTCCGGCATCGTCAGCACCAGCACGTCGCCCGGCCGCGCGGTGTCCATCACCGCATGCACCATCAGGTTGTCGCCCTGGCCGCAGCGCACGGTCCGGGCGGGGCCGGCGGCGCGCGAGCCACCGATCAGCTGGTGCAGGTCCAGGTCGACCAGGCCCTCGCGGCCGGCGGCCTCGTAGACCGTGGCGCTGCCGAAGCTCGCGAGCTCTTCGAAGAGGCTCACAGCTCCTCGAGCACCTGCGGCAGCACCCGCTGGAAGGCCTCGGCGTAGCGGACCTCCTTGTTGCCGGACACGCGCCGCGCGTGGTTGGCGCGCTGCTCGGCGCGCTGGGCGTAGTAGGTCTGCAGATAGCTCTGGGCCTTCATCTCCGCCATCGCCGCGAGCTTGCGGTCGATGACCGGCGTGATGTCCACGAACGTGGACGGCGTGAAGTTGCAGAGCTCGGGCTGGTGCGGCTCGAACAGCAGCAGCTCTGGCGGGCGGATCGTCTCGAAGGCGCTCTGCACACCGGCGCCCGCGGCCAGCGCGCGCGCCTTCTCGACAGCGGCGAAGGCGGCGGGGTGGTCGGGGTTGAACGGATCACGGTCGGTGTGGGTGACGATCACGTCGGGTGCCAGCTCGCGGATCGTGTCGGTTAGCCGGCCGAGCGCCGCGCGGTCCACCTCGAGCGGGTAGTCGCCCAGGTCGAGGCAGCGGAAGTCGGCACCCAGCGCGGCCGCCGCCCGCTCGGCCTCCGCGTGGCGGATCTGCTTGACGTTCTCGACGGTCTGGCCCGGCTCCTTCCAGAGCTCGCCCGACTCGCCTCGCTCGCCGTAGGAGAGCGCGACGACGCTCGCCGTGCCGCCGCTCTGGGCGGCCAGCGCCAGCACGCCGCCCGACCGCCAGACGAAGTCGGCGGCGTGCGCGCCGATCGCCAGCACGCGCCTGCTCACAGGCCCGCCAAGCGCCGGGTGTTGTCCACGGCCATCGTGCGCACCTCGTCGGCGCCGAAGCCAGCCTCCAGCAGCCGGTCGGCCATCAGGGCCAGGCCGTCCTCGACCGGCGGGTTCTGGACCTGCCCGAGGTCGCTCGACAGGATGGTCCGCTCGGCGCCGACCGCACGCGTCCCCTCGAGCCAGTGCTCCCAGGTGCACTTGCCGGTGTGCGGCGTGGTGAAGCAGCGCTCGATCATCGCTCCCATCGCGGCGAGCTCGAGCTGCTCCTCGACGGAGAAGTCCTGGGCCGGGAAGTCCGGGTGGGTGACCACGACATCCCGGACGCCCGCCGCGCGCGCCGCCGCCACGATCGGGAACACCTCCCCGCGCCCGAGGTGGCCGGTGGCGAGCACCATGCCGCGCTCGGCCGCCACGGCCAGCACCGCCTGAGTCTCGGGGCGGACGCTGCCGTCGGCGTCCACGGCGGGCACCGGCTCGCTCTCGATGCCGCGCTCACGCAGCTCCGCCTGCAGCTTGGCCCAGACCGGCAGGTTCGCGCCCGGCGCCTGCCTCGCCAGGTGCTCGTGCTCGCTGCGCGAGTCGACCGTCGGCATCCACACCACGCGCGCGCCCCCGCGCGCGGCTATCTCGACGGCGAGCGGATTCATGCCGCCGACGGCCCGGTTGAGCACGATCGCGCCCAGTGCGGCGACGCCCGGAACGACGCCGCGCACGACCGCCGCGCGCTCGGCGGTCGACAGGTAGTGGGACTTGAGCACGAACCCCGCCAGGCCGAGCTCCTCGAAGCGCCGCGCCAGGCTCACGTCGTCGATGCGGCGCTCGACCACGTCCGGAGCGATGTGCACGTGCAGGTCGACACCGCCACGCACCAGCTGGCGCGCCTCGGCCGACGGACCGGCATCGGCGCTCACCGCGCGGCCCCGCTGCGAGCGAGCGAGCGCAGCCAGGCCTCGCTCGCCGCGGCCACGCGTGGCTCCACTCCGAGCTCCTCGAGCATGGCCACGGCGGCGGCCATCTCGTCCACGCGGCGGTCGGCGTGCAGGCGGCTGCCCTCCACCAGGCGGCGCAGCAGCCGCCCGTCGGCGCGCGTGAGGGTGCTCTCGATGTCCGCGTACAGCCAGTCCTCGCAGCCGAGGCGCTCGGCGGCGGCGAGCGCCTCGCCGATGGCCGCCGCCTGTCCCTTCATGAAGACGCTGCGGGCAAGCTTGCGGGCCGCCGCCGCCCCGGCCTCGCCGCCCACGCGCGTCACCGGCATCCCGAAGCCCTCGAAGGCCGTCGCGAACCGGCCGGCGCCGGATCCCGCCACCAGCGCCGGCGTGCGTACGCCCCAGTCGGGCACCGGCGCCATCAGCGCGACGTCGGCGAAGAGCGCCCCGTGACGCTCGACCGCCGCGGCGGCGGAGCGCTTCAGCGCGGGCGCGGCGGTGTTGAGGTCGGCGAACAGCCGGCCTTCCCCGAGCACGGGGCCGACCGTCTCCGCGAGCTCGACCGCGGCCGCCGCGGAGCTGAGGCTGAGCACCACTTCGGCCGCGCGAGCCGCCGCCACGGGGTCGCTCGCGCTCTCGACGCCGTCGGCCAGCGCCGGCCGGGCGGGGTCGAATCCGAGCACCCGGGCGCCCGCCGCCGCCAGGTCACCGGCGATCACCGAGCCCGCTTCGCCCAGCCCCAGGACCGCGATCACGAGCGGCCCGCTCAACGGCCGTCCTCGGAGCGCTCGCGCACCATCCTCAGCACGTCCTGGAGGTAGAGCAGATGGTCCTTCATGGTGCGTTCCGCCCGCACAGGGTCGCCGCGCTCCACCGCGGCCAGCAGCGCCTTGTGGTGCTCGAGGATCGCCGATTGCACGATCGCCGGCCGCAGCACCTCGATCAGCGAGGGCTGGAGCACCTCGAAGATCCAGTCGGTGAGCGCCTGGATCATGCGGTTGCCGGCGGCGGCGGCGATCGTCCGGTGGATCTCCATGTCGCTCGCCGCGTACGTCTCGGTGTCCTCCGGACCCGCCGCGGCCTCGCGCTCGACGATCTCGCGCATCCGCTGGACGGTCTCCTCCTCGGGCTGGTAGGCGGCCAGCCCGGCGAGCGGGACCTCGAGCAGGAGCCGCGCGTCGAGCAGCTCGTCGAGGGTCACCGTGCCGGTCTCGAGCATCATCGCGATCGCGTCGCTGAGGCTGCGGCTCATGCCCTCCTCGGCGGTGCGCGCGACGAAGATGCCGCCGCCCGGGCCCTTCGAGGCACGGATCAGGTTGCCGCTGGCGAGCAGCCGCAGCGCTTCGCGCAGGGTGGGGCGGCTGACGCCGAACTCGGCGGCCAGATCCTCCTCGCGCCCGAGGAAGTCGTCGGGGCCGAGCCCTTCCTCCTGGATGTAGTGCTGGATCTCGACCGCCACCTGCTCGCTGGCGGCGCGAATCGCCCGCCGCGCGGAGCCCCGGGATCCGGTCCGGCCGCCGGGCCTCACGCTCATGCTGCTGGCGACACCCGGGTAACCGCGCGCTCGGTCACCGGCTCACCTTAGCAATAGGTCAAACTATTTGTCAGGTCTGCCTTGACCGGGACTGCCGGGGGCGCGAGCCTGATGCCGTGCCGACGATTCCCGTGGCCCCTCGCACCCGCCGCCCCCGCATCCGCTGGCGGCGCTCGGTCACGCGCCTGACCGCGCCGATGCTCCAGCGCGTCCGCGAGGCGACCGGGTGGGCCCAGGGGGTCGCGGACGACCGCGGCTACCAGCACTGGGCCGGCATCCACGGGCTGCCGCTGCCGATCTCGTGCACGCACTCGACGAGCCAGCAGTTCGCCTCCTTCTTCCTGCCCTGGCATCGCGCCTACCTGTACTTCTACGAGCGCGCGCTGCGCGACCACGTGCCGACGCTGGGGCAGCCGTGGTGGGACTGGACCCGCGACCGCCAGATCCCGCCCGCTTACGCCGACGAGCAGGCCGGCGCGGGGCCAAACCCGCTCTTCTCCGTCGCGATCAACGACCTCGCCATGGAGCAGGCGCGCAGCAGCGGCCTGGACATCGCGTCGAACGTGGAGCGCTATCCCGGGCTGCCGGGCACCCGGCTGCCCGAGGCGTGGGAGATCGAGTCGGTGCTCGCCATCCCGGACTTCTTCACCTTCAGCCGGGTGCTCGAGAACCTCCACGGCCTGGTGCACGTCTGGGTGGGCGGGCGGGTAGGGCACATGCGCCATGTGCCGCTGGCCGCCTACGACCCGATCTTCTGGGCCCACCACTCCATGATCGACCGGGTCTGGCGCATCTGGCAGCAGCGCCACCCGCCGCCGAACTTCACCGCGGAGTACGTCAACACGGCGCTGCGGCCGTTCCCGCTCACGGTCGCGCAGGTGCTCGAGGTGCGCGCGCTCGGGTACGACTACGCCGCGACCCAGACGACCGTGGAGACCTGATGGATCGCTACGACTCAGATGCGCTGGACATGCCGGCCGGGCGCGAGCTCTACGCGCGCGCCGACCTGCTCTTCCAGGGCGTCGACCACAGCGGCGAGTCCTTCGAGGCGCGCGTGTTCCTCAACAACACCGAAGCCGACGAGAGCACGCCCATGGACGACGACCACGGCTATGCCGGGTCCTTCGTGATCTTCGGCCACGGCGGCTGCGCCGGCGACGAGGGCCACTGCGAGATCCCCGAGCTCCCGGACGACATCGACGACCTGCGCTTCCCGCACCCGCTGCACCCGGCCGACAAGCCGGTGATCGTGACCGAGGCGCTGCGGCGCGTGGAGGGCGACACGCTGACGATCACCGTCGTGCCCGTGCTGCCGGGCGAGGAAGCGCCGCGCCGCGCCGACGTCCTCTTCTTCGACCGCATCGACATCCTCACCTACGAGTGAGGCCGTGCTCGAGGCGGTGCCCGCAGCGTGGGCACACGCGCTCCTCGGCGTGCGCGCGGTGGGCCGGCTCGGCCTCAGGCGACGAGCGGCGGGCGCGGCGCACCTCGGTGCGCAGGGCCCGCACCGACAGCGCGTCCGCCTCCGCCCGTCCCAGCCAGCGGTCCTGCTCCTCCGCAGGCAGCGGGGCGAGCTCGGCGTGGTGGCTGAACGACAGGTTCTCCCGGCGTCGGGAGACCTCGAAGCGCGAGGCGACGTAGGCCATGTTCATCAGGGTCTGCACGTCGTAGCCGGTGATGGCCGCCGCCGCGCGGTAGCGCTCGCCGTAGCGCGCGTTGCCGTAGCGCAGCCAGTCGCCGAGCCACCAGCCGCCCGCGCGGGCGAGCGTTCCGAGCCACTGGCCCTGCCGCAGCCAGTCCGACATCTCCAGCACATGGCGCGGCGCCCATGACACCTCCGTCAGGGCGACGGGGGAGCGAACATCGGGAGCGCGGCGGACGGGATGAGCCAGAGGCCGACACTACCAAGTCGCGCTGAGTGATTCAGAGCCTTTGTGCAAAGCCCGCGCAGCACCCACATTCGGCGTGGCGCTCGGCCTCCTCCCACGTCGTCGCAAGGGTCCTCAGGTCCACCAGCACGGCCCGCCCGAGCGTCGCCGGCGGGCCGACGCCGGCCAAATGGTGCACCGCCTCCATCGCGAGCAGCGACCCGATCAGGCCGCACGCCGGACCGAACGTGGCCGCCACCGCGTCGTTGCTCTGGCGGAAGGCGACGAGCTCGTCGAACAGCGGGTTCTGGTCGCGGGCCTCCGCCTCGCGGCACTCCACGCAGGCGGTCCGCCCCGGCATCACGGTCGGGCCGATCCGCACGAACGGCGGGAACTGGCTGGCCGATGCGTGCGGCACACCTGCGCGCATGCACGCGCGGTTGACCCAGCGCCCGATCAGGTGGGCGGGCCAGTCCGCGGCCTCGACGACGAACCCGGCGCCGGCGATCGCCTCGGCCACCTCCGCCTCGCCGTCGAGGCGGCGCCCGATCGGCACGAAGGCGATGTGCGGGTTGAAGCTCGCGACAGCGCGCGCTGCGCAGTCGGCCTTGCCGCGGCCGACGTCGGCGTCGCCGTAGAGGATCTGGCGGTTGAGGTTGGAGCGCTCGACGCGGTCGCCGTCGACTCCCACGATCGTCCCGACGCCGGCCGACGCCAGCGCCCACACCGCCCAGGAGCCGAGCCCGCCCAGGCCGAGCACCACGACGCGCGCGTGCTTCAGGCGCGCCTGCGCGGCCACGCGCGACGACCCGTACGGCAGCAGCTCGCCGAAGTACGCGAGCTGGCGGCCGTAGCGGTCGGCCTCGGCCGCACTCAGCGCGTCACCCGGGGGGTCCCAGGCGTCCTCCACGACGCCCAGCTCGATCAGGCAGGCCAGGGCCGCGTCTAGCTGCGCGGCGGTCGCTCCCGGCGAGGCGCCGACGATGTCCGCGACCAGCTCCTCCCACGGGCCGCCGTCGCGCAGTGCGCCGAGCAGCGCCCGCTCGGCGGCGGACGGGTCCTCCACGAGGTAGTCCTCGCCGCTGGCGGCGCAGAGCAGGTAGAGCGATCCGTCGCCGGCCGGGAACAGCTCCACGGAGTCCTTGAGCTTGGGGTGCATCGGAGGTGAGATTGGTGCCCGCCGGCGAGTGCCGGCGGGCACCGTCGAGTCCGTTCAGTTGCCCTTGACGAATGACGTCGCCGGGGCGATGGGGCGGTCGAGCTTCTTGACGGTCACGCGGTTCACCTCCTCTCGGTCGGTTCGGGGACCGGACGTCGGGCGAGCCAGATGGACTTGGTGTGCGTGAGCTCCTCGAACGACGGGTCGATAGCGCCGTCCGCGCGCTGGCCGTGCACCGCGAGGCACTCGAGCCCGGCCTGCTCGAGCAGCCGCTGCACGGTCGCGCGCGGGTGGTGGCGCTGCAGGTGCCGGCTCGTGCTGCGGCTGCCGCCTGCGACGACACCGCTGATCGTCACCGCGCATACGGCACCCGCCGGGCTGTCCGGGGCGGCCTCGCCCGCCAGCTCGAAGCGGCCCCCGGGCGTGTCCACCGCCCCGGCGCCGCAGAAGACGCTCCGATAGGTGCGCAGGCTGTTGAGGTCGAACAGATAGAGCCCGCCCGCCGCGAGCTGGCGGTGCGCCTCGCCGAAGGCCGTCCTCAGGTCCGCGTCGGTGAGCAGGTGGTTGAGCCCGTCGTCGATGCAGGTGACCAGGTCGAAGCGGCCGCCCGGGCCCGGCAGCTCGCGCATGTCGGCGAGGTGGAGCCGCGCTCCGGCCGCCGCGCGCTTGGTGCGGGCGCGCGCGAGCATCGCGGGGGAGAGGTCGCAGGCGGTGACGGAGTACCCGCGCGCGAGGAACGGGATGAAGCTCTTGCCCGTTCCGCAGGCGACGTCGAGCAGCCGCCGCCCCCGGAGCCCGTGCGCGCGCGCGAGTGACTCGAGGTCGCGCGTCCATTCGTCGTAGCGGTGGCCGCTCGTGAACTCGTCGTAGACGGGGGCGAGCGCGTCGTATGCCGCCATCCACCTATCGACCCTGGAGAAGCGCAGGATGGTTTCATTGATTACGATGATTAACGTGAGTTCGCGCCCCGACATCGCCGACCCGGCCGTCATAAAGGCGCTGTCGCACCCGCTGCGGGCCGAGATCCTCGGAGTGCTCGAGGAGCGCGAGGCCAGCCCGGTGGAGCTCGCCCGCGAGCTGGACCAGCCCGTCTCCAACGTCAGCTACCACGTCCGCACCCTCGCCCAGCTCGGCCTGATCAAGCTGATCCGCGAGACACCGCGGCGCGGCGCCGTGGAGCACCACTACGAGGCGACGCTGCGGCCGATCATCACGGACAAGACCTGGGAGTCGCTGCCGAAGCTCGTCCGCCGCTCCGTGATCGCGGCGATCATCGAGCGCCTCGGCGCCGACATGGTCGAGGCGGCCCCGGCGGGCGGCCTCGATCGGCCCGACATCCACGTGAGCAGGACCGAGCTGCAGCTCGACGATCGCGGCTGGGATGAGCTGACCAAGGCGCTCGAGGGCGTCGTGGCCAAGGCGCTCAAGCTCGAGGCCCAGGCCAAGCAGCGCGCGAACCGCTCAGGGGCAGACGGCGCGCTGACTTCGGCGACGCTGGGCATGCTGCTCTTCGAGCAGTCCGAGGCCTAGCCAAGGGCGCTCGCAGGGGGGCCGGCGGCCATGCCGCCAGGTCCGCCGGACGCGTGGGACTGGGAGGAGGCCCGCACGCGCTGCCTGCGGGAGACCCGGGCGGTGCTCGGCTGGACCGCCGCGGCGGAAGACGCCGCCCAGGAGGCGCTGCTGCGCGCCTGGCTGAAGCGGGCGAGCTGCCGGGACGCCGCCCGGCCGCTGCCCTGGTGCGCCCGGATCGCCCGCAACGAAGCGCTCAGGCTGCGGGCGCAGGAGACGGCTCGGCGCGAGGCTCGCCAGCAGGCGGAGGAGCTCGCGGCGCGGGTGGTCTCGCCGGACGCCGCCGACCAGGCCGTCCGCCGAGTCGACGCGGGCCGGATCGTCGCCGCGCTGCCGCCGCTCGACCGGGAGCTCGTCCGCCTGCACTACTTCGAGGACCTCACGCAGGCCGAGGCGGCCACCCGTGTCGGCATCCCCTGGGTCACCGCGAAGGTGCGGCTGCACCGGCTGCGCGAGCGGCTGCGCGAAGAGCTGGAGCGGCCTTCTTGAATGCGGCGCCGCCGTCCGAGAGGATCGGGCGGACCCGACCGAGGGGGCACAGGTGGCCACGTTCGAGACCTACCATGCGGTTGCCGACAAGGCGGTCGCCAAGGCTGTCGCGAACACGACCTCTCCGTTCAAGATCGACGTGCGATTCGGAGGCGGTCTGACCCAGCGGCAGAAGAACGCGTTCAAGGCCGCCGCCGACCGCTGGACGCGGGTGATCGTCGGGGACCTGCCCAGCGTGCTCGTCGACGGCGAGCTGATCGACGACGTGCTGATCCTCGCCGACGGCCAGGACATCGACGGCCCCTCCGGGATCCTGGGCCAGGCGGGCCCGACCCGGCTGCGCCCCGAGGCCGCGGGCCAGGCTGCCTTCCTGCCGGCCAAGGGCAGGATGGCGTTCGACACGGCCGATCTGAAGCAGATGGAGAGGGACGGCACCCTCAACGACGTGATCGCGCATGAGATGGGACACGTGCTCGGCATAGGCACGATCTGGAGCGAGAAGAAGCTGTTGAAGAAGGCGGGCACCGAGAACCCGACCTTCGCCGGGAAGGCGGCGATGAAGGAGTACCGCGCCCTCCGGGGTACGGGCCCGGCCAGCAGGCGGGTGCCCGTGGAGAACACCGGCGGGCCCGGCACCGCGGATTCGCACTGGCGCGAGACCGTGTTCCGCAACGAGCTGATGTCGGGGTTCATCGGCGCGTCCGGCAATCCGCTCAGCCGGATGACCGTCGGGAGCCTCGAGGACCTCGGCTACGAGGTCGACTTCAACGCCGCCGAGGTCTACTCGCTCCCGAACCTGATGGCCCTCGCGGAAGAGGGGCTGCTGGTGAGCCACGCGGCGCCCGTCGACAACGGCGTCATGCTGCCGAACATCCCGCTGACGCTCCCGCCCGACAGCCTGCAGTAGCCCGGCCGCGATGAGCTCGGAAGGCTATCTCCGCCCCGAGTCACAGGTCCTGGGCGAGGGCAGCCTGGTCCCGCCCGAGAACCAGCTCCGGCCGCCGCCAAACCGGTTCACCCACCGGCTGGCCGAGGCGGAGCCGTTCTACTTCGCCTCGAGGGAGGGCTCCGGCGCACCCGACGGCCACTTCGAGGCCGGCACCGAGGTGGTCCTGCTCCGGCACGACGGCGGAC
>JAXDII010000104.1:0-18743 GCA_034664085.1 Thermoleophilaceae bacterium
GCCAGCTCGAGCACCTGGCGCTCGCGCACGGGCCGCGGCACGCGACCGTGCGGGTAGTCGTGGATCTGCTTCGCTTCGGCTGCCACTTACTTCCGGTAGGTTACCGAGAGTAGGTGCGCAAGGCAAGGGCCAGGCGGCGTCGGCCCGAGCGGCGGCTCAGCTGGCTTGGGCGGCCTGGGCCGCCGTTTCCTCTTCGCCGCCGTCGGCGGTGGCCTCGGCGGCCGCGCCCTCTGCGGCCTCGCCCTCCTCCTTCGGAGGCTCCTTGGCCCAGTCCTCATCGAACTCCACGCGCCACTTGCCCTCTTCGGCCTGCTCGAGGCGCAGCTTGGCCCGGAAGGTGCGTCCGGAGCGGCCGCGGAAGCCTGTGACCGGCTTGGCGGTGCGGCCCACGCCGGGGTCCTCGCCGGCCTCCCGGGAGGCGCGCAGCGACTCGATCAGCTCCTTCGCCACCGCCACCGGCAGCGACTTGCTCGCCTTCTTCTTCCAGATCACGAAGCCGCAGCCGGGATCCTCCCGCGACCAGCACGAGTAGCCCTTGCGGTTCTCCGAGATCTCGCGCCCGCAGATCGCGCACGGGCCCAGCTTGGCCCGCTCGATCCGCACGCCCTTGAGCTTGTCGAGCTCCTGGATCGTCTCGCCGGTGAACTTGGCGATGTCCTGCATGAACGACTCGCGGCTGTCCTTGCCCTGCTCGATCAGGCCGAGCCTGCGCTCCCAGCTGCCGGTCAGCTCGGGCGACGTGAGCTGGTGGCCGTTGAGCAGGCGGATCACCTGGATGCCCTTCTCGGTCGCCACCAGCGACCGGCCCTCGCGCTCGACGTACTCGCGGTTGACGAGCAGCTCGATGATCGAGGCACGCGTGGCCGGCGTGCCGATGCCGGAGTCCTTCATCGCCTCGCGCAGCTCGGCGTCCTCGACCTCCTTGCCGGCGGTCTCCATGGCGCCCAGCAGCGAGGCGTCGGTGAAGCGCCGCGGCGGCTGGGTCTCCTTGCGCATCGACTCCACGGAGAGCGTCTGCACCGTCTCGCCCTGGTCGAGCTTGGGAAGCATCTGATCGCCGCCCGAGTCGTCCTCGCCGCGCGGCTGGTCGGCCTCCTCGCCGTATACGCCCTTCCAGCCCGGCTCGACGAGGCGCCGGCCGCTGGTGCGGAACACGTGATCGCTGACGGTCGTCTCGACGCGCGTGCGCTCGTAGACGGCCTCGGGATGGAAGATCGCCAGGAAGCGCTTCGCCGCCAGGTCGTAGATCTTCAGCTCGTCCTGGCCCATGCGGCCGAGGTCGTGCTCGGAGCGCGTGGGGATGATCGCGTGGTGGTCCTGGACCTTCTTGTCGTCGACCACGCGCCCGAGCGGCAGCTGGTCGAGCCCGACCACGTACTCGGACGCCCGCCGATACTGCGGGTTGTGCCCGACGAGCTCGGCGATCGGCTTGATCTCCTCGACCATGTCGCCGGTCAGGTAGCGCGAGCTGGTGCGCGGGTAGGTGAGCGCCTTGTGCTCCTCGTAGAGCCGCTGCGCCGCCGACAGCGTCCTGCGCGCCGAGAAGCCGTAGAGCGTGTTGGCGTGGCGCTGTAGCGAGGTCAGGTCGTAGAGGAGCTGCGGCTGCTCGCGCTCCTCCTTCTTCTCGAGCTTCGTGATCTCGCCGGGCTGCCCGGTGACGGCCTCGACGATCGCCAGGCCCTCCTGCTCCGATCCCAGGCGCTTGCCACCCAGGTAGCGGCCGGAGTAGTCGCGCTGTTCGCTTGCCTGGAAGCGCGCCTCGACCAGCCAGTACGGCTCGGGCTTGAAGGCCCTGATCTCCTCCTCGCGGCGGGCGACGAGCGCCAGCGTGGGCGTCTGCACGCGGCCGAGCGACACGGCGCCGTCGAACGACGCGCGCAGGCGGATGCTCGCTGCGCGGGTGGCGTTCATGCCGACGACCCAGTCCGCCTCCGAACGCGAGCGGGCCGCCGCCTCCAGGGGCTTCATCTCCTCGCCGGGGCGCAGGCGCTCGAACGCCTCGCCGATCGCCTTCTTGGTCATGGAGGACAGCCAGAGCCGCTCCACCGGCTTCTTCGCCTTCGACAGGTCGTAGACGTAGGCGAAGATCAGCTCGCCCTCGCGCCCGGCGTCGCAGGCGTTGACGATCCCCTCGATCTCGGCGTCCGCCATCAGCTTGTGGATGGCCGTCAGCTGCTTGGCTGCGCGGTCGTCGTTCGGGACGAGCTTGAACTCGTCCGGGATGATCGGCAGATCGGCGTAGCGCCACTTCTTGAGCTTGGGGTCGTAGGCGTCCGGCTCGGCCAAGCCGACGAGATGGCCGACCGCCCACGTGATCACGTTCTCGTCGCCCACGAGGTGGGTCTTGTCCTTCGACTGCTTGAACGATCCCGGCAGCGCGGTGGCCAGGTCGCGAGCAACGGACGGCTTCTCGGCAATGACTAGGGTTTTGCCCATCGGCCCTCACGATACGCAGATAGGCAGCCACACTTCCACCGGGTGGTGGCTTGAGGAGGCCGGCGCGGTCGATCCGCACCCCCCGCTGGAGGGTCCCGTGACGGTCGACGTGGTGGTCATCGGCGGCGGCTACACCGGCATGTGGACCGCCTGGGAGCTGCTCGAGCAGGGCGCCACCGTGGCCCTGCTGGAGGGCGGGGTCTGCGGCCACGGGCCGAGCGGCCGCAACGGCGGCTTCTGCGAGTCGCTCTGGGGGTCCGCCCCCTCCCTGCGCGACCGCTTCGGCGACGCCCAGGCGCGGGCGCTGCTGGACGCATCGAGCGGCGCTGTCACCGCAATCGGCGACTGGTGCCGCACCCAGGACGTGGACGCCTGGTTCAGCCAGTCCGGCTACATGCGCGTCTCGGCGGCCCCCGCCTTCGACGACATCGGCCGCGAGGCCGTAGCCGCCGCAGCGGCGCTCGGTGCCCCGGAGCGGGTGGTCGAGCTGTCCGCGGAACAGGTGCGGGCGCGCTGTGCCTCGCCGGTGTTCCGCCGCGGCATCTTCATCGGTGACTTCGCCACGCTGCACCCGGCGCGGCTCGGGCTGGGGCTCCGGCGGCGGCTGGCCGAGCGCGGGGCCCGGCTGTACGAGCACTCACGCGTCAGGGCGCTGCGGGCTCTGTCGGCCAACGGCAGCAGCCAGGGGGTGCGCGCCGAGACCGGCGGCGGCGAGGTGCGCGCGTCCGCCGCGGTGCTCGCCATCGGCGGGGCGGCCCGCGGCCTGCCCGCGCTGCGCTCACGCCTGACCGTCACCTCCTCCCACATCGTGCTGACCGAGCCGGTGCCCGACGTGCTCGAGGAGCTCGGCTGGACCGGGGGCGAGTGCATCACCGACGGGCGCACGCTCGTGCACTACTTCCGCACCACGCGCGACAACCGCATCCTGCTCGGCTGGGGCGGCGGCCGGATCGCCTACGGGGCGCGCCTCAACGGACGCGTCGAGGTGGACCCGGAGGTGATCGGCGAGACGCGCGCGGCGCTGGAGCAGCTCATCCCGGCCATCCGCGGGCGGCGCATCACCCACGCCTGGGGCGGTCCGATCGACGTCTCGCCCAGCCACATCCCCCAGATCGGCACGCTGCCGGGCGCGCCGGTTCACTTCGCCTTCGGCTATACCGGCAACGGCGTGGCGCCCACGAACCTGGCGGGCCGGACGCTCGCGTCGCTCGCGCTCGACCGCCGCAACGAGCTCACGCGCCTGCCGATCGTGGACGCTGGCGCCGGCTCCTGGGTGCCGCCCGAGCCGTTCGCCTGGGTGGGCGGCTCACTGGTGCGCAACGCCCTCGTGCGGCGCGAGCACGCGCTCGACACCGACAGCCGCCCGGACCTGATCACCCGCGCCCTGTGCGCGGCCCCGAAGGCGCTGGGCATCCACCTCGCGCGCTGAGTCAGGGGTACTGGCGCGGGTCGTGGAGCTTGCCGCGGTCGCGCCCACGGCAGCCCTTGCGGCGCTCGCCGGCACGGAAGGGGAGCCGCACGACCGCCTGCGCCTCGTTGTTGTCCTCGTCCGACTCGAAGATGCCGTTCTCGGGGTCGGCGATGTGCACGTAGGCGAAGCAGCCGCGCAGTCCGGTCACGTCGATCCACTGCTCCGGGTAGCTGGGCGGGTAGATGTCGGCCCAGCCGACCGACGTCCCGAGCGTCACCCGCTTGCGCTTCAGATCCGTGTTGCAGGCCGGGTAGACCGGCAGGAACGGCGAGCGGCGCAGCATCGGGCGGGTGTGGGTGAGGTCGCGCAGGCAGTAGGACACCTTGGGGCCGATGCGCACCTTGTCGGAGCGCTTGCCGTCGGCGTCCAGCCGCCAGAGCTCGAAGCGCGCGGCGTTGTAGTACTTCCACCAGTAGCGCGCCTGGTGGGCGAACTTGAGCCGCAGGCGCGCCCCGGTGCGGACCGCGATGCGCGTGCCGTCGCGCCGGTAGATGCGCTGGTGGGCGCGCATGTACAGCCTGCTGGTGCGCACGCCGTGCAGCTCGGCGGGCCCGGCGCCGACCGAGTCGATCACGTTGCCCGCCCGCAGCAGCCTGCGCCCGGGCCTGGTGAAGGGGTCCACGAAGATGCCGTAGGGCCGGCGCATCACGAGGTCCGGGCAGCGCAGCTGCGCGGCGTCGGGTCCGATGCAGGGGTTCTCGTCCACCTGGGCGAGCGCCGGCGGGCTGCCCGCCGGGGGCTCGGGCTGCGGCTCCACGGCGGCGGCCAGCAGCACGGCGCAGCAGAGCGCTGCGAGTGTCCTCACGGCACGCACGCCCCCAGTTTTAGCGATGACGGCGGGTGCCTAGCGCGCGCAGGGGCCGGTGTCCACCGGTCCTGCGGCGCGGTCGAGGGCGTCCGCGACAACGGAGTCGGGGACGCCGTAGCCGCTGCGGCCGCCGTTCGACACGGTCGCGGCGAAGATCGTCGTGACCACCCGGCCCTTGCCGTCGACCATCGGTCCGCCGGAGTTGCCGGGGCGCACGAGCCCACGCAGCGACGTGATCGCGCGGCGCACCGGGCCCCGCCCATAGGCGTCCTGGCTGAGCACCGTCGCGGTGTGCCCGAGCCGGCCGGGCCTGACGTCGAAGGGCCCGTTCTCGGGGAAGCCGAGGATGGCGGCGGACGCCCCCTCGCGAGCGCGCACCTTCAGCCGCAGCGCCGGCACCCCGGACAGCTCGGACACGCGCAACACGGCGAGGTCGTTGCGCGCGTCGAACCAGATCGCGTCGGCCTCGATGCTGGGCCCCTCCCCGCCGACCTGCACGGACGTGTCGTCCTGGCCCGCCACCACGTGCGCGTTCGTGACGACGACGCCGTCCGCGGCCACCCAGCCGCTCCCCTGCACGCCGAGGCCGCACGCCGTGCCGAGCACCTTCACGACGCTGCGCCCGGCCTCGCGCACGTCCGGGTCCCGGGCGATGCGCGAGTTCGGCGGCGGCACGTCGGGGCGCGGTCCGTCGATCTGCGGGAACGGGTCGAAGCGCGCGAGCGCCCGCAGGATCGGCCCCGACGGGGGCAGGTGGCTGTTGAGCTCGCGGAGGATCGCCGAGCGCTGGATCGGCTCGCGCAGGTTGGGCGCCCCCGGCGTCTGAAGCACCACCGCCCCCACGATCCAGACCAGCCCCAGGCCCAGGCAGGCCACCAGCAGGCCGCCTCCGATGCCGTCGAGCACGCCGAGCACGCCGAGCCGGCTCTCGAGCCGGCGCCGCAGATGGAAGCCGAGCAGCTCGAGGCCGGACGAGAGGATGCCGCCCACCATCAGCGCGCCGACGAGGGCCAGCAGCGGGGCGTACGGGGACTCGGCGCCTTCGTCGAGGAGCAGCGGCCCGAGCCGCGAACCGAGAAATGCGCCCCCGGCGAAGCCGGCCACCGACAGCGCGCCTACGATCAGCCCCTGGGCGTAGCCCCAGAGCGCCATGAGCACCGTGAACGCGACAATGATCCAGTCCAGGGCCGTCACTCGCCGGAGCCAGAGTAGTGCCAGCGAGTGATCTCTCCACCGAGCGGCGCCGCCGGCTGACGCACCGCGCCGTGCCGGCGCTCGTGGCGCTCGCGGTGCTGGCGACGAGCGCCGGGCTGATGGTCGGGGCCCACGCGCAGTCCGGGGCCGAGCGCACGGCACGCGACTTCACCCAGGCCTGGGAGCGCGGCGACCTCCGCTCCATGTACGCCCTGCTGGACGAGCCCTCGCAGCAGGCCCACTCGCTGCGCGAGTTCAGGCGGGCCTACCGGGACGCCGCCGCCACGGCGACGCTGGCACGCGTGCACGCGGGCGCCCCGTCGGCCGGGGACGGCGACTCGGTGTCGGTCCCGATCGACGCGCACACCCGCGCCTTCGGACGCGTCCGCGCGGAGCTGGTGCTGCCGGTCGCGGGCGAGCGTGTGACCTGGGGGCCGCTGCTGGCGTTCCCCGGCCTCCGCATGGGCGAGGCTCTGGATCGCCGCAGCCAGCCCCCACGGCGCGCCACGCTGCTCTCCCGCGACGGCAAGGTGCTGGCCCGCGGCCAGGCCTACAGCCGCAGCTCGCCGCTCGAGGCGATCGCCGGGTCGATCGCCGGGACGCTCTCACCCCAGGAGACCACCGAAGAGCGCCGCGCGCTCTACGCGCGGGGCTTCCCGCAAGACTGGCCCGTGGGACAGAACGGGCTGGAGGAGGCCTTCGAGCACCTGCTGAGGGGCCGTCCCGGCGGCGAGCTGCTGGCGGGCGACCGCGTGCTGGCGCGCTCCCGGCCGCGCCCGGCGCTGCCGGTGCGGACGACGATCGACACCCGGCTGCAGGAGGCCGCCGTCACGGCGCTCGCCGGCCGCTTCGGCGGCATCGCGGCGCTGGACCCGCGCAACGGCGAGATCCGTGCCCTGGCCGGGATCGCCTTCTCCGCCCCGCAGCCGCCCGGCTCCACCTTCAAGATCGTGACCGCCGCCGCCGCGCTGGAGGCACGCCTGGTGAAGCCGACGAGCGAGTTCCCGATCGCGACCGCCGCGACGATTGACGGCGTGGAGCTGGAGAACGCCAACGGCGAGTCGTGCGGCGGCAGCTTCCGCAACAGCTTCGCCCACTCGTGCAACTCGGTGTTCGCGCCCCTGGGCGTCGAGCTGGGCGCCGAGGCGCTGGTGGAGATGGCCGAGCGCTTCGGCTGGAACCGGGATCCGGCCGTCACCGGCGAGGTGCCGAGCACGATCCCTCCGGCCAGCGAGATCACCACGCCGCTCGAAGTCGGCTCGACCGCGATCGGCCAGTTCCGCACACTCGCGACGCCGCTGATGCTCGCGTCGGTCGCGCAGACGATCGCCGCACACGGCGTGCGGCACGTGCCCACGCTGGCGCTCGGCGACCCGCCGCGCAGCGTGCGGGTGGTGCGGCCGCGCATCGCCCGCGTGATCGAGTCGCTGATGATCGACGCCGTCGGCTACGGCACCGGGACCGCGGCAGCGCTGCCCGGCGTGAAGGTGGCCGGCAAGACGGGCACCGCCGAGCTGGAGGACACCCGCGACCCGGAGACCGGCGAGACCGCGGAGCCCGATCCGCTCAACACGGACGCCTGGTTCACCGCCTACGCGCCGGCGGGCCGCCCGCGGATCGCGGTGGCGGTGATGCTGGTGCGAGCGGGGGCCGGCGGAGCGACGGCAGCGCCGGCGGCGCGGATCGTCTTGGAAGCCGCGCTCTAGGCGGATGCCATCGGGGGGCTCACGCCCCCGCAGCTAGATATCCAGCTCGAAGGTGAGCGTCTCGCCGTCCTCGCCGGTGAGCTCCAGCTCGAGCGGGCGGTTCTCGGTGTTCTCCAGCGGCAGCTGGAAGAGCAGCATCGAGGCGGCGGTGGGGCCTAGCTGGGCGACGCTGCCGGCCTCGGGGATGCACTCCTTCGGGTCGAGCGTGCGCGGCGTGTAGGCGAACTGGTTGTCCTCCGGGAGCGCCTCCGGCTCGAAGACGTTCTCCTGGTTGTCCTTCACCGTGAACTCGCTGACCGTGGTGCGCGGCTCGTCCGAGACGTTGCAGGCCTGGAGGAAGACGCCGTAGAGCGACTGGCCGGGCGGCGCCTCCTCGGAGACGTACGCGTCGTCCGGGGTGATGTCCGCGTTGAGCTGGCGCGTGATGAAGACGTTGTAGTCCACGCCGCCCAGCTCGAGGGCGAGGCCCTCGCGCGCGGGCTCGTCCACGCCGGGCTCGGTGTCGCCACAGGCGGCGAGCCCGAGCGGGGCGGCAAGCGCGACGGCGCACGCGGCGATGGAGAATCTCCGAAGCATCGAGCGCGGCATTCTAGGAGGCTTCCCGGCGCGGCGCCCGGGCGGTGCTCAGCGGCGCGCGGGACGGGTCCATCCCGGAGGGCACGCCGAAGCGCGGCGCCTTGGCGGGCTCGAAGCCCGCGATCGACGCCCGCTTGAGCTCGCCGCGCGAGGGTTCCTCGAAGATCATCCGCAGCCGCTCGAGCGACTTCCCGGTCTGCCGGCGCACCCATCCGGCCGCCCCGATCTCCCTCAGCCGGTCGATCGGCGTGGCGGGCTCGCTGAACGTGGTGAGCTCGATGCGCGTGACGCCGTGTCCCTCGTCGGTGAAGTCGTAGACCGCCAGTGAGCGGTTGCGGCCGCGCCGCCCTACGCGGATCTCCTCGACGATCCGGCGCGGCCGGTCGACCTCCATCACGTGCAGCTCGGCGTACTCCTTCGCGAGCGGCGCGTGCAGGCGGAAGCGTGCCGCGGCTCCTACGCCGACCGGGTTCACGCGGGCGAGCCGGTAGTCGCGCAGATAGTGGTCCGTGTACGAGGGACGCCCCGCCAGATCGCAGACGAAGTCGAAGATCTCGTCCCGGGGGGCGGAGATGACGGTTGAGGCGGTTACCTGGCGCACGGCGGCGCCATTCTACGGAGGCGCGCTCTCAGGCTGCCTTCGGCACTACCGCGAGCCGGCGTTCGCTGGCGTGCACGCGCTCCGAGCGGACCGCCAGGCGGCGCTCCTCGGGCAGCGCCCCGAAGCACAGCTCGCACAGCATCTGGCCCGACCGGAGCTCGTGCAGACGCTCTCCTGCGAGCGGCGTACGGCGGCAGTCGTGGCAGCCCTCGCTGGCCGCGCTGAGCGCGCCGATGCTGCTGCGCATGAGCATTGCTGCGAGATCGGGCATGCGGACCATTTCTGGGGTGTGCTGCGTAGTCCTCCAAATGGCGGGTAACGGTCCGTACCAGAGCGGCCCGGAAAGGCCGCAAATTCCGAAAAACCGAGCCTGGACTTCTACCTCGGCTCGTTACCATGCGCACTACCCCCACCCCTGAGGAGAGTCATACATGGAAGCGTTCAGCGCCGGGACCTTGGCAGGGGCCGGGTCCTTCCGCTGCGACTCGTGCGGGTTTGCAGTTGCATTGCACGAGCGTGACCCGGTACCAGCCTGCCCCGAGTGTGGCGGGCGCCGATTCAGGCGCTCATCGCTGTTTGGCGATGACGCGCCGGCCCCCGACCATCACGACCTCGGCGCGCCGCCGGACTGGCTCGAGGAGGCGCGTGGAGCGCTCGTGCGCCCGGGCGACTACCTGGCCTTCGAGGACGATGACCGCGTGCGCGTCGTGCCGCTCCAGGAGGGCTGGACGCGGATCGGACGCAGCCTGTCGGCCCACATCCGCTTCGACGACCCGACGGTGTCGCGCCGGCACGCGCTCGTCTACTGCGACCCGGACGGGGCACGCATCCTCGACGACCGCAGCCTGAACGGCGTCTTCTGCAACGGGGAGCGCGTCGAGCTGAGCGAGCTCGAGGACGGCGACGAGATCAGCATCGGGCGCTTCCGCGTGTTCTACGTGGGCCTCGTGACGGACCGCGCGGCGCTGGCCGGCTGAGCCCTACCCCAACTGGGACACGGACCCATCGCGAGGGTGTTTAGCGCCTTCTGCGTTGGGGACCCGTTGCATGGGACGACGGGCGTCGTAGGGCGTCAGGCCGGACCGCCTCACACCCATATCCGGAAGAGCCCGTCCAGGCGTCCCGCTGCCCACTCGGCTCCGCCCTGCTTGCGGAGGCGGCACTCGGGGCCGGCTCTCCGGGGGGTCCATGCAAACCCCCACAAGGAGGGATGGGAATGACCAACACGGTCGCAGGAGAGGACCAGGCCTCGAAGGCCAAGGAGGTCGCCTCGCAGGCCCAGGAGCGCGCGCACGAGGCGGCCGGCGAGGCACGCGGACGCGTGCGCGACGAGGTCGACCGCCGCTCGACCGAGGTCGGCGGGCGGATCGGCGGCACGGCCGGCGACGCGCGCTCCGTGGCGGAAGAGCTGCGCAAGCAAGGCAAGGACACGCCGGCGCGCCTCGTCGAGCAGGCCGCGGACCGCGCTGAGCGGCTCGGCGGCTACCTGCAGGAGAGCGACGGCGAGCGGATTCTGCGCGATGTCGAGGGCTTCGCCCGGCGCAAGCCGTGGGCGGTAGCGGCCGGCGGCCTGGTGCTCGGCTTTGCCGCATCGCGGATGCTGAAGGCGTCGAGCGGGGAGCGTTACCGCTCGTCGCAGCCGAGCCAGCTCCAGCCCTACTCCTCGCCATGAGCCCGGAGCAGAACGACCTGCGCGAGCGGCCGACGGGCGAGCTGCTGAAGGAGCTCTCGGACCACACGACGACCCTCGTCAAGCAGGAAATCGACCTCGCCAAGGCCGAGCTCAGCGAGAAGGGCAAGCAGGCCGGGATGGGCGTCGGCATGTTCGGCGGCGCCGGACTGTTCGGCGTGCTCGCCCTCGCGGCGCTGACCACCTGCGTCATCGCCGCGCTGGATACGGCCATGCCGCTCTGGCTCGCCGCGCTGATCGTGGCCGCCGTCTATGCGGCGGTCGCCGGCGTGCTGGCGCTCCAGGGGCGCAACAAGGTTCAGGAGGCGGCACCTCCGGTTCCCGAACAGACAAAGGAAAGCGTGAAGGAGGACGTGGAATGGGCGAAGACCCGAGCCAGATCAGGCAGGACATAGAGCAGACCCGCGAGCGCATGGGCGAGACGGTCGAGGCGCTCGGCCACAAGGCCGACGTGCCCGGACGAGCCAAGGAGGCGATCTCGACCCGCGTGGACACCGTCAAGGACAAGGTCACGGGCGCCGGGTCCCGCATCTCCGACGCGACCCCCGACGGCGGAGACGTCAAGCACGGGGCTCGCCGTGCGGTGGGGATAGCGCAGGAGAACCCGCTGGGCCTGGTGATCGGCGCCGCCGCGGTTGGCTTCGTCGGCGGCATGCTGATTCCGTCGACGCGCGCCGAGGACGAGAAGATCGGCCCGATGGCGGACCAGGTCAAGGAGAAGGCCAAGGAGACCGGCCAGGAGGCGGTGGAGCGCGGCAAGGAGGTCGCCCGCCAGACCGCCGAGAGCGCCAAGGAGACGGCGCAGGAGGCCGGGCGCGAGCAAGCCGAGGGCTTGCGCGACAGCGCCCAGGAGAAGGCACAGCAGACGAGCGCGAGCTCGCCCGCCTAGCGCAATCGGGCCGGCCGGCGCTCAGCCGTCGGCCGGCCCGGCTGCCAGCTCGGCCAGGCCCTCCGCCCGCGACTTCACGGGCCGGTAGCCGAGCTCGCGCTCGGCGCGTCCGATGTCGATCGTGCACTCCTGCGAGGACACCCAGACCGAGAAGCGGGTGAGCGGCGGATGGCCGGACCGGCGCAGCAGGCGCCAGGTCCGTTCGGCGATCGCCGCGGCTGCCCCGGCGACGGGGGCCGGGACGGTCGCGTCCGGCGGCTCCACGCCCTGGGTCTCGAGCAGCTGCGACACGAACTCGCGGAAGACGACGGGCTCGCCGTCGGTCACGAAGAAGACGCCGCCGGGCGGCGCCCGCGTGGCGCCCAGCCAGAGGCCCTCGACCGTGTTGTCCACGTGCGTCGTCGCCGTCAGGTGCTCGCCGCCGCCGACCCAGCGGAAGCGCCCGGCGCGCACCAGCTCGACGAGCGCGGGAAGCAGCGTCGTGTCGCCCCGGCCCCAGACGAACCGAGGCCGGATCACCACCGTCTCCAGCCCATCGCCGTTCGCCTCGCGCACGAGCTGCTCCGCCTTCGCCTTCGTGGACGAGTAGAGCACCGGGGAGTCAGGCCGCAGCGGCGCGCCCTCGTCCACGTTGATCAGCGGCTGGCCCGCCATCAGCGCCGCCTCCGTGCCGACGTGCACGAGCCGCCGCACGCCCGCCTCGCGGCAAGCTGCGATCACGTTCTCGGTGCCGCGCACGTTGAGGCGCTCGAAGTCGGCCGGGTTGCCCCAGTCCTCCACCTTGGCGGCGGCGTGGAAGGCCACCTGGGCGCCGTCGGCGCCGACCCGCAGCGAGCCCAGGTCGTCGAGCTGGCCGGTGACCGGCTCGGCCCCGCGCTCGCCCACCTTCTGCGCCGCGCTCTCGGAGCGGGCCAGCGCGCGCACGTCCCAGCCCGCGCCGCTGAGCCGCTCGATCAGCGCGCCGCCGATGAACCCAGAGCCTCCGGTCACGAACGCGGCAGGCATTGGTGCGGACGCTACCGCCTATTCAGTTGAGACGGAGGGGTCAGTCTGTTCCCTCTCGGGCACGGCCATCAGGAAGTGCCCGCCAGGGTCGGCCGCCAGCCCCAGCACCCGCTCCGCCTCGCCGTCCTGGCCGCTGACGCGCAGCTCGTCCGCGTAGGCGCCCAGCAGCTCGCGCACGTCGCACGCGCCGCCGGCGTCGAGCTCCGCCAGCGCGACCCTCGCGCCCTTCCCGCGGCGCCGCTCGAGCGCCGCGCGGTCGAGGTTCCACTCCTCGTTGACGCGCAGGTACACGCGGCCGCCGGTCTGGCCGGCGCAGAACCACGGCCCGGGATCGCCGAGCACCACTGCCCGCCCGGCGGTCATGTACTCGAACGCGAAGCCCTTCAGGTTCGCTCGGTCGGCGAGGCAGCCGAGCGAGTCGTCGAGCGGCGCCCGCGGCTCGCCGCCGATCACCACGTCGGCGCCCGACAGGCGGATGCAGAAGCGCGAGTCGGCGTCGCCCTGCACGAACAGCCGGCCGCGCTGGGCGCCGTAGCCGAACGACTTGCCGACCGAGCCGTTCACGCGCCGGCCGAGCCGGCCGACGCCCTTCATCACCGCGACCTTGCCGCCGTACATCGTCTTGGCCACGCCGTCCTGGGCGCCGCCCTCGACGGTCAGCTCGACCCCCTCCACGTTGAAGGCGCCGAAGCCCTGGCCGGCGACTGCCGTGAGGCGCGTCGGAGCCGGCTCGGCCTGCGCGGCGCCGCGGATGCGCTCCCGGGCAAGGGCACCGGCGCCGGCGGTGCCCAGCACGCGGTGCTCGGCCGCCGCCATCCGCAGCGGGCGCGCCGCTACGAGGCCGGCCGCCTCGCGCTCGTCGGCGGGCACCGGCAGGTCGAGCGGCTCGAGATCGAGCATCTGGTCGAGCGGGCGGATCAGCTCGTGGACGTCCACGCGCTCCTGCCCGCGCGCCTGGACCAGCAGGTCGGAGCGGCCGACCAGGTCCTGGGCGCGCTCGAAGCCGAGCGAGGCCGCCACCTGCTCGACCTCCGCGCCCATCGCGCCGAAGAAGCGGGCGCAGCTCTCCACCGCCTCCTCGTAGCGCTGGGGCGTGAACTTCTTCAGGCCCTTGAGCTGCGCCTCCTCCTCGGACTCGATCTGGGTGGCGATGCCGACGTGGCAGGTGTCGAGCTGGCAGCCGCGGCAAATCGTGCAGCCGAGCGAGACCATCGCGAGCGTGCCGAAGCCGACCCGGTTGGCGCCCAGGCAGAGCAGCTTCACGATGTCGTGGCCGTGGCGGTAGCCGCCGTCGGCCCACACCTCGACGCGGTTGCGCAGCCCGGCCTCCATCAGCGCCAGGTGGACGGCGCGCGTGCCGATGTCCGACGGCAGGCCCACGTGGCGCAGCGCGTGCGAGCGCGCGGCGCCGGTGCCGCCCTCGAAGCCCGACAGCGTCACGATGTCCGCCCCCGCCTTGGCGATGCCGACGCCGATCGTGCCGATGTTCGGCACCACCGGCACCTTCACCGACACCCGCACGTCGGGGTTGGCCGTCTTCAGCTCGTCGATCAGCTCGGCCAGGTCCTCGATCGAGTAGAGGTCGTGGTTGTTCGAGGGCGAGATCAGGTCTGTGCCGGCGGTCGCGTTGCGCGCCTGCGCCACCTTCGCGGTCACCTTGCGCGCCGGCAGGTGGCCGCCCTCCCCCGGCTTCGCCCCCTGGCCGATCTTGATCTCGACCAGGTACGACGAGTTGATCATCTCGCTGGTCACTCCGAAGCGGCCGGAGGCCACCTGCTGGCCGCGCCACGCCGGGTAGCGGCCATACATGTCCTGGATCTCGCCGCCCTCGCCGTTCATGGCGACGATGTTGAGGCGCTTCGCCGCCTCGGCGTAGGAGCGGTAGGCGACCTCTCCCTGGGAGCCGAAGCTCATCGAGGAGATCACGATCGGATACGAGTGCAGTCCCACCTCTGCGCTCGCGCTCGCCACCGGCGGGCCGCCGGGGCGCAGGTCCAGCAGGTGGCGCAGCGACACCGGCTGCTCGGCCTCCAGCCCGCGCACGCGCAGCGAGTACTCCTCGTAGGCGGCCGAGCCCGCGGCCGCCGCCACGGCGGACTTGTAGACCTTCGGGTAGAAGCGGAAGGTCTTGCCCGGCTTGGCGTCCTCGGCGCCGGCGAGGACGCGCCGGCGCAGGTCGCCGTCGCGGTCGAGCTCGGCGAAGCCGCGACCGCCGCTCGCCGAGCCGAAGTAGGCGGGCGTGTCGAAGATCGCGGTCAGCTCCGGCTTGAGGCCGATGCAGGCGAACAGCCGCGCGTAGCCGCGCACCTCGTGGATGCCGATCGTCGAGATGACCTTCTCGATTCCCTTGCGCAGCGCGGAGCAGAGATGCGACACGTCGGTGCGGTAGTCGTCCATCAGGCCGACCTCGACCATCGTGTAGGGACACACCCCGTCCGCGCCCAGGCCGAGCGCCAGGACGGTGTCGTGCACGTTGCGCAGCGCCGCCGAGCGCAGCACGACGCCGCAGCGGCGGCGCAGGTTGATCTCCCCGGGCCCCACGAGGTGCTCGCGCAGCGCCAGGTCCACCGCCGCCAGGGCGAGGTGCGGATCGAGGTAGCGCCGGTCGCCCTCGTATGCGGTGCGGTCCGACAGCACGAGCAGCTCGGCGCCGCCGCGCACCGCCGCGGTGGCCTCCTGCTTGAGGCGCTCGATGGCGCCGTGCGTGCCCTCGGACTCCAGGCAGGACAGGTCGACCACCCGGGCGCGTCCGCGGAACTCCTCCCACAGGTCCTCGAGCAGATAGGTCTTGTGCTCGCGCGCGACCGCCCGGTACACGGAGTCGCCCAGCGGGGCCAGGCCGTCGTGGCCGCCGAGGATCAGCGGGAAGGCGGTCTCGACCGTGCGCCGCTCGGCGGGGATCGCGTCGAGCGGCGGCCGCGGCCCGAACACCGCGCGGCACGAGAAGTGCTCCACCTCGCGCTCCCGGTCGATGGCCGGGTTGGTCACCACCGCCACCGACTCCTTGAAGAAGTCGCCCAGGTTCTGGCGCTCGGGCGACAGGCACGCCAGCGGCCCGTCGTAGCCCAGCGAGCTGATCGGCTCGGCGCCGGTGGCGGCCATCTGCTGCACGAGCTTCATGTCCTCGCGCTGCCAGCCGAAGCCGCCCAGCACGCGCTCCTCGACCTTCACCGGCTCCGACGGGCCGGCGCTCGTGTAGCCGGGCACGTCCAGCCCCGCGAGCGGGCCGCCCGGCGGGTTCGCCTCGGCGAAGGCGGCGGCAGGCGCGCCGCCGGTCCGCTCGATCCAGCGCTCGAGGCAGAGCCGCTGCAGCTCGGTGTGGTCCAGCAGCCGGGCGCCCGCCGGCTCGACCCTTACGCCCACCTTCTCCCCGGGCGCGAGCGGCTTCGGCTCGGCCACCGTGTCGCTCACCGCGACCACGCCGGGCTCGCTGGAGAAGACGTGCGCGTCCGGCGTCTCGAGGCACCAGAGCGGGCGCAGGCCGAGGGCGTCGACCGAGAAGACGCACTCGTCGCCGTGCCGCGCGACGAGCGCCACCGGCCCCTGCGCGAGCGGCCCGAACGCCTGGCGCAGGTACATCGAGAAGGCGCGCAGCTCCTCCGGCATGCCCTTGATCTCGTTGACGATGGGCGGCAGCAGCAGCTCCAGGGCCTCGACGAGGGAGAGGCCCTCGCGGTGGATCAGCGCCTCCACGGTGCGTGAGAGGTCCTGCGAGTCCGACCCGCCCGCCACGAGCGGCACGCCGAGCATGCGCGCCTCCTGGCGCAGGCGGCCGATCGTGTTGATCTCGCCGTTGTGGCCGAGCACGCCGAACGGCTGCACGCGGCGGAAGCTGGGCCACGTGTTCGTGGAGTAGCGGTTGTGGCCCAGCAGCACCGCGGTCTTGGCGCGCGCGTCCCGCAGGTCGGGGTAGTAGCCGCGCAGCACGGCGGGCGTGCCGAGCACCTTGTAGACGGCGGAGTCCGTCGAGCAGGACGCCACGTGCACGTCGAGGCTCTCCTCGAGCAGCACGGTCAGCTCGAAGCAGCGCGCCGGCTCTCCGATCAGGCCGCCCACCTGCCAGAAGAGCGGCTCCTCCTCGCGCGCCTGCGGCCCCAGCGCGGTGCTGTCCACGGCGTCGTCGCGCTCGGCGAGGACGCGCAAGCCGATCCGGCTCATCAGCTCGCGGGCGCGCTCCTTGACCTCGTCCACGGGGCGCGGGATCAGGATGTGGGCCACCGCGAACAGGGGGTCGAGCGCCAGGTCGGGGGCGTGCCCGCCGGCGCGCACCTCCTCCGCCCAGATCTCCCGCGGCAGGTCGATCAGGAGGCCGCAGCCATCGCCCTCGCCGTCGACGCTGCCGGCGCGGTGGAGCATCCGCTCCAGCGCCGCGAGAGCCGTCTCGATCGCGCCGTGCGCTGGCCGGGCGTCCTTGGCGATCCACGCGTAGAGCGCGCAGGCGTCACGGTCCTCGACGGTCCGCGGTGGGCGCCGCGGGCGGTAGGCCCTGGCCGGGTCGTAGCGCTCCAAGCGACCCCGTCCTAGAGCGCCTCGATGGCTCGCCGCAGGTCCGGCTCGCTCGGAGAGCCGAGGTGGATCACGTCGCCGACGAAGAACCTGGGCGTGCTCGGCACGCCGCTGCGCGCACCGCTGAGGAAGTCCTCCTGAACGCGCGCGGCGTGGATGCCCTCGCGCAGCTCGCGGTCGAAGCGGCCCGCGTCGAGGCCGATCGCCTCGGCGTGATCGCGCAGGTCGGCGTCGCCGAGCGCGCGCTGGTTCTCGAAGAGGCGGTCGTGCATCTCCCAGAAGAGCCCCTGCGCCCCCGCCGCCTCGGCGGCCTCGGCGGCGGCCTGCGCGCGCGGATGCAGGTCCGACAGCGGCATGTGGCGGAACACGAACTGCAGCCGCTCGCCGAAGTGCTCGCGCAGCTCCCCGACGACGGGATAGGCGTCCCCGCAGTAGGGGCACTGGAAGTCGCCGTACTCGACCAGCGTCAGGGGCGCGTCCGGCGCGCCGCGCACATGGTCGCGCGCCGGGTCGACCGGCGGAGTCAGCGTCGCGATGACCGAGCCCATGGCCTAGCGCTCTTCGCGCGGGCCGGACCAGAAGGCGTCGCCCACGGTCACGGTGCGCGCCGTCTCGGCCTGGTGGCGCAGTGAGTGCGGGTCGCCGTCCTCGAACGCGAACAGCGCCGAAGCGGTGACGTTGCGGGTCTCGCCGGAGCCGCCGAGGAAGCGGTCCACCACGCGCGCGCAGCGCCGGCCCTCGGCGATCGCCGTGACGACCAGTGACTGGCCCACGCGGGCGTCGCCGCAGGCGAACACCCCCATCTCGTCCGTCGCGTACACCGGCGCTTTGACGTTGCCGCGGGCGTCGAGTCGCACGCCCAGATCCTGCACCGGGCCCTCGTGCTCGGGATGGCTGAAGCCGATCGCGATCAGCACGAGGTCGGCGGGCTCGGTGAACTCGCTGCCCGGGACCGCGTGCAGGTCGCGCGACGAGCTGCCCTCCACCTGGCGCCCCTCCACGGCAGTCACGCGGCCGTCCTCGCCGAGGATCGCTGTGATCTGGGTGCCGAAGCGGCGCTCGCCGCCCTCGTCCAGCGCGTAGGTGCTGGGCGTGCGCTTGGGCGGCAGCGGCCAAGGCGTGCCGCTCGGCCGCCCGTCACCGGGCAGCGGCGGGTACACGTCCAGCAGCAGCACGTCGGAGGCGCCCTCGCGCAGGGCGTTGGAGATGCAGTCCATGCCGGTGTCGCCGCCGCCGACGACCACCACGCGCCGCCCCGCGGCGCTGATGCGCTCCTCGGGCTCGGGCGCCGGACGGCCCTCCTCGCGCGCCACGAAGCGGTTGCGCTGGTAGAGGTACTCCATCGCGAAGTGGACGCCGGCCAGCTCGCGGCCCGGAACCGGCAGGTCGCGGTGCACGCGCGAGCCGATCGCCACCACCACGGCGTCGTGGCGCTCCCGCAGCTCGGCGGCCGAGACGTCCTTGCCCACGTCCATGCCGTACCGGAACGCGATCCCCTCCTCTGAGAGCAGGTTCACCCGGCGGTCGATGATCCACTTCTCGAGCTTCGCGTCCGGCACGCCGAAGCGCAGCAGCCCGCCCGGGCCCTCGTCGCGCTCGTAGACGGTCACGGAGTGGCCGTGGCGGTTCAGCTCCGCCGCCACGGCGAGTCCGGCGGGGCCGGAGCCGATCACCCCGACGGTGCGCCCGGTGCGCGCCTCCGGCGGGTTGGGGACGATCCAACCCTCCTCGAAGCCGCGCGTGACGATCGCCAGCTCGATCTGCTCGATCGTCACCGCGTCGTCGTTGATGTCGAGCACGCAGGCCGACTCGCACGGCGCCGGGCAGATCAGCCCGGTGAACTCGGGGAAGTTGTTGGTCG
>JAXDII010000059.1:0-29691 GCA_034664085.1 Thermoleophilaceae bacterium
CCCGGGCAGGGCAAGCAGGCGGAGATCCTCGGCCAGGGTCCCGAGGCGGCGCCCGCGGTCGTGGACGTGATGCGCGAGCTGGGAGTCGCCTGATGGCCGTGCTGGTGCTCGTCGAGCAGGAGGCGGACGACCTTTCGCGGCAGGCCATCGCATTCGCGGGCACGCTCGGCGAGCCGGAGGCCTTTCTCGTCGGAGGCGCCGACGTGGCCCTGCCCGTCCAGCGCGCCCACGTGGCCGAGGGGCTCGGCGCATACGCGCCCGGTGCCTGGGCCACCGCCCTGTCGGAAGTGATCGACCGGGTTCAGCCCAGCGCCGTCGTGGCCGCCGGCACCGAGCGAGGCAATGAGGTGCTCGCTCACGTGGCCGCCCGCCGGGGTCTGCCCTTCGCCGCCAACTGCATCGCCGTGGACGGAGACACCGTCACGCGCGTCCGCTGGGGCGGCAGCCTGCTCGAGGAGGCTCGGATCCACTCGCCGCTGCCGCTGCTCTCGGTCGCGCCCCACGCCGTGCCGGCAGCCGAGGGCGCCGGCTCGCCCGAGGTTGAGACGTTCACGCCCGCCCTCGGCGACGCCGACCTGCTCGTGCAGGTCGCCGAGCACGTGGACGAGGTCTCGGCCGGCGTGTCGCTCGCCGAGGCCAAGGTCGTGATCAGCGGCGGCCGCGGCGTCGGCTCGGCGGACGGCTTTGGGATCCTCGAGGAGCTGGCCGCGCTGCTGGACGCCGCCGTCGGCTGCTCGCGCGTGGTGACGAGCGCGGGCTGGCGGCCGCACACCGACCAGGTCGGCCAGACCGGCACGAAGGTGTCGCCCGACCTCTACATCGCGTGCGGCATCAGCGGCGCCACGCAGCACATCGCCGGGTGCAAGGGGGCGAAGAAGATCCTCGCGATCAACTCCGACGCCGAGGCGCCGATCCTCGCCAGCGCCGACTACGCGGTGATCGGCGATCTCACCGAGATCGTCCCGGCGATCACCGCCGAGCTCAGGAAGGCACGCACGCCATAGAGGTGCTGGCCGGAGCCCTCGCTCTTGCGGCGGCGATCGCCGTCAGCGGCTTCCTCTTCGCGCGCCGCGCGCAGCTGCTGGTCGGCCTCGTCCGCATGGGCAAGCCGACGGCGCGCTTCGACGACCTGCCGAAGCGCGCCCGCAACGAGGCCGAGATCGTGCTGGGGCAGCGCAAGCTCCTGCAGCGGCTCGTCCCGGGCCTGATCCACGCGGCCATCTTCTGGGGCTTCCTGGTCCTGTTCCCCACGATCCTGATCGCTCTGATCGGCGCGGTGGATCGCGAGGCCACGCTCCCATGGCTCGGCCATCAGGGGTGGTTCGCCCTGCTGGTCGACGTCTTCGCGGTGCTGGTGCTGGCGGGCGTGATCGGCGCCGTGATCATCCGCAAGGTCCAGCGGCCCGCGCGCTTCGAGGGCAGCCACCTGGGCGAGGCCGACCTGATCCTGGCGATGATCGCCGGCATCGTCATGACGCTGCTGCTCTGGCACGCGTCGCGCATCGCGCTCGGCCTGAACGAGTGGCCGGCGGGCTGGTCGCCGGTGTCCGACGCGCTCTCCGGGCTGTTCGGCGGCGGCACGGCGACCGAGGTGCTCGAGCGCGTCTTCGTCTGGGCGCACGTCCTGATCGTCCTCGGATTCCTCGCCTACCTCCCGCACTCCAAGCACCTGCACATCGCCACGGCGGCGGTCAACGTGTTCTTCGGCCGCACCCGCGCGCGTGGCCGGCTCGAGCCGCTGCGCTTCGACGGGCCGGAGGAGGAGATGCGCTTCGGCGCCGGCACGGTCGCCGACCTCACCTGGAAGCAGACGCTGGACACGTTCTCGTGCACGGAGTGCGGGCGCTGCCAGGACGTCTGCCCGGCGTGGACGACGGGCAAGGAGCTGTCGCCGAAGCTGCTGATCATGGCGCTGCGCGACCAGGTCTTCGAGGACGGGCCGCCGCTGCTGCGCGGCGCGGACGGCTTCGAGCCGGCGCCGCTGGTGCCCGGGGCGGTCACCGACAACGTGGTGTGGGACTGCGTCACATGCGGAGCCTGCGTGCGCGAGTGCCCGGTGTCGATCGAGCACGTCGACCACATCATCGACCTGCGCCGCCACCTGGTGATGATGGACTCGTCGTTCCCGACGGAGGCCGAGCCGATGCTGCGCGACGTCGAGCGCGCGTCGAACCCCTGGGGCAAGCCGCAGACCGAGCGCGCCGACTGGGCCGAGAAGCTCGGAGTGCGAGTGCTCGAGCCGGGGGACCCGGCGCCCGAGGTGCTCTATTGGGTCGGCTGCGCCGCGTCGTTCGACGAGCGCGCACGCACGGCGGCCGAGTCGACGGCGAAGCTGCTGCAGGCCGCCGGCGTGGATTTCGCCATCCTGGGGCCGCGCGAGTCTTGCACGGGGGACCCGGCGCGGCGCATGGGCAACGAGTACCTGTTCCAGGCGCACGCCGAGCAGAACGTGAGCACGCTCGACGAGGCCGGCGTGACCAAGATCGTCGCGAGCTGCCCGCACTGCTTCAACACGCTCGGCAACGAGTACCCCGACTTCGGCGGCAACTACGAGGTCGTGCACCACACCGAGCTGCTCGCGGATCTGGTCCGCTCCGGCCAACTGCAGACGAACGGCAGCGACAAGACGATCACCTACCACGACTCCTGTTACCTGGCTCGGCACAACGACGTGCGCTCCGACCCGCGCGAGCTGGTCTCGGCCGTCGGGCAGCCGATCGAGATGGAGCGCACCGGCGAGCGCACGTTCTGCTGCGGCGCCGGCGGCGCCCACATGTGGATGGAGGAGCGCGGCGGCCTGATCAACGAGGAGCGAGCCCGCGAGGCGGCCGAGACCGGCGCCGAGACGCTGGCCGTCGCCTGCCCCTTCTGCACGGTGATGCTCGACGACGGCGTCAAGGCCCGCGGAGACGAGCTGCGGGTGGTCGACGTGTCGACGCTGCTGGCCGAATCGCTGGAGCCCCCGCCGCCCGCGGGCGAACAGCAGCACTGACGGGCCCGTGGCCGGCCCGTCGGGGGGGTGGGTCGCTTTTTGGGTTGATCTGAACCCATAAGGCGCCCAACCCCCCGGCGAATGGTGCTATTCGGGGGCCAGGCGCTCCAGCTCCTGCCGGCGCCAGCGCTCCGTTCGGGCCACCTCGTTGAACGTGTAGAGGTGGATGCCGGCGACGCGGGCGGCGGGGTCGGTGACGCAGGGGGTGAGCGCGCGTATCAGCCGGTCGGGCTTGAACTGGCGCGTCAAGAGCCGTGCCATCCAGTTGCGGTGGTGGCGCAGGAAGCGCGCCGACTCGCCCAGGCCGATCTTCATCGACACCCGCATCAGCTTCGCGTAGTCGACGGTGCCGGGCAGCCCGATCCAGATCGGCAGGTCGGTGCCGCGCGCGCGCACGTTGGCGATCCAGGCGGAGATGGCGTCGGCGTCGAAGCAGACCTGGCTGACGATGTGAGTCGCCATCGGCGCCTTGGCGAACATCGCCCGGATCGTCTCCTCGTCGCTGATCAGGTGGTGCGTCTCGGGGTAGCCGGTGATCCCGATCGCGTCGAACTCGGCGCGCCGCGGCCCCATCGCACCGAGCAGCTCCGCGGCGCCCGTGAACTCGCCGGCGGGGTCGGCGGCGTCGCCGGCCAGCACGAACAGCTCGCGCACGCCGCCGGCGAGCAGCCGGGTGAGCAGATCGTCGAGGTGGGCCCGGTCGCGCACGAGCCGCGCGGAGATGTGCGGCACGGCCGTGTAGCCCTGGCCGACCAGCCGCTCCGCCAGGTCGAGCGTCGCCTCGAGGCCCTTGCGCGGAGACGCCGTCACGGTCACCTTGACGTCCCTGCCGAGCTGCTCGAGCACCGTCTCCTCGATCCCATCCAGCGGCAGCACCTCGAAGCGCGCGTTGCGGAGCAGGTCCGCCAGGGACCGGGATCCGGTCTCTACCCGCGACGCTGACATCGCTGATATATCAGGCTACCAGGGCAGCCCTGGTATATCTGGACGGGCGATGGCCGCCGTACCGACCCGTGCTCCCGCCGATCCGGCGCCATCGACCAGGCTGGTGGCGGAGCGCGCCTACATGGAGCTGCGCGACCGCATCGTGACCCTCCGCCTCGCCCCCGGGACCGTCCTGCGCGAGGACGAGCTGATGCGCGACCTGGACATCGGCCGCACGCCGCTGCGCGAGGCGGTCAAGCGCCTCGCGCTGGAGAACCTGGTGGCCGTCCAGCCCCGCCGCGGCACGTTCGTGGCGGCGGTCGAGGCCGCCGACATCGTGAACATCACCGAGGTGCGCGCCGAGCTGGAGGGCTACGCCGCCGAGCTCGCCGCGGCCCGCATGGACGACGCCGCGCGCGTGGCCGCCGAGGCGCTCCTGCACGAGGTCGAGAAGCTCAGCCGCCCCGACGACCAGGACTGGCTGATGCGCTTCGACGAGCGCATCCACCGCTTCACCTGGGAGGCCGCCGGCAACCCCTACCTCTCCGAGACCCTCGAGCGCTACTTCACCCACTCGCTGCGGGTCTGGTACCTCGTCCTCGACCGGCTGCCCGGCCTCGGCCACGCGGTCCACGACCAGACGCACCTGCTCGAGGCGCTGCTCGAGCGCGACGGCGCCCGCGCGCGCGACATCATGCGCGAGCACGTGCTCGACTTCCAGCGCGAGATCCTGTCGGCGTTCAGCCCGGCCTGAACGGCGAGTGCCAGAGCCGGTAGGCGTGCACGTCCCAATTGGCCGCGGCGAGGGCGCGCACGGTCCCGCGGCCGCCGCTCTCGAGATGCGTGGCCAGGACGAGAAACGCCTGCGCGGTGGTGAGCGCATCGCCCTCGGCCACGTGCGGCCGATGCGAGGGCAGGCCTAGCGCCGCGGCGACCTCTGACAGGGCGCACCACCCGGGGTCGCCGTCGCCGCGCCGGATGCACAGCAGCCGCCAGAGTACGGCCGTATCGATGATGCGCCGCGGCAGGCGAAACCCGAGTGCCCGCAGCCGCGGCCGCAGGAAGCCGCGTTCGATCGAGGCGGCGTGAGCGACGGGGATGCGCCCTTCCAGCGCGGCCACCAGCGCAGCGAAGGCCTCGTGCGCGGGCGGAGCCGCGGCCAGGTCCGCCTCGCGCAGCCCGTGGATCTCGATCGACGACGCGGGCGGAGAGGCGTCCGGGTGCACCAGGCCGCCGACCGCCGCGCGGGCGAGGATGCGACCGCGCTCGACCGGCACGGCCGCGAACGAGAGCACCTCGTCGCGGCGCGGGTCCAGCCCCGTGGTCTCCACGTCGACGGCGACGAACCGGGCGCTCCGCCAGGGGGTGCGGCCGCCGGTCACCGCGGGGCGAAGCCGAGATTCAGGGCGACACCGCGCTGAACGCGCGCGACCGCACGGAAGGCCTCCTTCAGCGCCGTTCGCGTGAGCGGAGTCAGGCCCGTCGGGTCGATCAGGTCGTGGGGCGCCTGCCCGTTGCGCAGCTGCTCGACCTGGTGCTCCATCCGCAGCGCGCAGACCAGCTCGAACGCGTCGCGCAGGATGGCCGCGTCCTGGGCGCTGAGGGTCCCGGCCGCCTGCGACGCTTCGAGCCGGGCCCGCGTGGACGCCGCGCTCACGCCGGCGGCCAGGCCGCTCCAGCGCGCCAGCGCCTCGATCGGCAGCAGCCCGCCCTTCTTGATGTCGAGCACCTTGCGCTCGCCGCCGCGGTGCAGCACGAAACTGCGTCGGAAGCCCGTCGGCGGCCGCTCGGCCAGCGCCACGCCGGCGAGGCGTCGCAGCAGCAGGTCGCGATCCGGGCTGCGGGCGAAGGCCGCTGCGAGGCGCTCGGCGACGGCGGTCGCGCCCCACACCGGATCGCTCTCCACCACCACGCACAGCAGCATCAGGCCGCGATCGGTATCGGGATCCTCGACCCATGAGCGAGCCGCCGCCTCCCAAGCCTCGATCGAGCGTGCGAACAGCGGGTTCGACGCGACCGCGCCCTTGTCGTCGGACGGGAAGCCGCAGGCGGCGAGGTCCTCGAGCACGCGCTCGGCGAGCGTATGCATCCAGCCGCGCAGCTGCGGATCCTCATCGGGGCCGTCCCACGCCAGGGCGCAGTCCACGTCGGAGCTGGGGAACGGCTCGAAGCGGCCGAAGCTGCCGGTCGCAAGCCAGGTGTACGGCACGGGCGGCGGGCCGAGATCCGCGTGGGCTAGGTCGATCAGCCGCCGGGTGGCGCTGTCGTGGATGCTCGCGATCGCGCGGCTGATCGCCGCGGCCGGCAGCTCCGCGTCGTGGAGCGCGATCACCGTCTCGGGCAGCTCCGACGCCGCCCGGGCCACGGCCGCGGCGTCCGCGCTGCGCGCGATCTCCGCGCGCAGCCGGAAGGGCGCGCGGCGCTCGCTGGCCATCAGGTCGACGTCGTCGAGCACCCCGATCAGCCGCCGCCCCGCGTCCAGCACGGGCAGGTGACGGACGCCGTGGTCGAGCATCTCGAGCAGCGCCTCGGTGCCGGTGCGGTCGGCCGCCACCGTCCAGGCGGGCGCGCTCATCACCTTCGACAGCGGCGTGCCCGGGCCCGCGCCCGCCGCCACGACCCGGGTCCTGATGTCGCGGTCCGTGACGATGCCGAGCTGGTCGCCCAAGTCCACCACCGCGCAGGTGACGCCGGCGTCGATCATGCGCCGCGCCGTCTCCTGGACCGTCGTGTCCGGCGAGCAGACGAGCGGAGCCGCGCGGATCAGCTCACGCACCCGGCGCCCCGCGGGCGAGGGCACCGGCTCGCGCTCGTGACCGGCCAGCAGATGAACGCCCTTGTTCATCGACCGCGCCACGAAGCGCACGGCCGCGGGCCGCTCCAGCACGGGCCGGATCGACGACGCCGGGATGCGGTAGACGAGCGTGTCCTCGGCCGCGCGGGCCACGAAGCCGAGCGGCGCCTCGTCGAGCAGCGAGGCGAAGCCGAACATCTCGCCCTCACCGAGCGCGTCCAGCAGGCGGTCGCCGATCAGCAGCTCGACGAACCCGCGACGGACGACGTAGGCGAACTCCGACGTGGCCTCGGCGCTGTCGAGGATGGCGACGCCCGCGGCGTGAAACTCGATCTCGGCGCTGGTGGCGACCGCGGCGAGCGTTTCCTCGTCGAGCGTGTCGAACGGCGGATGGCGGCGGAGAAACTCCGCTATGTCGTGCATGCCGAAGTCTGATATATCAGCACTTACACTCAACGAGGGGGCACACGTGACGACGACGGCTGCCGACCACCACTCTGACGACCTCGCCGATTTCGGGTACAAGCAGGAGCTCGACCGCAGCATCGGCAGGTTCGCGAGCTTCGCCGCCGGCGTCAGCTACATCTCGATCCTCACCGGCACGTTCCAGCTCTTCTACTTCGGCTTCGCCTTCGGCGGGCCGGCGTATTGGTGGACCTGGCCGATGGTCTTCCTCGGCCAGGTGATGGTGGCCCTCTGCTTCGCCGAGCTGGCGGCCAACTTCCCGGTCGCCGGCTCGATCTACAACTGGGCGAAGCGCATGGCCGGAGCGACGGTAGCCTGGCTCGGAGGCTGGATGATGCTCACGGCCTCGATCGTGACGATCGCCGCTGTGGCGCTTGCCTACCAGCTCACGCTGCCGCAGATCTGGTCGGAGTTCCAGATCTACGGGGACGGTGCGGGCAAGTACGACTTCGCCGCCAACGCGGTGATCCTCGGCACCGTGCTGATCATCTTCACGACGGTCATCAACGCGCTGGGCGTCAAGCTCATGTCGCGCATCAACAGCACCGGCGTGTTCATCGAGCTGATCGCCGCGGTGCTGCTGATCGTCCTGCTTGCGGCCAACATCACCCGCGGCCCCGACGTGCTGTTCGAGACGCAGGGCACCGGGGCGGGCCACGACTGGGGCTACTTCGGCGCCTTTTTGGCCGCCTCGCTCGCCTCCGCCTACGTGATGTACGGCTTCGACACCGCCAGCTCACTCGGCGAGGAGACCAAGGACCCGCGGCGCACGGCGCCGCTGGCCATCATGCGGGCGGTCATCGCCTCCTTCATCCTGGGCGGCCTGATCCTGCTGTTCGCGATCCTCGCGGTGAGCAACATCAACTCGGATCAGATCGGCGTCGGCGGGCTCCAGTTCGTGATCCTCGACGTGCTCGGCAACACCGTCGGCAAGATCTTCCTGATCTGCGTCGTTATCGCGGTGACCGTCTGCTGCCTGGCGGTGCACACGGCCACGATTCGCATGATGTTCGCCATGGCCCGCGACAACAACCTGCCCTTGGGCAAGCACCTGGCCAAGGTCGACCCCAAGCACAAGACACCGATCATCCCGGCCATCGTCACCGGCTTCCTCGCCTGGATCATCCTCGTCGTGAACATCAGGCAGCCTCAGATCTTCACGGTCATCACCAGCATCGGGATCATCATGATCTACATCGCCTACCTGCTGGTGACGGCACCGATGCTGCTCAAGCGGCTGCGTGGCGAGTGGCCGCCGAAGGACGCGAAGGAGCGCGGCTACTTCACGCTCGGGAAGCTCGGGCTGCCGATCAACGCGATCGCAGTCGGGTGGGGCATCTTCATGGCGGTCAACCTGATCTGGCCGCGCAAGGACGTCTACAACGCCGCGGAGCCCTTCCACTGGTACCTCCAGTACGGCGCGCTGCTGTTCATCGGAGTCGTCTTCTTCGGCGGGCTCGCGTACTACTGGTTCGTCCAACGACACAAGACGGGCGTGCTCGAGTCGCACAGGTTCGAGTCGCCCTCCGACGCGGTGCCGCAGTCGCCTTGACCACCCGCATGCTCATCGACGGCGAGTGGTGCGACGCCGCCAGCGGCGCCACCGTCGAGGCGACCAGCCCCGCCACCGGCGAGTCGCTCGGGCCGGTGGCGGAGGGCGGCCGCGAGGACGCACGCCGGGCGATCGCCGCGGCCAACGCCGCCTTCGGTGCGTGGGAGGCGCGCACCGGCTTCGAGCGCGCGGAGCTGCTGCACCGGGTGGCGGACGCCTGCGAGCGCCGCCGCGACGACCTGGCCCGCGTCCTCACGCTCGACCAGGGCAAGCCGCTGAAGGCGGAGGCCGAGGGCGAGGTCGGCGAGCTGATCGAGTTCTGGCGCATGGCGGCCGAGGACGGCAAGCGCCTCCAGGGCTCGATCCCCGAGAGCGCCGCGCCGGGCCGCCGCGTGCTGCTGCTGCGTCGCCCGCTGGGTGTCGTCGGGCTGATCACCCCCTGGAACTGGCCCTACACGATGCCCGCCGAGGTGCTCGCCCCCGCCCTCGCGTGCGGCAACTGCGTCGTGTGGACGCCGGCTCCGTCCACCGCCGTCTGCTCCGGAGTGCTCGCCGAGTGCGTGGCCGAGGCCGACCTGCCACCGGGCGTGTTCAACATGGTGCTCGGCCCCGGCCCCGAGGTGGGCGACGAGCTGGCGGTGAATCCCGGCACGCGCGCCGTGGCCTTCACCGGCTCGACCGCCACCGGGCTGACCGTGGCGCGCCAGGCTGCGGGCAAGGCGCAGCTGCTCGAGATGGGCGGCAACGGCCCGTTCGTGGTGATGGACGACGCCGACGTGGCCGCCGCGGCGGAAGCCGCCCGCGTGGGCGCCTTCCTGGGCGCGGGGCAGAGCTGCTCCGCGGCGGAGCGGCTGCTCGTCCACGAGGCGGTGCGCGAGGAGTTCGTCGCCCTGCTCGCCGGCGAGGTGGAGCGTGAGGTGCGCCTCGGGGACCCGCTCGACGACGCCACCACCCTGGGCCCGGTCAACAACGAGCCCGGCGCGGCCAAGATGGACCGGCACGTGGCCGACGCCCTGGAGCGCGGCGCCACCCTCGTGACCGGCGGCAGCCGCGCCGGCGGCTTTCCGACCGAGCTGTACTGGCAGCCGACGGTGCTCGACGGCGTCCCGCCCGACTCGGTCGCGGTGACCGAGGAGACCTTCGGGCCGATCGCCCCGATCGTCGGGATCGCGTCGCTCGAGGACGCGATCCGGCAGACCAACGCGCAGTCATACGGCCTGATGGCCGCGATCTTCACGGCCGATCTGGCGGCCGGGATGCGCTACGCCGACTCCGTCCACATGGGCCTCGTCAACATCAACGAGACCACGAACTACTGGGAGCCGCACCTCCCGTGGGGTGGCCGAGCCCGCTCGGAAAGCGGGATCGGAAGGGTCGGGGGCGCCCACCCCATGGACACGCTCACGGAGCTGCAGACGGTCCTCTTTAAGGCCTGATTGTGCTGCGATCTGGCTCTGGCACGGGCATGGACGCCTGATATATCATGGCCCTCGTGGCCGACTCGAACGGTGTCACCACCGTTGAGACCTTGGACGCATCGCCCGCCGGCGCCCCCAACGGGGAGCCGCTCCTCCGCGCCGAGGGCATTTGGAAGGTCTTCGGCCCCGGCGCCGACAAGGTCATGGGAACGCCCGACGCCCAGCTCACCCGGGCCGAGCTGCAGGAGAGGACCGGCTGCGTCATCGCGGTCCGCGACGTCTCGCTCGAGATCAAGCCCGGCGAGGTGTTCGTCGTCATGGGTCTCTCGGGCTCGGGCAAGTCGACGCTCGTCCGGACCCTGATCCGGCTGATCGAGCCCACAGCCGGCAGCATCACGATCAGCGGCAGGAACGTCATGGAGGCCGACGCCGGCGCGCTGCGCGAGCTGCGCCGCCACACCGTCTCGATGGTCTTCCAGCACTTCGGGCTGCTCGCCCACCGCCGGGTGGTCGACAACGTCGCCTTCGGGCTGGAGATCCAGGGAGTGCCGAAGGCCGAGCGGCTCTCGCGCGCGAGCGAGGTGCTCAGCCTGGTCGGGCTCGAGGACGCTGCGAACCAGTTCCCGGACCAGCTCTCGGGCGGCATGCAGCAGCGCGTCGGCCTAGCGCGGGCGTTCGCGGTCGACCCGAAGCTGATGCTCTACGACGAGCCCTTCAGCGCACTCGACCCGCTGATCAGGCGCGACATGCAGGACGAGGTCTGCCGCCTCCAGGTCGAGACCGGGAAGACGATGCTGTTCATCACCCACGACCTGCCCGAGGCCCTGCGGCTGGGCGACCGCATCGCGATCATGCGCGACGGCGCCATCGTCCAGCTCGGCACGCCGGAGGAGCTGGTGGGGTCGCCCGCCAACGACTACGTCGCCAACTTCGTACGCGACATCCCGCGCACCCACGTCCTCACGCTGCGATGGATCATGCGCGACCCCAAGCCCGGCGAGGAGACCGGCGGGCCGGAGCTCCCCGTGAGCACCACCGTCAAGGACGCCGTGCCGATCGCCGCGGCCACCGACGGCCCCGTGCGGGCCGTCGAGAACGGCCGCTGCGTGGGCATCGTGGATCGCGTGTCGATCTTGCAGGCCATGGCGGGCGGGCAAGAGGAATCCGAACGCCAACGCGAACGCAGCGCACTGGGCCCTCCGGGTGGCGGTAGCTAGCGGCAGGATCGCCGCGCCTGTCGCGCTGGCGCCCTCGGGGCGCTGGCGCGGCCGACCTACCCAGGTTGGGGCGATCGTCGCCCTCATGCTGGCCGGCTACTTCCTGCTCCGCAACGAGTTCGCCTGGCCGGCGTCGCTGACCTGGGAGGAGCTGCCCAGCCGGCTCGACAGCGCGCAGGGCTGGCTGCTCGACCAGCGCACGGCGGAGAACCCGAACGTGATCTTCGCGCTGCTCGACGGCTTCCGGGCGCTTGCCGAATGGCTCGTCACCGCGCTGAACGACATCCTGCTGTGGCTGACGTGGGTCGGCACGATCGCCGCGTCCGTGCTGATCGTGCTGCGCTTCGGCGGGTGGCGGGCGGCACTGATCGTGTTCGCCGCGTTCGTGTCGTTCGCCCTCATGGGCCTCTGGGAGCAGAGCATCCAGACGCTCGCCCTGATGTCCGCGGCGGTGCTGCTGTCGCTGGCCATCGGGATCCCGCTGGGCGTGATCGCCGGCCGCTCCGACCGCTTCTACCGCTCGATCACACCGGTCCTCGACGCGATGCAGATCGTGCCGGCGTTCGCCTACCTGATGCCGGTCGTGATCCTCTTCTCGGTCGGCCCCGCGGCGGCGGTGATCTGCACGATGATCTACGCGATCCCGCCGGCCGTGCGCATCACCGCGCTCGGCATCCGCGGCGTCGCGCCCGACTCGGTGGAGGCGGCGCGCGCCTTCGGCTCCACCCGGGCCCAGACCCTGCTCAAGGTGCAGATGCCGCTGGCCCGCCGCGCGCTGCTGCTGTCGGTCAACCAGACGATCATGTTCGCCCTCTCGCTGGTGGTGATCGCCGGCCTGATCGGCGGCCGCGGCCTCGGCGACGTCGTCACCAACGGGCTCTACTCGAACGCGGCGCTGGCGATCCTCGCCGGCATCGCGATCGTGATCATGGCGATCGCGCTCGACCGCGCCACCGCGGCGATCGCGGAGCGCACCGACCCGGCGCGCCAGCACCTCACCGACGAGGGGCGCAGGCGGGCGCGCATCGCCACGCTCGCGACCATCGGTGCGATCGCCGCGATCGTGCTGGTGGCGCGCGGCCTCGGTGCCGACTCGATCTACCCGGACGAGTTCGAGACCTCGAGCACCGTCTACACGGCCACCATCCACGACGACCTGCTGCGCTGGATCCAGTCGGTGCTCGACTACGTGCAGGACCCGGACTCGTTCATCTTCGGCATCACCGAGCCGATCGGCAACTTCCTGCTGGAGTACTTCCTGGAGCCGCTGCGGCTCGTGCTGGTGGAGACACCCTGGTTCATCGTGCTGGCCGGCCTGACCGCGATCGCCTTCGTGCTGAGCGGCGGGCGGCCGGCGGTCACCGCCTTCCTGATGCTCGCGGCGATCGGCGTGATGGGCGTCTGGGCCGTCGCGATGGACACCGCCTCGCAGGTCCTCGTGGCGACGGCGCTGGCCGTGGCGTTCGGCCTCGTGATCGGGATCTGGGCCGCGGAGAGCCCACGCGTGGAGCGGCTGCTGAGGCCGCTGCTCGACACGCTGCAGACGCTCCCCCAGCTGGTCTACATCATCCCCTTCATCTACCTGATGCCGGTGTCCCGGATTCCGGGGGTGGTCGCGTCTGTCCTGTACGCGATCCCCGTCGTCATCCGGCTCGTCACCAACGGCGTGCGCAACGTCCCGCCGGCGGCCGTGGAGGCTGCTCAGGCGTTCGGCGCGTCGCGCACGCAGGTGCTGATGAAGGTGAAGATCCCGCTCGCCCGCGAGAGCATCATGCTCGGCGTCAACCAGGGAATCATCATGGTCCTGGCCGTCGTGGTGATCGGAGGCCTGGTCGGCTCCGGCGCGCTCGGCGACATGATCGCGCGCGGGCTGCAGCGCAACGAGTTCGGCGAGGGGGTCGTGGCATCGCTGGCGATCCTCGCGCTCGGCATCGCGCTCGACCGCGTCACGCAGGGACGGCGTGACCCGCGAGCGCAGCGACCGGGCCCGGGACGCGTCCGCGCCTGGGCCAGACGTAGAGGACAACTGCAACCACAGTGAGGGGGAATGCATGACCGATCGGAGGATGCGCCGAAAGCGCGCGTGGGCCGTCGCAATGGCGCTGGCACTCGCGCTGTTCACCGCAGCCTGCGGCGAGGAGAAGGACGACGAGCCGGCGGCCGGCGGCGGAGATGGTGGCACCGCGGCGGCCAAGGACTGCGGCAAGGTCGTCCTGAACGAGCAGGCCTGGGCCGGCTCGACTGCCAACACCTACATCGCCAAGGCCGTGCTGGAGGACGAGCTCGGCTGCGAGGTGGAGGTCACCAAGATCGCCGAGATCCCCGTCTTCCAGGCGATGGCCGACGGCAAGGTCGACGCCGTGCTGGAGGACTGGCAGCACGTCGACGAGTACAAGAAGTACATCGACGACGCCGGCACCGTGGTCCAGGGCGGACCGCTCGGCGTGGAGGGCCACATCGGCTGGTTCATCCCGAAGTACCTCGCGGACGAGCATCCCGAGTTCGCGACCTGGGAGGGCCTCAAGGGCAAGGAGGACCTGTTCAAGACCGCCGAGTCCGGCGACCAGGGCATGTTCCTCGGCGGCGATCCCTCGTACGTCCAGAAGGACAAGGAGCTGATCGAGGCCCTCGGGCTCAACTTCAAGCACGTGACCGCCGGGGCCGAGCCGGCCCAGGTCGCGCGCTGGAGCCAGCTCTACAAGCAGGAAGAGCCGGTGATCTTCTACTGGTACACGCCGCAGTACCTCAACCAGGAGTACGACCTGTCCGAGGTCAAGCTGCCGCCGCGCAGCGAGGCGCCCAAGAGCTGCAAGGACGACTCGAAGGCGGGCGGCGACCCCGAGCAGTACAAGTGCGAGTACGACGTGACGGTGATCAACAAGCTGTTCAGCAAGAAGTTCGCGGACAGCGGATCGCCGGCGTTCGACGTGCTGAAGAAGATGGAGCTCACCAACGAGGACCAGGAAGCCGTGGCCAAGGCGATCGCGGGCGACAAGGTCGACCCCGAGCAGGCCGGCGCCGACTGGGTGGAGGAGAACGCCGACAAGGTCGACGCGTGGCTCCAGTGAGGAGCAACGCGCACACGGCCTGACGGCGCCGCCCTGAGCCGGAGAGTCCCGCCCCTGGCGGGATTCTCCGGCGGGCGGCACGCTCCGCTATGAGTGGGACTTCCGGCTCGATGCCCGCCTGCACCGTGCGCGGCCTTGCGGTCACGTTCGCCGCGCTGCTCGCCGTCGCGGCGACGGCCGCCCCGGCCGGCGCAGCTCCCGGCGCTCAGCAGCTGCGGCTCGGCTCGCTCGAGCTGGACCCGTGCCCGGGCGGCACGCGCTGGTGGTGCGGCTCGATGCCGCGCCCGCTGGATCCGGCGCGGCCGGACGGCCCCCGCATCCGGATCGCCTTCCGCTGGCTGCCCGCGCTGCGCCCGACCGGGCGGCAGCCCGCGCTGGTCGCGGTGGAGGGCGGCCCCGGCTACCCGTCCACGGGCAGCCGCGTCGAGTTCAGGGGCATCTACGGGCCGCTGCTGCGGGAGCGCAGCCTGCTGCTGGTCGACAACCGCGGCACCGGCGGCTCGGGCCTGATCGACTGCAAGCCGCTGCAGAACTTCGCCGGCGCCACCTCGAGCGACGCCTTCCCCGGCGTAGTGGCCGGCTGCGCCCGCCAGATCGAGCGGCGCTACCGCCGCCCCGGGCGCCCCGCCGTCCACGCCGCCGACCTGTTCGCGACCGCGTACGCCGCGCAGGACCTGTCGGCGGTGATCCGCGCCGCGCGGCTAGGCCGGGTCGACCTGTTCGGCGACTCGTACGGCACCTTCTTCGTCCAGTCGTTCATCTCGCGCTACGCGGACCTCCTGCACTCGGTCGTGCTCGACTCGTCCTATCCCGTGCGCAACCTCGACCCGTGGTACGCGTCCTCCGGCGCGGCCGCGCGCACGGCGATGGACGCGGTCTGCGCGCGCGACCCGGGCTGCGCCGCCGCCGCGCCCGGGAGCGCGACGCTGCGGCTGGGTGAGCTGCTGGCCCGCCTGCGCGAGCGGCCGATCGCGGGCCGCACGCGCGACTCCGACGGCAGCCGCGTGCGCGTGAGCGTCGAGGTCCGCGCCGTCGCCGACATGGTGCAGGACGCGGCGTCGGAGCCGATCGTCTACCGCGAGCTGGATGCCGCGGTGCGCGCGGCGCTGGCGGGCGACGACGCGCCGCTGCTGCGGCTGGTCGCTCAGACCCGGACCTACCTCCACAGCCCCGGCGGCCCGTCCGGCTACTTCTCGAACGGGCTCTACTGGGCGGTCGGCTGCATGGACTACCCGCAGCTGTTCTCGATGCGCGCGTCGCCCGCGCGGCGCCGGGCGCAGCTGGCCGCCGGCCTGCTCGCCCCGCCCATGGGCGCGTTCGACCCCTTCAGCGCGCCCGAGTGGGTGCGGATCAGCGCCTACTCGCAGCCCTACACGGGATGCCTCGAGTGGCCGCGGCCGCGCCACCAGGCGCCGATCGTGCCGACCTCGTCGCGGCCTCTGCCCGCGTCGATCCCGCTGCTCGTGATCGGCGGCGACCTCGACTCCCTCACGCCGTTCTCGGACGCCGAGGTGTTCGGCCCGGCCCTGGGCCGCAACGTGCGCGTGGTCGAGCTCCCCAACACCACACACGTCACCTCGCAGGGCTACACGATCCTGCTGGTGGGAGCGAGGTGCACACGCAGCATCGTCCGCGCCTTCGTGCGCGCCCCCGGCCGAATGGCGTCGCTCGACACGAGCTGCACCGGGCGCATCCCGCACGTCCACACGCCGGGCGCGTACCCGCTGCGCCTCGGCGACGCGGCGCCGGCCACGCTCGTCTCGGGGCCGGACCCGGGGGTCGAGCAGCGCCAGGCGGCGGCCGTCGCCGCGAACGCGCTGGCCGACGCGACGATCCGCTACTTCCTCTCGGGCGCGGCGCGCGGCCCGGGACTGCGCGGCGGGAGCTTCACGGTCAAGGACGCCGCTGCGGTGCGCCTGCGGCTGCGCCGCGTCCGCTTCGTGCAGGACGCCGCGGTCGACGGAACGGGCTCGTGGCGCCTCTCCAACGGCGCCGTGCGCGGCACGCTGACGGTCGAGCTGCCGAACGACGACCGGGTCCGCGTGCAGGTCTCGTGGAACCAGCGCTACCGGCTGGCGCAGGCCCGCATCGGCGCGGCGGCCTTGACGCTGCCGGCGCCCTAGTCAGCAGAGCTCGAGGCGCTCGAGGTCGCCCAGCGACAGCGCCCAGGAGCCTCGTGCCGCTGGGTCGGGCTCTACCCCGTCGCGGTAGGGGGCGACGCCGAGCAGGCGGCCACCGATCGGCGAGCGGAGCATCCGGGCGCCTGGCAGCGGCTCGGCGGCCGCGAGGTAGTCGAAGCGCGCCGCCTCCGCCACCGCTCGCAGCAGGAGTGTCTTCGTGGGGCGATCGCGCGCGATCAGCTCGCAGACCGTTCCCTCGTTGAGCCGCCCGCGCCGGCTCAGGCGAAATACGGCCAGGCCCGTTTCGGGGATGGCGATGGCCCGGTAGTCGGCGAGGACGGGCTGGTAGCGCCAGCGCAGGCAGGCGAGGTCGGTCGCGGTCGCAAAGCGGCCGTCGTTCTCGCCGCTGTCCGAGCCGAGCAGCTCAGCCGCCCAGCCCGCCTCGGCGAGCACGGCGTGCGCGGGCGGCGCGTCGACGGCCAGGGCCTCCTCCTGCGCCGGGCCGCGCATCGAGCGGATTCCGCGCGCCACGCTCAGCGGCCGCTGGATCCGGACCCAAACTCCCATGCGCCCGACGACGCGCCAGCCAGCCTTGCCGCTCTGCGATCGGCTCATCTCGTTGGGCAGCCCGAGCGCGAACGCCTTCGTCTCGCGCAGGACGACCCGGGCGTGCTTCAGCAGGCCGGTGCTGACGCCGCGGCCGCGGAAGTCGGGGTGGGTGGCCAGGTCGACCGCCTGGACCGCCTCGGTCTCGGCGCCGCCTGCCGTCAGGGACCAGGGCATGTAGGCGCGCATCCCGACGAGCTGCCCCTCCTCCTCGGCGACCACGATGAGCGACCGGCCGTGCGGGTTGGCCTCGTGCTTCCAGCGAAAGAAGTCGGCGGGCCGGTCGCCCGCCAGCACCCGGCGTCCCGGCCAGTCGCCAAATGCGGCCCGAAGCAGCTCGACCGCGGCGGGCGCGTCGTCCTCGCTGTAGGTACGGAACTGCATGGCGCGGAGCGTACGTGTCGCGGGGGGTCAGGCGCCCGTGCGGCGGCGCAGCAGGTAGGTGTCCATGATCCAGCCCTTGCGCTCGCGAGCCTCGGCGCGGACGCGCTCGATCTCGTCGCCCACGTCCTCGACGCTGCCGGACACGAGCAGCTCGTCGTCGGTGCCGACGTAGGCGCCCCAGTAGATGTCGGTCTGGCCGTCGGCTACCTGCTTGAAGGCGCAGTCGGCGTCGAGCATCACCACCACGTCGTCGCTGTCGCTCGGGAAGCCCTCCCTGAGGCGCCGGCCGGTGGTGATGTGGACCGGCCCGCCCACGCGGTTCAGCGGCACCCGGTGCCTGGCCGCCAGCGCCTGGACGGAGCTGATGCCTGGAATCACCTCGTGCTCGAGCTCGACGCTGCCCCTGGCGAGGATCTGGTCGATCACGGCGAGCGTGCTGTCGTACAGCGCCGGGTCGCCCCACACGAGGAACGCGCCGGTGCCGCCCTCGGGCAGCTCGTCGCGGATCGCCCGCTCCCAGACGTCGGCGCGCGCGCGGCGCCAGTCCTCCACCGCCGAGCGGTAGGCGGGCGCGGTGCGGTCGCGCTCCGGGTCGCGCAGCTCGACGACGCGGTACTCGTTCTCCACGTAGCGCTCGCAGATCTCCTGGCGCAGCCGGACCAGGTCCTGCCGCTCGTCCGGCTTGGCCACGACGAAGAAGACGTCCGCGCGGTTGAGCGCCTTGATCGCCTGCACGGTCACGTGGTCGGGGTCGCCCGCGCCGATGCCGATCACCAGCAGCTTGCGCATCGCTAGCGCCATACCGCGAGCAGTGTGGTGCAGACGGCCAGCTCGACGAGGGCGACGGTGGCGCCGATCGTGTCGCCGGTGCGCCCGCCGATCAGTCGCCGTGCGGCCAGGGCCGACAGCACGCCCACCGCGAGGGCGGCGCCGAGCGCGGCCAGCCCGGGCAGCGGGCCGCAGGCGACGCCGGCGATCGCGACCGCGCAAGCGGTGGCGAACAGCAGCGCGCCGCGGCCAAGGGTGAAGCCGGCGCCAAGACCATCCGGGCGCGCCGGCGGCGCCGCGGCCGCGTGGACGAGCGCGGCCCAGCGCCCGAGCGCCGCGGCAGCGACCAGCGCGGCCAGCGCCTCGGCGTTGCTCAGCGGCTGCAGCGCCGTGAGCAGCAGCAGCGACCAGCCGAACAGCGCGAGCGTGCCGAACGCGCCGGTGGCCGAGTCGCGCATGACGGCGAGGCGGCGCTCACGGTCGCCGCGCACGCCGAGTCCGTCGGCGGTGTCGGCGAGGCCGTCCTGGTGGAGCGCGCCGGTGGCCACTACGAGCGTCGCCATCGCGAGCACCGTGCCGGCGGCCGGACCGACCAGCGGCTCGGTTGCGTAACGCACGCCTCCGGCGAGCGCCCCGATCAGCGCGCCGACCGCCGGGAACCAGGCCGCGGCGCCGCCCAGGCTTCCCGGCGCGCGCACGCGCACGGGGAGGATCGTCAGGAAGGAGACCGCCAGCGCGAGCTGCGAGCCGGCGCGGCGCAGGCCGCGCGCGACCGGCACGGCCTCATCGACGGGCAACTCCGGCCTCCTCGAAGGTCGCCATCGCGCCGTGCAGGGCGCCGGCCGCCTCGATGAGCGGCAGCGCGAGCAGCGCGCCCGACGCCTCGCCGAGCCGCATGCGCAGGTCGAGCAGGGGCTCGAGGCCCAGCTCCTCCAGCACGCGGCCGTGGCCCGGCTCGGCGGAGCGGTGGCCGGCGATCAGCACCTCGCCGACGGCGGCGTCGAGGCGCACCGCCGCCAGGGCCGCGACCGAGACCGCGTAGCCGTCGAGCAGAACCGGCAGGCGGCGGCGGGCCGCTTCGGCGGCCGCACCCGCCAGGGCGGCCAGCTCGAGGCCGCCGACGGCGAGCAGCGCCGAGCGGGCGTCGCCGGAGCGGCCGTTGCGCTCCAGGGCGCGCGCGACGAGCGTGCGCTTGCGCTCGAGACCTGCGGCGTCGAGCCCGGTGCCGCGGCCGACGGTCTCGGCGGGCGGCGCGCCCGTGAGGGCGGACGCGAGCGCCGAGGTGGTGGCGGTGTTGCCGATGCCGATCTCGCCGAGCGCCAGGCAGTCGACGCCGCGCTCGGCGAGCTCGGCGGCGAGCGCGCCGCCCGCGGCCAGGGCGGCGTCGAGCTGGTCGCCCGTGAGCGCGGGTCCCTCGGTCATGTCGGCGGACGCGGGCGCCACCTTGGCGTCGCGCACGCCGGGCGGCGTGGGGCCCTCCAGGCCGACGTCGGCCACCAGCAGCTCGTGCTCGCCGCGCCGCGCCAGGACCCCGACCGCAGTCTCGCCACGCGCCGCGGCCGCGGTCACCTGCGCCGAGACCGAGGAGTCGAACAGGCTGGTCCCGTGGCGCACGTGGCCGTGGTCGGCGGCGCACACCAGCACGCCGGCGCGCAGCCGCGGCGGCGGCGCGGCACCGGTGATGGCGGCCCAGCGCTCGATCAGCGCCTCTATCGCCCCGAGGCTGCGGCCGGGCTTGACGAGCCGGTCGAGCCGGTCGCGCGCGGCCGTGGCGGCGGCGCGGTCGGGGACGGTCGGCGCGGGGCGCGGCGGCGGCGCGGCCTCCGGGCCCTGCCAGCGGTCCTCCATCACTACGGCGTCGAGTGGAACGCGCTCCGACCAGCCAGCGGCCTCCAGTCCCGGCCGCACGGGCCGCTCGTCGGGCCATCCGATGCAGAGGTAGGCGATCGGCTCGACGCGCGCGGGGATGCCGAGCACGGCGCGCAGGTCGTCGGGGCGGTAGAAGCTCACCCAGCCGACGCCGAGGCCCTCCGCGCGCGCGGCGAGCCAGAGGTTCTGGACCGCGCAGGCGGTGCTGTATACGTCGGTCTCCGGAATCGTGCCCCGGCCGAGGATCTCCTCCCCCGGGTCGCCGTGGTCGCAGCAGACGCAGACGCCCAGCGGCGCGTCGACCACTCCCTCGATCTTCTGGTCGAGGAACTGGCGCGAGCGCTCGTCGAAGCGGTCGGCCTGGCGAATGCGCTCGCGCTGGGCGAGCTGACGGACCGCGATGCGGGTGGCCGGGTCGCGGACGACGATCAGCCGCCAGGGCTGCATCAGGCCCACCGATGGAGCCTGGTGCGCGGCCTCGAGCACGCGCCGCAGCACCTCCTCCGGGACCTCGTCGGGACGGAAGCTGCGGATGTCGCGGCGCTCCGCGATGACCCGATAGACGGCATCCCTCGCCCCATCGGGATAGCGCCACCCACGCGGGTCCGCCCCCCGCTCAGCGGCCCGCGAGGAATCGAACCCGGGCGGCATGGGCGGGCGGGACAGGCGATCCGGAGCCGTCACAGGGCGAACACTAGACCCGCGGGGAACCGCGCCAGGGCACAACCCACCGGGCGTCCGTCAGGCGGTGGGCTGTCGTTTTGCGTCATATGCGCGACCTTTGCCGCCCACCGCCGCGCGGGCGACCGGGGGACGAGCCGCAGCGCGCCCTCAGGAGCCGGCCAGGAATCAGCGGGGGCTCGGGGGCGCGAGCCCCCGGGTGCCATCCCCCCGGATGGCATCCCCGGTAGCATCGGGCCGGTCAGTGCGGCGGCGCGAGGAAGCCGGTGAGAGTCCGGGACGGTCGCGCCACTGTGACCGGTGCCTCGCCGCCCGCGGCGGTCTGGCGCCGGGAGTCAGGAACTCACTCCGCCGCGAGCCCTTCCGAGTGCGGGACGCTCGATCCCGTGGAGGTCAACATGCAGCCAGCGACGGGCGAGGAATGAGGCGGCTGCTGCTCGTGCGCCACGCTCCGACCGGCGCCACGCGAGAGTCCGCCTTTCCCCGCGACGAGCCGCTCGACGAGCGCGCTCGCGAGCAGGCGGCGCTGCTGGCCGACAAGCTGCCGCGGCGCTGCGACGCACTCTCGAGCCCGGCGTTGCGCTGCCGCCAGACCGCCGCTGCCGCGGGGCTCGACCCGAGCGACGATCCGGCGCTAGCGGAATGCGACTTCGGCACCTGGGCCGGGCGTTCGCTGGCCGAGGTCAATGCCGCGGATCCCGATGCCGCGCGCGCGTGGATGACCGATCCCGACTCGAGCCCGCACGGCGGCGAGAGCCTCACGGCGTTCGCGCGGCGGGTGGCCGGCTGGCTGGATGCGCAGGCTCAGCAAGACGGCGCGGCGGTGGCCGTGACCCACGGCGGCGTCGTGAAGGGCGCGCTGGTGCACGCGCTGGGCGCGCCGATCGAGAGCTTCTGGCGCATCGACGTCGCTCCGCTGGCCGTCACCGAGATGCACGCGCACGACGGGCGCTGGACGATCAGCCGCGTGAACTGCGGCGCGGAAGCGGGCGCCCGCGCGTGAGCGGCACTGCCCTGCTGGGCGGATACGCCGCCGACCTCGCGCTCGGCGACCCGCGGCGCTGGCACCCGGTCGCGGGCTTCGGCCAGGCCGCACTGCGCGTCGAGCGGCTCGCCTACGCCCCCACGCGCCACCGCGGCGCGCTGTTCGCGGGCGCTCTCGTGACGGCGGCCGCGCTGGCCGCAGAGCTGGCGAGCCGCGCCGGCCGGGGCCCGGTGCTGGCCGCACTCACCTGGGCCGCCCTCGGTGGGCGCTCGCTCACCTCGGAGGCGCGCCGGATCGCGGCGCTCGTCGACGGCGGCGACCTCGCCGGCGCGCGCCGGGCGCTGCCCGCGCTGGTCGGGCGTGACACGAGCGAGCTGAGCGAGGAGCAGGTGTGCCGCGCCGCCGTCGAGTCGGTGGCCGAGAACACCGCCGACGCGGTCGTGGGCGCGCTGTTCTGGGGAGCGCTCGCCGGGCCCGCCGGCGTCGCCGCCTACAGGTGCGCCAACACGCTCGACGCGATGGTGGGCAACCGCAGCGAGCGCTACGAGTCGTTCGGCTGGGCCGCGGCCCGGCTCGACGACCTGATGAGCTGGCCCGGTGCGCGCGGCGGGGCGGCGCTGGCCGCCGCGGCCGCCCCGCTGGTGGGCGGCTCGCCGCGGGCGGCCTGGGCGACGACCCGCCGCGACGGCCCGGCGCACCCGAGCCCGAACGCCGGCCGCATGGAGGCGGCGTTCGCCGGCGCGCTCGGGGTCACGCTCGGCGGGCCGCTCAGCTACGGCGGCCGAGTGGAGCTGCGGCCGACGCTGGGCGACGGCCGGGCGCCGCGGCCCGACGACGTCCGCCGCGCCGCGCGCCTCTCGCTCGCCGTCGGCGCCTGTGCGGCGGCGGCGTGCGCCTGCCTGCGCGGGACGCGCGGACGGAGGCGGCGCCGGTGAAGGGCGCGCTGCTCGTGTGCGGCACGCACTCGGACGCCGGCAAGTCGGTGGTGACCGCCGGCATCTGCCGCTGGCTGCACCGCGCCGGGGTGCGGGTGGCCCCGTTCAAGGCGCAGAACATGGCGCTGAACTCGGTCGTGGCGCCGGACGGCAGCGAGGTGGGCCGCTCCCAGGCGGTCCAGGCCGCCGCGGCTGGACTGGAGCCCGAGGCGGCGATGAACCCCGTGCTGATCAAGCCTTCCGGGGAGCGCCACAGCCAGATCGTGGTGATGGGCCGGCCCTACGGCGACGCGGACGCGCGCTCCTACCAGGAGCTCAAGCACGAGCTGCGGCCGATCGTCGCCGACGCGCTCGCCGACCTGCGCGAGCGCTACGACGTCGTGATCTGCGAGGGGGCCGGCAGCCCCGCCGAGATCAACCTGCGCGACGGCGACCTCGCCAACATGGGCCTCGCCCGCTCCGCCGGGCTGCCCGTGCTCGTGGTGGCCGACATCGACCGCGGCGGGGTGCTGGCGTCGCTGTTCGGCACGCTCGCGCTGCTGGAGCCGGAGGACCAGGCGCTAGTCGCCGGCTTCGCGATCAACAAGTTTCGCGGCGACCAGGCCATCCTCGAGCCGGGCGTGGCGCGGCTCGAGGAGCTGACCGGCCGGCCCACGCTGGGCGTGCTCCCCTACGTGGAGGACCTCTGGATGGACGTGGAGGACTCGCTCGCGCTCGAGGCTCCGCGCCCGGAGGAGCCCGCTGCCGGCGCCACGCTCGACGTCGCCGTGGTGCGGCTGCGCTGGATGAGCAACTTCACCGACCTCGACGCGCTCGCCGCCGAGCCCGGCGTGCGGGTGCGCTTCACCCGCTCGATCGCGGACGTGGAGCGGGCCGACCTGGTCGTGCTGCCCGGCACCAAGGCGACCGTCGAGGACCTGGAGCGCCTGCGCTCCTCGGGCCTCGACCGGGCGCTCGCGCGGCGCGCTGAGGCGGGCGGGCCGCTGCTCGGCATCTGCGGCGGCTACCAGCTGCTCGGCGAGCGGATCGTGGACGAGGTCGAGTCCGGCCGCGGCGCCGTCGCCGGGCTCGGGCTGCTGCCGGTGGCCACGGAGTTCGGCCGCGAGAAGGTGCTGCGCCGCCGCAGCGGGCGCTGCCCGTGGCTGGCCACCGCCGCATCCGGCTACGAGATCCGCCACGGCCGCGTGACGCGCCACGGCGGCGAGGGCCTGCTGGAGGCCGACGGAGACGAGCCCGACGGCTGCCGGCTGGGAGCGGTCATCGGCACCTCCTGGCACGGCGCCCTGGAGCACGACGAGTTCCGGCGCGCGCTGCTGGTGCGCGTCGCGGCCGAGCGCGGCCGCGCCTACGTCCCGGGCGACATGCCCTTCGCCGCCGCGCGCGCGGCGCGGCTGGACGTGCTGGGCGACCTGGTCGAGCAGAACCTCGACACCGAGCGCCTCACAGACTTGATCGAACAGGGTCCCCCGCAGGGGCTGCCCGACGTCCGGACGGAGGTCCGCCCTTGCTTCGCTTCGTGACCACCGCCGACACCGAGATCCTCGCGGCCGCGGGAGCGGTCGAGCGGCTGCCTGAGGACTTCCCCGAGGTGCGCTGCGCGAACCCGGGCACGGCGGTCGACCACGACGCGCTGATCGAGGACCTGCTCGACGGCGCCCGGGTGGTGCTGTGCCGCATCCTCGGCGGACGCCGGGGCTGGCCCGGGGGCTTCGACGCGCTGCGCGAGCGCTGTGCCGAGCGCAACGTGGCGCTGCTGGCGCTCGGCGGCGAGGCGGAGCCCGACGCGGAGATGACGGAGCTGTCGCTGGCGCCGGCGGGTGCGGTCGCGCAGGCGGGCGAGTACCTGCGCCACGGCGACATCGACAACGTCGAGCAGCTGCTGCGCTTCCTGGCCGACACCTTCCTGCTCCACGGCCACGGCTTCGAGCCGCCGCACGAGGTCGCGGACCTCGGCGTCTACCTGCCCGGCGAGGGGGACGTGCCGCTCGAGCGCGCGCTCGAGGGCCACGACCCGGCGCGGCCGACGATCGGCGTCTGCTTCTACCGCTCCCACCGGCTCACCGGCAACACCGCCTTCGTGGACGAGCTCTGCCGCGCGATCGACGCTGCCGGCGCCAACCCCGTGGCCGTGTGGAGCTACACGCTGCGGCGCGGCCCCGACGGCGCGGTGCCGGCGCTCTCCCTGCTGGCCGGCCGAGTCGACGCCCTGCTGGTCACCATGCTCGCCACCGGCGGCTCCGGCGCCGCCGACTCGCGCCCCGCGGAAGGCGAGGGCGTCGGCGAGAGCTGGCAGGACTGGGACGCCTCGGCGCTGGCGGCCCTCGACGTCCCGGTGCTTCAGGCCGTCTGCGCCACCGGAACGCGCGCTGCCTGGCTGGAGTCGGACTCGGGGCTGACCCCGCTCGACGCCGCCACGCAGGTCGCGATCCCCGAGTTCGACGGCAGGCTGCTCGGAGGCGTGATCTCGTTCAAGGAGCGCGACGCCGAGGACTCGCCGGTGGGCGTGCCGGTGCCGCGCTACGTCGCCGACCCGGAGCGCTGCGCGCGCGTGGCGCGGCTGGCGGTCCGCAGCGCCCGGCTGCGGGCACTGCCCGCCGACCAGCGCCGGGTGGCCGTGCTGCTCACCAGCTTCCCCACGAAGCACGCGAAGGTCGGCATGGCGGTGGGGCTGGACACACCCGCCAGCGCGCTGCGACTGCTCGACGCCTTCCACGGCGACGGCATGCGCGTCGAGCGGCCCTTCGCGCACGGGGACGAGCTCATGCACGCCCTGATCGACGCGGGCGGCCACGACGCCGAGTTCCTCACCGACGAGCAGATGGCGCTCGCGCCGCTGCGGCTGCCGGTGGCCGACTACCTGGACTGGTACGGCGGGCTGCCCGCCGAACTGCGTGCGTCGATCGACGAGCGCTGGGGACCGCCGCCGGGCGACCGCTACCTCGACGGCGACGACTTCGTGATCGCCGGCCTGGAGCTGGGCAACGTCGTGGTTGCGATCCAGCCGCCGCGCGGCTACGGCGAGGACCCCGTCGGCATCTACCACGATCCCGAGCTGCCCCCCACGCACCACTACCTCGCCTGCTACCTCTGGATCGAGCGCGTCTGGGGCGCCGACGCCATCGTCCACCTCGGCAAGCACGGCACGCTCGAGTGGCTGCCCGGCAAGATGCTCGCCCTGTCCGCCTCCTGCGCTCCCGACGCCGCGCTCGGCGACATGCCGCTGATCTACCCGTTCGTGGTCAACGACCCGGGCGAGGGCGTCCAGGCCAAGCGCCGGGCGCACGCCGTGATCGTCGACCACCTCGTGCCGCCGATGATGCGCGCCGACACCTACGACGAGCTGGCCGTGCTCGAGGCGCTGCTGGACGAGTACGCCCGGCTGGAGGTGCTCGACCCGCCCAAGCTGCCCGCCCTCGCGGCGCGCATCTGGACCGCCATCGAGGCCGCCAACCTGCAGTCCGACATCGGCGTCGCGGAGCGCCCCGAGGACGTCGGCGCCCTGGTGGAGCACATCGACGGCTACCTCTGCGAGGTCAAGGACATCCAGGTCAAGGACGGCCTGCACGTGCTCGGGCAGGCGCCGGAGGGCGACCAGCTGCGCGGGCTCACGGCCGCGATGCTGCGGCTCGGCTCGGGCTCGGTGCCCGGCCTGCGCGAGGCGGTGGGCGCGGCCTTCGGCCTCGACGAGCCGGCGCTGGTGGCCGCGCCGGGCGCGAGCGCCCCGGCGGCGCCCGCGGAGCTGCTCAAGCGCTTCCGCGGCCCGGGTGCCAGCGCCGGGGACCTGGTGGACCGCCTCGAGGCAGCCCAGATGGCGCTGCTCGACGAGCTGGCCGCCCGCGACTGGCGGGCCGACGCGGCGGGCGAGGCATGCACCGCGACGCTCGGGCACAGCGACGAGGGCGTCGAGCGGGCGCTGCGCTTCGCCTGCGACGAGGTCGTGCCGCGCATCCGCGGCACCCAGGCGGAGCTCGACAACGTCGTGGGCGCGCTCAACGGCCGCCACGTGCCGGCGGGTCCCTCCGGGAGCCCCACGCGCGGGCGCGTCGACGTCCTCCCCACCGGGCGCAACTTCTACTCGGTCGATCCGCGCGCGCTCCCGTCGGAGCTCTCGTGGGAGGTCGGGCAGCGCCTGGCCGAGGCCCTGCTGGATCGCCACGTGCGCGACACCGGCGAGCTGCCGCGCATGGTCGGCCTGGTGGCCTGGGGCACCTCGGCGATGCGCACGCAGGGCGACGACGTGGCAGAGATCCTCGCGCTGCTCGGCGTGCGGCCGACCTGGCACCCCGAGTCGGCGCGCGTGACCGGCATCGAGCCGATCCCGATCGACGAGCTCGGGCGGCCGCGCATCGACGTGACCGTGCGCATCTCTGGCTTCTTCCGCGATGCCTTCCCGCACCTGGTGCGGCTGCTCGACGACGCCGTGGCGGCGGTGGCCGCGCTCGACGAGCCCCCCGAGCTCAACTACGTCGCCGCCCACGCGCGCGCCGACGCCGAGCGCCTTGCCGCGGAGCTGGGCGACGGGGCGTGGCGGCGCGCCACCACGCGCGTGTTCGGCTCGAAGCCGGGCACCTACGGCGCCGGCCTGCTCCAGCTGCTCGACGCGCGCGACTGGCGCGACGACGGCGACATCGCCGAGGTCTACGAGGCCTGGGGCGGCCACGCCTACGGCCGCGGCCTGGACGGCGCGCCCGCTCGCGAGGCGATGCGCGACTGCCACGCCCGCATCGAGGTGGCGGTCAAGAACGTCGACTCGCGCGAGCACGACATCCTCGACTCGGACGACTACTACCAGTTCCACGGCGGGATGATCGCGGCCGTGAGGGCGGTTCGCGGACAGGACCCGGCGGCCTATCTGGGCGACAGCTCGGACCCGTCGCGGGTGGTCGCCCGGACGCTGGCGGAGGAGACTCGGCGCGTGTTTCGCGCGCGCGTGGCGAACCCACGCTGGATCGCCTCGATGATCCGCCACGGCTACAAGGGCGCCGCGGAGCTGTCGGCCACGGTCGACTACCTGTTCGGCTACGACGCCACCACCGGCGTCGCCGAGGACTGGATGTACGAGCAGGTCGCGGAGCGCTACCTGCTCGACGCCGACGTGGCCGACTTCATGGCGCGCTCCAACCCGTGGGCGGGCCGGGCGATCGCCGAGCGGCTGCTCGAGGCCGCCGAGCGCGGGCTGTGGGCGGAGCCCGCCGAGTCGACGCTGTCCGGCATCCGCGACCGCTTCCTCGCGCTAGAGGGCGAGCTCGAGGAGGTCGGCACGTGAGCGCGCTCTACCCGCTCTCCGCGATCGTCGGCCAGACCGCGCTGGTCGAGGCGCTGCTGGTGAACGCCGTGGCCCCCGACGTCGGCGGAGTGCTCGTGCGCGGCGAGCGCGGCACCGCCAAGTCGACGGCGGTGCGGGCGCTGGCGCCGCTGCTGCCCCCGGTGGCGGCGGCGCAGGCGCAGACGTTTGCCTTCGCGCCCGGCGAGCTGGCTCCTGACGGCCCGGTCCCCGCCGACGCGCCCACCGCCCTGCGGCCCGCGCCGCTGGTGGAGCTGCCGCTCGGGGCCACGCTCGACCGGCTCGTGGGCGCGCTCGACCTAGGCCGCGCGCTGGCCGGCGAGCAGGCGTTCGAGGCCGGCCTGCTGGCGCGCGCCCACCGCGGCATCCTCTACGTCGACGAGGTCAACCTGCTCCCCGACCACCTGGTCGACGCCCTGCTGGACGCGGCCGCGTCCGGGGTGGCCCAGGTCGAGCGCGAGGCCGTCTCCGCGTCGCACGCGGCGCGCTTCCTGCTGGTGGGGACGATGAACGTCGAGGAGGGCGAGCTGCGCCCGCAGCTGCTCGACCGCTTCGGGCTCGGGGTGGAGGTGCGCACCCCGCGCGACCCGTCCGAGCGGGCGGAGATCGTGCGCCGGCGGCTCGCCTTCGAGCGCGATCCCGAGGCCTTCGCGGCCGAGTGGCGCGAGCCCGACGAGCGCTTGGCCGGACGCATCCTCACCGCGCGGGAGCGGCTCGACTCCGTGCGCCTGCCCGAGCGGGAGCTGATGCGCATCACCGGCGCCTGCGCCAGCCTCGGGGTCGACGGCGTGCGCGGCGACATCGTCTCGGCGCGCGCGGCGCAGGCGCTCGCCGCGCTCGACGGCGTCGACGAGGTGGCCGAGGAGCACGTCCGGCGGGCCGCGGCTCTGGCGCTGGCCCACCGGCGCCGCCGCGACCCGCTCGACGGCAGCGACCCCGACGACGCCGAGCTCGACCGCGCGCTCGACGGCGAGCCGCCGGAGGATGAGCCGCCCGGCGATGGCGCTCCCCCTACGGGCGGCCGCGGCGACGGCGCCCCGCCCGCGCGAGCCGGGAGCCCCCGCGACGGTGCCGGCGCCCCCGCCGGCGAGCCCGCGGCGACCGCCGAGGCAGACCCCGCAGCGCCTGCAGACCCCGCGGCGCCCGCGCGTGAGCGCCGCGACCCGCCGGCTCCCGCTCGGCTCCCGCTCGGCGCGCTGGCGCTCGCCGGCAGCGGCGCCGGACCCCTCGGCGGGCGGGCCCGCGCGAGCTCCCCCGGAGCCGGCGCCATCGACACGCGCCCGGCGCTGCCCGAGAGCGACGACCTGGCGCTCGTGGCCAGCCTGCGCGCCCGCCTGGCCGGCGCTGGCGGCGAGCACCTGCGCGAGCACGTCCGCGCGGGGCGCGAGGGCGCACTGCTGTGCCTGGTGGTCGACGCCAGCGGGTCCATGGGCGCGCGCCGGCGCCTCGCGCGCGTGAAGGGCGCCCTGATCGAGCTGCTGCGCGACGCCTACGCGCGCCGCGACCGCGTGGCGATCGTCGCCTTCCGCGACAGCGGCGCCGAGGTGCTCGTCGTGCCGGGCGCGCCGCTCGAGCGCGCCGCCGCCGCCGTTCGCGAGCTTCCCACCGGCGGGCGCACGCCGCTCGCCA
>JAXDII010000032.1:0-7817 GCA_034664085.1 Thermoleophilaceae bacterium
GGGCCCGGGCGTGCGTCGCTTTCGCTTCAAGCGGCGCTTCGCCGGGATGACGATCTCCGTGGCTCCGCGGAACGTCAGCGTGGAGACGCGCGGCCTGGTCACGCTCGGTGTGAAGATGCCCAAGGTCCGCGACAAGCGGCGCGTCCGGCGCAGCTTCACGCTCGAGTTGGCGCGGGGCAAGCGCACGCTGCTGCGGGTCCGTGCCGTGATCAGCTGCCGCGGCCTGGGGCGGGCGCCCGCCTTCCAGATCTGCAAGACGCCGGTCTACCGGGTGAAGCGTCCGGCGAGCTCGGTCCTCGAGCGCACTCCCAGCTTGCGGTAGGCGTTGCCCAGGTGGTACTCCACCGTGCGCGGGGACATGAACAGCGCGGCGGCCACCTCGCGGTTCTGAGCGCCGTCGGCCACCAGGCGGCACACCTCGGCCTCCCGGTGGGTGAGTAGATCGAGGTCCATGCCGTTGTCGGCCGCTGCTCCGCTGCTGCGCCTCGGGGTCGTTGCCCCGATCTCCCTGCGTGCCCGCTCCGCCCACGCCGTGGCACCGGCCCGGTCGAAGGCGCGCTCGGCCTCGGACAGGGGGCCGCGGGCGTCAGCCCGGCGCTTGGCGCGACGCAGGCGCTCGCCGAAGCAGAGCAGCGTGCGCGCGCGCTCGAGCGGCATCGCCACCCCCGCATCGTGCAGCTCCAGCGCCGCGGCGAAGTACGCGTCGAACTCGCCCTCGGGGGCGAGCAGTCCCCTGCAGCGTTCGAGCGCTGCCCGCGGCCACGCCCCGCCCGTCAGCTCGGCGCCCGCCTTCAGCCTCGCCATGGAGGCCAGGGCCTCGTCCTCCCTGCCCTCGCGGACGAGCGCCTCCACCGGGTTCGCCCCGTCCTGCAGGAACGAGGGGTCGCGCATGCCGTAGGCCGCGCCCGTCTCGATCCCGCGGGCGGCGTGCTCGGCCGCCGCCGCGGTCTCACCGAGACCGAGGTGGAGCGTGGTCAGAGCCAGCTCCGTGAACGCTCGCGTGCCGTTCATCCCCAGCGAGGCCTCGATCTCGAGCGCGCGCGAGGCCATCGAACGGCATGGCCCCGCGTCGCCCCTCCAGCCAAGCACGGTCGCGAGCGTCGACAGCGCGAACGTCTGTACGAACCCGGCCGCCGCCACCTCCGCGATCGCCACCGCCTCGCGAGCCTGGGTCTCGGCCCTGGCGAGATCTCCTCGGCGGATGTCCAGACAGGCCCGCACGCTCAGCGGCATCGGCAGCGCCCGGACGGCCCCGGCGGCGCGCGCGTCGGCGATCAGGTGGTCGAGCCATTCCCCGGCGCGGTCGTACTGCTCCAGCCACATGAAGCAGAGGCCCGCCACCGCGAGGACCTCCGGGTTGGCGGTCACCGCCGCCGTGTCCGGCTGCTCCAGCCTGGCGACGATCGCGGCCGCACGCTCGTGGTCGCCCTGCACGGCGAGTGCCTCGGCCAGCATCACCGCGGGCAGCAGTGGATCGGGATCGCCGGCGCGCCGGGCGGCCTCCAGGGCTCCCTCCGCGACCGCCACGAGCCCGCTCATGTCACCGCTGGCCATCTGGGCGACGCCGGCGTCCATCAGCAGGGCCGCCCGGCGGGTGGGGTCCCGCTCACCGATGCGCTCGGCCTCGGCCAGCAGCAGGGTCTGGCTTTCGATCGGATCTCCGGAAAGCATCATCGCGCCGGCGCGTACGCGCTGGACGTCCGCGCGCGCAAGCGGATCGGTCACGGTGGGCAGTAGCGCGTCGAGCAGTCGCCGTGCCCGGTCGACCTGCCCGGCCGCCAGCGCGGCGTAGCCCGCGCCCAGCGCCCACCCGTAGCGCTCGGGCCCCTCGGGTGCCGCCTGCACGGCCCGTTCGAAAGCGTCTGCGGCCGATCCGGGTGCGCCGCGGGCGGCTGCCTCGGCAGCCACCGCCGCGAGCTGCTCGGCCACCTCCAGATCCGGCCCCTCCGCCGCCGCGGCCCGGTGCCAGGCCGCAGACGCTCCGCCTGCGGTGTCAGCAAGGGCGCGATGGGCGGCGCGCCGTTCGGCTGCCGACGCTCCGTGGTAGGCGGCCGAGCGCACGAGGGGATGAGTGAACGCGACGGCGCCCGCCTCCAGGCGCACGAGGCCGGCGTCCTCGGCGGGGGCCAGGTTGGCTATCCCGCTGCCGCCGGCCTCGAGCGCCCGGGCCAGCGCGTCGCGGTCGGTGGCCTCGCTGGCGGCGGCCAACAGGAGCGCCTGGCGCGCCTCGGCTGGGAGGGCGGCAAGCCTGGACTCGTAGACGCCGGCGAGCGTTGCGCCGGCGGGGAGTGGTGCGGTGAGCGGGGCCGAGCCCTGGCGCTGCGGGCCTGACAGCTCCCTCGGGATCTCCTGGAGCGCGAGTGGATTCCCGGCTGCCGCGGCGGCGACCCGATTCGCCACGTTGGCGGCCAGCCCCACGCCGCCGAGTAGTTCCAGCGAGTCGGCCCGGTCGAGCCCGGTCACCTCCAGCGTGGTCATCCCCGGCGGCACGGGTTCGGCGCACGGGCGCTGCGCCACGACGAGCGCCAGCGGCAGCTCGCTTGCGCGGCGCGCCACGAACGCCACGGCGTCCCGCGTGGGCGGGTCGAGCCAGGGCAGGTCGTCGATCAGCAGCAGCTGCGGCCGCTCCGCGGCGGCGGCGGCGAGCAGCGACAGCGTGCCCTGGAGCGTTGCAACAGCGTCCGCGGTCGCCGCCGGCTCCTCGCCAAGGGCAAGCGCGGTGCGCACGGCCGACGCCTGGACACGCGGAAGGCCGTCGATCAGCTCACGGTGCGGCACGAGGATCTCCGCGAGCCCCGCGAACGGCAGGTCGGCCTCGGCCTCCACGCCTGCGATCGCCCGCACGCCCATTCCCGCGGCGAGGCCGCCCGCATGTGCGAGCAGCGTGCTCTTGCCGATGCCCGGCTCGCCCTGGAGCAGCAGCGCCCCGCCGGCCCCGTTCCGGGCGCCGTCGAGCAGCGCTCCGATCGCCTCCAGCTCTCGTGCACGACCCAAAAACACGCGCGGACACTAACCGCCCCAACCCAGGGATTCCACGGATGCGCAGGTACGGATGGCGCGCCAGGATGGGTACATGCGGAAGCTGGTCCTGCCCGTCGCCGTCGTTGCCGTGCTGCTGGCCGCTCCGGCCGGCGCCCAGGCAATCACGATCGGAAGCGACAGTCTGGGCTCGCCGGCAGGTGACACGGTGCAGTGTGGAACCTACGACCCCTGCGTTTTGATCCAGGACGACATCGGTGGGGGCCTGATTCGGGTCCCAAGTGGCGATTGGATCGTGACTAGCTGGCGGACGCGCGGCGCCTCGGGCTCGATGGCCCTCGAGGTGCTTCAGCCGACCGGCGGAACGTCGAGCTCGCTCGAGGGGACGTTCAAGAGCGAGAGCGCCGAGGTCCTCGGAGCTGGTGGCGGCAGCGTGCAGCAATTCCCCACTCGGCTCCCGGCCTCGGGTGGGGACATGATCGGCGTCGCCATTGACGCCGCCGGGGGCATCGGGGCGAACGCCGCCGGGCCGGGCACCACGTTCTACGAGGCGCCCCCTACGGCCAACTTCACGACGAACCTGTCCGGCACCTACGAACTTCTGCTCCAGGCGACGCTCGAGCCTGACTCCGACGGCGACGGCTTCGGCGACGCCACCCAGGACGGCTGCTCCACGAGCCCGTCCACCCAGGGCGCCTGCCCGCAGCCGCCCGGGCCGCCCGACCCGCTCGCCGCGCTGAGGGCGGGCAAGAAGCCGAAGGTCACGATCTCGAAGTCGAAGGTCGGAGCACCCAAGGGCGTGGTCGCGGTGGTGCTCAACAACCCCAACGGCTACCGGGTCAAGGGCAGGCTGACCCTCACGCGCAAGGGCAGGAAGGTCGGCTCGCGCTCGTACTCCATCGCGGCCGGAGATCAGAGGGCCGTCAAGGTGAAGCTGTCGCGGAAGGCTCGCCGCGCCCTGAAGCGGGCCGGCAAGCTCAAGCTGAAGGCGTCCGCCACCGTGAAGGGGCCGATCGGCAAGCGCGGAAGCTCCAAGGGCTCGTTCACCGTGGTCAAGTCGAAGCTCAAGGCCAAGCGCGGCGGCAAGCGCTTCAAGGGCCGCACGAAGAACATCAACGTCCAGTTCAGCTTCGACCTCGACGGCAACCAGATGCGTAACATCGTCGGCGGCATCGTGGTCACCTGCTTCTACCCGAGCGGCAGGAACCGCAGCGGCGTCGAGGTCTACGACCCGCCGGCGCCGTTCCCACTCGGCCGCAAGACCGAGCAGTTCGCGAACGACAAGCCGAGTGCCATCCTCGGCTCCAAGACGCGCAAGCGCTACACCATGGACGCGCGTCGCAAGGGCGACAAGGTCACCGGCACGATCCAGGTGAGCTACGCGTTCGTCGCCTACAACCCGATCACCGGCTTCGCCCAGGGCAGCTCCTGCGTGGGCCAGGACGACTTCACCGCGTATCGCCGTTGACGCCTAGGCGATACTGGTTCGCGAACTGCGCTTCACGACCTCGATCCTGGCTCTGCTCCTCGGCGCTCTCGTAGTGCCCGGCGTAGCCAATGCCGTTCCGTGCACGGCGGCGGCCGGTGCGGGCCTGAAGATCACCGACCCGGCGGGCGGCGGCGCCACCTACGCGACCCATGAGCTCACCGTGACTCCGCGCGGGACGGGCCGGGATGACACCTACCTCAACGCGCGGACCGTTTCCGCGCCGGGCGCCCGGCGGGTGAGCGATCCTGAAAGCAGCGATCCCCCGGTCTTCGTCCGCGACAGCGCGGGCCCCCTCACCGTGACCGGGGTCGTCGAGACGAACGATCCGTCGCGCCCGGCCGGCGACCAGGGGTGCACCGCGAACGTGTCCACCACTGTGCAGCTGCTCCCCGCGCTGGCGCCGCTCGTCTCGCTCAAGCGCCCGCGCAAGGGCCGCGACGGTAGGCGCCGGCTGATCTACCAGCCCAATCCGCCCTTCACCCTCATCGTGAAGCACCGGACCGGAAGCGACCGCGCACCGATAACCGTGCGGGCGCGCCTGTCCCGCCGGTTGCGGCTTCCGTCGAAGGGCGCGAAGGCGGCCACCGAAGTCGTTGCCCAGCGCGCCTCCGACTACGTCGACAAGGGAGACACGGGGGGCGGGGGGAGGTGCGACCAACTCATCTGTGGCCGCACGACCAAGCAGGGCGGCCACCTCAAGAGCCCCGAGGTGTTCGTCTTCCCGAACGAGAGCCGCAACGTCTTCTCCAACGGCCTCAGGGTGAAGCTCGTGTCCCCGAACGGGTATCCGCCGCCGTACCGGCGCGGTCCGCAGCAGGCGCTCCGGAAGACGCCCTACGGCGCCGACATCGAGCTGTTCCAGTCCGGACGGCGGATCGCCCGCCTGCGAGTCGTCGCCAACTGCCTCGGGGGCGGACAGTCGGCGCGGTGCCGCTTCCGCAAGATCAGCACCAAGCGCTGAGCAGCCTCGCTGACATTTAGGGAGGGCTTATGTCACGGCCGTAAATTCGCCGCCGTGGCTACCGCAACCGCCCCAGATCCCACCATCGACTCACTCCAGCTCTTCCTTGACGGCATCGCCAAGACGAGGCTGCTCACCGCCCAGGAGGAGCTCGAGCTCGCCAAGCGCATCGAGCGCGGCGACCTCGACGCGAAGGACCGCATGGTGAATGCGAACCTCCGCCTCGTGGTCTCGATCGCCAAGCGCTATCGCAACCAGGGCCTCCCTTTCATGGACCTGATCCAGGAGGGGTCGATCGGCCTCGTTCGCGCCGTGGAGAAGTTCGACTATCGCAAGGGCTTCAAGTTCTCGACGTATGCCACGTGGTGGATCCGGCAGGCCATCTCACGCGCGATCGCCGACAAGTCGCGCACGATCCGCATCCCCATCCACATCAACCAGGTGCTTCAGAAGCTCGACGGCGCCCAGCGCAGGCTGCAGTCCGTCGGAGAGGGCGAGCCCTCGGTCGAGGAGATCGTGAAGGCCGCCGACATCGACCTGGATCTCGACGAGGCGGAGTTCCTGCTCCGCGCGTCGATGGCGCCGGTCTCACTGGACAAGCCGGTCGGTGGCGGCGCGGCCGACGACGACGCCGCGGAGCTCGGACACCTGATCCCCGATGCCAATGCGGAATCCCCCTTCGACGTCGCAGCGGAGCAGATGGTGCGCAGTGGGCTAGCCGCCGCGCTGGAGAACCTCTCCTACCGCGAGCGCCGGGTGGTGGAGCTGCGCCACGGGCTCTTCGGCGAGCAGCCCCGCACGCTCGACGAGGTCGGCAAGATGTTCAATCTCACACGCGAGCGCACGCGCCAGGTCGAAGAGCACGCGCTGCGAAAGCTCGCATCGCTCGCGGAGGCCCAGGGCCTCCGCAACGTGGCGTAATAACCCTTGATCTAGCCGGAGGGCCCACCCGAAGTACTCCCTGACCCCAGTCAAGGAGGAAAAGTGGAGGACCACAAGGCACTGGAGGAGCTTCGCCGCGACGAGTCGTCGCGCGGGGCCTTCCTCAAGATGGTGGGCGGCGCGGGCGCAGCGGGCGCGCTCGGCATCTTCCTCGCCGCCTGCGGCGATGACGAGGAGAAGGACAAGGCGGCCAAGACCGGCGAGCAGAAGCCGGCCGCCGGCCCGAACGTCGACGCGGAGATCGTGAACTACGCGCTCACGCTCGAGTATCTCGAGGCCGACTTCTACCGGCAGGTCATCGACTCCGGTGAGATCACCGACAGGAAGATCGTCGAGACGGCCAAGCTGATCGCCCAGAACGAGCAGGAGCACGTCGAGGCGCTGAGGGGCACCGCCGAGATGCTCGGTGGCAAGGTGGCCGCCAAGCCCAAGACGAACTTCGACGCCGTGCTCGCGGGCGGCCCGGACATGATCCTGAAGACGGCCGCGAGCGTCGAGAACATCGGCGCGGCCGCCTACCTCGGTCAGGCGGGCAGGATCACGAGCAAGGAGATCCTTGCCGCCGCGCTCTCGATCCACACCGTCGAGGGCCGCCACGCGGCGGTCCTCAACACCCTCGTCGGCAAGTCGATCGTGCCGGATGGCGCCTTCGCCAAGCCCGCGTCGATGGACGAGGTCCTGAAGTCCGTCCAGCCGTTCATCGCGTCCTAGCCGGGCGTTCAGAAAGGAGACGACAGACATGTCGAACACGAACCTGGCGGCGCCCGAGCTGGCCGCCGTCGAAATCCAGGGAATGACCCGCCACGCCTTCATGGCGCGCTCGGTGGTCGCCGCGGGCACCGTCTACGGCCTCACCGCCGTGGGACCGTTCGTCCGGGAGGCGATGGCTCAGGAAGGCGGCGGCGACCTCGACATCCTGAACTTCGCCCTCACCCTCGAGTACCTCGAGGCGGCGTTCTACGGCCAGGCGCTGAAGCAGGTCGGGAGCCTGGCGGGGGAGACGAAGGACATCGCCACCACGCTCCGCGACAACGAGAACGAGCACGTTGACGTGCTCACCGCGACGATCAAGGACCTCGGCGGCACGCCCGTGAAGGCTCCCGGCGTGGACTTCGGGAAGGCGTTCGCTGACGAGAAGTCGTTCCTCAAGACCGCGCAGACGTTCGAGGACCTCGGGGTCAGCGCCTACAACGGCGCCGCTCCCGGCATCAAGTCGATGGACGTCCTCGCGGCGGCCGGCGGCATCGTGCAGGTCGAGGCTCGCCACGCTGGGGCCATCCGCTTCCTGCGCGGCGAGGACATCAGCCCGGCCGGCTTCGACGAGGCTCTGGAGATGCAGGCGGTCCTGGACGCGGCCAAGCCGTTCATCAAGCCATAGATAGACTGCCGCGCCGTGCCAGTGGACGCGAGCGCAAAGGGCAAGACCTACCCCGCCTTCGAGTACGA
>JAXDII010000047.1:0-4970 GCA_034664085.1 Thermoleophilaceae bacterium
CGATGTACCCTCGTGGCCCCATGACCGAGCCCTTCACGGTCCTCATAATGGCCGCCGGCCAGGGCACGCGGATGCGTTCCGACGTTCCCAAGGTTCTCCACCGCATTTGTGGCAAGCCGATGGTCGAGTGGGTCATCGACGCCGCGCGCCAGGCGGGTGCGGGGCGGGTGGTGTGCGTCGTACGCCCCGGCGACGGCGTCACCGAGGGGCTGCCCGAGGGGGTCGAGGTCGCCGAGCAGCACGAGGGCGAGGGCACCGGCGCCGCGGTGCTCGCCGTGCGCGACGTGGTCGAGTCGGGGCCGCTCGTGGTCCTGTCGGGCGACCATCCGCTCGTGACGGCGGAGCAGATCGAGGAGCTGCTGCGCGAGCACCGGGACGCGAACGCGGGGGCCACCGTCCTCACCACCGACCTGAGCGACCCCGCCGGCTACGGGCGCATCGTCCGCGACGGCGACGGCGAGGTCGACCGGATCGTCGAGACCAAGCACCCCCAGGACGTCGCGCCGGAGGAGCTCTCCATCCGCGAGGTCAACCTCGGCACCTACGTGTTCGAGACGCCGGCGCTGTTCGAGGGCCTCGACCGCGTGGCCAACCAGAACGGCGAGCGCTTCCTCACCGGCGCGCTGCCCGAGCTGCGCGCGACCGGCGCCCGCGTCGTCACGCACCGCACCGACGACCTCGACATCGCCCACGGCGTCAACGACCGTGCCGGCCTGATGGAGGCCGAGGAGCTGGCCCAGCGGCGCATCCTTGAGGAACACGCACGAGCAGGAGTGACGTTCCTGCACCCGGGCACCACGCGTGTGGAGGCCGGTGTGCAGATCGGTGTCGACACAGTCGTTGGTCCGGGCGTGAGCCTCCTCGGCGACACGCGCGTCGGCAGCGGCAGCACGATCGGCCCCCACACCACTGCCCGCGACTCGCGCATCGGCGACGGGGCGAGCGTGGTCCACTCCTTCCTGGTCGAGGCGGAGGTGCACGAAGGCGCCAGCGTCGGCCCCTTCGCCTACCTGCGGCCCGGCACGGTCGTCCGACAGGGCGCCAAGGTCGGCACCTTCGTCGAGATCAAGAACTCCGACCTCGGCGAGGGCGCCAAGGTCCCACACCTCTCGTACATCGGCGACGCCGACGTGGGCGAGGGCAGCAACCTCGGCGCCAGCACGATCACCGCGAACTACGACGGCAGGCGCAAGCACCGCACCAAGGTCGGAAAGAGCGTGAAGACAGGTGTCCACACGTCGCTCGTAGCCCCCTTGGACGTCGGAGATCGGGCGTACACTGGGGCCGGTTCGGCGATCACCGAGGACATCCCCGAGGGAGCCCTCGGAATCGCCAGGCCGAAGCAGGAGAACGTCGAGGGCTATGCGGACCGCGCGGAGGAGGACTCGGAATGAGCACGTCCCTCGACAGTGAGGCGGCGGTGGCGCCGACCCACAGCATCACGGCGGGGTACGAGAAGCGGCTGATGGTGACCTCGGGCCGCGCGAGCATCGAGCTGGGCGGCAAGATCGCCGACCGGCTCGGCCTGGAGCTGATCGACGCGGGCCTGAAGACGTTCGCCGACGGTGAGGTCTACTGCCGCTACGCCGAGTCGATCCGCGGCGCCGACCTGTTCATCGTCCAGTCGATCTGCGGCTCGCACCACGAGGGCCTGACCGTCAACGACGCGCTCTGGGAGCTGCTCCTGATGGTGCACGCCGCCAAGCACGCCTCGGCGCACCGGATCGTCGCCGTCACGCCCTGGTACGGCTACTCGCGCCAGGACAAGAAGTCCGCTCCGCGCGAGCCGATCTCCGCGCGGCTCGTCGCCGACGTGCTCGAGACGGCAGGCATCGACCGGCTCGTCGCCATGGACCTCCACGCTGGGCAGCTGCAGGGCTTCTTCTCGAAGCCGGTCGACCACATGACCGCCATGCCGATCCTGACCCAGTTCGTGCAGGACCGCCTCGGCGGACGCGACCTCGTGATCATCGCCCCCGACGCCGGCCGGGTGAAGCTGGTCCGCAAGTTCGCCCAGAAGGTCGGCGCTCCCTACGCGCTGATGGAGAAGGAGCGCCCGGCGCAGCAGGTGGCCGAGATCGGCTACGTGATCGGCGACGTCAAGGACAAGACCGCCGTGATCGTCGACGACATCATCGCCACCGGCGGCACGCTCAACGCCGCGGCCCAGACCGTGCTCGACGAGGGCGCCAACGAGGTCTTCGCCGTCGCCACCCACGGGCTCTTCTCGGGGCAGGCCTTCGAGACGCTCAGCGCCGGCCCGCTGTCCGGCATCGTCGTGACCGACACGATCCCGCTCAACGAGTCCGCGCCCGACCTGATCACCCAGCTCACCTGCGCGGACGTCCTCGAGGACTCGATCCGCCGCATCTTCACCGACGACTCGGTCTCCGAGATCTTCGCCGGCGAGAACCAGCTCTTCTAGCGCATGTACGAGTTCCTGCTGACGGTCCACGTCCTCGCTGCGGTCATCTGGGTGGGCGGCGCCGTGACCATGCACATCTTCGGGCGGCTGGCGACGAAGGAGGGGCCGGAGCGCGAGCTCGCCTTCACCCAGCAGTCGATCCGGATCGGGAACATGGTCTACGCCCCGCTCTCGGTGCTGCTGCTGATCGGCGGGATCTTCCTCGTCGACGAGGTCGGCTACTCGTACGGCGATCCCTGGATCACGCTCGGCTTCCTCGGCTTCCTGACCTCGTTCGCCGTTGGCGTCGGGTACTACCCCCGCGCAGCCCGCACGTACGCCGAGCTGGCCGTCGTCGAGGGCCCGGGCTCTGACGCGGCGCGCGCGATCTACCGGCGCACCGCGACCGTCAACATGGTCGAGCTGTCGATCCTGCTGCTGGTCGTCGTCGCGATGACGACCAAGCCCGGCTGATTCAGGTCGCCCGCGCGGCGAACTTGCGCACGCGCTTCTCGCCGCGCGACTCGAAGTAGCGCCACTCCTGCTCGCCGAGCTCCGTCGCCGGCGGGTCCGCGAACCACCACTCGCGCCCGATCCGATACCAGTTGCGCCTGGCCTCGAGCTGGCCCAGCACCGCCAGCACGCCCGACTCCATGCGCCGCCCCATCAGCTCGTTCGCCGGCAGGTTCTCGCGGCGCATCAGCCGGTAGAACTCGGACCGCGGGTCTGACACCGCTGCGATCGCGTCCATCACGCGGCGCGAGTCCACCGTGACCTCGCGATCCTCCATGTACCAGCCGCCGACGGTCTTGACGTGCCCCATCAGCTGCTCGGCGTCGACCTTCTGCGGGTTGTTGAGAAAGCCGAGGTCGTGGAGTGCCACGCGCAGCCGCTCCGGGTCGCTGTCGAAGATTGCCTCGAGCGCCGTGATCTCCAGCTCGATCTGGTCCTTGTCGAGGTGCTTGGTCATCCCGAAGTCGAGGAAGGCGACCCTGCCGTCGCGCGCCAGCAGGTAGTTGCCGGGGTGGGCGTCTGCGTTGAAGTGCTGGAGGTGGTAGATCGACCCGAAGCAGAAGCGGAAGACGATCTCGCCGAAGCGGTCGCGCTCGGCGGCGGGCAGCTGCCTGACCTCCTCGAACCCGGCACCGTCCACCCACTCGCTGACGAGCACGCGCGTCGTCGACAGGCGCGTGTTCACGTCCGGCACGTGGATGAACGGGTGGCCGCGGTAGCCGCGCGCGAACGAGCGCTGGTTCTGCGCCTCTAGCTCGTAGTCGAGCTCCTCCATCACGCGCTCCTTCAGCTCCGCGGCCGCCGCCTTGGCGTCGAGCCCCGGCGCCAGCGCCTTCGCCATGCGGAGGATCAGGCCGGCGTTCTCCATGTCCGCCGCGATCGCCTCGGCCACGCCGGGGTACTGGATCTTCACCGCCACGCGGCGGCCGTCCGGCAGCACGGCGCGGTGCACCTGGCCGATCGAGGCCGCGGCGGTGGCCTCGTGCTCGAAGTCCTCGAACAGCTCCTCCACCGGCTCTTCCCACTCCTCGTCGAGCACCTTGCGCACCTTCTTCCAGGGCATCGTCGGCGCCTGGGTGCGCAGCTGGGCGAGCTGCTCCTGGTAGAGCGCGCGGTACTCCGGCGGCAGGAACTCGGTGTCGATGAACGAGGCGAGCTGGCCGATCTTCATCGCCGCGCCCTTCATGCGGCCGAGCGTCTCGACCATGCGCTCCGCCGCCTCGAGGTGGCGCCGCTCGAGCGCGTCCGCCGCCTCCTCCTTCGAGCGCGCGATGTTGGCCGCCCGCGTGCCGGCGTAGCGGGCGCCCTGGGTCCCGACCACCGAGCCAACCTGGGCGGTGCGCCGGATCCGGCCCTTGGGAATCGAGCTCTCGTCGCCGCGCGCCACTCCGGTCGAGCATAGGACGAGGGGCCGGGGGCGCGAGCCCGGCGCAACCATCAACCGGCCAGGAATCAGCGGGGGTCCGTGGGGCGCGAGCCCGGCGCAACCGTCAACCGGCCAGGAATCAGCGGGGGTCCGGGGGGCGCGAGCCCCCGGATGGCATCCATATAGCTAGACTGGCCCGCCGAATGGCTGACGGAAATCGCCCCACACTCGAGGTCGACGAGCGTCCCGAGCGCGGCACTCGCGCCACCAAGCGGCTGCGCCGCCAGGGTCTCGTGCCCGGCGTCGTCTACGGCGGCGGCGACGGCGACTGCGTGTCGTTCAAGGTCGACGCGCGCGTCCTGCGCCACGTGCTGGTGGACGGCTCGGCGCTGATCGACCTCCAGGTCGGCGGCAAGAAGCGCCCGGTGATCGTCAAGGACCGCCAGATCCACCCGGTGCGCGACGAGGTCATCCACATCGATCTGCTCGAGGTCCGCCTCGACGAGAAGATCCAGACGGTCGTCGGCGTCCACCTCGAGGGCATCGACGACGCCCCCGGAGTCAAGGAGGGCGGCGTGCTGGAGCACGTGACCCACCAGCTGAACATCGAGGCGCTGCCCACGGCGATCCCCGACTCGATCAACGTGGACGTGAGCGGCATGGAGATCGCCGCCACCATGCACCTCT
>JAXDII010000101.1:0-26287 GCA_034664085.1 Thermoleophilaceae bacterium
TCACGCACCGCTTTGCCCTCGACGAGGCCGAGACGGCCTTCCGGATGTTCGACGAGCGCACCACCGAGAAGGCGGTGTTCGTATGGGAGTGATGCCAGGTGGCTGAGATCGCCCTGGAAGGGGTCACGAAGGTCTACGAGGACGGCACCGAGGCGGTCTCCGACCTCAACCTGACGCTCGAGGACGGCAGCGTGCTGGTGCTGGTCGGGCCGTCGGGATGCGGCAAGTCCACGGCGCTGAAGATGATCGCCGGCCTCGAGGAGATCACCTCGGGGACGATCCGCATCGGGGACCGGGTGGTCAACGACGTCGAGCCGGGCGAGCGCGACGTCGCGATGGTGTTCCAGAACTACGCGCTCTATCCGCACATGTCGGTGCACGACAACATGGCCTTCGCGCTCAAGCTGCGCAAGGTGGAGCGCGGCGAGCGCGACCGGCGCGTGCGCGAGGTCGCGTCGTCGCTCAGCATCGCCGAGCTGCCCAAGAAGAAGCCGCGCCACCTGTCCGGCGGGCAGCGCCAGCGGGTGGCAATGGGCCGGGCGATCATCCGGCGCCCGCAGGCCTTCCTGATGGACGAGCCGCTCTCCAACCTGGACGCCAAGCTGCGCCTCCAGACCCGCTCGCAGATCGCGCGCCTCCAGCGCGAGCTCGGCGTCACGATGCTCTACGTCACGCACGACCAGACCGAGGCGCTCACGCTCGGCGACCAGGTGGCGGTGATGAGCCGCGGCGTGGCGCGCCAGGTCGACCCGCCCGAGCGCCTGTACGACCGCCCGGACGACCTGTTCGTCGCCAGCTTCATCGGCTCCCCGCCGATGAACCTCGTGGGCGCGCGCGTGTCGCGCGAGGGCGGCTCGCTGCGGCTGGACTTCGCCGACGTGACGATTCCGCTGGACGCTGAGACGGTCGCGGCGCAGCCGGCGCTGGCGCAGTACGTGGACCGGGAGATCGTGCTCGGCGTGCGCCCGGAGGACCTCGGCGAGGCGTCGAGCGCCAACGGGCAGGCGCGCCGCACGCGCATCCCGGCGGTCGTGGAGCTGCGCGAGTCGCTCGGCTCGGAGATCTACGTCCACTTCGACGTCAAGGCACCGCCGGTCGTGACCAGCCAGACGCGCGAGGTCGCGGCCGATCTCAGCGACGAGGCGCTCGAGGAGCTCGAGCGCCAGGCCGCCGGCCGCACGACGACGTTCGTTGCGCGCCTAGACGCCCGCTCGGCCGCCCGCGAGCGCGACCGCATCGAGCTCGCGATCGACCCGCGCGGACTGCACTTCTTCGACCCCGCCACCGGCCGCCGTATCGAGGCCTGAAAGGAGCACCTCCGATGAAGCTCTCGTTCAACACCTGGGTGTTCGCCAGCTTCCCGGCCTGGCTGCCGGCTCGCTCGCTGGAGGACGTGATCGATGCGCTGGCGGCCGCCGGCTATGAGGGCATCGAGATCGGGGCGGCCGCTCCGCACGGATATCCCGACTTCCTCGACGCCGCTCGCCGCAGCGAGATCGGCTCGCGGGTCGCGGACCGCGGCCTCGCCGTTTCGGCCCTCTGCCCGGCGCTCGGCGGCGGGCCGGGGTTCAACCCCGTGAGCCCGGAGGCCCCCGAGCGCGCCGCGGGGCTCGAGTACATGAAGAGCTGCATCGAGCTGGCGGCGGACCTGGAGTGCGCGAACGTGATCTGGCTGGGCGGCTGGCGGCGCTTCGGGCAGGAGCGCGCGGAGGCGTGGGAGCTGGCCGTGCAGAGCCTGCAGGGGTGCGCCGCCGCGGCCGCCGAGCGCGGCGTCAGGCTGGTCGTGGAGCCAACCCCGGCCGACTCAAACCTGCTCGAGCACCCGGGCGACTGCAAGCGGCTGATCGCCGACGCCGGCGTCGACGCGGGCGTCATGATCGACACCTTCCACGTCCTGCACCGCGACGACGAGCTCGGGGACGCGGCGGCCGAGGCGGGCGAGCTCCTGGAGTACGTGCACATCTCCGACGAGGGGCGCGACGCTCCGGGCACCCACCGGCACTTCGGGTCGTTCGTGGATGCGCTGCGGAGCGTCGGCTACGACGGCTGGCTGTCGATGGAAGTCGGGTTCAACCGCCGCGAGGTCGATCCGGTGACGCTCGTGCGCGCGAGCGCGGCCCACATGCGCGAGGTGCTCTCCGCAGCCACTTGAGAAGTGGTTGTATGCGCAATCAATCCCTATCCTCGGTTGAGCGCGGAGGAGGCCACCGCCGCGGCTTTCGATCTCGACTCAAGGCAGGGATTCGTGCTGTTCTCACGGCTGCGCAGATCGCGCACGCCCGCAACCGACCAACCTCGGAGCACCGCGGTGCGCCGGCTCGCCGCTGCGCGCTTCATCTCGCTGGCCGGCACCGATGCCACGTCCGTGGCGATCGGCTTCGCCCTCTATGCGCAGACCAAGTCGGCGCACTGGCTGTCGCTGTCGTTCGCGCTGACGATCGGCGTGGGCGCGCTGCTGTCGCCGCTCGCCGGCCGCGCCGGCGACCTGATGGATCGGCGCCGGCTGATGATCGGCGCGGAGCTGGCCGCCGCCGCGGTGTTCCTCACGCTCGTCATCGTCCACACGCCGGCCGCTCTGCTCGGTCTCGGGATGCTGGCCTCGGCGATCGGGACGGTCTTCGGGCCCGCCTCGGGCGCATCCATCGCGCACATCGCGGGCGAGCGCTACCTGGCCTGGGCCAACAGCGTGATCGCCACCGGCGCCAACGTCGGCAAGACCGCTGGCCGGATGACCGCCGGGGTGCTGATCTCGGTGATCGGCACGGCCGGCGTGTTCCTGCTCGACGCGCTCACCTGCCTCGTGTCGGCCTGGCTGATCGCCTCGGTGCGGCGCGCCTTCAAGGGGCCGCTCACCGGGCCGCCGCCGGGAGAGGCAGAGGCGGTGGCCGACGCCGAGCCCACGGCGGCGACCGCGGGCGGCATGCGCTTCGTGCTGTCCCATCCGACGCTGAAGCTGGTCCTCGCATCCGCGTGCATCTCCACGTTCGCGACAGCGTTCTCGATGACCGCCGAGGTGCCGCTCGTGTTCGAGCTCGGCGTCGGCGCCATCGGCCTCGGCGCGCTGACCGCCTGCTGGGGCGGCGGCATGGTGCTCGGCTCCTGGGCCGCGGGCCGCGTGCTGCACCGCGGCAACGAGGCCACCGGCGTGCTCACCGGCCGCCTGGCGATGGCCGCCGGGGTGGGGCTGATCGCCGTATCGCCGTCGATCGGGCCGATGCTCGCCTGCTACCTGCTCGGCGGCGTCGGTGGCGGCTTCATGGGCGTGGCGGCGCAGTCGCTGGTCATGCGCAACACGCCCGACCACCTGCGCGCGCGGACGCTGGCGGCGATCGAGGCCTGTCGCAACGTGGCCTTCGGGATCGGCGTCGTCGGCGCCGGGACGCTCGTGAGCCTGATGGGCGCCCGGCCGGTGTACGGCCTCGTCGGCGCGGCGATGGTGCTCGGCACGGTGCCGGTGGCCACGCTGGTGTTCCGCCTCGGCGGGCTGCGTCCGCTGCGGGCGGTCCCGGCCTAGTAGCACGCGCATGAGGCTTCAGCCCGACGTCGCGCCCGGCGTCCACCGGATCGAGGACGCCTACACGAACTGGTACCTGCTCGAGCAGGACGGGCGGCTCACCGTGGTGGATGCCGGCGTGCCGGCCTCCTGGGATTCGCTGCTGGAGGCATTGCCCGCCCTGGGCCGGTCGACCGCCGACGTCGAGGCCGTCGTGCTGACGCACGCGCACTTCGACCACCTCGGCTTCGCCGAGCGAGCGCGGGCGGAGCTGGGCGTGCCCGTGTACGTGCACGAGAACGACGTGCCGCTCACCAAGCTCCCGCGCCGCTACGCGTTCGAGCGCCGGCGCTCGTACTACTTCGCAACGCAGGTGCGGGCCTTCCCGATCGTGGCGGCGCTGCTGCGCAACCGCGCGTGGTGGCCGAAGCCGGTCGCCGAGGTGGTCCGCTACCACGACGGCGTCCTGCCGGTGCCCGGCTCGCCGCGGGTCGTGTTCACCCCGGGGCACACCCTGGGTCACTGCGCGCTGCACCTGCCCGACCGCGACGCCGTGATCGCGGGCGACGCGATCGTCACCCTCGACCCCTACACGGCCCGCCGCGGCCCGCGGCTCGTCGCGCGGGCGGCGACCGCCGACAGCGAGCGCAACCTGCGCACGCTGGACGCGCTGGCCGAGACGCACGCCCGCACGGTGCTCGTCGGGCACGGCGATCCCTGGACCGAGGGAGTCGAAGCCGCCGTCGCCGAGGCGCGCCGGGCGGGCGTGGCCTAGCTGGACAACGGGCGGAACCGACCTACCCAACGCAGGGATGGCATCCGAGCCCGGCTTCATCGCGAACAACGGCACGCATCTCGAGTTCGCGGGCTCGGGCGCCGGCAGGCTGACCGGCGGACCGCTCAACGCGGCACTCGCGCGCGCGGTCGTGCAGAGCCACCGCACCTACTTCGGTCGCGGGCCGACCAAGGCCCAGGCGTTCTTCTGCAAGAACCTGCTCGTGGTGGTGATGGAGGACACGCTGACCAAGGGCGAGCGCAACCTGGTCGCCAGCGGGCAGGCCGACGCCGTGGCGGGCATGCGCGAGCAGTGCCAGCACACGATGCAGGAGGATCTCGTCGCGCAGATCGAGCAGCTGACCGGGCGCAGCGTGCGCGCCTGCCTCAGCTCGAATCACATCGAGGCCGACGTCGCGGCGGAGCTGTTCGTCCTCGACGGCCCCGTGTAGAAAACCCGCTGTTTGCGGAAATCCGGACCGGGCCGCCGTTTCGCCGTGGGCGGGTTCGGAACAACTGGAATGGTCCCCTTGTTCCGTGCGGACAACGGCTCCCCGGTTTCACGCGGCGGGTACGGAAGGGCTAGACGCTCGGCCGGACCGTCAGGCTCCCTGCACCCGGCCTGAGGTCCCCATGGACGACCACCTCCACGGCGAGAAGCGCCCGCCCGTCCGGCCATCGCTCGACCGCGAACGCGCGCTGCTCGCGGCCGCCCAGTCCGGAGACGGTGGCGCACGTGAGGAGCTGGTCGAGACGTTCATGCCACTGGTCGCGGCCATGGCGCGCCGCTACCGCAACGCCGCCGGGGTGGACCGCGAGGAGCTGATGCAGGAGGGCGTAGTGGGCCTGCTCAGGGCAGCCCAGCGCTACGACGCCGAGTGGGGCAGGCCGTTCTGGGCGTACGCCTCGTGGTGGGTGCGCCAGGCGATGCAGCAGCTGGTGGCGGAGCTCGCGCGCCCGGTGATCCTGTCGGATCGCGCCCTGCGCCAGCTGGCGCGCGTGCGCCAGGCCCACCGCGACCACCTCCAGGCCGCGGGCCACGAGCCAACCACCACCGACCTGGCCCGGCGATCCAGCCTTCCCAGGGAGCGTGTCGAGAGCCTGATCGCCGTCGACCGCACTCCGCGCGCGCTCGAAGAGCCGCTCGGTGGAGACGAGGACCGCGGCGGGATGCTGGGGGACATGCTGTCCGACCCGCGCGCGCAGGACGACTACGAGCGCGTGGACCGCCGCCTCGAGATCGAGCGGCTGCGGGCCCTCCCGCAGGCCCTGGGCGAGCGCGAGCTCGCGATCCTGTGCGCGCACTACGGCATCGACTGCCCATCGCTGACGCTGCGCGAGATCGCAGGGTTGCTCAACCTCAGCGCCGAGCGCGTGCGCCAGGTCGAGGAGCGCGCACTCGGGAAGCTTCGCCTAGCGCTGGCGTCCTGAGTCTTGAAAGGCGGGGGCGCCGCCCTAGAGACGGTCGGTATGCGCCCGAGGTCGATCGTGGCGGTGGTCGCACTGGGCGCAGTGCTCCTCGGGCTCGTGGACGCCGGCCCCGCCTTCGGGGACGCCTTCACGCCCGAGTCGGGCGGGTCGCCGAACGCCGACGACATCGACACGCTCTACAAGATCACGCTCTACATAGCGATCGTGATCTTCCTGCTGGTGGAGGGCGTGCTGATCTGGTCGCTCTTCACCTACCGGGCCCGCCGCGGCGGCGCACCGCCCGCGCAGATCCACGGCAACACGCCGCTCGAGATCGGCTGGACCCTAGGTGCGGCGGTGATCCTCGTCGTGCTCACCATCGTCACGTTCCTCTATCTGGGCGACATCGAGAACCCGCCACCGTCGGGGCCGAACGGTCTCCCGAGTGCCGAGCAGTTTGCGCTGGTCGACCAGGCAGAGCCGCCGAAGACGGGCGGCCCGACGCTCGACATCGGCGTCAACGGGCAGCAGTTCCTGTGGCGCTACGACTACCCGGGCGACCCGCCGCTCTACAGCTACTACGAGATGGTGGTGCCCACCAACACCACCGTCACGCTCGACGTCACGGCGTCCGACGTGGTCCACGCCTGGTGGGTGCCGAAGCTGGGCGGCAAGGTCGACGGCGTGCCCGGGCACGTCAACCAGACCTGGTTCAAGATCAAGCGGCCGGGCGTCTACCGCGGGCAGTGCGCCGAGCTCTGCGGCTACAACCACGCCGACATGCACGCGGAGGTGCGGGCCGTGTCGCCCGAGCGCTTCCTCGCCTGGGCCGAGCGCCAGCGTGCCGGGATCCAGCAGGCCCAGGAGGCGCTCGCCCGCCAGCGCCGTGAGCGCCAGCGCAGCGAGGCGGTGAACTAGTGGAGGCGCGCACCGCCGCTCCGCCGGTGGTTGGGGCCCCGGAGGTGGTGCTGCACGGCGTGCCCGTCCGGCCGCGCGGATGGCTCGGCTGGCTGACCACGACCGACCACAAGAAGATCGGGATCCTCTACCTGTTCGCGACCTTCCTGTTCTTCATCCTGGGAGGGGTCGAGGCGCTGATCATGCGCCTCCAGCTGGCCCAGCCGGACAACACGCTGCTCACGCCCGAGACCTACAACGGGCTGGTCACGATGCACGGCACGACGATGATCTTCCTGTTCGTCGTGCCGGTGCTGGCGGGCTTCGGGAACTACCTCGTGCCGCTGATGATCGGCGCGCGCGACATGGCGTTCCCGCGCCTCAACGCGCTCTCGTTCTGGCTGCTGATGGGCGGCGGCATGGCGTTCTACACGAGCCTCTTCTTCGACCCGCCGGCCGCGGGCTGGACGTCGTACCCGACCCTGTCGGACGACGCCTACCTCCCGAGCGGAGGCGTGGACGCCTGGATCCTGCTGATCCACCTCACGGGGCTCTCGTCGATCCTCGGCGCGATCAACTTCGTCGCGACGATCCACAACATGCGCGCGCCCGGGATGAGCTGGGGCCGCATGCCGCTGTTCATCTGGACGATTCTCGTCTACAGCTACCTGCTCGTGGCAGCGCTGCCGGCGATCGCGGCCGCGGTGACGATGCTGCTCACCGACCGCCACTTCGGCACCGCCTTCTTCGACCCGACTGGCGGGGGAGACCCGCTGCTGTGGCAGCACCTGTTCTGGTTCTTCGGCCACCCCGAGGTCTACATCATGGTGCTGCCGGCCTTCGGGATGATCTCCGAGATCCTGCCGGTGTTCGCGCGCAAGCCGATCTTCGGCTACAAGGCGATCGCGGCGTCCACCGTGGCAATCGCCTTCCTGGGCCAGTTCGTCTGGGCGCACCACATGTTCACCACGCCGACGCCCAAGGTGATCCTGATCTTCTTCATGCTGGGGTCGTTCACGATCGCGATCCCTACCGGCATCAAGATCTTCAACTGGCTGGCGACGCTCTGGCGCGGCTCGATCGTGTTCAAGACGCCGCTCTACTTCGCTGCGGCGCTGCCCGGGCTGTTCGTGATCGGCGGCATCTCGGGCGTGATCCTCGCCATCTACCCGGTGGACTGGCAGCTGCACGACACCTACTTCGTCGTGGCCCACTTCCACTACATCCTGTTCGGCGCGTCGGTGTTCGGGATCTTCGCGGGGCTGTACTACTGGTTCCCGAAGATGACCGGCCGGATGATGTCGGAGGCGCTGGGGAAGCTGTCGTTCTGGCTGATGCTGATCGGCATCTCCATGACGTTCCTGATCCAGCACTCGATGGGGCTGTCCGGAATGCCGCGGCGCGTCTACCGCTATCCGGCCGACGCGGGACTGACCGAGTACAACGTCGTCTCGACGGTCGGCTCGTTCATCCTGGGGATCGGCGTGATGGTCACGTTCGTCAACGTCCTCTACTCGCTCAGGCACGGCAAGCGGGCGGGCAACGATCCGTGGAAGGCCAACACGCTCGAGTGGTTCCCGCCGTCGCCGCCGCCAGAGAACAACTTCGACGTCATCCCGCGGGTGCGCAGCGTCGAGCCGATGAAGGACATCAGGCGCGAGGTCGGACGCCGCTACCCGGCGCGCGAAACCGTGGCGGACCCGGTGCCGCCGGCGATCTAGCGGCCACGTCGGCGCCCGCCCCCGGGGGTGGGGCGCTTTACGGGTTCAACTCAACCCATAAAGCGACCAACCCCCTCCGGCTGGGCGGCCCGCGGCCCGCGGCCCCGGGGCGCGGCTCAGCTGCGGGCCAGCGTGGCGAGCGCGTCGGTGCGCGCTTCCTGCGCCCGGCGGCGCGCGTCGCGCGCCCGCGCCAGGTCGGGATCGTCGCGGTCGGCCAGGTTGATCTCGACGAGCGAGGCGGCGGCGACGGTGGCCGCCTCGGCGAACAGGACGCCGGCGAGCGCGTCGCCGCGCACCGCCGGCTTGCTGGCCGCGGTCACGCGCGCCGCCAGACTCGCCGCTTCGGCCGCCAGCTCGGCGATCTCGAGCGGCGTGCGGCTCGCCTCGGCGAGGGCCGCCTGGAGGCGCTGCTCGCGCGCGGGGTCGGTGGGGGGCAGGCGCATGGCGTCGAGGACCGGCGCGTAGGAGGACATGTCGCGGTCGGCCAGCTCGAGCGCACGCTCGCGCAGCCCCTGCGCGCGCTCGGGGGCGTCACCGGGGATGCCCGGTGCGCGGTCGGCGCTCGCGAGTCCGAGCCGGGCCGTCATCTCCAGCAGGGCGGCGCCGAGGGCCGCGGACACCGCGGCCGACGAGCCCGCGCCCGGGGCGGGATCCGCTGCCGCCACCAGGTCCAGCAGGCGTGCGAGGGGCTGGTCGGCTAGTCCCGGCATGCGGCCGATGCTACGGCTTGCCGGTCCCCGCGGCTCGCGCTAGGGTCCGCGTGCGCAAATTCGTTCAGAGCGAGAGGTGTGATGCTGGCAACGGTTTCGGAGCGCCTGTCGGATGAGCAGGTGGAGCAGTTCAGCCGCGACGGGTTCCTGATCATCGAGGAAGGGTTCCTGTCGGACCGCGCCGTGGAGGTGCTGCGCGAGCGCTTCGAGCGGCTGTTCGCCGGCGAGTACGCCACCGGGATCCAGCCGGACGAGGTGAACTGGAAGCGCGGTCGCGACCCCGAGGACCTCACGCGCCAGATCTGCAACGGCTGGCGCGCCGACGACCTGATCGCCGCTCAGGTGCTGAGCGAGAGCACCGGACACAGCGCAGCCCAGCTGATGGGCTACGGCGGCACGCGCATGCTGCAGGACAACTGCCTCTGGAAGCCGCCGGGCGCCCGCTCGCTCGGCATGCACCAGGACGGGTCGTACGCCGACTACCTCGTGCCCGCCGAGATGATCACCTGCTGGGTCGCGCTGGACGACACGCGGGCCGAGGGCGGGACGATCGAGTACGCGCGCGGCTCGCACCGCTGGCCCAAGGTGCCGCCCGACCGCGGCAGCTTCCACGCGCCGGACGACTGGATCGCCCCGGTGCGCGCCGCCGCGCCGGAGGGCGTGGAGCCGGAGCTGGTGCCGGTGGTGGTCAAGGCCGGCGGCTGCTCGTTCCACCACTCGCTCACCTTCCACGGCTCCGGGCCCAACGAGGCGCAGCGGGAGCGGCGCGCGATCGTGTCGCACCTGGTGCCGGCGCACACGCGTTTCCACCCGAGCAACGTCGACCAGACCTACTCGCGCTACCGCCGCCGCGGCGACCTGTCGCTCGACGAGTCGTTCTTCCCGGTGCTCTGGGATCAGTCAGGCGGTCGGAGCGCCTGGCTGTCCGAGCTGCCGACGCTCGCGTAGCGTCCGCCGTGGAACAGCAGCGGGGCTCCGGCGTGGTGGCGGGCGTACTCCACGCGGCCCAGGAAGAGCGAGTGGTCGCCGCCCCAGTACGAGCGGTTCACGCACGCCACGAAGTGGGCCAGCGCGCCGTCGACCAGCGGGGTCTCGCGCACGAGGTCGAAGCGCGGCTCCGGCAGGCCGTCGCCCGCGCGTCCGGCGAAGCGGTCGGAGAGCGCGCTCTGGCTGTCGCAGAGCACGCTGACCCCGTAGCGCGCGCCCTCGTACAGCAGGCTGCACATCTTCGTCCGGCGGTCGACGGAGATCAGCACGAGCGGCGGCTCCAGCGACACCGACATGAAGGCGTTGGCGGTCATGCCGTGCACCTGCTCGCCCTTGAGCGTGGTGATGACCGTCACGCCGGTGGCGAACATCCCGAGCGTGTGGCGCAGCGCGACGGCCGGGTCGTCGCCGCCGTCGTCGGAGACGTCCGGCGCCTCGGACTCGGTGAACTCGTCGAAGGGGCTGGCCCCGATCCCGTCCGGCCCGCTCCAGCTGAGCGGAAAGTCGAACTCGGGCGGGCGGGGCGGTTCGGTCACGCTCGCGGGCGTTCCTTGTCGGGGTCGTAGAACGGGAAGCGCACCACCTCGGCGGGGATCCGCTTCTGCTGCCCGTCGAGCTTGCCGACCTCGACGGCGCTGCCCAGCTCCGAGTACTGGACCGCCATCCGGCAGAGCGCGATGTTCTTGCGCAGCGTTGGGCTGCGCGTGCCGCTGGTGACCACGCCGACGCGACGGCGGCCGACCCAGACCTCGTCGCCGTGCCCGGCGGTCTCGTTGCCCTCCAGCTCGAGCCCCACGAGCACACGCTGCGGATGCTGCGAGCGCTCGATCAGCGCCTCCTTGCCGACGAAGTCGTCCTCGGAATCCAGCTTGACCGTAAAGCCGATGCCGGCCTCGAAGGGATCGACCTGGTCGTCGAACTCGGAGCCGGCGAAGATCAGCCCCGCCTCGATGCGGATCATGTCGAGCGCCTCGAGTCCCAGCGGCTTGAGGCCGTGCGGCTGCCCGGCCTCCCAGATCGCGTCCCAGACGGCCGGGCCGTCGTCCGGGTGGCAGAAGACCTCGTAGCCGAGCTCGCCCGTGTAGCCCGTGCGCGAGACGACGATCGGGATGCCGTCGTAGCCGCCGATGCGCCCGACCAGGAAGCGGAACCACTTGAGCTCGTCGATGGAGGGCTGCGTGGGCGGCGTCCAGACGAGCTGCTTCATGATCGCCCGGCTCTCGGGCCCCTGCACGGCGAGGTTGTGGAGCTGGTCGGTCGAGGGCTTGACGAAGGCCTTCAGCCCCAGCCGCTCGGCAAGCTCGCGCAGCCACACGCCGTCGTACTCGTCGCCGCCGATGAAGCGGAAGTTGTCCTGGCCGAGGCGGAAGACCGTGGCGTCGTCGATCATGCCGCCGGTCTCGTTGCAGACCGCCGTGTAGACGACCTGGCCGACGGCGAGCCGCCGGATGTCGCGCGTGACCGCGTGCTGTACGAGCGCCTCCGCGTCCGGCCCCAGCACCTCCCACTTGCGCAGCGGGGAGAGGTCCATCACGGCCGCCTTCTCCCGGCACGCCCAGTACTCGGCGATCCCGCCCTCGTTGTTGAAGCAGTGCGGCAGCCAGTAGCCGCGGTACTCGACAAAGCTCTCGGTCAGCTCGCTCGAGCGCGGGTGGAAGGCGGTTTCCTTGGTCAGCACTGGCTCGGCCTCCGGGGTCACGCGATGGGCGATCGCCGTCGAAAAGCGGTTCTCGGGCGAGTAGACGCGAACGTGGATGTCGGTGATCTCCCAGCCGTTCGCGGGATCGATGTCGTCGGGGCAGGCCGAAGACGCGCAGACGAGGTCGCTCATCGCCTTGAGCAGGACGTAGTCGCCGGGGCGCGACCAGGGCTCGTCGGCGACCAGGACGTTGTCGCTGGAGAACGTCGTGTTGAAGAAGAAGTTGACCGCCTCCCAGCCGCGGCGCTCCGCGATCCCGTAGGGCGTCACCTCTCGGTTGAAGTTCTCGGTGCACGAGATGTGGCCGGGGTAGCCCATGTCCTCGTAGTACTTCGGCGCGCAGGCGAGCCCGAAGGTGTCGTGGCGGCCGACCGTGTCGCGCACGACCGACACCAGCGGGTCCATGTCCACGTCGAAGAACTTCGAGTACAGGCCCGGCGTCGGGTACGCGCTGCCCACCAGCGTCCTGGTCGTCACCCCGTCCATCCCGCGCTCCAGGCCGCGCTCGAGCTTGTCGCGGTGGAAGGCCAGGAAGTCCGAGCACTGCTTGCCCTGCACGTCGATGATCTGGATGAACTCGCCCTCGCGCACCTCGTAGGCCAGCGCCGAGGCCTTGTCGACGCGGAAGTCGAGCCGCGGCTCGGCCAGCGGCGGTGGCAGCTCCAGCTCCGACGCCGGCCGCGGCGTCGCCCGCTTCACCTCCACCATCAGCGCCGAGGCGGGCGGGTCGCCGTCCACCACGCGGCCCCCCGGGGCGGCGACAACGAGCAGCACGTCCCGCTCCACGTCGAAGGCCTGCGAGGCGCCGGGAGCGCCGTCGGGTCCGAACAGGCGGATCGCCCTGGCGTCGTGCGGGCGCAGGCCGCGGGCGTGCAGAGCGCCGAGGAAGCCGTCGTCCGAGCCGTTCTCGAGCAGCGCCCGCACCGCCGTGGCCGGCGCGTCCGCCGTGGCCCCCAGCGCGCCGGGGTCGTCGCGGCCGTCCGCCGTGATCGCGGTCAGCTCCGCCGGCTGCCCTCCGTCCGGGTCGATCACCGTCACCCGGTCGCCTCCGAGCAGCTCGACCACCGTGGCGGAGCCCGGGCGCACCCACCAGGACTCGAACGAGCGATCGACGGGCTTGAGGCCAGAAACGAGCGGATTCCAGCCGGGGGCTCGCGCCCCCGGACCCCCGCCGACGTCTGGCTGGTTGCTTTGCACGGTCACGTCACGCCTTGGCCGCCGGCTCCTTCGCCTCGTCCTTCTCGGCCTGCTCCGACAGTTGCTTCGCGAGCTCGCGCTTGCCCGCGGCGTCGAGCTTCTTGACCTCGTTCTCCACGACGCGGCGGTTGTAGGTCTGGTTCCAGTAGTCCAGTGCGTCGAAGCCGAGCAGCACCGCCTTGCCGACGAACTGGCGCAGCACCTCGTTGGTCGGGCCCATGACCCATCCGGCCTTGGCGTCGCGCACGTAGCGCTCGAGCTCCATGTCGCGCTTGTAGCCGGACCCGCCGCAGGCGTGGAGCATCTTGTCGACGTGGTAGGCGGTGTTCTTGGCCGCCTCGAACTTGATCTGCCAGGCCCAGTGCAGATAGTCGGCGCGCGCCATCTCGCCGGGCTCGAGGATGCGCCGGTTGTCGTTGGTGACGCGGTCCATCGCCTGCGCCACCGACTGCACGAACACGCGGCACGCGTTCGTGTCCATGACGGCCTCGCCGACGTAGTCCTGGATCGTGGGGTAGTCCGCCACGCGCATGCCCACGTCGACGTGGCGCTTGCGGGTGGTGTGGCGCTTTGCGATGTCGATCGCGCCCATGGTGATGCCGTTCCAGACCGACGAAGAGCCGATCAAGAACCACGGGTCGACGGCCTCGTCGTTCGAGGTGGCGCCGTCGCCGATCGGGCCGACGATCTGGTCGTCGGAGATCTGCACGTCCTCCACCTGGATCGGGCCGGACTGGTTGCCGCGCAGCCCGAGCGCGTCCCAGAGCGACGGCTGCGCCTTGACGTGCTCGCCGTCGATCACGAACACCGACAGGTCGTCGTAGCCCTTGAAGTCGGGGCTGGTCGTCTGCACGACGTAGAAGTCGGCGAAGCCGCCCGAGGTGGTCCAGGAGGCCTTCTTGTTGACCTTGTAGCCCCCGTTCGAGCGCTCCGCCTTGGAGGAGAACGGGTACCAGAAGTGCGAGCCCGTCTCCGGGTCCGAGTAGGACAGAGTCCCGATCTTGCAGTCGTTGAGCGGGCGGATGTACTTGTCGATCAGCGCCGGGGTGGGGCGGAGCATGATCGTCGCGACCGCGCTCATGTGCATCACGTAACACATGGCCGTGGAGGCGCACCCGTAGCGGGCGAGCGTCTCGCAGACCGTCGTGTAGGCGACGTGGTTCTCGCCCAGCCCGCCGTACTCCTCGGGCACGGTGAGCGAGAGGAAGCCGTTCTCGGCCAGGATCTCGAAGTTGCGGCGCGGGTAGAGCAGCTCGTCGTCGGAGCGCTTCGCGTTGGCGCGCATCTCGCCCTCGCAGAGGTCGATCAGCTTCGCCCGCAGCTCCTGCTGGCGCTCCGTGAGGAACCAGTCAGGGTCCCACTCGTAGCCGAGGCCCCAGAAGGGCTCGCCACCCCACGTCTTGTCCGCCATGGTCCCTCCCTGATCGGGGCACTACGTCGTACAAGTTTGTACAGAGGACTTGTATCGCGCCGGGCCGCGCGTGTCCACCGAGAGGTCAGTCGCCGACGATCCAGACCAGGCATCTGGTCCCGCGCAGGACGGCGCGGGCGGCGCGGCGCAGACGCCGGCGGCGGACGCGCCCGCGCGCGGGACCGAAGACGACCAGGGCGGCGCCGCGCTCGTTCGCCACCTCGGCGATCGCGCGGGCCGGCCGCGGGCTGGTCACGCGCAGCAGCTCGGTGCGGATGCCGAGGGCCGCCGCGCGGTTGGCGGTGGCGCGCACGGCGTCGTAGTCCTCCTCGTGGGGCAGCGTGATGGCGTCGAGGCCACCGAGCGCGAAGGCGCGCGGCGCGTACGGCATCGCGATCGCGTTGACCAGCAGGAGCGGCACGCCCGCCTCGATCGCGCTGTCGACGGCCACGCGCTCGGCAGAGGGATCAACCCGGCTGGCTAGCGTGGCGAGCACGACGGGCCGTGTGCGCAGCATGACCTGACGCGGGTGCCCGGGCGGCCCCGCACGAAACTCCCGCTCAGCCGTCCGGCGCCACCCAGACCAGGCAGTCGGCCTCGCGGCGCACCCTGCGCGCGGCGGCGCGGAAGCGCAGCCGCCCAACCCGGCCGAGGTCCGGGCCGAACACGAGCAGGCCGGCGTCGCGCTCGTGCAGCACCTCCAGCAGGGCCTTCACCGCGTGCCTCGTCCGCACGCGCAGCAGCTCGGTCCTGACGCCCAGCTCGGCCGCGCGCCGGGCCGTGGCGCGCACCTCGTCGAGGGCTTCCTCGTGCGGCAGGGTCGTGCCCGCCGGCCCGACCAGCACCATCGTCCGGACGTAGGGCGGAAGCGGCACCAGGTTCACCACGAGCAGCGGCACGCCCGCCTCGATCGCGCTGTCGATCGCCATCCGCTCAGCGCTCGGGTGCACGCGGACTGCCATCGTGGCGAGGACCACCGGGCGCGCCCGTGTGGGCACGGCGGGAGGCGTGGCCTGGTCGTCGCGGCGGTCGCAGACGCTGGGCATGGCTGGTCCCAAAGTATGCAGCCATTGACGCTGTCCGAAGGGGGTGGTAGAAAGGCCCTGGACTCGACGTGTACCAATTGGTACGAGGTCGGTCCGGACGCCGGCCACCACGAGGGGGGAGAGTCGATGGCGCACGCCGAGGTCGAGGAGAGGCAACTCCTAAAGGCGATGACTTGGTGGGACGGCTTCGTCGTCGCCCTCGCCAACCCGGGGTTCCTGATTGCGGCCCTGGGCGGCTCGATCGGCGCCCTTGGAACCACCGGTGCGTTCGTGCTCTGGAGCATCTCCATCACCCTCGGCGCGCTGCAGAACAACGTCCACGCCGAGCTGGCGGCGATGTTCCCGAACAAGTCCGGCGGCATCGCTCTCTATGCCCACGAGGCGTGGCGCAAGTACCTCACGCTGATCGGCCCGCTGGCGACGTTCGGCTACTGGATCGGCTGGTCGGTCGTCCTGTCGATCAACGGGCTCGTGGCGGGCTCGCTGATCCAGGCCGAGTGGTTCTCCGACTCCACCTGGGCCGAGAGCGCGGGCACCTTCGACCTCAACCTCGCGATCGCGATCGGCATCGGCCTGATCGTCCTGGTCTGGGCATTCAACGTCTACGGCGTGCGCCCCGCGGTGTGGTTCGGCTACGTGACAGGGGCGTTGCTGATCATCCCCGCGTTCGTGCTGATGTTCCTCCCATACATCACCGGGGAGTGGTCGAGCTCGAACATGGAGTGGGCGATCGGCGCCAACGGCGGCCTCGCGCTCGCGCTGGTCTGGCTCTACTTCATGTGCTGGTCCTCGTACGGGATCGAGGTGGTGGCCACCTTCGCCCCTGAGTACCAGGACACCGAGCGTGACACCGCCCGTGCCCTGCGCGCGGCCGCGCTCTTCTCGGCGGTGGTGTACGTGCTGCTGCCGCTCGGGGTGGGAGGGACGCTCGGCACCACCGTCATCAGCGAGGGCTCGCTGACGCTCACCTTCTACGGCGACGCCTTCGACGCGATCGTCGGCTCCGGGCTCGCGAACGTGATGATCTTCTGCGTTGTCGCCGGCCTGGTCCTGTCGATGAACACCGCGACGATGGACGGCTCGCGTGCGCTCTACGGCATCTCGAAGGACGGGATGACGATCAAGGAGCTGGGCGTGCTCAACCGGCACCACGTGCCGGGCCGGGCGATGACCATCGACGCGATCCTGAACATCTTCCTGATCAGCGCATTCGCCGGGGTGTTGGAGATCCTCGCGGTCAGCAACGTGGGCTACGTGTTCGCCACCTGCACGGCGCTGTCGGCGTTCATCCTGCTGCGCCGTGACCGGCCCAACTGGCCGCGGCCGATCAGGCTGCCGGACTTCTGGGTGCCGCTGGCCGCCGTCCTGTTCCTGATCAACTTCACGTTCCTGATCGCGGGCGGCTTCGTCTGGTCGGGCGGGTTCCTCGGGATCGAAGGCTACGGCTACGGCTGGGACAAGACGCGCAGCGGCCTGCTCGTCCTGCTCGCAGCTCTGATCCTCTACATCTGGCGCCACGTGGTGCAGGACAAGATCCCGCTCAGGCTGCGCGAGGAGGTGCCGCAGACTCCGGAGGAGGAGCGGGCGCACGCCGAGCTCAAGGCCGCACCGACCGCGGCGCCGGCGGGCTGAGGGCTAGTCGGCGCGCAGCTCCCAGCGCGGCAGGGTCTTGATCGCCCGGCGGTAGCGCTTGCGGTGCAGCGGACGCAGGAAGACGAACCAGAGGACGAGCGCCACCGGCAGCAGGAAGAAGACGCCGAAGATGTTGCCGGTGAGCGTGAAGAAGATGGCGAGCAGCGCGACCGCGGCGCCGAAGGCGATCGGCACCGCTCGGAAGCGCAGGCTGAGCCGCCGGATCTCGTCGTACTGGCTGGCCGGAATGCGGCCGGTGTCCCAGCTGCGCCCGCAGCTCTCGCACTGCCAGCGCTCGCCGTAGGCAAGCTCGCGCTTGGCGCCGCACTCGCACGTCACCGTGATCGGCGGGCCCTTGACGATCGCCCCGGGCCGCTCCCAGTCGCGCGGGACGCGCTGGCGTGACCCTCGGTCCCCCCGCTGCCGCTCCCTCCGCCCCATTGCGGCAGTCTAAGCCCCCGCGGGCGGTCAGAGCTCGCGCTCGTAGAAGTAGTTGAGCGGGCCGTCCGGCTTGCCCGCGCGGTTGCTGAAGCCGAGGCTCTCGTACAGGCTTCGGGCCGCGGTGTCGTCTTCGGCGGTTCCGAGGTCCATGTAGGCCGCGCCCTCGGCCTGCGCCGCGGCCATCGCGGCGTCCATCAGCTCGCGTCCGAGGCCCTGGCCGCGCCGACCGGGGGCGACGTAGAGCTCTTCGAGGTAGCAGTCGAGCGTCTCGGTCCAGAGCGAGGGACGGAACCTCATGACGGCGAGCCCGGCGGGCGGGTCCTCGGCGAGCAGGACCAGGATCGCGCCGGATCGCAGCAGCTCGCCGACGCGCTCAGCCAGCCGTTCGGGACCCGGCGTGAAGTCGCCGTACTCGGTGTTGAAGGCGTCCAGCAGGCGGGCGACCGCCTCGGCGTCGGCTGGTTCGGCCGGGCGGATCATCGCCCAGGGATGATGCCTGAGGGCTCGACCGAGTCGGTTCGGATAACCGCACCTTCGCCTGGGCGGGAAACCCCCTGGACACCGGGGTCGCGCTCCCGCAAAGTACGCGGTGACTTCGGCAGCTCTCCCGGTCTCAGGAGATAGGAATGACTCGCGCCCTCGCCCGCCTCGCCGACCTCGCCTGCCGCCGCCGCGGCCGCATGGTCCTCGCATGGGTCGTCGCGACCGTCGTCATCATCGGCGTCGGCTCCTCGCTGGCAGGCGAGTACCAGGCCGACTACGACACGCCCGGGTCCGAGTCCGAGGCCGCCAGCGACATCACCAAGGACCGCTTCGCCGGCTATTCGGGCCAGGAGATCTACGTAGTCTGGAAGGACGAGGAGGGCGCGCGCGGCTCGCGCGCGATGGAGGGCGTCAACGGTTTCCTGGCGGACGCCGAGAAGGTCGACCACGTCGCCGAGCACACCCCGATCCGCTACTCCGAGGACGGCAAGATCGGCTCGACCACGCTGCCGCTGACCGTGCCCGGCTGGGAGGTGGAGAAGGCGGACGGGGAGAAGCTGATCGACGCCGCCGAGGCCAACGACGGCAACGGCCTGCAGATCAAGCTGGGCGGCGACCCGATCTACGCGGCGCAGTCGCAGACCAGCCCCGAAGGACTCGGGTTCTTCGGCGCGGCCATCGTGCTCTTGATCGCGTTCGGCTCGGTGGTCGCCGCCGGCCTGCCGCTGATCATCGCGCTGATCGGCCTGGGCATCTCGTCCGGCGGCCTGATCGTGCTGCTCGCCAACGTGGTGGACGTGCCGGACTGGACCACCGCCGTCTCGGGCCTGATCGGGATCGGCGTGGGGATCGACTACGCCCTGCTGGTGCTGACCCGCTTCCGGGCGGCGAAGCACGAGGGCAAGAGCAACCACGACGCAATCGTCGAGTCGGTCACGACCGCCGGGCGCAGCGTCGTGATCGCCGGCGCCACCGTCGTGATCGCCGTGCTCGGCCTGTGCCTGACCGGGCTGCCGTACATGTACGGGGTCGCCATCTCGGCCTCGCTCGCCGTGCTGGTGGTCATGTTCGCTTCGATCACGCTGCTGCCGGCGCTGCTCGCCTACCTCGGCCACCGGGTCGACCGCCTGCGGCTGCCGTTCATCGGCCGCAGGGCGCAGCTACAGGTCGAGTCGGGGCGCGAGTCCCCGGCGGCGCGCTGGAGCCATGCCGTCCAGCGGCGTCCATGGCTAGCCGCGATCGTGGCGACGGCGATCCTGCTGGCGCTCGCGGCGCCCGCACTCGACATGCGCCTCGGCTTCCCGGACGCCGGCAACGACCCGCCGGAGACCATGACCCGCCAGGCCTACGACCTCAACACCGAGGGCTTCGGCCCCGGCTCGAACGGCCCGCTGGTGATCGCCGCCGAGCTGCCGCGACCCGAGGCTCGGTCGTCCGTCGAGTCGTTCGCGGAGCGCCTGCGGCAGGACCCACAGGTGGCGTTCGTGCCCGAGCCGACCATCAACCAGGCGGGTGACGCGGCGCTGATCACCGTGATACCGAAGGGCTCGCCGCAGGACGAGGAGACCGAGGAGCTGGTCACGCGCCTGCGGGAGGAGGTGGTTCCCAGCACGCTCGGCGCCGAAGGGGTCAACGCGGAGATCGGCGGCGTGACCGCGGCGCTCGAGGACCAGAGCACTTACATCACGGAACGGATGCCGGTGTTCATCGCCGGCGTGGTCGGGCTCTCGTTCCTGCTGCTGCTGGTGGCCTTTCACTCGCCGCTGATCTCGCTGAAGGCGGGGATCATGAACCTGCTGTCGGTGAGCGCCGCGTACGGCGTGATGACGCTGGTCGCCAAGGGCGGCACGGTCGGCGAGCTGATCGGGATCGACCACGAGGTGCCGATCGCGCCGTTCATGCCGGTGATGATGTTCGCGATCCTGTTCGGCCTCTCGATGGACTACGAGGTCTTCCTGATCTCGCGGATCCGCGAGGAGTACCTCAAGCACGGCGACACGCGCCGGGCGGTCGCCGACGGGCTCGCCAAGACGGCGCGCGTGATCACGGCTGCCGCGGCGATCATGGTCGTGGTGTTCCTCGCCTTCCTGGCCGCTCCCGACGTGTTCCTGAAGCTCTTCGGGATCGGGCTGGCATCGGCGATCTTCCTGGACGTGACGCTGGTCCGGATGGTGCTCGTGCCGGCCGTGATGCAGCTGCTCGGCGACCGCAACTGGTGGATCCCGAACTGGCTGGAGAAGGCCCTGCCGCGCATCGACGTGGAGCGGGTAGCGGCGGCGGAGGGCAGGCCCTAAGGCCCGCCCGCATCAGGCCTCCGCTGAGGCGACTATCTCCCCGATGCTGCGTTCCGTGTCGCCTGCCAGGAGAGGCACGATGTGCTCGCGCATCCACGGCCCGCCGACCTCGCGTGAGATGCGATCCGCATCCTGCGGCGAGTCGAACGTGAGAATCAGGACCAGGTGCGTGTCGTCGACCTTGGCGACGTGGGCCACGCGGCCGCCCGCATCGACAACACCCTGAACACCTTCCCCGAGTGACCGCACGGTCGCGTCAGTGACCGGGTCGCGCAGGTGCAGATGATTGATGACGACGTGCACGCGGCCGGACCTTAGCGCGTGAGCCGTGCGAAGCCGGGAGGGTCTCCCCGCCGCCGAAGCCGATATCCGCGATCGCCTTGCCGAGTACCCGCGGGCCGGGCACCTGTTGCGATCGACAATCCGGCCGTGGTCGGTGTGGCCGGGGAGCGGGCCGGCCTAGAGCTGCGGCGGCGGCGCGAACTTCATCAGCTCGACCAGGTTGCCGGCCGGGTCGCGGGCGAACGAGCGCGGCGAGCCCCAGTACTCCTCGTGGTCGTCGACCTGGTGGCCGGCATCGCGCAGGCGCGTCTGCGCCGCCTCGTAGTCGTCGCCGAGCGGCACTGCCGCGTGCCCCGCGTTCATGTGCGAGGTTTCCGGCAGCTGGAGCAGGTGGAACTGGTCGCCGTCACGCTCGAGCCATGCGACGAAGTGGGCCAGCTTCTCCGGCGCGGGCACGCGCCGGAACCCGAGCAGCTCGTAGAACTCGATGCAGGCGTCGAGCTGGTCCGGCCTGACTTCGAATGAGACGTGTTGGATCAAGAGTCCGAGTTGTATCGCTCGCGGCCCCGCAGCTCCCCGCTAACCATCTTGACCAATGCAGAAGGCTTGCCTAGGCTGGCCCTGGACTCGACTGGCGAGGTCGCACTGAGACAGGCCGCGTTGATGCTGGCAGTCGCAATGATCGCCACGGCGGCGATCCCCGGGACCGCGCCGCCGGCCGAGGCGGGCGAGCCTCAGGTCGAGAACGGGTCACCGCAACCCCGTCCGGGACCGCAAGCCCAACGAACGCCAAAGCGCTGCTCCAGGGACGCCAAGGCGACGCTGGTGCTGGATGGGAAGGCCGACGAGTTCGTGGCCGACACGGCGTTCAAGCGCACGACGGGCACGCGGATGATGACGCTCGTATACGACGTCACCGGCTGCCAGCTCGCCCCAGCGAATCGCAGGCCGAGCGAGCCCTTGCGGATCTACCCGCCCAAGACCGGCGGCCAGGTCCCGGATGGCGCCATCGAGCTCGCTCGTGCGCCGAGCGTCGAGAACGGGGGAAAGCGGTACCTGGTACCGCTGAAGATCTCGAGCGACAAGCTCTCGCCGGGCACATATGCAGGGCTGGTCGAGATCGCCTCCCCGGTCATCAATCCCGTGCGGTCCCCGGTGGCCGTCAGCCGGTCCGAAGACAACATCTTCATTCCGCTTGCGTGGGGTGCCGTTGGCGCCCTCGGCGGCTTCCTGCTGTTCGCGGCCCTGAGGTTCTTCAAGGGAAACGACTTGCTCGTCCCTCTGTTCTTGGTGTTCGTCGCTGGTGCGGTCAGTCTCGTCGTCGGTGCTATTGCTGCCCTGGCCACCAGCTACCTGAACCAGGATGTTTGGACGTCGAGCGAGAACGCGTGGGCGGTCGTGGTGATCGGTTTCACGGCGTCCACGTCGGGCGTCATGACCGCGTTGCTCGCCGCCGTGTGGAGCGAGCCGGGCGAAGGGCGCGAAGGCGATGACCCTCTGAGCTCCGTCGGCATGCGGAGGTGAAGATCCGCCGGGAAGCTAGCTCACGTCCACGGGTACGGCCCCTTGGAAGCCGCGTGCAGCTCCCCGCGCGCGAAGCGGTTGATGCGGAACGGCTCGAGGCGCGCGTCCGCCGCGCGGCCGGCCACCTCGTCGGCCGCCAGCCGCCCGATCGCGAGCGTCTTGAACCCGTGGCCCGAGTCGACGATCGCATAGGTGTTGCCGAGCACCCAGTCGCAGATCGGGTAGTTGTCGGGCGTGTGGGCCAGCACCCCGCCGCCGCCGGTCACCCGCCAGTCGTCCGCCCGTCCGCGGAAGCGCCCCATCGCGGTCGCCAGGCCGGACACGAAGAAGTCGCGGAAGGCGGGCTCGGCCACGTGCTCGGGGTTGTCGGGGCCGTACGGATCGAGCGCGGGCTCGGGGAGGAGCACGGGCAGCCCGCCGCCGGTGATGCCGGTGCCGGTGCGCCCCATGCGGAAGTAGATGCCCCACGGGCCGTCGGAGAGCACCGTGCCGTCGCGGTCCGAGCGCAGCGGCCCGGGCTGGTCGAGGTGGACCACCGGCGCCTCGCTGCCGGCGCGGCCGGAGAGCCCGGCGCCGCCGAGCGCAAACTCGCCCTCCTGGGCCTTCCAGTACTCGAGCAGCGGCCGGCGCCGGCCTGCGACGTCCAGGTGCGGATCGAGGCCCAGCAGCGGCCACAGGCGCGCGGCCCACGGGCCGGGCGCCACGACCAGCGTCTCGCAGCCGATCAGGCCGCCCTCGGTGAGCACGGCGTCGACGCCGTCGTCGCTCAGCTCGAAGCCGACGACCTCGGTGTCCTCGCGGATCTCGGCGCCCGCGGCGCGCGCCCGCGCGGCGAGGTGCCGGACCGTCTGCATCGCGTCGGCCCAGCCGGCACGGCGCTCGTGCAGGAGCGCCTCCACCGGCGCGTCCCAGTCCGGCCAGTTCCAGGTCAGGTACTCGCGGCAGTCGGCGGCGCCCATCACCAGCTCGGACTCATAGCCGGCGCGCTCGTGCTGCCCGCGGATGGCGACCAGGTCGTCCACCTGCGCGGCCGGCACCGCGGCGATGTAGCCGACCTGGCGGAAGCCGTACTCCTCGGGCTCCGCCTCGAATATCTCCACGGACAGGCGCACCAGCTCCGCGATCGCCTCGGCCCGGTAGTAGTTGCGGATGATCCCGCCGGCGATGCCGGACGCCCCGCCGCCGATACGGCCCTTGTCGAGCACGAGCACGTCGGCGCCCCGCTCGGCCAGCGCCCACGCCACCGACAGGCCGTTCACGCCGCCGCCTATGACGACGTGGGAGGGCACCGGCCTAGCTCCAGGGGTAGGGGCTGTTCGAGACCGGGTGCAGGTCGCCCGTGGCGAACCGCTCGTATCTGAAGGGGTGCAGCAGCGAGGAGTGCTCCCCGCCGAGCACGCGGGCGATCTCGCGGCCCACGGCGATCATCTTGTAGCCGTGGTTGGAGTCGGCGGCCACGAACACGTTGGGCCGCATGTAGTCGAACACCGGGAAGTTGTCGGCGGTGAAGGCGCCGACCCCGCCCGAGCGCACCTGCCGGTAGCGCGGCCGGCTGCCCTCGAAGCGCTCCATGCAGTGCGAGAGCGCGGCGCACCAGAGGTCCGGGAAGCCCGCCTCCACGCTGCCGGTGGGGTACGGGTCGACGTCGAAGGCGTGGCCCTTCGGGAGTGGCTCGGCGCCGCCCTGGACGCTGTGGCGGTCCTGCTTGAAGTAGACGCCCCACTGGTCGTCGGTGATCAGCGCGCCGTCGTCGGAGTGCAGCGGCGCGTGGCTGTCCACGTGCAGCACCGGCGGCAGGCTGCCGTTGGCGGTGACGAACACGCGCGGGTCGACGTCGATCTCGCCCTCCTGCAGGTACCAGAAGGTCCACATCTCCTGCTCTTTCCCGGCGACCTCGACCCGGCGCGGCAGGCCGAGCAGCTCCCACAGCTGCGGCGTCCACGGGCCGGCGGCCACGACGACCTGCTCCACGCCGATCGGTCCGGCGGAGGTCGCGACTGTCGTGACCGCTCCCGAGTCGTCCAGCTCGAAGCCGGTCACCTCCACGTCCTCGGCAATCCTGGCACCGGCCGCGGTGGCCTTTGAGGCCAGGCCGAGCATGGACTCGCGGTTGAAGGCAAAGCCGCCCTGGCGCTCGTGCAGGCAGACGCTGAGGCCGGGTGCGCGCCAGTCGGGGAAGAGCTTGCGCATGTGCTCGGCGACCTGGGACTCGCCGAGGATCAGCTCCGAGTCGTAGCCGATCTGCTGGTGGCGCTCCCGGACGGTCGTGAGGTCTTCCTCCTGGGCGCCGTCGCCGAGCGCCATGTATCCGGAGCCGTAGTAGTGGAACGTCTGCGGATCCGACTCCCAGATCTCCACGCAGGCGGCCATCAGCTCCGACATGGCGGGCTGGAAGTAGTTGTTGCGCACGACGCCGCAGGCGATCCCCGAGGCGCCGGCGGCGATCCCGGACTTGTCCACCACCAGCACCTGCTCGCCCTGCTCGGCGAGGTGCCAGGCGGTCGAGAGTCCGTGGACGCCGGCCCCGATGACGAGGTGCTTGGCGGTGCGCATCAGTGGAGCGGGGGTTCCCAGCCTTCGAGCACCGGCGCCTGCCAGTTCTCACCGACGGTCCGCGACCCCTCCACCCACGGGCCCAGCTCGGGCTGGGGGAACTTGCAGTGCTCCTCCTTCAGCCGGATGCCGTAGGAGTTGCCCGACTGCAGGTGCGCGATCAGCACCTTGCGGGCGATCTCGTTCTCCCGTCCCTCGGGGATCGGGAAGTAGATCTTCAGGAAGGAGTTCGAGTAGCGGTCGAAGACGGCCGGGGTGCCCTCCTCGACCAGCAGCTCCACGTCCTCGAGCCAGTTGATGTCCTGCCCCGGGGTGGCGGCCTGAAGGTCGATCGGCTCGACCAGGCCGATGTCCTCCTGGTAGGCGTAGCGCTCGCCCGAGAGGAACTCCGCGTCGATCGACTGGATCTTCTGGGGTTCCGCCTGGCGAGAGGGCGCGGGCCCGGCCCGTGCCGGATCGATTCTGTTCATCATCGCTCCACCGCCTCCGTGGAAGGCAGCTGGTCGATCGGGTTCTCCAGGTAGCGGTCCAGCATCGTCTTGATCTCCTCGAGCGCACGCGACTCGCTCACGCCCGGGATGTAGTCGGTGCCGGCCAGCGGCACGCGCGCCATCGCGGAGGCCTCGGTGGTGAGCGCCGCCAGGTCCTCGGGCTCGAGCGAGTGCACGTCCGTCTTCCCGCACGCGCGCGCGAGCATCTGCACCTCGAGCGTCAGCGTGTGGAGGAAGTTGTAGACGCGGTTGGCCGCCTCTTCCACGTTCAGCCGGGCGCGCAGCTCCGGGTCCTGGGTGGTGATGCCGACCGGGCAGCGGCCCGTGTGGCAGTGGTAGCACTGCCCGGCGGGGACGCCGATCGTGCCCTCGTAGTCGGTGACGCCCGGGATCTCCTTGTTGCAGTTGAGCGCCATCAGGGCGGAGTGGCCGATCGCCACGGCGTCGGCGCCGAGCGCGATGCACTTGGCCACGTCGCCGCCGTTGCGGATGCCCCCCGCGACGACGAGGTCGATGTCGTCCGCGAGGCCGACGTCCTCGAGCGCGCGGCGCGCCTCGGGGATGGCCGCCATCAGCGGGATGCCGGTCTCCTCGGCGGCTGTGTGCGGGCCGGCCCCGGTGCCGCCCTCGGCGCCGTCGAGGTAGATGATGTCCGGCCCGCACTTGGCGGCCATGCGGACGTCGTCGTAGACGCGCGCGGCGCCCAGCTTGAGCTGGATCGGGATCTCGTAGTTGGTCGCCTCCCGCGTCTCCTGCACCTTCAGCGAGAGGTCGTCGGGCCCGAGCCAGTCAGGGTGCCTGGCCGGCGAGCGCTGGTCGATGCCCGCCGGCAGCGAGCGCATCTCGGCCACCTGCTCGGTCACCTTCTGGCCCATCAGGTGGCCGCCCAGTCCGACCTTGCAGCCCTGGCCGATGAAGAACTCCGCGGCGTCGGCCAGCATCAGGTGGTGCGGGTTGAACCCGTACCGGCTCTGGATGATCTGGTAGTACCACTTGGTCGAGAGGTCGCGCTCCGGCGGGATCATCCCGCCCTCCCCCGAGCAGGTCGCCGTGCCGGCCATCGACGCGCCCTTGGCGAGCGCCATCTTCGCCTCGATCGAGAGAGCCCCGAAGCTCATCCCGGTGATGTAGATCGGGATGTCGAGCTCGATCGGCTTCTTGGCGAAGCGCGCGCCCAGCACCGTCTTGGTCACGCACTTCTCGCGGTAGCCCTCGATCACGAAGCGCGTGAGCGTGCCGGGC
>JAXDII010000002.1:0-19721 GCA_034664085.1 Thermoleophilaceae bacterium
GGGCAGCTGCGCAAGGCCGGCGCTGAGGATCGCCGCGTTGCGCTGTGCTGCCTCGTTGTAGTCGTCGAGGCGCCTCAGTCCCGTGCGCGCCAGCGCGGCGGTCAGCTCGTGACTGCGGTAGTTCCACCCCACCCCGTGCGACCAGTACGCGCGGTACTGGCCCGGACCGGTCGGGGGCGTGTCCTCGCCGAAGATCGCCAGCCGCCGCGCCGCGACGAGCGCCCGCTCGTCGCTCGTCACGAACAGCCCGCCCTCGCCCGCGCTCAGGTGCTTCGACCCGTTCAGGCTGAACGCCGCGCAGTCCCCGAGCGAGCCCGCCTTCTGCCCGCGGTAGGTGGCGCCGTGCGCCTGCGCGGCGTCCTCGATCACGGCCAGCCCGTGGTGCCGGGCGAGGGCGCCGATCGCGTCCATGTCCGCGGGCAGCCCGTGCACGTGCACCGGCATGATCGCCCGGGTGCGCGGGCCGATCCGCTCCGCGATCGCGCGCGGATCGATCGCGTGGGTGGCGGGATCGATGTCGCAGAACACCGGCACCGCCCCCTGGTGGAGGACCGCCATCGCCGTCGCCACGAAGCTGAACGCCGGCACGATCACCTCGTCGCCGGGCCGCACTCCCGCGGCGACGACCGCACAGTGGAGCGCCGCGGTCCCGCTGTTCGTCAAGAGACAGAAACGTGCCCCTACATAGTCCGCCCACTCCTCCTGCAGCGCCGTGACCTCCGGCGCGTTCGGCCCCCACAGCTCGCCGCGATCGAGCACACGCTCGAGCGCCGCACGATCGGCGGCGGTGATCCGCGGCCAGCGCCGATGGGCCGACGCGGTCCTCACGCGACCGCGAGCGGGGCACCGGCTGCCAGCGGCTCGCCGGCCGCTGCCGACCGCGACGCGAGCTGCGCCAGCCGCAGCGCCGCCACGGCGTCGTCGCCGCCGGCGCCCGCCGCCGGGCCGCCCAGCGCCGTCTCCCCGAACTGGTCGAGCTCCGCCACGTAGGCCTCCGCGTGGCGCTCGGCATGGCTGCGGGCCAGTGGGAAGCTCGAGCGGCCCTCGTTCAGCAGCTCGACCCGGGTGGCGTCCCCCAGCCGGACCGTGGCGCGCGTGCCGACCAGCTCGGCCGAGCACTCGAAGCCATACGCGGCCCGGCGCCCGACGTCGATCAGCCCTAGCGGCCCGCTCTCGAAGCGCAGCACGATGCTCCCGGCCGCCTCCGCGGGCCCGGCTCCGGCGACCGCGAACAGCTCGCTCACCTCGCCGCCCAGCCAGAGCGCGGCGTCGAGATCGTGCACGCCGACGTCGACGAAGACGTCGCCGAGCGCGCCCGTCGCCTGCGGCTCGCGCACGTCGCGGTGCGAGCAGCGCAGCACCTGGAGCTCGCCCAGCTGACCGGCCGCCAGGGCGTCCTTCAACGCGCGCCAGCCGGGGTCGAAACGGCGCTGGAAGCCGACCTGCAGCGCCACGCCCGCCTCCCGGCAGGCGGCGACCGCGCGGCGGCCTGCCTCGACGTCGAACCCGAGCGGCTTCTCGCAGAGCACGTGCTTGCCGGCGGCCGCAGCCCGCTCCACCAGCTCGGCGTGCAGGCCGGTCGGCGCCGCCACCACGATCGCGTCGACGTTGGGGTCGCCCAGTGGCCGCTCGAGCGACGTCGTCCACGGCACGCCGTGGCGCTCCCCCACGCTGCGGGCAACCGCCGCGACGGCGTCCACGACGCCCGCCAGCTCGGCCGAGCGCACGGCGCCGGCCAGGTTGTCCGCGTGCAGCCGCCCGATCCGGCCGAGGCCGACGACCACCAGCGCGGCCCGCCGCCCGGTCACGGCCCGCCGCCGCGGTTGGCGTAGGTGCGCTCGTGGCTGTGCGAGTACAGCTCGATGACGTTGCCGAAGGGGTCCTCGCAGTAGCAAGTGCGGTACGGCTCGCCGGCGAAGATCTCCCACACCCGCGACGTGCGCCGCCGGCCACCGCTCGCCGCGATGCGCGCGGCCAGTCGGTCGACGTCCGGGACCGCGAGGCAGACGTGGAAGATCCCGGTCTTCCAGTACTCGAAGCTGTCGGCCCGGCGCTCGCTCGGCGGCTCGCGGAACTCGAACAGCTCGATCGCCACGCCGTTCGCGCTCGCCATGTGGGCCTGCCGCAGGCTGGCGAAGCGGCCGCCGAACACGTCCGCCGCCACAGCTCCCGCGTGGCCGTCGTGCGCGCGGGTCTCTGTCGGCGGCCCGAGCGGCTCGAGACCGAGCACGTCGCGATACCAGCCGACCGCTTCGCCCAGGTCGGTGACGGTGACGCCCACGTGCGTCACCGCCGTCATGCCGCGACGGCGATGCCGCACTCGCGCAGCGCGGCGTGCAGCTCCGCGGGCGTGACGTCGTCGGCGATCACCGTCTCGCCCAGCCCGATCGGCAGCACGAAGCGGTGGCTGCCGCCGCGGATCAGCCGGATGCGCTCGATGGCGCCCAGCAGCCGGGCGGCGTCGATGCGGGCCGGCAGCTCCGTCGCCGTGGTCGGCAGCCCGACGCGCCGCAGCAGTCCGACGATGCGTCCGAGGATGGTGTCGGGCAGCAGGCCTCGCGCCGCCGCCATGCGCGCCTCCACGACCATCCCGAACGCGACCGCCTCGCCGTGCAGCACCGCGCCGTAGCCGGTGACCGTTTCGAGCGGATGGGCGAGCGCGTGGCCGAACCCGAGCGTGCGGCGCGAGTCGTGCTCGTACGGGTCCCGCGCGATCAGCTCGGCCTTGATCGCGCTCGCCCCGTGCACGAGCCGCTCGAGCGCGCCCAGGTCGCTCGCCAGGATCGGCTCGGCACTGCTCTCGATCAGGTCCCAGTAGGCCGGCGAGGCGACGATCGCCTTCTTGATCGACTCGGCCAGCCCGGCGCGCAGCTGCCTGCGGTCGAGCGTCCTCAGCAGCGACACGTCGGAGATCACTCCGCGCGGCTGGGAGAAGCCGCCGATCAGGTTCTTGGCGACGGCGTGGTTGACGGCCAGCTTGCCGCCGATGCCGGCGTCCACCTGCCCGACCAGCGTGGTCGGCAGGTTCACGTACGGAACGCCGCGCATGTAACAGCTCGCCACCCACCCGCCCATGTCGATCACGACGCCGCCGCCGAAGGTGAGGATCAGGTCGCGCCGCGCCAGCTGCGTGCCGGTCAGCCAATCGAGCAGCTCGAGCGCCTGCGGCAGCGTCTTCTGCTGCTCGCCGGCGCGCACCTCGATCACCTCCGGCTCGATGCCGGCGTCGCCGAGCGCCCGGAGCAGCCCCTCCCCGTGCAGCCCGGCGACGGTCCGGTCGGTGATCAGCGCCACGTGTGCGTCACCGATCAGCTCCAGCAGGCGCTCGAGCGTCTCCTGGGGCGACCGCGTGACGAAGATCGGGTACGTGTCGTCGCGAGCAGCGCGGCCCACGAGCGGCTCGGTGGTCGGCGGCAGCTCGATCGCGTCGCGGGTGTGCAGCAGGTCGCGGCTGAGCAGATCCGTGGACATCGGGCGAGTCTCGGCGGGCGCCCGAGCGGGCGGGATCGCCCGACCGGCCGGTCAGCGGGCGGGTCTGGGCGCTCGATCGGTGTGGACGCGAGGGCCGGTCAGCGCCTCGAGGTTGAGCACGTTGGGGGGCAGCTCGCCCGCCAGCACGCCCTGCACGCCGCGCGCGAGCGCGTGGAAGACCTGCTCGTTCCAGCGCGCGCTCAGGCCCACGGCGTGCGGCGTGCAGATCACGCGCGGGTCGGCGTAGAGGCGGTGGCTCGGCTCCGGCGGCTCGCGTGGGAAGACGTCGAGCGCGACCGCAGACAGGCGTCCTGTCACGAGCGCGTCGGCCAGCACGTCCTCGCTCTCGACGATCTGCCCGCGCGCCGCGTTGACGAGGATCGCGCCCGGCTTGACGCGCGCGAGCAGCCTGCGGTCGACCATCCCGCGCGTGGCGTCGGTCAGCGCGCAGTGCAGCGTGATCACGTCGGCCCGCTCCAGCAGCTCCTCGAGGGCCACGATCTCCACGTCGCGCTCGCCGAAGCCGTCCAGCCCGGGATCGTGGGCGATCACGGTCATCCCGAGACCGCGGCATAGCCGCGCGACGTGCCGGCCGATCGAGCCGAGGCCGACGATCCCCAGGCAGGCCCCCTCGATGTCGAGCACGCCCGCCTCGTAGCGCGACGCCCACGCGCAGTCGTGCACCACGGCGCCGAGCTGGCGCAGGCGCTTGGCCGCGGCGAGCATCAGCGCGACCGTGCCCTCGGCCACGGGCCGGCTGCCGACCCCGGGCGCGTAGACGATCGGAATGCCGAGCCGCGTGGCCGCCTCTACGTCGAGGTTGTCGTACCCCGCTCCGGTCCGCGCGATCGCGCGCAGGTCCTCCAGCCGCTCGAGGTCGTCGGCGCCCAGCCTGCCGCCGCGCACGATCAGCACCTCGGCCCCGTCGGGCAGCGCGGCCACGACGATCTCCCCGAGCGGCGCAAACGCCTGACGGGCGACGGCGGGCACATCGGCCGTCGCGACGATCCTCATGCGTGGAACCGCTGGAGCGCCCGGCCCTCGGCGTGCCCGGCGGCGAGCTCCCGCGTCTCCACCCGCTCCGACACCTCGGCCACCCCCACGTCCCACCAGCACTCGGATCCGAGCAGCAGCCGGTGCGGCTCCACGCGGACGACGATCACCACCGGCCCGGCGTCGTCGCGCGCCGCGTCGAGGGCGTCGCTCAGCTGCTCGGGGGTCGAGACCTCGTATGTGGCGCAGCCGAGGCTGCGCGCGTTCGCCGCGTAGTCCACCTCGACTAGGGGGCCGCCGAGGCCGTCGCCGCTGGAGCGCTCGCGGAACTCCAGCCCGAAGCTCCTGCCCGTGCGGCTGCGCTGGAGGCCGTGGATCGACTGGTAGCCGCCGTTCTCCACCACCAGCACGGTCAGCTTCAGGCCCTCCTGGCGAGCCGTGACCAGCTCGCCGATCGCGCCCATCAGGTAGGTGCCGTCGCCGATCACCACGTAGACCTCGCCGGCGTCGGGGTTGGCCATGCGGACCCCCAGCGCCGCCGGGATCTCGCCGCCCATGCAGGAGAAGCCGACCTCCATGAGGCAGCGGCCGCGTCCGGCATCCCAGAGCTTGTGGACGTCGACGTGCGGCGTGCCCGACGCCACGACGAGCCAGTCGCGTGCGCCCGCGGCCTGGTTGAGCACCCTCAGCGCCTGGCCCTGGCTCATGCGCTCGCCCGGGCGCGGCGCGAGGTCGGCGGACAGCTCGCCCTCCCAGCTCTCACGCTCGGCTGCGGCGCGCTCGCGCCACTCGGCCGGCGCGTCCCATGCCTCGCCGGCGAGCGCCTCGGTGATCGCGCGCAGCGCCAGCTTGGCGTCCGCCACGACCGGCAGCGCGCCGAGCTTGTGGGCGTCCCGGGCCACGGCGTTGATGCCCACGAAGCGCACCCGGGGGTGCTGGAAGAGCGAGTGCGAGCCGGTGGTCAGGTCGATCAGGCGCGTGCCCACGCAGACGATCAGGTCGGCGTCGCGCGCCAAAGCGTTCGCGGCCCGCGTGCCGGTGACCCCGATGCCGCCCAGCGCCAGCTCGCCACCGGGCAGCGCGCCCTTTCCCGCCGAGGTCTCGGCCACGGGCACCCCGAGCCGCTCGGACAGCTCGGCGAGCTCGGGCAGCGCCTCGGAGTAGTGGACTCCGCCGCCCGCGATCACGAGCGGGCGCTCCGCAGCGCGAAGGGCCTCCACGGCTGCGCCGATCTCGCCCGCGGCAGGCGGACGGCGCGTGACCCGCCAGGTGCGCGGCTCGAAGAAGCTCTCCGGGAAGTCGAACGCCTCCGCCTGCGCGTCCTGGTGGAGCGACAGGGTGACCGCGCCCGTCTCGGCGGGGTCGAGCAGCACGCGCATCGCCTCGGGCAGCGCAGTGAGCAGCTGCTCGGGGCGGGTGATGCGGTCGAAGAACGCGCTCAGCGGGCGGAAGGCGTCGTTGACGGTGAGGTCGGCCTCGCGCGGGTGCTCGAGGGCCTGCATGACGGGGCCCTGCTGGCGGCCGGCGAAGGTATCGGCTGCGATCAGGAGCACAGGCACTCGATTGACCGTGGCCGTCGCCGCTCCCGTGAGCAGGTTGGTCGACCCCGGTCCGACCGACGCGGTGCACGCCAGCGTCGAGAGCAGGTTGTTGGCGCGCGCGTAGCCGATGGCGGCGTGCACCATCGCCTGCTCGCTCTTGGGCTGGTGGAAGGTCAGCTCGCGGCCCGCCTCCTCCTCCAGCGCGGGGCCGAGGCCGCACACGTTGCCGTGGCCGAAGATCCCGAAGATGCCCGGCACCGCGCGCCTGCGGGCCCCGTCGCGCTCGCTCCACTGGCACGCCAGGCAGCGCACGAGCGCCTGGGCGGCGGTCAGCCGCACGCGAGGCCGATCCGGCGCAGGTGCGCGAGGCTTGCCGCAGCGTGTTCGGCGGGCGTGCCCGAGTCGGTGGGCAGGCGATCCTGCTCGACGGTCGCCCAGCCCTCGAAGCCGTGTTCGGCGAGCGCCTCGCGCAGCGCGCCGAAGTCGACCACGCCCTCGCCGAGCGGACAGAACACGCGCTCCGCCACCGCCTCGTCGAACGACAGCCCGCGGGCCAGAGCTCCGCGGAGCCGCTCGCGGTCGACATCCTTGAGGTGGAAGTAGGCGACGCGATCGGCGTGCCGGCGGAAGACGCCGACCGGGTCGAAGCCCGCATAGGCGCAGTGGCCCGTGTCGATGCAGAGGCGCACGAGGCCGGCGTCGGTGTCGGCCGCCAGCCGGTCGATCTCGCCCTCGAACTCCACGTGCGTGCCGGCGTGCGGGTGGAAGACCGGGGTGAGGCCGTAGTCGCCGGCGGCGAGGAGGGCGACCGCATGAACGGCGTCGATCAGCGCGGCCCAGTCGGCGTCCGGCAGCGGCTGCGCGACCCCGGGGCGCCCGGCGGCGCGTTCGCGGTCGGCGGTGAAGCCCTGGATGATCACGAGGTGCTCGGCGCCGGCGGCGCTGAGCACCCGGCAGGTGCGGCGGGCCGCGGCGAGCACTGCCGGAAGCGAGTCGCGCCGGTGGAGCGGCTCGAACAGGAAGCCGCCGACGAGCTTCAGGCGCCGGCGCGCCAGCTCGGCGCCCAGCACGGCGGGGTCCGCGGGCAGGTAGCCGAGCGGACCGAGCTCGGTGCCGTCGTAGCCGGCACCGGCGAGGTCGTCGAGCATCTGCGGCCACCGCGGATTCGCGCCGTCCCCTGGGTCCTCGACGCCCCAAGAGGTGGGCGCGTTCGCGACGCGGATCTGCATCGCCGCGATGCTAGGTTCGCCGCCCGCCCGCGGGCAGTGCCAAATCCGTCCAATGGTTCCGCTGGACAGCGCGGTCGTGGGATACTCGCGCCGTGTCCGAACAGGCCGCAGCCAACGGACGGCTGATCGAGACCTTCTACGACGCCTTCGCGCGCAAGGACGGGGATGCGATGGCGGCCTGCTACGCCCCCGACGCACGCTTCTCCGACCCCGTCTTCCAGGAGCTGCGCGGGACCGAGCCCGGCGCGATGTGGCGCATGCTCACCAGACGCGCCGAGGACCTGCGCATCGAGCTCGTCGATCACGCCGCTGACGAGTCGACCGGCTCGGCGCACTGGCTGGCCGACTACACGTTCACCCAGACCGGGCGCCCCGTGCACAACGACGTGACGGCCAGCTTCCGCTTCGCCGACGGCATGATCGCCGAGCACGACGATTCTTTCGACTTCCACCGCTGGACCCGCCAGGCGCTCGGCCCGCCCGGGCTGCTGCTGGGCTGGTCGCCGCTGGTGCAGGGTCCGGTGCGCCGGAAGGCGCGCGCCGGCCTGGACGAGTTCATGGGCCGCGACGCCTGAGGCGCCGGCTCAGTTCGACGGGCAGCGCATCGGATCGTCGGTGCCCGGCTCGAGGCAGCGGTCGACGCGCGCCGGCCGCTGGCCCGCCCGGATACGCAGGCGGGTGTACTTCCCGGTCGTCTCCGGCTTGCTGACGAAGATCTCGATCACGGCGCCGGCGACGAACCGGCCGCGCAGTGCCCTGAGCAGAACGCGCTTGCCCTTGGCGACGAAGCGCTTCCTCTTGTAGGGGCAGCCGGGGCCGCGGCAGCGGATGACCACGGTCGCGCCCTTGGGGGCGGTAACGGCGAACACGTCGAGGTGCGCGCCTCTCTCCGTCGGCCGACCCGCTACGCGCACGAGCGGCGCCGGACTGAGCAGCCCCGCCGGACGCGGCGCCACACCCACCCAGGCGAGCGCGAGGGCCGCCGCGCCGTCGCGGTCGGAGACACGCAGCGCGACTGGATAGATCCCCGACCTGGGCCAGACCCAGCCCGCCGTCTCGCCGAGCCCGTCGTCGAAGCCGCCGTCGGCGTCGAGGTCCCACTCCTGGGCGACGATCGGCCCGTCCGGATCGACCGCCGTCGAGGTCAGCGTGATCGGCTCGCGGGCAACCGGCGCCGCGGGGAGGAAGGTGAAGGAGGCGATTGGGAAGCGGTTGCGGACGAGGATGTCCTGGCGCTGGATCGCGAGATCGACGTCCACACATAGCCGCACAGCGTGGCTACCTACGGTGTTGAACGCTCGCGAGGCGACCGCTCCTGAAGCGTCATCGCACGCACCATCGCCATCCAAGTCCCACGTGACGCTCCCGCCGCCCGTTGAAGTGGAGGTGAACGTGATCACCTCGCCGGTGAGGGGCTCCGTCGGCGAGTAGACGAATGACGCGACGGGCGCTGCCGGCGCTGCATCAGCCAGCGCGAGCGATGTCGCGCAAACCAACACGACACATGCTGAGCCTCTAAGCAACCAAGTCAGATTGTGCCACTCACAGCCTCGCCGTGCCGGTAGAAGTCCACCGGCTCGGGCGGCAGCGGCGTGTTGCCGAGGATCAGGTCGGCTGACTTCTCGGCGGTCATCATCACCGGCGCGTAGATGTTGCCGTTGGTGACGTAGGGGAAGACCGAGGCGTCCACGACGCGCAGGCCCTCCAGGCCGCGCACCTTCATGGTCAGCGGGTCGGTCACGGCCAGCTCGTCGGTGCCCATCCGGCAGGTGCAGGAGGGGTGCAGCGCGGTCTCGGCGTCCTTGGCGACCCAGTCCAGGATCTGCTCGTCTGTCTCGACCTCCGCGCCCGGAGACAGCTCGCCCCCGTCGAGGCCGGCCCACGCCGGCTGGGCCAGGATCTTGCGCGTCACGCGGACCGCCTCGATCCACTCACGCCGGTCGTTCTCCGTCGACAGGTAGTTGAAGCGCAGCGCGGGGTGCTCGCGCGGGTCGCGGCTGACCACCTTGACCGAGCCGCGCACGTCCGAGTACATCGGCCCGACGTGGACCTGGTAGCCGTGGCCGCCGCCGCCCGGCGGCAGCGTGCCGTCGTAGCGAACCGCGATCGGCAGGAAGTGGTACATCAGGTTCGGGTAGGCGACCTCGTCGTTGCTGCGCACGAAGCCGCCCGCCTCGAAGTGGTTCGTCGCGCCCGGGCCGGACTTGCGCAGCAGCCACTGCAGCCCCACCTTGGGCCGGTTGCGCATGGCGAAGTAGGGCGCCATCGACACCGGCTGCGTGGCGGAGTGCTGCACGTAGACCTCGAGGTGATCCTGCAGGTTCTCCCCGACGCCGGGCAGGTCGTGCACGACGTCGATGCCGAGCGCGCGCAGCTCGTCGGCGGCTCCCACGCCCGAGAGCTGGAGCAGCTGCGGCGAGTTGATCGCGCCGCCGCAGAGCAGCACCTCGCCGGCCCGGACGGTGCGCGTGCGCCGGCCCGGACGGGAGTACTCGACGCCGACCGCCCGGCCGCCCTCGAACAGGATCCGGGTGGTGAAGGCGAAGGTCTTCACGTCGAGGTTGGGACGGTCCATCACCGGGTGCAGGTACGCGCGCGCTGCGGACAGCCGCCGCCCGTTGTGGACGTTGCGGTCGAACGCCGCGAAGCCCTCCTGGCGGTAGCCGTTGACGTCCTCGGTCAGCGGGTAGCCGGCCTCCTGGACGGCGGCGAAGAAGGCGTCGAAGAGCGGGCCCTGCGCCGGCCCGCGCTCGAGCACCAGCGGACCCTCGTGCCCGCGGAACGGGTCGTCCGCCCGCGCCGCCAGGCAGTCCTCCATGCGCTTGAAGTACGGCAGGCAGTGTGCGTGGTCCCAGGTCTCCATCCCCGGCCCGGACGCCCAGCGCTCGTAGTCCAGCGGGTTGCCGCGCTGGAAGATCATGCCGTTGATGCTGCTCGACCCGCCCAGCACCTTGCCGCGCGCGTGGTACACGCGCCGCCCGCCCATGTGCGGCTCCGGCTCCGACTCGTATTTCCAGTCGTAGAAGCGGCTGCCGATCGGGAAGGCAAGCGCCGCCGGCATGTGGATGAAGACGTCCCACGGCCAGTCCGGCCGGCCGGCCTCCAGTACCAGCACTCGGTTGCCCGAATCCGCGGACAGCCGGTTGGCGAGTGCGCTGCCCGCCGAGCCGCCGCCGACGATCACGAAGTCGTAGCGCTCGGACATGGGGGGACGCTAGCCGACCAGCTCCTCCAGCGCACGCTCCAGCCCGGCGTCGCCGACCTCGCGCTCCTCGAGCGGCAGACCGATCGCCGCGGCGGCGCGCTCGGCGGCGGCGCGCGTCGCCGCGGTGGGGCGCTGCGCCAGCCACAGCACGCGGGTGTAGTGCCGGAAGTAGGCGTCGCGCAGGTCGGGGTGGCGGTCGAGCCCCAGCTCGCGCAGGACGGTGTGCTCGAACGTGCGCGCGAGGAAGTCGGTCAGGAGGTAGGTGCCGGGCTCCTCGGCGAGCGCCGCACGCACCTCCTCGTGGGCGAACACGTCGTAGCAATGGTCCCCGGGCAGGCGCTCCACGCCGGCGTCCGCGAGCACCGCGTCGAGCGAGCCGTAGCTGCCGCAGTCGGCGTACGCCACGGCCACCCGCTCGCAGCGCCCGGCGATCCGGTCCAGCTCCGCCGCCACCGCCGGGGCGATCCGCTCGGGCCGGTTGTGCAGCAGCGCCGGCAACGGGTGCACCTCCACGTCCCAGCCGCGCCGGCGCGCGATCCGGGTCACGTTCAGCGCGAGCGCCCCGCACGCGATGACGCCGACTCGGCTCATCCCGGGAACGCCAGCTTGTCGATGAAGCGGTCGTTGAAGTCCGTGCGGCCGGAGAGCTCGACGTAGCGCACCTCACGCACGATGGCATGCGCCTCCGCGCGCTCGCGCAGGCTCAGGGCGGCGATCTTCGCCCCCTCCCCGGCCACGTTGCCCGCCGACACGATCCGCGGCAGCGCCAGCCGCGGCACCAGCCCGATGCGGACCGCGCTGGCGGGCCGCAGGTAGGCGCCGAAGCTCCCCGCCAGCAGCACCTGCGCCACGTCCTCGGGCTCGGCGCCCAGCTCCTCGAGCAGGATCTGCCACCCGGTCGCGATCGAGCCCTTCGCGAACTGCAGCTCGCGCACGTCGCGCTGGGACAGGTAGATGCCGGCGGCCGGATCGTCGCCGCGGCGGTGCAGCATGAAGACGCGCTCCTCCCCGATCGTGGTGAGCCGGTCCGCGAGGCCGGGGTGGGCCGCGGCCGCCTGCTCCTCGGTGACGTAGCGGCCGGAGTGGTCGAGCAGCCCGGCGCCGACCAGCTCGGCCACGGCGTCGACCAGCCCGGAGCCGCACATCCCCACCGGCTCGACGTCGCCGATCACCTCGAGGTCGAGCTCATCGCCATCGATGCGCACGCCCTCGATCGCGCCCTCGGCGGCGCGCATCCCGCAGCGGATCTGGGCCGCCTCGAACGCCGGGCCGGCCGGCGCGGCGGTTGCCACCACGCCGTCCTGGCTGCCGAGGGCGATCTCCGAGTTCGTGCCCACGTCGATGAACAGCCGCAGCCGCTTGTCACGCGTGAGGCCGGTCGCGAGCATGCCCGCCACGATGTCGCCGCCCACGTAGGCGCCCAGCGAGGGGAACACGAAGGCCGGCGCGCGCGCGTGGACGGGCACGCCCAGGTCGGCGGCCAGGATCGTCTGCGGCGGAGCGTGCGTGGCGACGATGAAGGGCGCCATCGAGAGCGGCTCGGGGTCGATGCCGAGCGCCATCTGCACCATCGTCACGTTGCCGCAGAGCGTGATCTCGTAGACCTCGCCCGGGTCGACGCCGGCCTCGGCGCAGACCTCGGCGGTGAGCTGGGCGAGCGTCTCCTGGGCGCGCTGGGTGAGCGCGTCGAGCGCGCCCTCGTCGAGCATCGTCGCCGAGACGCGCGAGATCACGTCCGCGCCGAATGGCTGCTGGCGGTTGAGCATCGACTCCACCGCCGCCGGCTGCCCGGTGTCGAGGTCGAGCAGCGTGGCGACGACGGTGGTGGTGCCGAGGTCGAACGCGAGCGCGAAGCGCCGCGCCGTGGTGTCGCCCGGCTCGACGTCGATCAGGAGGTCGTCGCAGACCACGGCCGTGACCTCGAAGTTCGACGACCGCAGCGTGCGCCCGAGCGTGCGCAGGACGGACAGCTCCACGCGCGGCTCGAGGTCGTCGAGCGCATCCGTGACGCGCTCGATGTCGGAGCGCTGGTCCTCCAGCGACGGCTCGTCGAGCACGAGGTGGCGCTTCTGGACCGAGGGCCGCAGGATCACGTGCCGGCCCACGCCGACGAGCGCGGCCTTGGGGCGCGTCTGCAGCGGCGGGACCTCGATCACGATGTCGCCGCGCGCCGGGGCGCGGCAGGCAAGGCGCCAGCCGTCGCGCAGCTCGGCCTCGGTGAACGCGCGCGGGTCGACCGAGCTGACCGGCAGCTCGCCCTCGATCACCCGCACCTTGCACTTCTTGCAGGTGCCGTGGCCGCCGCAGGTGGAGTCGATCGCGATGCCGTTCCAGGTGGCCGCGTCGAACACCGGCGTGCCGCTCGGCACCCGCACCTCGGCGCCCTCCGGCTCGAATCGAACCCGCGCCCGCTCCGTGCCGTCGGACGGCTGGCTCTCGAGCAGCTCGGGCTCGCGCGGGGTCACGAAGTCCCGACGGCCTCCGCCTGCTGGCGCGCGCGGTGGGCGGCGATCCAGCTCGCCCCCCAGGGGTCGTGCCCCAAAAGGAGGTCGGCGCCGCGCACGCTCTCCACGCACACCCCCGCGGTGCTCATGATCGCGCTGGTCAGCCCGGCCTCCATGGCCATCGGCAGGAAGGCCGCGTTGAGGGCGTGGCGCTGCGGCAGGCCGAATGACACGTTCGACGCGCCGAGGCACATGTTCACGCCCAGCTCGTCGCGGATCAGCCGGATCGTCTCCAGCGTCGTGGTCACGGCCTCGGTGTCCGCCCCGACGGTCATCGCCAGCGGGTCGATCACCACGTCCTCGGGCGGGATGCCGTGGTCGCCGGCGACCTTCACGATCTTGGTGGCGATCTCCAGCCGCTGCTGCGGCGTCTCGGGGATGCCGGTCTCGTCGTTCGCAAGGCCGATCACCGCGGCGCCGTGCTTGGCCACCAGCGGGAGGATCTCCTCGAGCCGGTCGTCCTCGCCGGTGACGGAGTTGACCAGCGGCTTGCCCTCGTAGGCGTCCAGGCCCGCCTCGAGCGCCTCGACCACCGAGGAGTCGATGCAGATCGGCAGGTCACAGGTGTCCTGCACCAGCTTGAGCATCTTGGCCAGCAGCTCGGCCTCGTCCACCAGCGGGATGCCGGCGTTCACGTCGAGCATGTCAGCGCCCGCCTCGACCTGGGCCTTGGTGTCCACGACGACCGTGTCGAGGTTGCCCTCGCGCAGCTCTTCCGAGAAGCGCTTGCGGCTGGTCGGGTTGATGCGCTCGCCGATGATGCAGAAGGGCTGCTGCGCCCCAATCGTGACGGTCTTCGACCGAGACCTCAGAACGGTGTCCATGCTCCTCCTGTCCGCCTACGCGGGCACCGCGCTGCGGCGCTGCTCGAGCAGGTCCTTGGCCTTCTTGACCGCGGAGGAGGCGTCCGCCGAATAGCCGTCGGCGCCCACCGCGTCGGCGTACTCCTGGGTGACCGGCGCGCCCCCGACCATCACGACCACGCGGTCGCGGACTCCCGCCTTCTCCATCGCGTTGATGTTCGCCTTGAACATCGGCATCGTCGTCGTGAGGAAGGCGGACATGCCGACGATGTCGGGCTCGAGCGCGTTGATCTCCTCGATGAACTTCTCGGGCGCCACGTTCACGCCCAGGTCGATCACCTCGAAGCCGGCGCCCTCCAGCATGATGTTGCAGAGGTTCTTGCCGATGTCGTGCACGTCGCCCTTGACCGTGCCCATCAGGAACTTCCCGATCGGCTTGGTGCCGGTCTCGGCCAGCAGCGGCCGCAGGATGTCGAGTGCGCCCTGCATGGCTCGCGCGGCGATCAGCATCTCGGGCACGAAGTAGTCGCCGCGCTCGAAGCGCGCGCCGACCTCTTCGAGCGAGGGGATCAGCGCGTCGTAGAGCATGCGCTCCGGCTCGAGCCCCTCCGCCAGGCCCTGCTCCACGCCCTGCTTGACCACCGGAGCGTTGCCTACCAGCGTCTCCTCGTAGAGCGTGCTGAGGATCTCGTCGTGGGTCACGCGGCGTGCACTCCTTCCGGCCGGTGGCCGAGCTCCTTGCTCAGTGCCCGGGCCTGCTTGATCACGATCGGCCTCAGCTCCGCCACCCGGCGGGCGGTGAGGCGCAGCGTCGGGCCGGAGACGCTCAGCGCGGCCACCACCCGGCCTGCCTCGTCGAGCACGGGCGCCGCGATGGCGCTCAGCCCGAGCTCGAGCTCGTCGTTGGCTGTCGCGAAGCCGTCGCGCCGCACCTGCTCCAGCTCGCTCGCCAGCAGGGCCGGCTCGACGATCGTGCGCGAGGTGAGCGGCTCCAGCGTGTCCCCATCGGGCATGCGCGCCGCGCCCGCCGCCAGCAGCACCTTGCCGTTCGCCGAGGCGTGGTAGGGCACGCGCCGGCCGACCCACTGGGTCGTCCCGAGGTAGTGGCGGCTCTCGACCTGAGCCAGGTGCTCAACTCCCGTGGGGCCCGCAACGGCCAGGTTGATCGTCTCGCCGGTCGCCTCCGCCAGCGCCGCCATCGGGCGCTCGGCCAGCTCGGCGAGGTTGCGCCCGGCGGCGCCGCGGCTCGCGAAGCGCAGCATCACCGGACCGGCGCGAAAGCGCCCGCGCATTCCCTGCTGCTCCACGAGCCCATGGCGCTCGAGCGCACCCAGGAGCCGCGAGGCGGTGCTCTTCGGCAGGTTGGCGTCGGCGGCCAGATCGGTCAGCCCGCGGGGCGCCTCGGACTCGAGCACGAGCGCCAGGAGCTGGGCGCCGCGATCGATGACCTGGGTGCCTGCCACGGGCTGGAACTCTTGTTCCATAGGAGATATATTACGATCCGCCGCCATGTACGTCAACGACATGCCGCGCTACGAAATCCTGAGCGAAGAGGCGATGGACGTCCTCGACCGCGGGTGGCGCCGGATCGTGTCGGAGCTGGGCGTCGAGTTCATGCTCCCCGAGGCGGTCGAGTACTTCCGCGAGGCCGGCCAGCGCGTGGAGGGCGAGAAGGTCTTCCTTGACCCGGACTTCCTGCTCGAGCAGGCCGCGAAGGCGCCGCGCGAGTTCGAGCTGCAGGCGCGCAACCCCGACAAGTCGATCCACGTCGGCGGCAACCACATGGCGTTCGCGCCGGTCTACGGGCCGCCGTTCGTGCGCGAGGGCGACGTGCGCCGCGACGCCAAGATGGCCGACTTCGAGAACTTCGTGAAGCTCTCGCAGACGTTCGACGAACTCGACTCGCCGGGCGGCACGGTCGTCGAGCCGGAGGACCGCCCGCTCGACTCGCGCCACCTGGACATGGTCTACGCGCTGCAGACGCTGTCCGACAAGCCCTACATGGGCTCGGTGATCTCCGCGGAGAACGCGCGCGACACGATCGCCATGGGCGAGATCCTGTTCGGCGGCGCCGAGGCGCTCGAGCGCTCCCCCGTCTCGATCTCGCTGATCAACTGCAATTCGCCACTGCGCTGGGACGACCGCATGCTCAGCGCGATGCTCGAGTACAACCGCCGCAACCAGGCCGTCGTCGTGACGCCCTTCCTGCTGATGGGCGCGATGTCGCCGGTGTCGATCCCCGCCACGCTGGTGCAGCAGATGGCCGAGGCGCTCTCCGGGATCGCGCTCACGCAGCTCGTCCAGCCGGGCTGCCCGGTGGTGTTCGGCTCGTTCCTCTCGAACACCGACATGCAGTCGGGCTCGCCCAGCTTCGGCACGCCGGAGTCCGCGATCGGGCTGCTCTGCACCGGCCAGATCGCCCGCAGCTTCGGCCTTCCGTTCCGCAGCGGCGGCGGGCTGAACGCGAGCCAGACGACCGACGCTCAGGCCGCCTACGAGGCGCTCATGACAATGCTCCCCACCTTCCTGGCGGGCGCCAACTTCGTCATGCACGCCGCCGGCTGGCTCGAGGGCGGGCTGGTGTCGTGCTACGAGAAGTTCATCGTCGACATCGAGCTGCTGCGCATGCTCAAGCACGAGTTCAAGCCGCTCGAGGTGACCGAGGAGAGCCTGGCGTTCGACGCGCACGAGGAGGTCGGCTCCGGCGGGCACTTCCTGGGCGCAGCCCACACGCTCCTGAACTTCCGCGAGTGCTTCTACCGGCCGCTGCTCTCCTCGACGGAGAACTTCGACCGCTGGACCAAGAACGGCGGGCTCGACGCCAACGCCCGCGCGGCCAAGATCTGGCGCGAGCAGCTGGAGGCCTACGAACAGCCCGAGATCGACCACGGAGTGCGCGACGAGCTGCGCGACTACGTCGCCCGCCGCCGGATCGAGCTCGGCGACGAGCCGGTCCCCACCCCCGCCTTCTGATATATCAGGGGTATGGAAGCCCACTCGCTCCCGGCCACCGCACGCGCCGTCCTAATCGGCGCCGGCATCGTCGGAAACAGCCTCGTTCACCACCTAGCCCAACTCGGCTGGAGCGACCTCGTCCTGATCGACAAGGGCCCGCTGCCCAACCCGGGCGGCTCGACGGGGCACGCCTCGAACTTCATCTTCCCCGTCGACCACTCGCGCGAGATGACCGCGCTCACGGGCGACAGCATGCGCCAGTACGACGAGCTCGGCGTGCGCACCGAGTGCGGCGGCATCGAGGTCGCCCGCACCGAGGAGCGCATGCAGGAGCTGACCCGCCGCATGGTCTCCGCTGCCGCCTGGGGCGTCGAGCCGGTCTCCCTGGTGACCCCCGCCGAGGTCAAGGAGCTGGTCCCGTTCATCGACGAGAGCGTGATCGTCGGCGGCTTCTACTGCCCCACCGTCAGCGTGGTGGACTCGCTGCGCGCTGGAACCCTGATGCGCGAGCGGGCGCAGCAGGCCGGCGCGCTGACCGTCTCCGCCAACACCGAGGTGCTCGGCATCGACGTCGAACACGGCCGGGTCAAGCGTGTGCGCACGACGCGCGGCGACATCGAGGCCGACGTGGTCGTGATCTGCTGCGGCGTCTGGAGCCCGCGCCTGGCGCGCATGGCCGGCGCGTCGATCCCGCTGACGCCGGCGGTCCACCAGATGATCGACATCGGCCCGGTGCCGCACTTCGCGGACGCCAAGAGCGCCATCGAGTTCCCAATCGTGCGCGACATGGACACGAACATGTACGAGCGCCAGGACGGCAGCGGCCTCGAGGTGGGCTCCTACGCCCACCGGCCGATCCTGCACGACCCCGACGAGATCCCGTCGATCGAGGAGTCCGCGCTCTCGCCGACCGAGCTGCCCTTCACCGAGGACGACTTCGTGCAGCAGATGGAGCACGCGCTGGAGCTGATGCCGGAGATCGTGGGCGACGAGTCCGTGGGCATCAAGTACGCGATCAACGGGCTGCTGTCGCTGACCCCTGACGGCCTGCCGGTGCTCGGCGAGACGCCCGAGGTCAAGGGGCTGTGGTCCGCCGCGGCGGTGTGGGTCAAGGAGGGCCCCGGCGTGGGCAAGGCGCTGGCCGAGTGGATGGTCCTCGGCGAGCCCGAGATCGACCTGCAGGCGTCCGACATCGCCCGCTTCTACGACCACCAGCGCAGCGTCGAGCACGTGAAGGCGCGCGCCGCCGAGGGCTTCAACAAGACCTACGGGATCGTCCACCCCGCCGAGCAGTGGGAGTCCAGCCGCGGCGTGCGGCTGTCGCCCTTCCACGAGCGCACGCGCGAGTTGGGCGCGGTGTTCTACGAGGCGGCCGGCTGGGAGCGTCCGCACTTCTACGAGTCCAACCGCCCGCTGGTCGAGGAGTTCGAGGTGTCCGACCGCGAGGCGGAGTGGGATTCGCGCTGGTGGTCGCCGATCATCAACGCAGAGCACCTCGCCATGCGCGAGCGGGCCGCGATGTTCGACCTGACCGCCTTCTGCGTCTTCGACGTCGTCGGCCCTGGAGCGCTGGAGTCGGTGCAGCGCGTGTCCATGCGCCAGATGGACGTGAAGCACGGGAAGGTCGTCTACACGCCGGTCCTCACGCCGCGCGGCGGCTTTCGCTCGGACCTGACGATCATGCGGCTCGCCGACGACCATTTCCGCGTGGTCACCGGCGGCGCCCACGGGATGGCCGACCTGAAGTGGTTCTCCGACCACCTCGTCGAGGACGGCACCGCCCAGATCTTCGACCTCACCTCGAGCTGGTGCACGCTCGGCCTCTGGGGGCCGCGGGCGCGCGACATCCTTGCCAGCGCCACCGGCGACGACCTCTCGCACGAGGGCTTCCCTTTCGCCACCTGCCGCACGATCGAGATGGGCCCGCTGCGCGTGCTGGCGTCGCGGATCTCCTACGTCGGCGACCTCGGGTGGGAGCTGTACGTGCCGATCGAGCAGGGCGCCAAGCTTTGGGACATGGTGGCCGAAGCGGGGCAGCCGCACGGCGTCGTGCCCGCCGGCATCGGCGTCTACGGCACCACCGGCCGGCTCGAGAAGTGCTACCGCGCCTTCGGCTTCGAGCTCGACGGCGAGTACGACGTCGTCGAGGCCGGCATGGCCTGGGGCAAGGTCAAGGAGCAGGACTTCGTCGGCAAGGAGGCGCACGTGCGGCACCGCGAGTCCGACCCGGCCGCGGTGATGTGCACGCTCACGGTCGATGACCACACCTCGTCCAGCGGGCGGCGGCGCTACATGCTCGGCGGCGAGCCGGTCCAGACGCGCGACGGCGCTCCGCTCACCGACGCCAAGGGCCGGCGCTCGTTCGTGACCAGCGCCGGCGCGGGCCCGTCGGTCGGCAAGTTCCTCCTGATGTCGTACCTGCCGCCGGAGCACGCGGAGGTCGGCGAGGAGCTGTCGGTGCAGTACATGGGCGAGCGCTACCCCGTGACCGTGGCGGTGGCGGGCTCGACGCCGATATTCGACCCGGACAACGAGCGGGTCAAGGCCACCGGCGCGGTTCCGGCATGAGGATCCTCGTCTGCGTCAAGCGCGTGCCGCTGACCGGCGGCAAGATGGTTCTGACGGCCGACGAGCAGGCGATCGAGACACGTCATCTCGGCTTCACGATCAGCCCGCACGAGGAGTGCGGCGTCGAGGAGGCGGTGCGGCTGGTGGAGCAGCACGGCGGCGAGGTCACCGTGCTGACGCTCGGTCCGCCCGAGGCCGAGGAGCAGGTCCGCGAGACGCTCGCGATCGGAGCCGACCGCGGCATCGTGCTGGCCGACGGCGGCGAGGAGTGGGACGCGCAGGCCACCGCCGCCGCCATCGTGGCGACGATCGAGGCCGAGCAGGCCGCGGGCGGCGACTTCGACCTGATCGTCTTCGGCAACGAGTCCGCCGACTCCGGCAACTACCAGGTCGGCATCCGCGTCGCGCACGCGCTCGGCCGCCCGGTCGTGACCGGGCTCAAGGGCCTGGCG
>JAXDII010000027.1:0-8335 GCA_034664085.1 Thermoleophilaceae bacterium
ACTTCGACGGCGACCAGATGGCCGTCCACGTGCCGCTGTCCGCGGAGGCGCAGGCGGAGGCCCGCCTGCTCATGCTGTCGGCGAACAACATCCTGTCGCCGGCTCACGGCAAGCCGCTCGCCACGCCCTCACAGGACATGGTGCTGGGCTCGTACTACCTCACCTACGGACCCGACGACAAGGAGCTCGCCGAGCTCGAGCAGGTCGTGTTCGCGAACGAGTGGAGCGAGAAGAAGCACGGCAAGCGGCCGCACACGTTCCGCTCGGCCCAGGAGGCCGAGCTCTCGTACGAGCACGGGATGGTCTCGCTGCACGACCTCGCCGAGTACCGGCGGCGTCACCGCACCGAGCACGTGCTCACCACGGTCGGGCGCATCATCTTCAACGAGCGTGTCGAGCGTGCGCTCGAAGACACGCTCGGGGACGAGTACGACCCGGAGACCTACTTCTTCGTCAACAAGCCGCTCAAGAAGCGGGACATGAGTGAGGTCATCGAGCGGCTCGTGGACGTGCACGGCCCCTACGCGACGGCGCTGGTGCTCGACGCCTTCAAGGAGCTCGGGTTCCACTTCGCCACCCGGGCCGGCATCACGATCTCGAAGAACGACGTCGTGATTCCGCCCGACAAGGGCCAGATCCTCGAGGGCTACGAGAAGGACGTAGCGGAGATCCAGGACCAGTACGACATGGGCCTGATCACCGACGAGGAGCGCAAGGAGGCGGTCGTCGAGAAGTGGACCTCGGCAACCGAGGACGTGGGCCAGGCGATGCAGGACAACCTCCATCACCTGAACCCGATCTTCATGATGGCCAACTCCGGCGCCCGCGGATCGTTCAAGCAGATCCGCCAGCTGGCCGGCATGCGCGGGCTGATGGCGAACCCGAAGGGCGAGATCATCGAGCGCCCGATCAAGGCCAACTTCATGGAAGGCCTGACGGTGCTCGAGTACTTCATCTCCACCCACGGCGCCCGCAAGGGCCTCGCGGACACGGCGCTCCGCACCGCCGACTCGGGCTACCTCACCAGGCGGCTCGTGGACGTGGCGCAGGACGTGATCGTGCGCGACGAGGACTGCGGCACCAAGGAGTTCATCGAGATGCCGCTGTTCGACGAGGGCGGTCGCCCGAACGAGCAGCTCGAGGGTCGCTACGTCGCGCAGGAGTTCAAGACCAAGCGCGGGCGCTCGCTGCTCCCGAAGGGCGAGCTGATCACGCAGTCGCACATCGACGACCTCGTCGAGGCCCTGGGTGACGAGCAGATCGGCGTGCCGGTCCGCTCGGTGCTCAAGTGCCGCGCCGAGGGCGTGTGCCAGGCCTGCTACGGCAAGGCCCCGGCCACCGGCAAGATCGTCGCGATCGGCGACGCGGTCGGCATCATCGCCGCCCAGTCGATCGGCGAGCCCGGCACGCAGCTCACGCTGCGGACCTTCCACACCGGCGGTGTGGCCGGCGCGGACATCACGCACGGCCTCCCGCGCGTGGTGGAGCTGTTCGAGGCCCGCAAGCCGAAGGGGCTGGCGGAGCTTGCCACGGTCGAGGGCACCGTCTCGGTGGAGGACACCGAGAAGGGGCTCAAGGTGATCATCACCGACGCCGCGGGCGAGGAGCACCCCTACTCGTTCCCGCGCCGCACGCGGCTGCTCGTCGAGAGCGGCGAGAAGGTGAAGGTCGGCCACCAGCTCAACGAGGGCTCGATCTACCCGCACGACATCCTGGCCTACGGCGGCGAGGACCAGCTCGAGCGGCGCACGAAGACCGAGCAGTACCTCGTACGCGAGGTGCAGAAGGTCTACCAGTCGCAGGGCGTCGACATCGACGACAAGCACATCGAGGTCATCGTCCGGCAGATGATGAAGAAGGTCCGGGTGGACCAGAAGGGCGACACCAACTACCTCCCGGGCCAGTTCGTCGACCGCAACGAGATGATGGCGGTCAACGTGCAGCTCAAGAAGGACAAGCAGGAGCAGGCCGAGACCGAGGAGATCATCCTCGGCATCACCAAGGCCTCGCTCGCCACCGACTCCTTCCTGTCGGCCGCCTCCTTCCAGGAGACGACCAAGGTGCTGACCGACGCCGCGCTCGAGGGCAAGACCGATCGCCTGCTGGGCCTGAAGGAGAACGTGATCATCGGGAAGCTGATCCCGGCGGCCACGGGCCTGCGGCGCTACCGGCGGCTCGAGATCGAGCCCACGGAGCCGATCCGGCGCCACGCGCCGGACGAGATCGGCCTGCTCGACGAATCCGAGCTCGCGGCCGAGCTCGGCCTCGGCGACTCGGGCGAGATCGAGGGCTTCGGCTTCGGCAACGGTGACGACGGCGAGGGCGCCTTCGGCGACCTGGCCGACCTGCCGGCGCCGGCCGACGGAGACGGCGGCTCCGAGTCCTAGCGCCCTAGAGATGGGCGTCTGACTGCCGCGGTGGCTCTTGCAGCCGCCGCGGCGGCTCAGCGCTTGCGGGCAGCCTTGACGGCCCGCTTGGGCGCGATGACAGTCCAGCGTCGGCCGCGGTCGTGCTCGGCGAGCCCTTGGGCGGCGAGCCGCTTCAGCACCACCGGGCAGCTCTTGCACCGGGGCGCGCTCTTGCAGCAGCGCTTCTTGGCCTTGACGGTGCGCTCGGCGGGCACAGGCCGCAGGCTAGCATTCGAGTTAGGGTTCCCTAACTGACGGCGGCGCGGATGCCTGCGGCCCAGGTGCGCAGCTGCTCCACGTGCTCGTCGGTGAGGCCCTCGGACGGGCTCGTCTCCACCAGCAGCGTGGGGGCGGAGCGCCGCGCCGCCCAGGCGTGGCACTCCTCGTTCATGTTGTCGTCGATCCAGGCGGCGGGGCGATCGGCGGCGTACTCGTGGATCGCGTCGACCTTCCAGTGCGACGATCCGAACACCGCCCGGCCGTCGAAGGTGAGGCAGGGCAGGTCCGAGAAGGGCAGTTCGAGCAGGTACGGCAGGTGCTCATTGGCGCGCTCCTCCCAGCCGGTCGCCCAAACGAGCTCGAAATCGTCCGCTAGCCTGACCAGTCTCTCCCCGACGGCAACGGGAATGCAATGGGCGACGCCGTCGATCCAGTGCAGGGGCCCGGGGAGCTCGCCCACGTCGGGTGCGAATCCGAACAGGCTGATCACCCCGTCGACGTCGACGAAGAGGATCGGTGGCTTTGTTTCGTTCGTTACCAAGGTGTGGGTAGAACGTTGCTGGGGAAGCATTGGTTGATTACGGACCAGGCTCCGTACTAAAGCGGAAGGCGCAGGGGCCGATAGCTCGAAAGAGCGTTACGGGACGCCGCCTTCATACCCGACTCCATCTCTCATAGTTGACTATCCAACTCGGAATCCTTCTTTCTCTGCTGTGCGCCCTCGCGACCAACGTGGGCTTCCTGCTCAAGCACCGGGGCGCCTGCGCGGCCCCCGACGTGTCGCTGAGGCACCCGATCGCAAGCGCCGTCGGGCTGTTCCGCTCGAAGTGGTTCGCGGTCGGAATGCTGGTCGCGCTGGTGGCCTGGACCTTCCACGTCGCGGCCCTGGCCCTCGCGCCACTGTCGCTGGTCCAGGCGGTCATCTCAGGCGGGCTCGTGTTCCTCACCGTGCTCGCCGAGCGCTACTTCGGCTTCACCGTCGGCACCCGCCAGTGGGCCGGCGTCGGCCTCACCGCCCTCGGCCTCGTGCTGCTGGCCGTCACGCTTCCGCACGGCGGCGGAGCGCACTCCAACTACTCGCTGGCCGCCATGATCGCCTTCGAGTCGGCGCTGCTGGCACTCGGCACCTTCCTCGTGCTGTCTCCGAAGCTCGGCTCCCACGCCCACCACGGCGTGGTGCTCGGCACCGCCGCCGGCATCCTCTTCGGCGTCTCGGACGTGGCCATCAAGGCGCTCACCGGCTCGGTGGGGGACATGGGCGTCACCGGCCTGCTCTCGCCGTGGCTGGTCACCTGCATCGCGGCCTCGGTGATCGCCTTCTTCGCCTCGGCCCGCGGCCTCCAGAAGGGCGACGCCGTTCCGGTCATCACGCTCACCAGCGCGGCGGCCAACGTCACCGCGATCAGCGGCGGGATCCTCGTATTCGGCGACCCGATGCCGAACGACCCGGTCGGGATAGTGCTTCAGAGCTTCGCCTTCGTGCTCGTGATCTTCGCCGCGGCGCTCATGCCCGCGCCGCTGCGCGCCGCACGCGCCGACGCCTAGCTCCGTTCAGCATCGCCGCGCCGCTGCTACCATCACGCGCCGCATGCCAAGCATCAATCAGCTAGTCCGCAAGGGCCGCCGCAAGCCCAACAAGAAGGTCTCCACGCCGGGTCTCAAGTCCGGTCAGGGCCGCAAGCGGCGGATCGCGGCGCCCCAGCGGCGTGGCGTCTGTACCCGCGTCTACACCACCACCCCGAAGAAGCCGAACTCGGCGCTTCGCAAGGTGGCGCGTGTGCGCCTCACGAACGGGATGGAGGTCACCTCCTACATCCCCGGCGAGGGCCACAACCTGCAGGAGCACTCGGTCGTGCTCGTGCGCGGCGGTCGCGTCAAGGATCTGCCGGGCGTGCGCTACAAGGTCGTCCGCGGGACGCTCGATGCGGCCGGCGTGTCCGACCGCAAGAAGGCCCGCTCCCAGTACGGCGCGAAGGCCCGGTAGCGATGCCGCGCCGCGCTGCCGCAGGGGTCCGCCCGATCGAGGCAGACCCGATGTACGGGTCCAAGCTCGTCCAGCAGGTGATCAACAAGGTGATGGTGGACGGCAAGAAGTCCACCGCCGAGCAAATCGTCTACGACGCGCTCGAGATGCTCGCCAAGCGCACCAACACCGACCCCGTTCCGTCGCTCGAGGAGTCCATCAAGATCCTCACGCCGGTGCTCGAGGTGCGCTCCCGCCGCGTTGGCGGCGCCACCTACCAGGTGCCCGTCGAGGTGCCGCAGCGCCGCGCCCGCACGCTCGCCGTGCGCTGGCTGATCGAGTTCGCCCGCCAGCGGCGCGAGAAGTCGATGGCCGAGCGGCTCGCCGGCGAGCTCGCCGACGCCCAGTCCCAGCAGGGGATGGCGTACAAGCGCAAGGACGACATCTTCCGCATGGCCCAGGCGAACAAGGCGTTCGCGCACTACCGCTGGTAGCCGGACGCCGATAGCCGTCGCGCCCCGGCGTCCTCGGTCACCGCGTCCCCGGGCCGCCGCTGCGGCCTAACATCCTTTGCAGTGCCCCTCTACGAGTTCGATTGCGCTTCGTGCGGCGCTCGTTTCGAGAAGATCGTGCCCGCCGGCGCCACCGCGGCCTGCCCCGCGTGCGGGGGTGAGCGGGTGACGCGCGTGTTCTCGCGGATCGCTTCCGCGCCGCTGCCGGTCGGGCTGACCGGGAAGGCCGCGAGGGAGTCCAACGCCCGCCGCAGCGAGCGCGAGGCCCAGCGCAAGGAGCGCTTCGTGGCCGAACGCAAGCGCAAGCGCGGGCGGGGACCGCCCGGCGGCTGAGGCCGGGCGTGAACGTGGACGACACGCCGCCCAACGTGACGCTGGTCCGCGCGGCCATCGACGCCTACAACCGGCGTGACGTCCAGGCCCTCTGCGGCCTGATGACCGAGGACGTGCAGCTGCGTCCGCCGGTGTTCGCCCTCACCGGCCGCGCCTACCTCGGCCACGAGGGCATCCCCGAGTGGCTGCGCGACGTCGAGGAGAGCTTCGCGAGCGCCTGGATCGAGCCGGTGGAGCTGCAGGATGTCGGCGACGGGGTGCTCGCGCTGACACGGTTCCACGTCGAGGGCAACGAGAGCCGCGTGACGCTCGGGTCGGAGCTCGGGCTCGTGTGCGACGTCGTGGGCGGGCGCATCGCCACCTGGCAGGGGTTCTTCAACCACGCCGAGGCGGTCCGTCTGGCGGCGACGCTACTCGCGCGCGAGTAACCGTAGGCCGGCGGCCCCGAGGGCCAGCACGCCGGCCACGATCTCGAAGGTCAGCCCGATCCCGGCCTGCCCCCTGGCTCCCTCGAAGCTGCTTCCGAGCGCGCCCGTCTCGTTGGTCACCGGCAGGTCGACCAGCAGCGCGAGGCCCAGCACCAGCGCGCCGAAGACCAGCAGCGCCACGGCGGCCGGGCGAGCTCTGCCGACGCCCGCCCCCAGCGCCATGGCCGCGATCCCCAGGCCGAGCAGCGTGCGGACGAATGGCTGGCGCTCGAAGCCGCTCAGCTCGCAGCGGTCGGCCAGCTCGGGACTGGAGTCCTGGATCACCTCGCAGGAGGTGTTCCCCACGTCCACGGAGGCGACCGTCGAGAACTCCGTTGCGACGAGCAGCACCGCCGCCACGAGGCCCGCCGCGACGAGCGCGATGTCGAGCGGTCTTGCACCGTGAAAAAGGCTCTCGAACACCCGCGAATGCCTGCTACCATCATCGGTCGTCTCGCGGGCAGCCCCCCTCTGACCGCGATCTCGCTCCGTCACGTGGTTCTCAGCCACGTGGGGTGCGGAAAATCACGTCGATGGAGATCCTTACCCCATAGAGCACTTCCGGGCGAGCACAGGACGCAGCACCGGGCCCGGAAAGGGCCTTTTTTCTGCTCGCAATCGGAGACAAATCAGGACAAGGCATGGCACGCAAGGTCACACTCGAGAAGACGCGCAACATCGGGATCATGGCGCACATCGACGCCGGCAAGACGACGACGACTGAGCGCATCCTCTTCTACACCGGACGCACCCACAAGATGGGTGAGGTTCACGAGGGCGCTGCCGTCATGGACTGGATGGAGCAGGAGCAGGAGCGCGGCATCACGATCACGTCCGCCGCGACCACCGCGTCCTGGCGCGATCACCGCATCAACATCATCGACACCCCCGGCCACGTGGACTTCACGGTCGAGGTCGAGCGCTCCCTGCGCGTGCTGGACGGCGCCGTCGCGGTGTTCGACTCGGTCGCCGGCGTAGAGCCCCAGTCCGAGACGGTCTGGCGCCAGGCCGACAAGTACCGCGTCCCGCGCATCGCCTTCATCAACAAGATGGATCGCATTGGCGCCAACTTCGAGGGCAGCGTGCAGACGATGATCGATCGCCTCGGCGCGCACCCCGTGCCGGTGCAGCTGCCGATCGGCGCCGAGTCCGAGTTCACCGGAGTCGTCGACCTGATCAACATGCGGGCGATCGTCTACAAGGACGACCTCGGGCAGGACTGGGAGGTCACCGACATCCCCGCCGAGCTCCAGGACGCAGCCAACCAGGCGCGCACCGAGCTGATCGAGGCCATCGCCGAGTACGACGACGAGCTGATGGAGGACTACCTCGAGGAGAAGCCGATCGAGGCCGCTCGCCTGATCGCGGACATCCGCAAGGCGACGCTCGACATCTCGATGACCCCGGTGCTGTGCGGGTCCGCCTTCAAGAACAAGGGCGTGCAGCCGCTGCTCGACGCGGTCATCGACTACCTCCCGAGCCCGCTCGACGTGCCGCCGGTGGAGGGCCTCGAGGGCGCTCAGATCCTGGATGGCGAGGGCACGCAGGTCATCCGCCAGCCGTCGGACGAGGAGCCCTTCTCCGCGCTGGCCTTCAAGGTCATGGCCGACCCCTACGTCGGCAAGCTCACCTACTTCCGCGTCTACTCCGGCAAGCTGCAGGCGGGCGGCCGCGTGCTCAACTCGGTCACCGGCCGCAGCGAGCGCGTCGGGCGCATCCTGATGATGCACGCCAACCACCGCGAGGAGGTCGACGAGGTGTACGCGGGCGACATCGCCGCCGGCGTGGGCCTCAAGCAGACCTCCACCGGCGACACGCTCGCCGCTCCGGATGCGCCCGTGGTGCTCGAGGCCATGCAGTTCCCCGAGCCTGTGGTGCACCTCTCGATCGAGCCGAAGACGAAGGTCGACCAGGAGAAGCTCTCGGTCGCGCTGCAGCGGCTCGGCGAGGAGGACCCCACCTTCCAGGTGCGCTCCGACGAGGAGACCGGCCAGACCGTGATCTCCGGCATGGGCGAGCTGCACCTCGAGGTGATCGTCGATCGCCTCAAGCGCGAGTTCAAGGTCGAGGCGGCCGTCGGCCGCCCGCAGGTGGCCTACCGCGAGACGGTTCGCTCCAGCGTGGAGAAGGTCGAGGGCAAGTTCATCCGCCAGACCGGCGGCTCGGGCCAGTACGGCGTGGTCTACATCAACCTCGAGCCGGCGCCCGGCGAAGGCTTCGACTTCGTGAACAAGGTCAAGGGCGGCGCCGTCCCCTCGGAGTTCATCCCGGCTGTCGAGAAGGGCATCGAGGAGGCGCTGGAGTCGGGCGTCAAGGCCGGCTACCCGATGGTGGACGTGCGGGCCACGCTCACCGACGGCAAGTACCACGACACCGACTCTTCGGAGATCGCCTTCAAGATCGCCGGCTCGCTGGCGCTGAAGGAGGCCGCTC
>JAXDII010000077.1:0-67201 GCA_034664085.1 Thermoleophilaceae bacterium
GGACGCGGTCGAAGGCCGCGTCGCCGAACGGCAGCTCCTGCGCGTCGCCCTCGATCCAGTCCACTTCGACCATGCCGTCGGCGCCGCGCTCGCGGGCGATCGCCAGCAGGTCGCGGGAGAAGTCGAGCCCGGTCACGCGCGCGCCCAGGCGAGCGGCCGGGATCGTGGCGTTGCCGGTGCCGCAGGCCACGTCGAGCACGTCCATCCCGGGCTCGACGCCCGCCCGCTCGACCAGCAGCTCGCCGACCGCCGAGATCTTGTCGGCGACCGCCGCGTAGTTGCCGGAGCCCCACATCTCGCTCGGCTGCATGGATCTCGCAGGATGGCGGTTATCCGCACTGCGCGCAATCACGGACCCTGCCACCCTGCCCCACCATGGACTCAATCGTCACCGCCACCGACGTACGACGCCGCTACGGCGAGGGTGCCGCGGCCGTGGATGCGCTCGCTGGGGTGAGCGTTTCCTTCGAGCGTGGCCGCTTCAGCGCGATCATGGGCCCGTCCGGGTCCGGCAAGTCGACGCTGATGCACATCCTCGCCGGGCTCGACCGCCCCACCGACGGCTCGGTGGTGCTCGACGGAGTGGAGATCACTGATCTCGACGACGGCGACCTGACCAAGCTGCGCCGCGACAAGCTCGGCTTCATCTTCCAGTTCTTCAACCTGATCCCGGTCCTCACCGCCGAGGAGAACATCGTGCTGCCGCTCTCGATCGCCGGCCGCAAGGTCGACGAGGTCTGGCTGCGGCAGCTGGTGGACACCGTCGGCCTGGGCGACCGCCTGACCCACCGCCCGTCTGAGCTGTCGGGCGGCCAGCAGCAGCGCGTGGCCGTCGCCCGCGCCCTGATCTCGAAGCCCGCCGTCGTGTTCGCCGACGAGCCGACCGGCAACCTCGACTCGAAGGCGAGCGAGGAGGTGCTGCGCTTGCTGCGCCAGTCGGTCGACGACCTGGGCCAGACCGTTGTGATGGTCACCCACGACCCGGAGGCCGCCTCGTACGCGGACCGCCTGGTGGTCCTGCGCGACGGCCGCATCGTGCACGACGCGCCGGCCGGCACGGCCGACCAGGTGATCGAGCTGATGAAGGAAGTCGCTTGACCAAGGTCGCCATCCGGGGTCTCGCGCAGCGCAAGCTGCGCGCCTTCGTGACGGCGCTGGCCGTGCTGCTCGGGGTGGCCTTCATCGCCGGCAGCTACGTGCTGACCGACACCATCAACCGCTCCTTCGACGACATCTTCGACGTCGCCTACGAGGGCACGGACGTCTCGATCAGCCCGAGCACCACCGCGCAGGGCGACGAGATCTCGCCGCCCTCGTTCCCCGCCGACGTGCTCGATCGGGTGCGCCGGGTCGACGGCGTGAAGAGCGCGGCCGGCGGCATCTTCTCGGTGGCGCGCTTCGTGGACGAAGACGGCGATCCGCTGAGCGCGAGCTTCGCGCCGGAGTTCGTGGCCTCCGTGGCGCCCGAGCCGTTCGAGACGCTCACCTACACCGAGGGGCGGCCGCCCCGCAGCGCGGACGAGGTCGGGGTCGACGAGTCCACGGCCGACCGCGAGGGCCTGAAGGTGGGGGACACGTTCCGCATCGCCGGCAAGGCCGGCGTCAAGGAGTACCGGATCAGCGGCATCCAGCGGCTCGGGGACACCACCTCGGGCGGCTCCGGGACCGCCCAGCTGACCCTGGACGAGGCCCAGCGGCTGATGCAGAAGCAGGGCGAGTTCGACGGCATCTCGGTCCAGGCCGAGGACGGCGTGTCGCCGACCCAGCTCGCCCGCCGCATCGACCGCGTCCTGCCGTCGCGCTACCTCGTCGAGACGGGCACCCAGGCGGCCCAGCGCCAGTCCCAGGACATCAAGGACGACCTCTCCTTCTTCCGCATCGTGCTGCTCGTGTTCGGCGGCGTGGCGCTGCTGGTCGGCAGCTTCCTGATCTTCAACACCTTCGCCATCACGGTCGCCCAGCGCATCCGCGAGCTGGGGCTGCTGCGCACGCTCGGCGCCACGCGGCGCCAGGTGCTGACCGGGATGCTGCTCGAGGCGACCATCATCGGCGCGCTCGGCTCGGGGCTCGGCGTGGTCGCGGGGCTCGGCTTCGCGAGCGGCCTGAGCGCGATCTTCACCTCGTTCGGGATCGACCTGCCCAACACCGGCACGGTCGTCGAGCCGCGCACGATCATCGTCTCGCTGGTCGTGGGCATGGTGGTCACGCTCACCGCCGCGCTCGTGCCCGCGCTGCGCGCCACGCGCGTCTCGCCGATGGCGGCGCTGCTCGAGGCCGAGCTGCCCGAGAGCCGCACGCGCGGCCGGCTGTTCACGGCGTTCGCCGCGCTGCTCACGCTGCTCGGCATCGGCATGACGTGCGCGGGCCTGTTCGCGAGCTTCGAGGCGTCGGGCACGGCCGCCGGGCTGGTCGGCGGAGGCGCGGTCGCCACCCTGCTCGGAGTGTCGATGTTCAGCCCGCGCCTGGTGCGGCCGCTGGCGTCGGTCGCCGGCTGGCCGCTCCAGAAGCTGCGCGGCATCACCGGCCGCCTGGCCCGCGAGAACGCGGTGCGCAAGCCGGGCCGCACGGCGGTCACGGCCGCGGCGCTGATGATCGGCCTGGCGGTAGTGGTGTTCGTGACGGTGTTCGCCGCGGGGATCAGCGCCTCGGTCGGCAACGCGATCGACCGCAACTTCCAGGGCGACCTGGTGCTGCAGAACAGCGACGGCTTCTCGCCGATCAGCCCGGACGCCGGCCGCGCCGCGGAGCGGGTGGACGGCGTGGCGACGGTCTCCTCGCTCAGCTTCGCGGGCGGCGTGTACGAGGGCAAGGACATCCGAGTCTCGGCCGTCGACCCGGCGACCGTCGACAAGGTGCTGACCCTCGACTGGAAGCAGGGCTCGCCCGACACGCTGACGCAGCTCTCCGACGACGAGGTCATCCTCGACGACGCCTGGGCGAAGTCCAACGACCTCGAGGTCGGCGACACGATCAGGGTCCGCACGCCGCTGGAGCGCGTCGCGACCTTCAGGATCGCCGGCACGGTCAAGGACAACGCCGACCTGCTCGGCACCCTCGTGGTCTCCGACGACGCGCTCGAGCGGTGGTTCGGCGAGCGCGATCCGAGCATCACCTTCGTCGACCTGGCCGAGGGCGCCGACCCGGATGCGGTGAAGGACCGCGTGGAAGCGGTCGTGCACAGGAGCTTCCCCACCGTCGACACGCTCAACCAGCAGGAGCTGAAGGACCGCCAGGAGGAGCAGATCCAGCAGCTCGTGGCTTTCTTCTACGTGCTGCTTGCGCTGGCGGTCGTGATCTCGCTGCTCGGCATCGTGACCACGCTGGCGCTGTCGATCCACGAGCGCACGCGCGAGCTGGGCATGCTGCGCGCGGTCGGGATGTCCCGCCGCCAGGTGCGCCAGCTGGTGCGCTACGAGGCCGTCATCACGGCGCTGATCGGGGCGATCCTGGGCACGGTGCTCGGGGTGATCTTCGCCGCGCTCGTCTCGCGCCCGCTCGCGGACGAGGGCTTCGAGCTGGCCTACCCGATCGGCACCCTGGTCGTCCTGCTGGTCCTGGCCGCGCTGGCCGGGGTGCTGGCGGCGATCTGGCCCGCCCGGAGGGCGGCGAAGCTCGACGTACTGCAGGCGCTGGCGTACGAGTAGCGGGGTGCCGCGCTCAAGCGGCGGCCCGGTTGCTCCGAACACAAAGAGGGTGCGCTCCCTCGTCGCGCTGACGCTCGTGCTGCTGCTCGGCCTCGCGCCGGCGACCGCGCGCGCGGCCACGGTCGCGGTCGAGGGCGACGCCCTGCGCCTCACCGCCGGCCCGGGCGAGTACAACCTGCTCACGGTGGCGCCGGCGACGCCCGGCGGCCTGGCGGTGACCGACCGCGGCTTCCCGCTGACCTACGGCAGCGGCTGCGTGCCTCAGGGGACGCTGGTCGTCTGCGGCGGGGCCGTACGCGTCGAGGCCGATCTCGGCGATGGCGACGACGAGCTGTTCCTCTCCGCGCTCGTGTCCGCGCGGGTGGCGGGCGGCCTCGGCAACGACCGCCTGACGGCCTCGCCTGCCGTGCCGCCGCTGGACCCGGCGGCGTATCCGGCGCTCGAGCTCGACGGCGGCGAGGGCGACGACAGCATCACCGCGGCGGGCGGAGCCGATCTCGTGAGCGGCGGACCCGGCTTCGACTCGCTGACCGGCGCGGACGGCGACGACCACCTCGACGGCGGCACGGGCGGCGACCTGGCGTACGGCGGCAACGGGTCCGACTCGATCGTGCTGCGCGACAGCGTCTCCGACACGGCCTCGTGCGGCAGCGGCAGCGACACGGTGCGCGCCGAGGTGCTCGACCAGCTCGACTTCGCCTGCGAGCGCGTGGACTACGGGCGGCCCGGCAATGTCGGGCGGCTGCGCCCGGTCACCGGCGGCGGGCGCTTCGTGCCGATCCCGGGCCAGTCCTGGGCGCGCGTCGACCGGCGCATCCTGCCCGGGGTGCTGTACCTGATCCGACGCTACAACGTTCGCGTCGGAGACGGCTATGCGACGACCGGCCACGAGCCGCGCGGCGAGCACCCGCTCGGCCTCGCCGTCGACCTCTATCCCGGCCCCGGCGGAAGCTGGCGCGAGGTCGGACGGCTGGCGAAATGGGCCGAGCCGCGCCAGAACCGGACGCGGCCGCCGTTCCGATGGGTCGGCTGGAACGGCGACGCGAACCACGGGCACCCGAAGCGCTGCAAGCCGGCCCGCGGCTGCTGGCCCCACCTGCACGTCTCATGGGCGCACTCACCCGGCAAGCCGCGCCGGCCGGTGCGGACCGTTTGGGTGTTCGACGTAACCAACCGGGGGCTCACGCCCGCGGACCCCCGCTGATTCGCGGCCGCTCCATTTCGCCGTTGCAGCGGAAGCCGTTGGGCGCGTCGAAGCGGCGTCCGGCGAGCCGTCTCACGGTGGCCGGTCTACGGCCAGCCATAGCATTGGCGATTCATGTCTGGCCCAGGACGCACAGCCGCTGACCTCGCCGAGCGCCTGCTCGCCGGCGACAAGCGTGCGCTCGCACGCGCGATCACGCTGGTCGAGAACGACGACCCCGAGGGCTGGGCGCTCGTGCGGGAGGTCTACCCGAGCACGGGGCGCGCCCGCGTGGTCGGCTTCACGGGCCCGCCCGGGGTGGGCAAGTCCACCCTGATCGGCCGGCTGATCGAGCACGCCCGCGCGCGCGACCGCGAGGTGGCCGTCCTGTCGATCGACCCCAGCTCGCCGTTCACCCACGGCGCCCTGCTCGGCGACCGCATCCGTCTGTCCGACCACTTCCTCGACCCGGGCGTGTTCATCCGCTCGATGGCCAGCCGCGGCTCGCTCGGCGGCCTGTCCGAGGCCACGCTGCAGGCCGCCCTGCTGATGGACGCCAGCGGCAAGGACGACGTCCTCCTCGAGACCGTGGGAGTCGGCCAGGCCGAGGTCGACATCATCGACCACGCCGACACGGTGGTGCTGGCGCTGATGCCCGGCTCCGGCGACTCCGTCCAGGCGCTCAAGGCCGGCGTGATGGAGATCCCCGACGTGATCGCGGTCAACAAGTCCGACCACCCGCTCACCGACACGATGATCCGCGAGATCCGCGGCACGCTCTCGCTCGCCCCCCAGGAGGGCTGGCGCGTGCCGATCGTGAAGACCGAGGCGAGCCGCTCCGAGGGCATCGACGAGCTGGCCGACAAGATCGCCGAGCACCACGCGTTCATCGAGGAGCAGGGCACGCTGGCCGAGCGCCGCCGCCGCAACCTGATGAACGAGGTGCTGGCTCTGGCCGCCGGGCGGCTGCGGCGCCGGCTCGAGGAGCAGGTGCGCGATGACGAGTCGGTGCAGGAGCTGCTCGACGAGGTGGTCGCGCGGCGGCTCGATCCGGCCAGCGCGGCAGCGAAGTTGCTGGAGCGCGAGCTCTAGTCCAGCTGGGGGTAGGCTCAGCTCATGTCCTCGCGGGTCTTTCGGCTTGACCCCGCCGAGCCGGTGGCGGACGAGGTCCGGCGTGTGGCGATCGGCCGGATCGACCACGCGCTCGACGAGCTGCAGGGCAGGACCGACAGCACTCGCGAGGAGGCGGTCCACGAGGCGCGCAAGGACATGAAGAAGCTGCGCGCGCTGCTGCGGCTCGTGCGCGGCGAGCTAGGGGACCGCGTCTACCGGCGCGAGAACGCGGCCTTCCGCGACACCGCCGGCCAGCTCGCCGGAGTGCGCGACGCCGACGTGATGCTCGCCACCCTGGGCCAGCTCGAGGAACGCTACGGCGAGCTCCCGGGTGTCGCCGGTCGGCTGCGGCCGGCGCTCGTGGCGCACCGCTTCCGCGCGTCTGCGGGCGCGCTCAAGCCGGCGTCGCGCGCTGCGGCCGAAGCCCTGACCGAGGCGCGTGCCCGCGTGGCGGAGTGGCCACTCGACGGCGACGGGTTCGAGGTGCTCGAGGAGGGCCTGCAGCGCGTCTACCGCCAGGGCCGGCGCGACTGGCGCGCCGCCCGCAAGCTCCCCACCGCCGAGCGGATGCACGAGTGGCGCAAGCGGGTGAAGGACCTCTGGTACGCCTACTCGCTGCTCCAGGACACCTGGAAGCCAGTGGTCAGGGCGCTGGCGGACGAGGCGCACGAGCTGTCCGACCGCCTGGGCGACGACCACGACCTCGCGGTGCTGCGCGACTGGGCGCACGAGCACTCCGCCGCGCTCGACGGCGGCGATCCGGTCCTGCGCGGCTTCGACGTCATCGTCGAGAGCCGCCGCGGGGAGCTGCGCGACGAGGCGTTCGCGTACGGCGCGCGGCTGTACGCCGACAAGCCCGGAGCGTTCGTCGCCCGCCTCGAGGGCTGGTGGAGCGCCTCAGCCCGCGCAGCGCGGGCAGAGCCCGCTCACGACTAGCTCGGCGGAGTCGGGCATGAAGCCGCGCCGGCGCGCGCGGCGCAGCACACCGGCCGTGTCCACGTCCCCGCCGATGTCCTCGACGCTCCCGCACGCGCGACACACGAGGTGGTGATGGCCGTCGGTGCCCGGATCCCAGAGTGTCGGCCCGTGCCCGGTGGGGACGCGCCTGACGATCCCCAGCTCCTCGAACAGCTCGAGCGTGGCGTACACCGTCGGCAGCGACGCGCTCGGCAGCCGGGCGAGCACCTCTTCGGCGGTGGCATGCCGGCCGAGGTCTGCGAGAGCGCGGTGGATCAGCACGCGCTGCGGGGTGACGCGCTGGCCGCGCCCGCGCAGCGTCTGCTTGAGCTGTTCCTCGGTCATTAGGCCGCCCTTATTCTAATCGATTTGCAATAGTAAGTGAGTGATGCCTGCCGAAGTGATCACCCGCTGGCGCGCCGCGGACGAGCGCAAGCTCCTGCTCCAAGTGATCCAGCCTGGCCTCGTGGGGCTGATCGACGGCACGATCTCGACGCTCGCGCCGATCTTCGCCGCGGCCTACCTTGCCGGCTCCCGTGAGGCACTGCTGGTCGGCCTGGCCGCCGCCGTCGGGGCGGCGATCTCGATGGGCATGTCCGAGGGGCTGTCAGACGACGGCGAGCTGACCGGCCGCGGCAGCAGCCTCGCGCGCGGGCTGATCACCGGCTTCGCCACGTTCGTGGGAGGCTCGATGCACGCGCTCCCATTCCTGATCGGCGACGTGGACCGGGCGCTGGCGCTGGCCTACGCGGTCGTCGCCGTCGAACTGGTCGCGATCGCGTGGGTGCGCCGGCGCTTCCTGTCGGTCTCGCTGAAGCGTTCGCTCGCGCAGGTGACGCTGGGCGGCGTCCTGGTGGCCTCGGTGGGCGTCATCATCGGGAGCTCGTAGCTTCCTCGTCGCGCTCCTTGACGAGGCGCGTGGGCGCGGCCCGCCGCCAGGAGTCCTCGAGCACCTCGGCCAGCTCGTCCTCTGGAATCGCGCCGAGCCGCACCAGCATGTAGTGGTAGGGGCGGTAGTGGTCGGTGATGAAGAAGACGGCCGGCTCGGCGCCCATCAGCAGCTCGCGCTCGCCGCGGTCGACCGTGACGACGAGGTGCTGGCCGTCGTCGCGCAGGCGGGCGAACATCTTCTTGCGCACGCGCCACGCCGGCGTGCCGTAGGCGGTGCCCTCCTCCGCCTCCGGCAGGGCGAGCGCGAGCCGGCGCAGTGCGGCGACATCGGCCATCTCGCGCCAGTCTGGCACGGCCCTCGGCACGCCGGAAGTTAGGCTGCCCTAAGATGACCCCCCGTGGCAGGGGAGTTCGAGATCTGGGCAGCGCGCGCGTGGAACGTCTTCAACGAGGGGCGTCCGTTCTCGCTCGTCTATCCCCTGCTCGTGCTGCTGTGCGCCACGGCGGTGGGGCTTGCCCCTGACGGCCCGCTGCTCCTGGCGCTCGCGGGGGGCCTGGCGCTCGCCGCCGTGCTCGCCTGCTTCACCTTCCCGCTGCGCGGGCGCGCCCTGCTGTGGCTCGCCGCGCTCGCGTGCGTCCCGCTGCTGGAGCCCTGGCGCGCGCCGGCGCTGCTGGCGGGCGCGCTGGCCGGCTGGGCCTGCTTCACGGTCGTGATCTGGGGCAGCGTCTACTACCGGCTGCGCACGGGGGCGCCCCTGCTGAACGGCCTGCGCTTCTGGCGCCTCGTGCTCACAAACTCGGATCCCACCAGCGGCAACGCGCTGGAGCAGGTGCCGAAGATGGTGCTGTCGCTGAGCGCCGCGACGCTGTTCGCCGAGGAGCCGACCGTGCACAACGCCCTCCACATCGCGGGGGCGGCGGCGCTCTGCGCCGCGCTCGGCTGGGTCGCCTGGAGGCGTTTCGTGCGCACCCGGCTGCCGCGCTATCCCGAGCAGGTCACGGCGTCCGCCCCGGCGCCGCCGCTGGCGCGGCGCGTCTACGTGATCGTCGTGGACGGCTGCAACCGTGGGCGGCTCTGGCAGGCGGACACGCCGGTGATGGACCGCCTGGCGCGCGAGGGGACGGAGTACCTCACGGTCGAGCCGGCCTACCCGGCCCGCACCGTCGTCTGCTTCTCCTCGATGCTGACCGGCGCGACACCGGCAGAGCACGGCATGCGCTCGAACTTCGTGGCGCGGCTGGGCGTGCGCGCCGAGTCGATCTTCGACGTCCTCGAGCGCCGCGGGCGCCGCGGGCGCCTGGTCGGCATCGCGCACCTGCTCGACCCGTTCGGCGAGCGCGTGGTGCGCTCGGTCACCTCGGTCCAGCCGACCTCGCGCATCGACGAGTCGCTGTCCGCCGAGGCGCGCCGCGTGGTGGAGGAGGACGACCCGGACCTGCTGGTGCTGCAGCTGCTGGCGGCCGACCAGCTCGGGCACGTGCGCGGCGTGCGCAACCGCGAGTACCTGGACCAGCTCGCCGACACCGACCGCCGCATCGGCGAGTTCCTCGCCTTCCTCGAGGAGCACGGCAAGCTCGAGGGCGCCACGGTCGTGCTGATGGCCGACCACGGGCAGGGCCGCGGGATCGGCGGGCACGGCCACCTCGACTGGGGCGAGCGGCCCGTGCCGTTCGTCGTCTGGGGTGAGGGCGCGGTGCCCGGTGCGCTGAGCCGCGAGCCCCGCTCGGTGCTGGAGCTGGGCACGACGGTCGCCCGCCTGCTCGGGGTGGAGCGGCCCGCCTCGGCCCGCGGCCGGCCCCTGGTGCCGGTGGAGGATGCCTCCGTGGACGCGGCGCGACCGGCGCCTGCCGGCGCGCGTGCCGGCGGCCGGCACTCGCGCGTGTCCGGCGAGCGCTGCCTCACGATCATCCCCGCGCGCGACGAGGAGGCCGCGATCGACGGCCTGCTCGCGGGCCTCCCGCGGAGCGCGTGCGGGCTCGCTGTGGACCTGCTCGTGGTGGACGACGGCTCGCGCGACGCCACCCCGCACATCGCGCGTGAGCACGGCGCGCGAGTGATCACCCACGAGCACACGCGCGGCCTCGGCGCCGCGGTGCGCGCAGGCCTCGAGGTCGCGCGCGACGAGGGCTACGCCGCCGCGGTCTACCTCGACGGCGACGGCGAGTACGACCCGGTCGACTTCGAGGCCGTCCTCGGTCCGGTTGCCGCCGGCCGCGCCGACTACGTGGTGGGGTCGCGCTTCATCGGCACCCGCGAAGGCATGGCCTGGCACCGCACGCTGGCCAACCGCGCGGCGAGCGCGGCGCTCGGCACGCTCATGCACACGGTGGCCAGCGACGGGCAGAGCGGCTACCGCGCCTTCTCGGGCCGCGCGCTCGCCGCCGCGCGCGTCCGCCACGACTACAACTACGCGCAGGTGCTGACGCTGTCGCTCTGGGGCGCCGGCATCGATGCCGTCGAGGTGCCGGTCTCCTACCGGCGCCGCCTCAGCGGCCGCTCGTTCGTCCGCTATCCCGAGTACCTGGTGCGCGTGGCTCCGGCGACCCTGCTCGAATGGCGCGCCTCGCGCAGGACGAGGGCGGCGAGCGCCACGCCTAGCGCCCCCGCCAGCCAGAACGGCCACCCGCCGTCGGCACCGAAGTACGGGATCGCGCCGGTGAGCGGTCCGAACGGAGCGTCGGGGCGGTCGGTGACGAACGAGCCGCCGCCCCAGCGCACGTCCACGTAGAGCCAGGCCGACGCCGCCAGCGTGAGCAGCACGAGCGCGCTGCCCACGCGCGGGGCGCGGCGCAGCCCCCACGCCACCAGCGGCGTGGCCAGCGGCAGGGCGGCCAGCATGTGCCGCGGCGGGAACCAGAACCCGAACATCGTGGGGGCGAGCAGGCCGGCCACCAGGAGCTGGGCCCCCAGCGCGGCCGCGCACAGTCCGGCGGTGAGCTCGATCTCGCGCAGGGCAGGGACGGCGCGGGCGAGCCGGTCGCGGCGCGAGCGCCACAGAAACCAGAGTCCGGCGAAGGCCAGCGCGAACAGCGGCGCCCAGCGCAGCAGGCCGTAGTCGCGGTCGAGGAAGAGCGCCACCAGGCGGTAGGCCCGCTCGAGGTAGCCGACCGGGAACGAGGCGTCGGTGGCGGTCTCGCCCTCCGTGTCGGCCGAGTAGGGCGTGGGGCCGTCGTAGAGGGCCTCGTTGATGCCGACGTAGAGCGCCACGCTGAACAGAGACACCTCCACCGCGCCGATGGTGAGCGTGCGCCTGCGCGAGCGCCAGAGCGCATGCGCGGCGAACACGCCGATCACCAGGCCGGCGGGGACGAACTTGGTGCCGAGCCAGGGCAGCGCGCCGAGCAGGGCGAAGCAGCCGAAGGCCGGCCGCCAGCCGGGCCGGTCGGCCAGCTGGAGAGCCAGCAGCGCGGCGCCGGCGAGCGCCGCGCCCGCGCTCAGCTCGGGGTAGACGGCGCTGCCGTATGCGAGGAAGGGCGGGCTCAGGCCGGCGGCGACGGTGGCGCCGAGCGCCCACGGATCGGGCGCCACGCGCAGGGCCAGCCGGTAGGCGAGCGCCAGCGCGAGGGCCGCGATCGCGGCTAGGAACAGCTCGACGCCGACCGGTCCCGCCAGCGCGTAGGCGGGCAGGATCAGCAGCGGGAAGCCGATGCCGTGCGGCTCGTTGAGCCGGCCGTCGGTCGCCGTGCCGTGGCGGCCGAGCTTGTATGGGTAGAAGTCCGAGTACGCCCGGGAGGCGTACTCGTCCGCGACGTCGACGTTGCCGTCGTGGGCCAGCGACTCGGCGGCGAGCAGGTAGTGAGGCTCGTCTCCGCCGTAGTTGGAGTCGCCGAAGGCGTCGAGGCCGAGGGTGGCCGCGTAGACGCCAAACAGGAGCAGCCAGAGCGCGAGGGTGCGTGGCACGGGCCGCAGCCTAGGCGGGCCGACGCCCGTGGGGCCGGCCCGCCGCCGCCGTGGCCGCCTAGGCGACTACCGCGAGCTCCTCCTGGAAGGCCGCGATCTGCTTTGCCAAGCCCTCGCCGAGGGCGGCGTCGATCACGCCGAGGTTCTCGACGATGAGATCCGCACGCTGAATGGAGCGCATGAAGTCGTCGGCGTGACGCAGGACGTCGATCTGATCCTCGGTTCCGCGCAGCAGCGCGTACCCGGCCAGCTCACCGCCGTGTGGCGTGAGCAGAACCACCTCGTGGCTCTCGATCCGACCCTCGTCCTCCAGGCGCGCATACAGCTGGAGCGCCTCGCCGAACACCGCGAGCGCACGCTCCTCGCGGCCGCGCACCACCTGACCCCAACCGATGAACAAGCCAGCATCGGCCATGAAGACTCCCTCCGTTTCGGGAATGGGCAGAGTCCACGAGCGACGCTACGCCTCGGGCAGAGCCGGATCAAGTGAGTCGCGCGTGACACACTGCCGGCCGTGCTCGATCAGAGGCTGGTTGCGAACCTGCACGTCCAGGCTCTTCGGCGCAGCGAGACGCATGCCGAGCACGAGCCGCATGTCGTCTTCCAGGCCTCGACGATCGCGGCGCTGCTCGAGGGCGCCTACGACGGCGATCTGACGTTCGCCGAGCTGGCCGGGCACGGCGATCTCGGCCTGGGCACCCTCAACGGCCTCGACGGCGAGATGATCTCGCTCGACGGGCGGTTCTACCGCGCCGACGTCGACGGCGCCGTGCACGCCGTGCCCGGCTCGGCCCGGACACCCTTCGCCGTGGTGGTTGCCTTCGAGCCGACGCTGGACGTGCGGCTGCCGGCCCCGCTCGACCTCCAGGGGCTGATCGCCGAGATCGACGTGCAGCTCGGCGGCAGCGACGCCGCGTGCGCGGTGCGCTTCGACGGCGCCTTCGACCTCGTGCGCGCCCGCTCGGTCCCGCGCCAGCACCGGCCCTATCGCCCGCTCGCGGAGGTCGCGGCCGAGCAGCACGTGTTCGATCTCTGCGACGTCAGCGGCACGCTGGTCGGCTTCCGCTTTCCCGACTACGCGGGCGGCGTCGAGGTAACCGGCCACCACCTGCACTTCATCTCCGACGACCGCCGCCGCGGCGGCCACGTGCTGGGCTGCGAGGCGCGCGGCGGGCGCCTGCGCCTGGACCGCTCGAGCGACCTGCACGTGGAGCTGCCGCCCGGCGTCGAGCTGGGCGCCGGCCACGTGGACGAGGCGGCGCTGGGGCGGATCGAGCGCGGGGGGTAGGTCCGATTGCGCCCTAGCAGCCGAGGGCGCGGGCGATGACCATCTGTTGGATCTCGTCGGTGCCCTCGCCGATCGTGAGGATCTTCGCGTCGCGGTAGAAGCGGCAGACGGGGTACTCCTCGATGTAGCCGTAGCCCCCGTGGATCTGGACGGCCTCCTCGCTGGCGCGCACCGCGAGCCGGCCGGTCTTGAGCTTGGCCTGCGCCGCGGTGAGGCTGAAGGGCTTGCCGGCGTCCTTCTCGAGGGCCGCCTTGTAGGTCAGCAGGCGGGCCGCCTCGATCTCGGTCGACATGTCGGCGAGCTTGGCCTGGATCGCCTGGTACTTGGAGATCGGCTTGCCGAAGGCGATCCGTTCCTTGGCGTAGCTCAAGGCCTCGTCGAGCGCGCCCTGGGCCAGGCCGAGCCCCATCGCCGCGACGCCGATGCGGCCGCCGTCGAGCGTCTGCAGGAACTGTCTGAAGCCCTGGCCGCGCGGCCCGAGCAGGTTCTCCGCTGGCACGCGGCAGTCCTCGAAGGACAGCGGCCGCGTGTCCGAGGCGTTCCAGCCCATCTTGCGATACGGCTCGCCGATCTCGTAGCCGGGCGTGCCGTTGGGGACGAGGATGTTGGAGATCTCGCCGTCGCCGGTGCAGGCGCTGATCGTCACAAGCCCCGTGATGTCGGTACCGGCGTTGGTGATGAACTGCTTGGCGCCGTTGATCACCCAGTCGCCGTCGTCGGCGGCCGCTCGCGTGCGGGTGTTGCCGGCGTCCGAGCCGGCCTCGGGCTCGGTCAGGCCGAAGGCGGCCAGCAGCTCGCCCGAGCACAGGCGCGGCAGCCACTCCTGCTTCTGCGCCTCGGAGCCGAACGCGGCGATCGGCCACGTGCCGAGGCTCGTGTGCGCGGCAACGGTGATGCCGACGCTCGAGTCCACGCGCGCCAGCTCCTCGATGGCGAGCGTGTAGCTGAGCGTGTCGGCGCCCCCGCCGCCGTACTCCTCCGGGTAGGGGATGCCCATCAGCCCGAGCCCGCCCATCTTCGCGACGATCTCGTAGGGAAAGCTCTTCGTCCGGTCCAGCTCCTCGGCGACCGGCTTGACCTCGGCTTCGGCAAAGCTCCGAACGAGTCGCTGGATCTCACGCTGCTCGTCGCTCAGATCGAAGTTCATGCGGGGGCGGATCCTATCCAGGTGGGTTACGCTCGATACGGGAGGCTTGCCGTGGCGCAGCGAAGAATCGACCTGACCGAACTTGCCAAGCGCGTCCGCCGCCGGGGGCTCCTGCGCGCGCTCGCGGAGGGCCCGCCGCCAACGCGGTCGGCGCCACCGCCGCCGCTTCCGAAGCCGCCCGAGGTCCAGGTCGAGCCCGCGGTCGAGGCGCGCCCCGAGGAGAAGGTGGAGGTTGTCCTCGATCCGATCGTGGCCCAGCGCCTGCGCGCCTGCACCCTGTCCTGCTCCGCCGCGATCGTGGGTCTGGCCGACCTGCCCGGGATCGAGTCGGGCGGCCGCCCGCTTGACGTGGCGCTGCTGCGGCTGCGCGTGCGCCGGCCCGAGGGCGACGCCGAATGCTGCGTGCGCCAGCACATCCCCGCCGAGATCAGGGGCGTGGTGGGCCCCGGAGCGGGCGTGATGGTGCTCGCCCACGAACACGACCGCGCCATCGCGGCGGTCGACTGGGCGGCCACCGGCGAGTGGATCGGCGCGAAGCTGACCTTCCCGAGCGCCCACGACCAGTACGACTGGCCCGATCCGGAGGAGTGGCCCCAGCGGAACGCGATCGAGGTCCACGACGTCAACGGCTACCGCGCCAAGCTGGACGAGCGTCGGGCCGACTGGCGCTTCGCATCCGCCGGCCTCGTGTCCCTGGCGCCGCTGCCGTCGCGCAGCGACAGCCGCGACGAATGGGAGGTCGCGCTCCAGCTCGGCGACGGCCGCACCGTGGAGCTGAAGGACCGGGTCCCGCTGCTGGCGCTGGCGCGCCTGCGGGCGGGCGACGGCGCCCGGGTTGGGACGCCGATCGACATCCTCGTCTCGGAAGGCGGAGACGTCGCCGTGGACTGGGAGGCGACGCTGCGCCAGCCCGAGCTGCGCTGGCCGCGGTCCTAGCCGCGCGCGGCGCTCAGCGGCGGAAGCTGGTGTCGCGCGCCAGGCAGACGATGCTGGTGCGCACGGCGGCGCTGCCGGCGGGCTGAGCGAACGTCCACTCACCGCCGCGGGCGCCGATCGGGCCCGTGCCGGTCATGAGGATGTCGTCCCCCGCGGGGAGGGCCACCCCCGTGGCGACGCTGTACTCCGAGCGCCGGCAGGAGCGGATCGTGGTCCCGGCGCCGTCGAGCTGCTCGCTGAACGACGCGATGCGCGTGGAGAAGGCGTGGCGCTGGCCGGTGGCGGCGCGCTGCTTGCGCTCCAGGCAGCGGACGTGCAGGGTGCCCGCGGCGCCGCTGGCGCCGGTGTTCTCGACCGTGAAGGTCCAGGCGCGGCGCGAGGGCACGGCGCCGGCGATCGCAAGGCCGCTGTTGGCTCCGCGGTGCTCGAGGCCCCAGCCGGTCGGCAGCTCGCCGCGCGGGCAGCGGATCGCCAGCCGCTGGGTGGAGCCGGCGGGCACCTCGAAGACGGGCTCGATGATGGTGCCGACCGCCAGGCCGACGCCCCTGACACGACGGGGCAGCTGGAGGCGGACGCAGCGCAGGACGGCGCTGGCCTCGCGCGCCGTGGCGCCGGCGGTGAAGCGGAAGGTCCAGCGGCGCGCGTTGGCGCCCGGGATCGAGTCGGTCGCATCCAGCGAGGAGGTGGCCGCGGCGTTGAGCGCGACGGCCCGGGCCGGGCACGCGAGGGTGAGGGAGCGGGTCTCGCCGGCCGGAACGTTCGCCGACTTCGAGACCGAGACCGGCTGGATGACGCCGGCGGACGCGGCAGCCGGAAGCGCCGCCGCCAGCAACAGCGCCAGCGTTGCGGCACGCAAGATCGTCCGTGTGGCTCCCTGCCTCTTCACAGCTTCCGAACCTAACATTGGTCTCAGGTTCTCGCGACCACAAATGTGCGGAAGATCCCGCTATCTGGGTGCGCCGACCGTGCCCGCGACGGTTCCGCACTGCCCCGTAGCATGGGTTGCGATGGCCTCCCTCGTCCGGTCCGGCTTCTGCTGGCTGCTGCTGATCTGCGTGTCGCCGGCGGCCGCGTGGGCCCAGGCCGGCTCCGGCAGCTCGGGCTTCGGGGGCGGCGGCGGAGGCGGAGGCGGCGGCTTCTCCGGCGGCGGCGGCTCGGGCAGCGGCCAGGGCGACCCGATCGTGGCGGTCCTGGTCTTCGGCCTGTTCGGGCTGTTCCTGCTCTACCTGGTCGTGCACAGCGCGCGCTACCGGCGCAAGGTGCGCGAGCGCGACGCGCGCGTGCGCACCGCCTCGGCCGAAGCGGCGGAGGACGACGCCTACTTCGCCGCGGACGAGCTGGAGGCCCACGCCCGCGGCCTGTTCGTGGCGTGCCAGGAGGCGTGGGACGCGCGCGACGCGGCAGGCCTCGAGGCGCTGGTGGGCGGCGACCTGCTGGTGGAGTGGAAGCGCCGCCTGGCCGACTTCGACGCCAAGGGCTGGCACAACCGCGTCGCCGTGCTGGGGACGCCGAAGGTCGAGTACGTCGGCCTGGTCAACCGCGAGGACGACACCGACGACCGGGCGGTCGTGCGGATCACGGCGTCGCTGCGGGCCTTCGTCGTGGACGGGGACGGGCGCAAGGTCCTGCGCAGCGGTGCCAAGTCCGAGCAGGTCACGCTGTGCGAGTACTGGACGCTCGCGCGTGGGGGCGCAGACGCGTGGATGGTGGTGTCGATCGAGCAGCGCGCGGAGGGAGACCACCACCTGGACGGCGAGATCGTGGCGTCGCCGTGGTCGGACTCGGCGCAGCTGCACGACGAGGCGCTGACCGAGCTGGCTGTCGCTGACGGGCTGCCGCCCGGGTTCACGACGGCGGACCTGGCCGAGGTCGACTTCTCCGGCGACGCGCGCGCACGGGCGCTGGACCTGTCGCTGGCCGACGCGCGCTTCGCCCCGGAGGTGCTGGAGGCGGCGGCGCGCCGCGCGGTCGCCGCCTGGGCCGAGGCGGTGGACGGGGACGACTCCGCCCTGGCCGAGGTCGCCTCGCCGGAGGCCCTGCCCGCGCTGCTGTACGGCGGCGACGAGTCGCGCAAGACCAGGCTGGTGGTGCGCGGTCCGCGGGTGAAGCGGATCGGCATCCTCGCCGTGGACGTCGAGCGAACGCCGGCGGCGATGGCGCTCGAGATCGAGCTGGGCGGGCGGCGCTACGTGGAGGATCGCGACACCGCGGCGGTGGTCAGCGGGTCCAGGGATCGGCCGGTGACGTTCGCCGAGCACTGGACCCTGGCGCTCGACGGGAGCGAGCGCTCGCCGTGGCGGATCGTCGCGGCGGAGGAGACCGGACTGGTCCGACGCCAGGGCTAGGATGGCCGCCTGATTTTGGGGCGCCAGGATGAAATGCCGACGACGATCGACCTCTTCTGCGGCGCCGGGGGCATAACCGAGGGCTTCCGGCAGGCGGGATACGAGTGCCTGTACGCCAACGACATCAGCAGCTGGGCGGTCGAGACCTTCCGTCGCAACCACCCGGGCGTCTGGGCTGAGCAGGGCGCGGTCGAGGAGGTCAACCCTGCCGCGATCCGGGCGCAGCTCGGCCTGGCCAGCGGCGAGCTGGACGTGCTGGTGGGCGGCCCGCCCTGCCAGGGCTTCTCGATCAACGCCCCCGAGCGCTTCCTGGACGATCCGCGCAACGCCCTGTTTCGCCACTACGTGCGCTTCCTCGACGAGTTCAGCCCGCGGGCGTTCCTGCTGGAGAACGTGCCCGGGATGCTGTCGCTGGCGGACGGGCTGATCTTCCGGCGCATCACCGACGAGTTCGCCGCCCGCGGCTACCACGTCAGCGTCAAGGTGCTCTTCGCCGCGCACTACGGCGTGCCGCAGGAGCGCTGGCGGCTGATCGTGCTGGGCTCGCGCGAGCGCCCCCTCGAGCACCCGCAGCCCACGCACTACGCGCGCGGCCGGGCCAACTTCCGCGGCGGCGGCTCGCTGATCTTCGGGCTGGAGGAGGCCGACGCGCCGCTCCTGCTCCCGGCGGTCACCGTGGGCGACGCGCTGCGCGACCTGCCTCGCCTCGAGGTCGGCGAGGGCAGTGAGGAGGGCATCTACGACGCCCAGCCCGACACCCCGTATGCCGCGGCCATGCGCGAGCAGTCCACGATCCTCTACAACCACGTGGCGCCGCGGCTGTCCCCCCAGAACCTCGAGCGGCTGCGCCACATCAGGCCGGGCGGCTCCTGGCGCGACATCCCCTTCGACCTGCTGCCCAAGGGCATGCAGCGGGCGCGCAAGTCCGACCACACGCGCCGGTACGGACGCCTGCGCTTCGAGGGTCTGGCCGGGACGATCATGACCAAGTGCGACCCCCACTGGGGTCCGGTCTTCCTGCCCGACCAGGACCGCTCGCTGACCGTGCGCGAGGCCGCGCGGCTGCAGTCCTTCCCCGACCGCTACCGCTTCCTCGGGCCGCGTGTGGCGCAGTACGAGCAGGTGGGCAACGCGGTGCCGGTCGGGTTGGCCGCCGCGATCGCGAGCGCGCTCGCCCAGCAGTCCGACTTCTCCGGCCGGCGCGAGGAGAGCGGCTCCCTGTCCCAGGTGGCATAGGTGGGCGCCAACATCTCCGAGTTCTTCGGCTACGCGCCCGACGACCGGAGCCCCACCGCGGTGGCTGCGCGGAGCGCCTTCGACTGCCCCTTCCAGCCCGGGCAGTGCACCAAGCGCCTGCGCGACAAGGCGATCGCCGGCACCTGCACGCTGCGGACGGGCAAGGGCGTCGACGTCGTCATCTGCCCGATCCGCCTGTACGGCCAGAACCACAAGATCCTGCAGGACATCGCCGATGAGGCCTTCGGCGCGGGCACGCGGCTCGTGGACGGAAAGCAGGCCCATCATGAGCACCAGGACGGGCGCGTGGTCGCCGTGTTCGGCAAGGGCCGCGGCGGCGAGCTGCGTCTGCCGCGCGGAGCGGGCGGCAGGGGCGGCTACTTCGTCGACTGGGTGATCGCGCTGCTGGACACGGACGGCGAGCTGGACGAGTTCGTCGCCATCGAGGTCCAGTCGATCGACACGACGGGCAGCTACCGCGACCAGCGCGACGCGCTGCTCGAGGGCCGGTGGGCGCCCACCACCGCCGGGCTCAACTGGGAGAACGTCGCCAAGCGCATCCTCCCGCAGCTGCTCTACAAGGGGAACGTGCTGCGCCGCGAGCACCGCTGCCGCAAGGGCCTCTTCTTCGTCTGCCCGACGCCGGTCTACGACTCGTTCGAGAACCGCATCGGCGGCAAGCCGCAGGAGTTTCCCCAGCAGCCGGGCGCGCTCACGTTCCGGTCGTATGACCCGGGGCCCGACAAGGGCGAGGGGCAGGTGCGCGACCTCGTGTTCAACCGCCAGGTGACGACTACGCTGGAGCAGGTGGCCACGGCGATCGCGGGTACCCAGGGGCTTCCGGATCCCAACGTCTACGCCAAGGCGATCGAGCAGGTGCTCAAGGGTGGCTGACATCTTCACCGTGGAGAAGCGCAGCGAGGTGATGGCTGCGATCCGCTCGTCTCACACGAAGCCGGAGGAGCGCCTGGCCTCGATGGCCGAGGCGGTCCTGGGCGACCGCTACCCGTTCGAGCGGCACGTGTGCGACCTGCCCGGGCGGCCCGACATCCTGATCCCGGGGCTGGCGCTGGCGCTGTTCGCCGACGGCTGCTTCTTCCACGTGTGCCCGCAGCACGGCCGCATCCCGACGTCGAACGTGGAGTACTGGGGGCCGAAGCTGGAGCGCAACAGGCTGCGCGACGGGCGCAACCGGCGCAAGCTGCGGCGCATGGGCTACGGCGTGTGGCGCTTCTGGGAGCACGACCTGCGCGGACGGCGGGCGGAGCGGACCGCCGCGGTGCTCGAGCGCCGGCTGGCGCGGCGCATGAGTCAGTCGCCGCCCGCCGCGAAGTAGAACGGCGACTCCGAGGTGGCGTGGCAGCCGAAGCACTGCCACCAGTGGTGATGCGGCTCGACCGTCACCGAGTCGGAGCCGGGTGGCTCCAGGCGCGTGTCGCCGGCGGGCGTGATGGCGCTCAGGCGGTACGCGGCCAGCGCGGGCGCGATCTCGTAGATCTCGTGCGAGGCGCAGTCGGGGCATTGCGGGCGGATGCCCTCAGAAGGCCCCGGGGCTGAGCGCTCGCCCCCTAGACGACGGCGCGCAGCCGCCGCCCCATCGCCGCGCCGGACGCTCCGAACGTGGCGCAGAGCTGCTGGAAGCACCCGTCCGGGTCGCTGCGCCGCAGGCGCTCGTAATGGCGGCGAATCAGGTGCGCCGGCATCAGCAGCGTCGCCGCGAACTCGTTGGCCTCCGACTCCTCGGGCGGATAGGCGGCCCGGGGCGCGGTGGCGGGGCGCTCGGGCGGGTCCACGGCGTGCGCGCGGCACCACACCGCCCCCTCGGTCCGGTGCAGGCACCAGTGCCCGAGCTCGTGGCTGATCGTGAAGCGGCGCCGCGCGGGCCAGTCGCGCGCCTCGGTGGCGTTGACCCAGATCTCGCCGGCCGCCGGCAGCAGCAGCCCGGACAGGCCCTGGGAGCTGGGCAGGTCGGGCGCCCCCGGGGCGCTGCGGAGATCGTCGACGTCGCGCACGTGCAGCCCGAACACCGAATCGGCGATGTGCTCCACCGGGACGGGCAGCGTCTCGCCGTCCCACACGAAGCCCGGCACCTCGGCCAGCACCCGCTCGGCTCGCTGCTCTGACGCGGTCAGCTCCACCGGCCACGATGCTAGGCGCTGGGTCCGTCAGCCGCCGCGGAAGAGCCGGTCGACGGCGTCCCAGTGCCGTTCCGCGGCCTCGGGCGCGGGCTCCGCGGGCTCCGAGTCGGCCCGGCGCGTGCGCGCGAACACCGCTCCGGGCTCCGGCCCGGCGCCGGCGCCGGGAGCGGGCAGCTCGCCGGCCCGCCGCAGCGCCTCTCGCGAGTAGCCGATGATGCGGCCGAGCGCCTCCAGCACGGTGTCGGAGACCCCGGTCGCCGGCAGCAGCCCCTGCTCCATCTGGTGGTAGTAGGCGGCGACCTTCTCGGTCTGCGACTGCGCACCCAGCCGCGCGGCCAGCTCGGACACGAGCTCCGCGCGGCGCAGGCGCGCCTGGTTGCGCAGCCGCGGCAGCAGCGCAGGCCACAGGCCGCCCGATCCGGACAACGCCCGCTGCAGCGATTCGGCCATCGGCGCCGCGGCCGAGTCGCGGAACCGGGCGGCGTCGAAGGAGCGCCGCGGGGCTCGGGCGAGATAGGCGTCGATCAGCGCCCCCAGTGCGGCGCGGTCGGGTCCCGAGGCCCGGGCCAGGTAGGGCCGCGGGTCGGCCGGCGCCCCGTCCGCGCGGTGGGCCTCCTTGTACTCCGCCAGCAGTCGCTCTACGTCAGTCATCGTCCATCAGCTCCCGGAAGCGCCTCTGAAAGCGCGAGGCGACCTGGTGCACGTTCGCCTCCGTCATTCCGCCGCCCACCTCGGCGGCGGTCGCCGTGGCGGACAGCGGGCCGTACACGTACAGGTCGATCGTGCGCCGATGGCGCTCGTCCTCGAGCTCGTCGTAGGCCTGGCCGAGGCACTCGGAGGCGAACAGGGCGTCGCCCTCGAACGGCTCCGCCGGCTCGGCGCCCCAGACCTCGTCCACGCCGCCGTGCTCGCTGGCCAGCGGCGTGGTTTGCGGCCGCCTGGTGCGCGCCTCGTAGTAGTCGGCGATCCGCCGGCTCAGGATCGTGTGCATCCACGAGCGCAGCTCGCCCACCGAGCGGCCGTCGAACGCCGAGGCGATGGCGCTGGCCGCCGCCTCGGCGGCCACGTCCTCCACGTCGGACTCGGGGAGGCGCAGCCGTGCGCGGCTCACGAGGATGTCCCAGTACCCGAACACGAGAATGGCCAGCGCCGGCTTCATGGCCTCCTGCCGTCCCGCGGAGCGCGCCGCGCGCAGGTAGTCGATGAGCTCGTCATCGCCCAGCACCGCCAGCCGGCCCTCGGGAAGCTCTGCGAAATCGTCCAATGCGCGTGGAGTCGGGGTGGGGGGCTCCACTCTGACGTAACGGCGCTTGGCCAAGCGATACGAAGCAAAAGGTCCTATTCCCAGTCGACTTTATGGACAACGCGCTACAGTGCGGCTCAGTGCCGGCGATTACGCTGCACGTCTATTCGACGCCACTGAAACGGGTGGGGACATACGAGGTCGCCGATGACGGCGCCCTCCTGCTTCATCCACGCGCGGCCGACGTGCCGCTCGAATCCGCAGCCTGAACAGACCGAGAAGGGAGCACCCGATGCCCGAGACCGACGCCCTGCTCGCCAACAGCGAGTCCTACGCCGCCTCTTTCGACAAGGCCGACCTGCCGCTGCCGCCGGCGCGCAAGGTCGCGGTCCTCGCCTGCATGGACGCACGCCTCGACCCGGCGCGGGTGCTTGGGTTGGAGGAGGGCGACGCGCACGTGATCCGCAACGCCGGGGGCGTCCTCTCCGAGGACGCCGTGCGCTCGCTGTCGATCTCCCAGCACCTGCTCGGGACCGAGGAGATCGTGCTGATCCAGCACACCGAGTGCGGCATGCTCACCTTCGACGACGAGGAGTTCGCCAGCAGGATGGAGTCGGAGACGGGCAGCCGCCCGGAGTGGCGTGGACTCGCCTTCAGCGACCTGGACGAGAGCGTGCGCGCGTCGATCAGGAAGATCAAGGAGAGCCCGTTCATCCCGCGCGCCGACAAGGTGCGCGGCTTCATCTACGACGTGAAGAGCGGCAGCCTGCGCGAGGTCAGCTGATCCGGAACACGGGGTGGTCGGGCGCGATCCGTCGCAGCTCCTCCTCCGGCGCGTCCGGCCCCACCCCGTCGAAGAACTGCCCGGACTCCCACTTCCAGCGCTCCAGGTAGGCACGCAGCAGCGGCGGCTTCTCGTCGTCGGCCAGCTCGGTCGCACGGAACTGCTCGGCGCGGCGGCCCTTCAGCAGCCGGCCGCCTTCGCTGGCGCGCAGGTTGCGCACCCACTGCGTGTGCCCGCGCGGCGCGACCAGATAGCGCTGCCCCTCGAAGGCCATCGGGTTGACCGGCGTGCGGCGCGGCGCGCCGCTCCTGCGGCCGGGAACCTCGAGCACCCGCGAGCCGGCGAGGCTCAGCCCGACCCGGGTCACGGCCGCCACAGCCGGGTTGAGGACGTGCTTGGTGAACCAGTCGGGCCGCCTGTAGTGGGCCACCGCGCCATTGTCCCACGCCCGGGTATCGTCCGCCGGCGTGGACCGCAACACGCTGCTCTGGACGCTGGTCGCCTTCTTCGGCGCGACCGTGGTGTTCGGCGCGATACGCAACGCCACCGAGGACGAGGGCGCCGGCGTGCAGATCGGGCTGCAGGCGGTGGCGGGCCTGATCATCGTCGGCGGGCTGGTCGCGTTCGTGAGGTGGCGCCGGTGAGGCCGATCTCCGACCAGACGATCCTGGTCACGGGATCGACCGACGGGCTCGGCCGGCGCGTTGCCGCCGAGCTCGCCGCACGGGGCGCGCGCGTGCTGGTGCATGGCCGCGATGCCGAGAAGGTCGAGCAGACGGTGCGCGAGACTGGCGCCGAGCGCGGCCTCGTGGCAGACCTGTCCTCCCTCGCCGACGTACGCCGCCTGGCCGGCCAGATCGACCTGCTCGACACGCTCGTGAACAACGCCGGAGTGATCGTCCCGCAGCGCAGCGAGAGCGCCGACGGCCACGAGCTGACCTTCGCCGTCAACCACCTGTCGCACTTCCTGCTCACCAGCCTGCTGCTCGACAGGCTGCGGGAGCCGGCGCGCATCGTGAACGTGGCCTCGATCGGGCAGGCGCCGCTCAACTTCGACGACCTGATGCTCGAGCGCGGCTACCAGGCCTACCCCGCCTATGCCCAGAGCAAGCTCGCCCAGGTGCTGTTCTCCAACGAGCTCGCCGAACGCCTGCGCGGCCGCGACGTGACCGTGAACGCGCTCCACCCGGCCACGATGATGGACACCAAGATGGTGCGCGAGCAGCTCGGCCGCCCGAGGAGCTCGGTGGAGGAGGGGGTGGCGGCGACGCTGCGGGCGATCGCGGACCCGCAGCTCGACGGCGTCAGCGGACGCTTCTTCGACGGCACCCGCGACGCCGCCGCCGACCCGCAGGCCTACGACGCGGATGCGCGCCGGCGCCTGTGGGACGAGAGCGAGCGGCTGGCGGGCATCGCATGAAGCGCTGGGTCGTCGACGGCATGAACGTGATCGGGTCGCGCCCGACCGGCTGGTGGCGCGACCGCCCGGGGGCTATGCGCCGGCTGGTCGAGCAGCTGCGCGGCCTGCGGGAGCCCGTGACCGTGGTCTTCGACGGGCGCCCGTTCGAGGTCGAGCGGGCCGGCGACGTGGACGTCCGCTTCGCTTCCAGGCGCGGCCCGAACGCGGCGGACGACGACATCGCCGCGCTGGTGGCCGAGGCGGAGGATCCGGGCGAGCTGCGGGTGGTGACCTCCGACGGCGAGCTGTCGCGGCGCGTGCGCGAGCACGGCGCCGAGGTCGTGGGCGCGAAGCAGTTCCGCGACCGGCTCGAGGAGGACGGCGATGACTGAGGATCCGCGCTACGCCACCGCGCTGGTCGACTGGCTCGCGTGCGCAGCGCGCGGCGCCGGCGAGCCGGCCGCACGGGCGGCGCGTGCGCTCGGGGATCCGGTGGCCTTCGCCGGCACCGCCGGCCACGTGCTCGACTTCGACGACACCTACCTGCCCGGCATCGCGCACCTGAGCGCCCCGACGGCGCCCGCCGCGCTTGTCGTGGCGGCCGAGCTCGGGCTCGGCGTGGGGGAGGCGCTGGCGGCCTACGCCGCCGGCTTCGAGGCGATGGGCGCGCTCGCGCGGGCCAGCCACCCGGCGCTGTATGACAACGGCTGGCACCCCACCGCCGTCTGCGGCGGGGTCGGGGCGGCCGTCGCCGCGGCCACGCTGCTGGGCGCGCCGACCGCGGACGCGGCGGCCATCGCGCTGCTGCGCGCGAGCGGCCTGCGCTCCGCCTTCGGGTCGGACGGCAAGTCGCTCCAGGTCGGCCTCGCCGCGGCCTCCGGCGTCGCGGCCGCGCGCCTGGCGCACGCCGGCGCGCGCGTCCCGCTGGCAGCGGCCGCGCGCGGGTTCGAGCAGGCCACCGGCGGCAGCTACGCCGAGCCCGATCCGCAGCGGCTCGCCGTAGCGGAGAACTGGATCAAGGCCTGGCCCTGCTGCCTCCAGACGCACGGCGCGATCGAGGCCGCCCACGGGCTGGACGGCAACGCCCCCGAGAGGATTGGGGTGACGGTCCACCCGGTCTCGCTGCAGGCGGCCGGACACGGGCCCGAGCCGGCGGACGGGCTGCAGGCCAAGTTCTCGATCCCCTACCTGACCGCGTACACGCTCCTGCACGGCACGCCGGTGGTGGAGAGCTTCGCCACCATCGACGCCGCCGCGGTGGAGCTGGCCCGCTCGATCGAGGTCACCACCGACCGCTCGCAGCTCGAGTCCGAGTTCGTGCTGCACGCCGGCGGTGAGGAGATCGCGCGGGTGCGGGCGGCGCTGGGCTCACCCCAGCGTCCGATGGACGCCGAGGCGCTCGCGGCCAAGGTGGAGGGCCTCGCCGGGGCCTCCCTGGCGGGCGCGCTGGACGATCCGCAGCGGGCCGCGGCCGAGGTGCTGGCCATGGCGCGGCTCGCGTAGCTCGCCCAAACCGTTCAGGCGCCTCGCCCAAATGCCGAAATAGAGGCAGAGGCGCCAACTTTTCGGCCCTGGCGCGAGAGCTCATGGGAGAGGAGCGCAACTTTTCGAGCAGGGGGACGTGGCTCTGCGCCGACCAGGCGGGCCGCGGCCGCATGCTCGACATGGACCGCCGGCTGGCGCCGGTGCGCCGGGCCTCGATCGGCGTCCTGGCCGCCGCCCTCGTGATCTGCGGGCCGTGGCTGGGCTGGTGGACGCTGCTGCCGCTGCTGTTCGCCGCGGGCGCGTTCGCCGTCGCCGAGCGCCGCATCGAGCGGTCGCCGACGCCGGAGTACCTGATCTTCGCCGCATGGATCGCCAGCCAGATGACGATCGCCGGCGCGGTGGCGCTGACGGGCGGCGCCACGAACCCGACGATGGCGTGGTTCGCGATCCCGGTCGTGACCCTGAGCGCCCGCTTCTCGATGAGGGGCGTCGCGTGGGGCGTGGGCATCACCCTGGCGCTGATGCTGGCGGTGGCCTTCGGCGTGAACGCCCACGCCGTGCTGGACGACCCGACCCTGATCGTCGCGCCGGTCGCGCTCGTCATCGCCGTGGGCATGCTCTCGACCGCCCTGATGCGCTCCGACGTCGAGCACCGCACGGAGGCGGTCGTCGACCCCCTCACCGGCATGCTGAACCGCAAGGCGCTCGCGTCCCGGTCCGGCGAGCTGAGCGAGCAGTCGCGCGTCAGCGGCGAGCCCGTCGGCCTGATCGTCGGCGACCTCGACTGCTTCAAGCGGATCAACGACTCGCTCGGCCACTCGACCGGCGACGCCGTCCTGAGGGACGTCGCGTACGTGCTGCGCAAGCAGCTGCGCGCGTTCGACCTGGTCTACCGGCTCGGCGGTGAGGAGTTCCTCGTGCTGCTCCCGGGCGCGGACCTCGAGCAGTCGGTGGTGCGCGCCGAGACGCTGCGCGCCGCCGTCGCGGGCACGACGATGGCCGCCGGGGTGGCCCTGACCATGAGCTTCGGCGTGAGCGCCTCGCCGCCGGGCGCGGAGTTCCACTACGAGCAGGTCTTCGCCGGCGCCGACGCCGCGCTCTACGAGGCCAAGCGCGCTGGCCGCGACAGGGTTGAGTCCGCGCCGCTCCGCGAGCCGGTGCTGGTGGCCTGAGCCGCGATCCGCTCGGTCACGACCGCCCGCGCGCCGCGCGCCGGCACTACCGTGACGTGCCGCACCTGGGGCCGCTCCGGCCGGCGCGAGGCCGCTCGCAGGCGCACCCGGCGCAGGACCTCGCGCAGCACCACGCGCATCTCCACCTGCGCGAACGACGCCCCGATGCAGCGCCGCACGCCGCCCCCGAACGGGATCCAGGCATACGACTCGGCGCCGCCGTCGAGGAAGCGCTCCGGCCTGAACTCGTGCGGCGACGGGTAGAGGTCTGGCCGCACGTGGATGGCCGCGATGGCCGGCAGCACGAGCGTCCCGGCGGGGAGCCGCCAGCCGGCGATCTCGGTGTCGCGCGTGAGCTTGCGGGCCACGTCCACGATCACCGGGCGCAGCCTCAGCGTCTCCTTGACCACCGCGTCGAGGTAGTCGTCGTCGTCCAGGGCGCCGAGCAGCGTCTCCATCGCGGCGGGCGTGCGCAGCAGGCGCTCGAACGCCCACGACAGCCCCGTGGCGGTCGTCTCGTGCCCCGCGGTCAGCAGCGTCATCAGCTCGTCGCGCAGCTCCAGGTCGGACATCGGGGCGCCGTCGTCGTGGCGGGCTGACAGCAGCAGCGTCAGCACGTCGTCGCGCTCGGCGGCCGCGTCTCCCAGCGCGCGCCGCTCCGCGATCTCGGCGTAGATCAGCTCGTCCACCGCGGCGACGGCCTTGCGGAAGCGGGCCGCGGGCGTGATGCCGCCCAGGTCACGCTGCATGAACGGCAGCCAGTCCAGCACGCTCGAGAGGTTGCCGAGCTTCGGTATGCGCTCGCGGAAGCGGTCCATGCGGTCGCCGTCGCGCACGCCGAACACGGCGCGCAGGATCACCTCGAGCGTGATCGCCTGCATGCGTGGGCGCAGCGCGAACGCGCGCCCGTCCGGCCAGGCCTCCACCTGTCGCGCCGTCGCGTCGGCCATCACGTCGACGTGGCGGCGCACCGCCGCGCCGTGGAAGGGCGGCAGCAGCAGCTTGCGCTGCGACATGTGCCGGCCCTCGTCGAGCGTGAGCAGCGAGTTGTCGCCGAGGGCGTCGCCGAGGACCGTGGCGTTGGCCTCGCCGGCGTGGAAGACCGCCGGGTCGCCGGCGAACACCTCCTTGACGAGCGCCGGGTCGGCGACGTAGACGACGCGGCCGAAGAACGGGAAGTGCGAGCTGAACACGTCGCCGTAGCGCTCGCGCCGCCTCTGCATCCACGAATACGGGCCGGCGGTGACCCCTGCCGCCTGCACCAGCCGCGGAAGCCGGGGGCCCGGGGGAAGGCTCACCAGTAGGTTGTACCGCGACCCCGTGGGTAGCGAAAGATCGTGCGCATCCTCCTGATCGGCATCGCCTGGCTGCTGGTGGCCGCGGGACCGGCCCAGGCACAAGGCATCCTCGACCGGGCGGGCGACACGCTGACCCTGGATCCGGTCTACGTCGATCCGGACGCCGAGCGCTCGATCTCCGACGACGAGGCCGAGCAGCTGCGCCAGCTCATCTCCGACGAGGAGGCGGGCCCGCTCTACATCGCGGTGCTGCCGCGGTCGGCGGCGAACGAGGCCGGCGGCAGCCCCGACGCCGCGCTGGCCGAGATCGCGCGCGCGGTGGGCGAGGACGGGGTCTACGCCGCGGTGATCGGCGAAGCCTTCCGCGCCGGCGCCACCGGCGGCGTGCTGCCTCGCGGCCGGGCCGGCGAGCTCGCGCGCGAAGCGCTCGAGCAGAATCGTGGCGCGGGCACCGCCGCGGTGCTCGAGGACTTCGTTCGCAGGGTCGGCGACGCGCGCGGCTCGGAGGGGAGCGAGACCGGCGCCGGCGGCCAGGGCGGCTCGGACGGCGGCGGCTTCCCGGGCTGGCTGCTGATCCCGCTGCTGGGCATCCCGGCGGCGCTGTTCGCGCTCGGGCGGCGCCGCCGCCGCAGGGAGCAGGAGGCGGAGTTCGCCCAGGTTCGCGAGGTCGCCCGCGACGACGTGGTGACGCTCGGAGACGAGATCCGCTCGCTTGACCTCGACATGGAGATGCCGGACGCCGATCCCGAGGCCAAGCAGCACTACGGCCTCGCGGTCGAGCGCTACTCGCAGGCGGCCCAGGCGCTCGACGGCTCGCGCCGGCCGGAGGACCTGCAGCGCGTGTCGGAGCTGCTCGAGGAGGGCCGCTGGGCGATGCTGGCCGCGCGCGCGAAGCAGGCCGGGGAGCCGGTGCCCGAGCGCCGGCCGCCGTGCTTCTTCGATCCGCGCCACGGCCCGTCGGTGGCCGACGTCGAGTGGGCGCCGCCGGGCGGCGAGTTGCGGCCCGTGCCGGCGTGCGCCGCCGACGCCGTGCGGGTGCAGGAGGGCGAGGATCCGCACACGCGCGAGGTGGACGTGAATGGCCGGCGCGTGCCCTACTGGCAGGCCGGCCCCGCGTTCGGGCCGTTCGCCGGCGGATTCTTCGGCGGCGGGCTCGTGCCCGGCCTCTTCCTCGGCTCGATGCTGACCGGCGGGTTCGGGATGTTCGGCGGCGCGGAGGAGGCGCAGGCCGGCGACGTCGGCGACTTCGGCGACTTCGGCGGGGACTTCGGCGGCGGAGACTTCGGCGGGGGCGGCGACTTCGGCGGCGGCGACTTCTGAGCCGCGGCTCTACTTGGTCGCGAGGAAGTCCAGCATCGCCGCGTGCGTCTCGCGCGGCCGCTCCACCTGCGGCACGTGCCCGCACTCGAGCTCCAAGTGGCGAGCCGAGGGCAGCGCCCGCACCACGTGCCTCATGAAGGCGATCGGTACGAGCGTGTCGCGCCGGCCCCAGACGAACAGGGCGTCGGGGGAGAGCCCGCGCAGGCGGTTCCAGAAGCCGTCGTCGCCGTGCGGCTCGTCCAGGTAGATGTTGCGGGCGGCTGCGTAGAAGGCGGCGCGCCCGCGCGGCGTCAGATAGGCGCGCAGGAACTCGTCCACGCCGGCCGCGGCCCAGCCCTGTCCGCCGCTCGGCACCAGCCTGCGCACCACGCGTTCCACCACCGGGCGGGGGGTCATCTGGACCAGGCCGAGCTCCGGGCGCAGCAGCCTCACGACGGGCGCCCAGCGGCGGTCGCGCAGCCAGGCCAGCGCCGGGCTCAGCAGCACCATCCCGCGCACGCGATCGCGGCGCATCAGGCCGGCCTCGATCGCCACGCGCCCGCCCATGCTGTTGCCGGCGAGGTGCGCCTTGCGCACGCCTAGAGCGTCCAGCGTGTCGAACGCTGAGCGGGCGAACCACTCGGCGTCGTAGGGGGCGCCGATCGGCTTGTCCGACTCCCCGAAGCCGGGCAGGTCCATCGCCACCACGCGATAGCGGCCCGCCAGCGCGGCGACCGTCGGCAGGAAGGACGCCTTGGTGCCGCCCAGGCCATGCAGGCACAGGACCGTCTCGGGGCCCACACCCGCGGACAGGATCGAGACGCGGCCCGAGCGCGTGTGGAGGGTCTCGAACGCGAGCCGCCCGGGTTCGTCGGACCCGCTGGTGGCCGCCAGGAAGCCCACGCCCAGGTGCAGGCTGCCGCGCATGCGCAGGCGCCCCTGCTGGAAGGCGGCCATGCCGCCGCGCACGTCGCCCGTGACGCGCTCCCAGGTGGCGGGATCCGCGGCGATCACGGCGTCCGGCTCACGCCCGTCGCGCGCGCGGACGAAGCGCACGCGCTGGCCGCTGATGCGGGCGTCCCAGTCCTCGCCGCCGCGCACGCTGAGCCGCACCAGCGCGCGTCCGCCCGGAACGTCGATCACGTCCGGGTCATAGCGCTCCGCCAGCGAGGCGATGCCCGCGGGCGGAGCGGCGGTCTTTGCAGACGAAGTCCCCATGCCCGCCGAAAAGCCTATGCATGGCCGGGCAGAAGGGCCAGTCGTGGTGCTAGAGCGCCACGCGGGCGCCGCTGGCGGCGCTCTCGTACAGCGCCGTGATCGCGCGCGCCTGGCCGACCGCGTCCACGCGTCCGAACAGGGGCGGGCGCTCGCCCGCGGCTGCGGCTGCGAAGTCGCGCAGCTCGTAGGCGTACGCGTCGCCGCGCTCGGCCTCCACCTGCTCGAGCAAGCCGTCGGCGCCGCGCACCTCGATCACCGGATCGTGGGCGTGCCAGGGGTCGCGCAGCACCAGCGCTCCCTCGGAGCCGGCCACCTCCAGCTCCGCGCGATCGGTCACGTCGAAGGCGCAGTCGAAGTGGGCCAGGACGTCTCCGGCGAAGCGCATGGTGGCGGCGAAGCGCATGTCCACGCCGTCCCCGCCGGTCACCTGCTGGCCGGTCGCCTCCAGCGGCTCGCCGGCCACCAGCCGTGTCCCGCTGACGCAGTAGCAGCCCACGTCCATGAGGGCGCCGCCCTCGAGCTGGGCCGAGAGGCGCACGTCGCCGGCGCGCGACAGCGGGAAGGAGAACTGCGCGCGCACCGTGCGCAGCTCGCCCACGCGCGGCAGCAGCTCGCGCAGCAGGCGCGCCTGCGGGTGGTGGCGCCACATGAACGCCTCGGTCAGCACCTTGCCGGCCGCCTCCGCCGCGTCGAAGGCTCGCTCGACCTGCTCCGGCGAGCGGGCCATCGGCTTCTCGCAGAGCACGTGCTTGCCGGCCTCGAGCGCGCGGATCGACCACTCCACGTGCAGCGCGTTGGGCAGCGCCACGTAGACGGCGTCGACGTCGGGGTCCTCGAGCACGGCCTCGTAGGACCCGAGCGCCCGCTCGATCCCCAGCGCGGCGGCCTGCTGCTCCGCGCGGGCCCGGTCGCGCGAGCCGATCGCGACCACCTCGACCTCGTCCACCTGCCGCGCGCCACCGACGAGCAGCTCATTGATGCGAGCGGTGGAGAGCAGCCCCAGCCTCAGCCCCATGAGCCCTCGTTCATCGGCCGGAACGAGACGGTCATCATGCGCACGTTGCGCGGCTGGTTCACGGCAAACAGCACGACGTCGGCCACCTCCTCGGCGGTCATCATCCCCTCCAGCTCGGGCATGTCGGGCGTGCGCCCCGAGCCCATGGCGAAGTCGGTGGCGATCCCGCCGGGCGCGATGTTGGTCACGCGCACGCCGAGCGCGCGCAGCTCGTGGTCCAGCGCGCGCGTGAAGCCGAGCTGCCCGAACTTGGACGCGTTGTAGACGGCTTCGCCGGGGAATGCCCGCAGGCCCGCCACCGACGACATCGAGAGGAAGTCGCCCTGGCGCTCGATCAGGTGCGGAAGCGTGAAGCGGGCGGTGTAGAGCGTGCCCTTGAGGTTCACGTCGATCATCGCCTCGACGTCGTCGGGGTCCATCTCCAGGAACGGCCCGTAGGCGCCCACGCCGGCGTTCGCGACCACGATGTCCAGGCCGCCGAAGCGCTCGACGGCGGCGGCGACCGCCGCCTCGACGCTCGCCGGGTCGCGCACGTCGCAGCGGATGCCGAGCGCACCGTCGAGCCCGAGGTCGTCGCCCGAGCGGGAGGCCAGCGCGACGCGCGCGCCGTCGGCGTGGAGGGCGCGCGCAACGGCGGCGCCGACCCCCCGGCTGGCGCCGGTGACGAACGCGACCCTGTCCGTCACGCTCGTCCCGATTGCGCCTGCCGGCGCCGCGACAGCGAGTCGACCGTCACCGCGAGCAGCAGCACGCCGCCCGTGATCAGGAACTTCTCGCCCGAGCCCAGCCCGAGCAGGCCGAGCCCGTTGTCGATCGAGGCGATCACCAGCGCTCCGAGCAGGGCGCTCTTGATGTGGCCGATGCCGCCGAACAGCGACGTGCCGCCGATCACCGCGGCCGCGATCGAATAGAGCAGGATCTCGCCGCCGCCGGCGCCGGTGTCCACGGAGCGCAGTCGCGACGCCAGCACGAGTCCGCCGACCGCCGCCATGAACGAGCAGATCGCGAACACCATGATCTTGATGCGGTCCACGTTCACTCCGGCCCGGCGGGCCGCCTCGGCGTTGCCGCCCACCGCGTACACGTAGCGCCCGAAGCGGGTGCGTCCGAGCACGAAGCCCCAGAACAGCAGGAAGAAGCCGACCACCAGGAAGACGTAGGGGATGCCCCGGTCCTCGTTCGCCACCCACACGACGATCCCGAGCACGGCCGCGAGGAAGGCCACGCGCAGGCCGATCAGGGTCAGCGGGTCGTGGTCCAGGTTGGCCTTGCGCCGCACGCGGACCTCGTTGAGCTGGATGCCCGCGAAGATCAGGATCGCGATCAGGTACAGGATCCAGGAGGTCGCCTCGGGCAGGAAGTCGTTGGCCAGGCCGATCATGAACGAGTCCTGGAGCACGACAGTGCCGCGGCTGCCGATCAGCAGCAGCACCACGCCGTTCCACGCGATCAGCCCGGCGAGCGTCACCACGAACGATGGGATCCCGATCTTGGTGATGATCAGCCCGTGCAGGGTGCCGATGGCGATGCCGGAGCCGAGCGCAAGCGCGATCGCGATCGGCGTGGCCAGCTGGCTGCCGTCGGGGATCAGCAGCACCGCGGCGATCACGCCGGCGACGCCGGACACGTAGCCCACCGACAGGTCGATCTCGCCCAGCAGCAGCACGAAGACGATGCCCATCGCGATCGTCGTGTAGGCGGCCGACTGGACGATCAGGTTGACGAAGTTGCCGGCGGTGAGGAAGCGGTCGTTCTGGGTCTGGAAGACGATCGCGATGATGATCAGGCCGACGATGATCGGCAGGGAGCCGAGCTGGCCGGAGCGGACGTTGGTCCACCAGTCGCGCACCGCCTCGCCGAGGCCGCCGGCGGTGGCCGACGGGGCCGGGGCGCCGGACGGCGCGGTGGGCGCTGCCGTGCTCACGCCACAACCTCCTCGTCGGCCAGCCCGGGCACCTTGGTGAGCTTGCCGGCGGTGATGGCGTGCACGACCTCCTGCTCGCTCGTCTCGGTGCGCTTGAACTCGGCCACGTTCTGGCCCAGCCGCAGCACCGCGATGTCGTCCGCCACCTCGAAGATGTCGTGCAGGTTGTGGGAGATGACGACCACGCCCAGGCCCTGCTCGGCGAGCCGCTTGACGAGGTCGAGCACCTGGCGCGTCTGCGCCACGCCGAGCGCGGCGGTGGGCTCGTCGAGGATCACCAGCCGCGAGTTCCACATCACGGCCTTGGCCACGGCCACCGACTGGCGCTGCCCGCCGGACAGCCCCGCCACCGTCTGGCGCACGCTGCGGATCGTGGTCACCGAGAGGCTCTTGAGCGTGTCGCGCGCACGCGCTTCCATCTTGGTCTCGTCGAGGGTGCGCAGCGGCTCGAGCTCCTCGCGGCCGAGGAACATGTTCTGGACGACGTCGAGGTTGTCGGCCAGCGCCAGATCCTGGTAGACGACCTCGATGCCGAGGTCGGCGGCGTCGCGCGGACCGCCGATGTTCACGCGCTCACCCGCGTAGAAGATCTCTCCGCCGTCGATGCGGTAGATGCCTGCGACGCACTTGATCAGCGTCGACTTGCCGGCTCCGTTGTCGCCGACCAGCGCGGTGACGCGGCCGGGCTGCACCCGAAAGTCGACCTCGTGCAGCGCGACGACGGCACCGAAGTGCTTGCTCACGCCGCGCAGCTCGAGTAGCGGTGTGTCGCTCATCCAGCCCCTCTCTCCCTGACCTGGGCCAACTGGGCCCGACTCTACGCCGCGCGGCCCCGGGGCGCCAGAGCACCCCGGGGGCTCGCGGACGTCAGCGGTGGCTCAGAGTCCGAGCTCCTCGCACTTCGCCTGAACCTTCCCGGCGCAGATGTCCTTCTTGGTCGGGAAGTCGGGGTTGCCGAGATACTCGGAGATGTTGTCCTTGTTCACCGAGACCGGGTCGAGCAGCACGCTCGGGACCTCGTGCGTCCCGTTGTCGATCGGCGTGGTCTCCGCGGTGGGCGTCTCGCCCTTGGCCAGCGCGATGGCGAGGTCCGCCGCCGCCTGGGCCTCCTTCTCGATCGCCTTGTAGACGGTCATGCACTGATCGCCGTTGACGATGTTCTGGATGCCCTCGAGCGTCGCGTCCTGGCCGGTGACCGGGATCTGGGGCAGCTTGCGCTGCTTCAGAGCCGAGATGGCCGCGTTGCCCAGACCGTCGTTGGCCGCCAGCACGCCGTCGACCTTGTTGTCGGCCTTCTGCAGGATCTGCTCGAAGATCGTCAGCGCCTGCTGGTTGTCCCAGTCGGGCACGGACTGGTCGTCGACCTCGACCCACTCGCCCGAGTCGAACTTCGGGTTGATGACCGAGTCGTAGCCGTTCTTGAACAGCGTCGCGTTGTTGTCCGTCGGCGAGCCGTTCAGGACGGCGATGCGGGCACCCTGCTTGTCGCCTACACAGTCGACGAGGCCCTCGCCCTGCAGCTTGCCGACCTGCTCGTTGTCGAACGAGACGTAGTAGTCGTTGGCGTCGGTGTCGAGCGTGAGGCGGTCGTAGTCGATCACCTTGACCCCCTGCGACTTGGCGTTCGCCGCGATCGCCGCGCCGGACCCCGAGTCGAGGTTCACCAGCAGGATGACCTTCGCCCCGTTGGTGATCGCCTGCTCGGCCTGCTGCTGCTGCGTGGACTTGTCGCCCTCGGCGTTCTGGATGTCGGCGTCCACGCCGGCGGCCTCGAACGACTTCTGCAGGAACGGCCGGTCGACCGTCTCCCAGCGCACCGAGGACTGCGAGTCGGGCAGCAGCACGGCGACCTTGGGCTTGTCGCCGCCGTTGCTCGCCGCTCCGCCGTCGCCGCCGTCGTCATCGTCGTCTCCACAAGCGGCCAGTCCGCTCATGGCGAGGACGCCGGCTGCCACCAGCGCCCACATTCTTCTCCGTCTGGACACGTCCCTCTCCTCCTGTTTGGGGTCTCTGGTCAGGCCGCCGCGCTTCCCGACACCCGTGCGGCCACCTCGTGCTCGGACTGCATGAGCACGAGGGCGAGCGCGCCAAGCAAGTTGGCCCGCTCCCCTAGCTCTCCCGCCACGATCTTCAGCTCGCTCGCGGCCGCCGGCAGCGCATCCCTGCGCACCGTCTCCCGCAGCGAGTCCAGCAACAGGTCGCCCGCTTCCCCGAGATCGCCGCCGATCACGACCATCTCGGGGCCGAACAGGTTGACCAGCCCGGCCACGACGCCTCCAACTGCCTGTCCGGCATCGGCGATCGCCCTGCGACAGCCGGCGTCGCCGTCGCGCGCCAGCTCGATCATCGACTTCACGGTCAGCGGCTCCTCGCGGCTCGCCTGCACCAGGCGCAGCAGCGCCGGGCCCGACGCCAGCGTCTCGAGGCAGCCGCGGTTGCCGCAGCGGCAGATCGGCCCCTGCGGGTTGACCACCACGTGGCCGATCTCGCCCGCCGTGCCGCGGTGGCCGCGGTAGGGGCGGCCGTCCACGATGATCCCGGCGCCGATCCCGGACGAGATCGACACGTACGCGGCGAAGCGCGCGTTGCGGCCGGCGCCGAGGGTGACCTCCGCCAGCGCGCCGAGGTTGGCGTCGTTGTCGACGTAGGCGCGCGTGCCGAGCCTGCGCTCGAGCTCCCCGGCCGCGTCGAACTCGGACCAGCCCGGCAGCACCGACGAGGAGTGCAGCTCGCTGCGCCTGTGGTCGATCGGGCCGGCCAGGGCGACGCCCACGCCCAGCAGCCGCTCGGGCTCCAGCCCGGCCTGCGCCAGCACCTGCTCGGCGAGCTGCGCGGCGAGGTCGAGCGCCCCGCTGGCGTGGTGGTCGACGTCGTAGGGCGCCGACGCCTCGGCTAGCACGCTGCGCGACAGGTCCGAGACCGCGACGCGCACCTTGTCGTGGTCGAAGTCGATGCCCACCGCCGCCGCGGCCGACGGGTCCAGCTCGAGCAGCGCCGCGGGGCGGCCGGGCTGGCCCTCGCCGGCGAACTGGCCGGCGCGCTCGACCACCAGGCCGCGCCTCTGCAGGTCCGCGACGAGGGTCGAGACGGTGGAGCGTGAGAGCCCGGTGCGCCGCGCCAGCTCCGCGCGGCTGGCGGTGCCGTTGATGCGCAGGAAATCCACGATTCTCAGACGGTTGAATTCGCGGAGGGAGCTCAGGGAGCCGGAGCCCGTCGCCATCGCGCGGCACCCTCTCATGCCGCACGGAGTTCTGTCAAGACTTGCACGAATGTGGGTGGGTTGAGGTTGGATTAAGTACGTGTTAAGGCAAAACCGTGGGGTTGTTCACGCCGTTGGTACGTGCTTGTTACGCAGCGCACCCACGTGTCGTCCCTTGGCTCGTACGGTCGCTGTTCGTGCGGGGAGAGGGCGGACAGGCGACCGTCGAATGGGTGGCGCTGGTGCTGCTGGCGGCCCTGTTGCTCGGCGGGCTGGCTGCGGCGCGGAACGGCCTGGCCGGGGACGCGGGATTGGGCGAGGCGGTGGCGCAGCGGATCACGTGCGCCGCGGGGGATTTGTGCGGACGAGCGGGGGCGGGCGGGCCGAGCGCGGGGCCGCCGATCGCCCCGCCGCGCTTGCGGCGGTCGCCGGGCGCGGGGGCGTTGCAGGTGCGCGAGGCGCGCGCCGCCGACGCCCGGCGCCTGCGCGGCGTCACCGCGATCGCGGAGCACGCGTGGATCGTGTGCCTCGCCTACCGCCGCTGGCGCGCCGAGATGGAGCACCCGCGCGCGCCGACCGAGGCGCTGCCGCTCGACGAGGCACTGGGAATCGCCAACGAGTGCCTCAACCCACTGGAGTTCTTCTTCCCGTGATCCTCCAACGGATTCATCGAGTCGCCGCACTCGCATGGAGCGCGATCGCCGCCGGGGCCGGACTCGGCTTCGTCGCGCGCGACCTGCTCGCGCTGCCGCCCGCGCTCGTGGCAGTCGCGTGGACGGCCGGCGCCCTGGCCGGTTTCAGCGCGGCCCGCAAATTCGGGTGAGCCCGGAGGGCGCGGAAAGGCGGGCGCGCGGCCGGGCCCGGCGCCCGGGCGCCGGGCCCGCGTTTACCCTGGAAATGCCATGCAGCGGCGTGTCACCCCGCGATTGCGGGTAACTCGGTCGTCATGAGAGTCGGTCTCGTGCTCGGCGCCGGTGGTGTGCTGGGCGGCGCGTGGCTGACGGGGGGCCTCAACGCGCTCGCTCAGGAGACCGAGTGGGACCCCGCCAGCGCGGAGTTCATCGTCGGCACGTCCGCCGGGTCGATGATCGGCGCTCTGCTCGCCGCGGGGGTGCCGCCCTGGTTCATGGTCGCGCACTCGGCTGGCGAGTCCTTCGACGGCGTCACCGCCGCCGACGGCACCCCTGCGGCGGAGGCGGACCGCGCGGCCGGGGCTGTCTTCCGGCTGCACCGCGGCCTCCCGCCGCTCGGCCCCGGCTCGCTGCGGATGGCGCTCACCGCGCTGTCGAATCCGCTCGGCCACACCCCGCTGCAGATGATGGCCGGCTGGCTGCCGACCGGGCTCGTCGCGACCGACTCGCTGAAGCAGATCGTCAGGCGTGCGGTGCCCGACCGCTGGGTCGAGCACCCGAACTACTGGGCCGTCGCGTGCGACTACGAGAGCGGCCGGCGCACGCCGTTCGGGCGGCTCGGCGCGCCCAACGTCGAGATCGCCGATGCGGTGGCGGCCTCCTGCGCGATCCCGGGCTTCTACCGCCCGGTCAAGATCGGCCGGCGGCGCTACGTGGACGGCGGCGTCTGCTCGGCCTCGAACCTCGACCTGGTCGCCGGTCGCGGACTCGACCTCGTCATCTGCCTGAACCCGCTGTCGACCGCCGCGGCCGGCCTGCCGGGCACGCTCGACCCGCGCGACTGGATCACCGCGGTGGGCCGCCAGGCCAACACGCGCCGGCTCGCCCACGAGGTCCGGAAGGTGCGCCGCTTCGGCACCGAGGTGCTGCTGATCGAGCCGACGTCCGAGGACCACGGAGCGATGGGCCGCAACCTGATGAGCGCGGGGCGCAGGCAGCAGGTGATCGAGACCGCCGAGCGCACCGTGCGCGAGCAGCTGCGCGGCCCGGAGGCGCGAGCGCTGCTCGAGCGGCTGCCGCGGGGCGAGCCGCACAAGATCCGCCGCCCCGCGGGTCCGCCCTCGAGCTGGCCGCTGTTGGCGCCCTCGGTGCGGGCGGGGTCGACCAGGGCGGCCTAGGTGAGCATCGCCGGACGCGCGATCGCGGCGGTCGCCGAGCAGGCGCAGCGGCGCGTGCCTGCGGCCGATCTCGACGAGCGCGATCCCGACTACATACGCGAGACGCTGCCGCGCCTGTGGATGCTCGCCAGCCTCTACTTCCGCGCCGAGGTCCGCGGCCTCGAGCGCATTCCCGAAGAGGGCCCCGTGCTGCTCGTGGGAAACCACTCCGGCGGCAACCTGACGCCCGACACGCACGTGTTCACGCTGGCGTTCAGCACCTACTTCGGGGTGGAGCGCCGGTTCCACCAGCTCGCCCACAACCTCGTGCTGTCGATGCCCGGACTGGGGATGCTGCGCAAGTACGGCACGGTGGCCGCCACGCCGCAGAACGCCGAGCGGGCGCTCGACGAGGGCGCCGCCCTGCTCGTCTACCCGGGCGGGGACTACGAGGTGCACCGGCCCTCGTGGGAGTCGGCGACCGTGGACTTCGGCGGCCGCAAGGGCTTCATCCGCCTGGCGCAGCGGCGTGGCGTGCCGATCGTGCCGGTGGTCTCGGTGGGCGGGCAGGAGACGGCCCTCTTCCTCAGCCGCGGCGAGCGGCTCGCCAAGCTGCTCGGGCTCGACCGCATGTTCCGCCTCAAGGTCCTGCCGATCTCGCTGGCCCTGCCGTGGGGAGTCAACGTCGGCGACATGCTCGGTCACATCCCGCTGCCGGCGAAGATCACCACCGAGGTGCTGGAGCCGATCGAGGTCGCCGAGATGGATGCCGACGACGCCTACGACGCCATCGTCGAGCGCATGCAGCGCAGCCTCACCGCGCTGCAGGCCGAACGCCGGCTCCCCGTGGTCGGATGAGGGTCGAGAAGCACGCCGTCATCGACGCCTCCCGCGACGAGGTCTGGGAGCTGATCGCCGACCCCTGCGGCTATCCGCACTTCATGGACGGCCTGACCAGCGTTCGGCGCAAGAGCGAGGATCCGCGGCTCGGCCTCGGCGCGCGCTACACCGTCCACATGAAGGTCGGCTCGGCGGAGGTCGGGGGGCTGGTGGAGATCGTGGAGTTCGACGAGCCGGCCGACCTGGCGTGGACCAGCGTGACCGGCATCGACCAGCGCCTGCGCTGGCGCTTGCGCGAGACCGACGACGGGCGCACCCGGGTCACTCTGCGGCTGGCCTACGCGGCGCCCGGCGGGGTGCTCGGAGCGGTCTCGGAGCAGGTGTCGAAGCCGATGGTGGCGCGCAACCTCGAGCGCAGCCTGGAGAATCTCCGGGCAGAGATGGAAGGAGGGACTGGTGAGGTGAGCGACGGAAAGAGCATCCCGGGCCGTTTGGCCTACCAGCTCGGCAGCGTGAAGGTGCTGGTCGACGCTGGCGTGGTGCGGCCGATGCGCCCCGACCGGCTCGTGAAGTTCGTGCAGACGCTGCTGCGCTGGGGACGCAGCCCCGCCGCCGGCTCGATCGCGCTCGCCGACCGCTTCCCGAACGACACGATGATCGTCGACGAGCTCGGCACGCTGAGCTTCGCCGAGGTCGACGAGCGCACCAACGCGCTCGCTCACTCGCTCTCCGACCTGGGCATCGTCGAGGGCGACGGCGTGGCGATCATGTGCCGGAACCACCGCGGCTTCATCGAGTCGACGATCGCGGTCTCCAAGCTGGGCGCCAACTCGCTCTACCTCAACACGGCCTTCGCCGCGCCCCAGCTGGCCGAGGTCGTGGAGCGCGAGGACCCCGAGGCGATCGTCTACGACGAGGAGTTCGCCGGGCTGCTGGCCGAAGCCGGCAAGGGGCGCCAGCGGATCGTGGCTTGGCACGACACCGAGGCCCCCGCGGACCCGACGATCGACCGGCTGATCGAGCAGGGCGATCCGAGCGACGTCGTGCCGCCGGCCCAGGAGGGCCGCGCGGTGATCCTCACCAGCGGCACGACCGGGTCCCCGAAGGGCGCATCGCGTGGCAACCCGCAGTCGCTGGATCCGGTGGTGGCGCTGCTGGCGACGATCCCGCTGAAGGCGCGCCAGACCACCTACATCGCCGCCCCGCTGTTCCACTCGTGGGGCTTCGCCCACTTCTCGCTCGGGCTGATCCTCGGCTCGACCTACGTGCTGCGGCGCAAGTTCGACCCCGAGCAGTGCCTGGCCGACATCGCGCGCTATCGCTGCGACTCGCTCGTGGTGGTGCCGGTGATGATGCAGCGCATCATGGAGCTGCCCGAGGAGGTGCGCGCCAAGTACGACGTGTCCTCGCTGAAGGTGGTTGCCGCCAGCGGCTCGGCGCTCCCAGGCGACCTCGCCAACGACTGGATGGACGCCTTCGGGGACACGCTCTACAACCTCTACGGGTCGACCGAGGTGGCCTGGGCGTCGATCGCCACGCCCGCGGACATGCGCGCCGCCCCGGGCACCGCCGGCAAGCCGCCGCGCGGCACCGTCGTGAAGCTCTACGACGAGCACGGCATGGAGGTGCCGACCGGCGAGCCCGGGCGCATCTTCGTCGGCAACGAGATGCTGTTCGAGGGCTACACCGGGGGCGGGACGAAGGACGTGATCGGCTCGCTGATGGCCACCGGCGACGTCGGCCGCTTCGACGAGGGCGGCCGCCTGTTCGTGGAGGGCCGCGACGACGAGATGATCGTCTCCGGCGGCGAGAACGTGTTCCCCAAGGAGATCGAGGACCTGCTGGCCCGCCACGAGGCGGTGGCCGAGGCCGCCGCGATCGGGGTGGAGGACCGCGACTTCGGCCAGCGGCTGCGCGCCTTCGTCGTGCTGGAGCGGGGCAGGCAGTCGAGCGAGGACGACCTGAAGGCGTACGTCAAGCAGAACCTGGCGCGCTACAAGGTGCCGCGCGAGATCGTGTTCCTGGACGAGCTGCCGCGCAACGCGACCGGCAAGGTGCTCAAGCGCGAGCTGAAGGCGGTCGACGCCGGCCGCTCGTAGGCCGCGAGCCATAAGGTCCCGCCATGGCCCAGCAGCCCGGCGGAACGACGATCTTCACCGAGATGACCGAGCTCGCCCAGCGCACGGGGGCGATCAACCTCGGCCAGGGCTTTCCCGACGAGGACGGCCCTTCGGCGATCGTGGAGGCGGCGGTCGCGGCGCTGCGCGGCGGGCACAACCAGTACGCGCCGCTGCCCGGCGTGCCGGCACTGCGCGAGGCGGTGGCGGCCCACCAGCGCCGGCGCTACGGGCTCGACGTCGATCCCGACGCTGAGGTGCAGGTGACCTTCGGCGCGACCGAGGGCCTCGCCGCCGCCCTGCTCGCACTCGTGGCGCCTGGCGACGCGGTCCTCGTGCTGGACCCGGCCTACGACTCGTACGCCGCGATCGTGCGGCTGGCCGGCGGCGCGGTGCGCCCGATCGCGCTCGAGCCGCCGGGCTGGCGCCTGGACGAGGCCGCCGTGCGCGCGGCCGCCACCGCGAACGCGCGCGTGCTGCTGCTCAACTCGCCGCACAACCCGACCGGGCGCGTCCTGGACGAGTCGGAGCTGGAGCTGCTGGCGCGGCTGTGCCGCGAGCTCGACCTGATCGCAGTCACCGACGAGGTGTACGAGCACCTGGTCTACGACGGCCGCCACGTGCCGCTGGCGACGCTGCCGGGCATGTGGGAGCGCACGCTCACCGTGTCGTCGCTGGGCAAGACCCATTCGCTGACCGGCTGGAAGGTCGGCTGGGTGAGCGGTCCGGTCGAGCTGGTGGCGCGCGTGCGCGGCGTCAAGCAGTTCCTGAGCTTCGCGGGCGGGACGCCGCTCCAGCACGCGGCCGCCATCGGCATGTCGATGCCCGACGACGCGATCGCGGAGCTGGCGCGGGCGCTGCGCTCCAAGCGCGACCGGCTGGCCGCCGGACTGGGCGCCGCCGGCTTCGAGGTGCTGCCGTCGGCGGGCACCTACTTCCTCAACGCGGATGCGCGCCCGCTCGGCGAGGACGACGCCGCCCGGCTCTGCCAGTCGCTGCCCCACGAGGCGGGCGTGGCGGCGATCCCGGTCTCGGCGTTCAGCTCGACCCCGGACGGCCCGGCGCGCTCGATCGTGCGCTTCGCGTTCTGCAAGCGCGACGAGGTGCTCGACGAGGCGATCGAGCGGCTGGGTGAGTGGGCCGGCCGACGGCGGGTAAACCTGGGGGAGTAGGACCCGAGGAGAGGAGGCAGTTGTGGATGCCGGAGTGATCGTCGTCATCGTGGTGGCGGTGCTGATCGTGATCGCGCTGGTCGTGGCCGTCGGGCGCCGCGGTCGCGATCGGCGGCTAGAGAGCAAGCGCGTCGAGGCGCGCGAGATCCGGCGCGAGGCCGAGGTCGGCACGGCCCAGGCCGACAGGACACGCGCCGAGGCGGAGGAGCGCGCGGCGCGCGCTCGCCGTGAGGAGGCAACCGCCCGCGAGCAGGCGGCCATAGCGGAGTCCGAGCAGAGCGAGGCGCGCGAGCGCCACCTCGAGGCGGACAGGGTCGACCCCGACGTGGACGAGCGCGAGGCCGCCGAGCAGCGCGCTCCGGGCGGCATCACCTCGCACGGACGCGGCGACTAGCAGCGCCTGGGGGGCCCGCCGCACGGCGGGCCCCCCAGGCATGTGCGCTAGCCGCAGACCGGCCAGTGACCGGCGCCGTGGCGGCTCAGCAGCAGCCACGCGCGCCAGGTCTGCTCCCAGGACGACGCCGCCGCCGGGTCGCCGCTCCCGCCGACGACGGACCAGGTGCTCACCGAGAACTGGTACATGCCCCGGTAGGCACCGCCGCCGCCGATGGCGTGCGGGTCGTTCTTGGACTCACACCACGCGATGCTCCGCAGGTGCGCCTTGCCCCAGCCCGGCACATGGCGCTGGACCTTCAGCTTGAAGGCGACAGCGCGCCCGCGCGGGTGGTGGCGCAGCCAGCCGCCCCAGCGCCGCTGCATCCGGTGGATCGACCGGCGCAGCTGGCGCTTGGTCGGCGTGCGGACGCTGTCGTTGGCGGCCCGCGCGGCGGGCTTCGCCAGCAGGTTGCGCCCGACGTAGACGCGGTGCCGCTCGAGCCGCTTGCGCCATTGCGTGTAGGCCACGCGGAAGCGCCGCGGCGCCGGCTGCGCCGTCTTGGTCGCGGGCTCGGCAGGAGCCGCGGTTGGCTGCTCTTCGGCGGCACCTAGCGCCGGTCCGGCCACCAGCGTGGCGGCCACGGCGCAGATGCACCCGAGCAGCAGGACGATTCGAAGCGGGCTGTGCGAGTTCATGCGCACACCCCGCAGACCGGCGGATGGCCGGCCGGGTCAGTTGCGTACAGGGTCGCGTGCGGGCACGCGACGATCGCTCTCCGTCGAGACAGAGAAGCTCACCTCCGGGTAGAACTGCCCAGCAGCGCCACGGCGCCGCCAGGGCTTGCCGTGCTCGCGCGCTTACTCCCCCGCCGCGCAAGCAGGGCCGGTTTCCGGCGTACCGAGCCAAAGTAGCCACCGGAAACCGCTAACAAACCGTTGTGTGACCGATGTCACACATCGAAAAATGGGCGATTTGGGTCGGAAACCCGTCGGAAAGCCGCTCAGGAAGCGGCTGTGCGGGCGAGCTCGATCAGCATGCGCGTGCCGAACCCGCTCGCGCCCTTGCCGACGTAGTTGCGCGACATGCCCCAGGCGGTGCCGGCGATGTCGACGTGCACCCAGGCGCGCTCGCCGACGAACTGGCGCAGGAACTCGGCGGCGTAGTTGGACTGCGCCACGCGCTGCTCGGCCGCGTTCTGCAGGTCGGCCACCGTGCCCTTGGTCAGCTCGAGGTACTCGGGGTGGAGTGGCATGCGCCAGCCGATCTCGCCGCTGGCGGCCGCGGCGGCCTCGACCTGGGCGAACCAGTCGTCGTCGTTGGACCACAGGCCGGCGTGGGTGTGGCCCAGCGCGATCAGCACCGCGCCCGTGAGCGTCGCCAGGTCGACGATGCGTTCCGCGCCCTGCTCGACGGCGTAGGCCAGCGCGTCGGCCAGGACCAGCCGGCCCTCGGCGTCGGTGTTGTTGACCTCGATCGTCTTGCCGTTCATCGCGGTCACGATGTCGCCGGGCTTCATGGCGTGCCCGCTCGGCATGTTCTCGGTGGCGGGCACGACGGCTGTGAGCGTGACCGGCAGCCGGAGCCGCGCGATCGCCGCGGTCGCCTCGATCACCGCCGCGCCGCCGGACATGTCGAACTTCATCTCCTGCATGCGGGCGGACGGCTTGATCGAGATGCCGCCCGTGTCGAAGGTGACGGCCTTGCCGACGTAGCCGAGGTGCGGTCCGGTGGCGCCGGCCGGGCGGTAGCGCAGCACGATCAGGCGAGGCTCGGCGTGGGCGCCCTGTGCGACCGCGGCGAACGCGCCCATGCCGCGCGCGACGATCGCGTCACGGTCCAGCAGCTCCAGCTCGAGCGCCTCGTGCTCGTCGGCGATCTCGGCGGCGCGCTCCGCCAGGAAGAGGGGGGTCGCGTAGTTGGAAGGCAGGTTCTGGAGGTCGCGGGCCGCGTTGGCGGCATCCGCCACGACACGGGCGCGCTCCACCTCTGCGGCATCCACCGCACCCCCGGCGACCTCGAGCGACTCGATCCCGCCGTTGTCCTCGTCGCCGTTGGCCGACGACTTGAAGCGGTCGAAGGAGTAGAGCTTGAGCAGCGTGCCCTCGACCAGCCCGCCGGCGACGCCGGCGCCGTCGGGCGCGGCCCAGGAGAGCGAGACGGCGCCCAGCTCCTTCGCGCGTCCGGCGACGGCCGCAGCGGCCACGCGCGCCTTCTCGGCGTCGAACTCGTCGCGCTTGCCGAGGCCGGCGATCAGCACGCGGCGCTGGCCGCCGCCCGGCGCGTCTTCGTGCGCCACGGCGACCTTCTTCAGGCCAGGCTTGGCCTCGCCCAGATCGACGAGGCGCTGGAGGCGCTCGTCGGGCAGCGACTCCCCCTCGAAGAGCCCGACGACACGGGTGTCGGCCGCCGTCTCCTCCGGTGCGCCGCTGCCTGCCGTCACGTTGATGCGAGCCACGAGGCGGCCATCCTAGACGTCGCGCGTCGGTAAGGTTGCCGGCCCCAGGACCGCACGCAAGGAGACTGACCCGATGCCCAAGACCGTGATCCTCGGCGCGGCTCGCACGCCGTTCGGAAAGATGGGAGGCAGCCTCGCCTCACTCGACGCCACGGACCTCGGCGGCACCGCCATCGCCGCCGCTCTCGAGCGCGCCGAGGTGGCGCCGGAGGCGGTCCAGCAGGTCGTCTTCGGCCAGGTGCTCCAGGCGGGGCAGGGCCAGATCCCCAGCCGCCAGGCCCAGATCAAGGGCGGCATCCCCAAGGAGGTGCCCTCCGAGACCGTGAACAAGGTCTGTGCCTCCGGCCTGCGCTCGGCGGGGATCGTGGACCAGGCCGTGCGCAGCGGCGACCTCGACGTGGCCGTGGCGGGCGGGATGGAGTCGATGTCCCAGGCGCCCTACTTGCTCGCCGGCGCGCGCTTCGGGTACCGGATGGGCGACGCCAAGGCGCTCGACGCGATGGTCAACGACGGCCTGACGAACCCGTTCACGGGCAAGCACATGGGCGAGGAGGCCGACGAGGTCGGCGCCGAGTTGGAGATCACCCGCGCCGACATGGACAAGTTCGCGCTGCGCTCGCACGAGCTGGCCATCCAGGCGACCGACGAGGGGCGCCTGCCGGAGGAGATCGTGCCTGTCACGATCTCCTCGCGGAAGGGCGACACCACCGTCGAGGTGGACGAGGCCCCGCGCCGGGAGTCCTCGCTGGAGTCGCTCTCGAAGCTGCGCGGCGCTTTCAACAAGGACGGCTCGCACACCGCGGGCAACGCTCCGGGCGTCAACGACGGCGCCGGCGCGCTGGTGCTGTCCAGCGACGAGTGGGCGAGCCGCAACGGCCGCACCGTGCTCGCCACGGTCGTGGCCCAGGCGGCGGTGGCGGACGAGTTCCCATACCTGGCGCGCACCCCCGCCAACGCCACCAAGGCGGCGCTCGAGAAGGCCGGCCTGTCGGTGGACGACATCGACCTGTTCGAGATCAACGAGGCGTTTGCCTCGGTCGCGCTCAACTCGATGCGCATGCTGGGCGTGGACGAGTCGAAGGTGAACGTGAACGGCGGCGCGATCGCGCTCGGGCATCCGATCGGCGCCAGCGGCGCGCGCATCCTGATGACGCTGGTCAGCGAGCTGAGGCGCCGCGGCGGTGGCCTCGGCGTGGCGGCGATCTGCTCGGGCGGCGGCCAGGGCGACGCCGTGATCGTCGAGGTGAACGGCGCCTAGCGCCTACGTGAGCCCGGCCGCGCGGCGGCCCTCGGCGGCCGTCCTGAACCAGGCGAGGTCGGCCACCCGCCCGTCGCGGAGGCGGAGCACGTGGGCAAAGCGCTCCTCGATCGGGGCGCCGCTGCCCCGGCCGCGGAGCACGAGGCGGAAGAGGACGAGCACGCCGTCCGGGCCCTCGTGAAGCTCGTCCACCTCGATCCCCTGGAACTCGAAGCCCTCGTGCAGCCCCTGGAGGGCGGCGCGCAGCTGCTCGCGCCCGCGGCGCACGCCGCCATCGATCGCGTACTCCGGGTTGGTCAGCGTCGCGTCGGCGTGGAAGCCCTCCAGCGCGGCGTCCATGTCGCCGCGCGCATAGGCGGTGTAGAAGTCCCTGATCCGCTGCTGCAGTCCGGCATCCACGCCGGCATTGTCGCCGCTGCCTAGTCTGCGTGCTGTGAAGGGCGCAGCCTTCTTCGATCTCGACAAGACCCTGATCGAGGGCTCCAGCGCGCTGCACTTCGGGCGCGCGGCCTACAAGAACGGCATGCTGTCGCGCCGGCAGCTCGCGAGGGACGCCTGGGCCAACGTCAAGTTCCGCCTGCACGGATCCAACGACGCCGACACCGATGCCCTGCGTCAGCGCATCCTCGACTCGCTCGCCGGCCAGCGCGTGATCGACCTCCAGCGCCTCGGCCCCGATGTGCTGGCGGGCATCCTGCCGCTGCTCTACCGGGAGATGCTGCACGAGGCCTACGCGCACCAGGACGCCGGTCGGCCGGTCTACATCGTCACCGCCGCGTCGCAGGAGCTGGCCGAGGTGCTGGCGCACGTGCTGGTGCTGGACGGCGGCGTCGGCATGCGCTCCGAGGTGCACGACGGCGTCTACACCGGCAGGCCCGCGGGTCCGTTCACATACCGCGACGGCAAGGCCGAGGCGATCCGCGAGCTGGCCGCGCGTGAGGGGATCGACCTGGCCGAGTCGTACGCCTACTCGGACTCGGAATCCGACCTGCCGATGCTGCGCGCGGTCGGGCATCCGGTGGCGGTCAATCCCGACTCGGCGCTCGAGCGGATCGCCCGCGCCGAGGGCTGGCGCATCATGCGCTTCGACCGGCTCGGGGTGATCCTGAAGGCGGCCGCCGCCACGCTCACGGTCGCCCTGGTGGGCGGCGGCGGGGGCTACGCCGCGGCGCGCCTGCGGACGCGCCGCCAGCCCCGCCGCCGCCTGCGCCGGTAGAAAGAGCCGGTGGCCTCGGCGCCCGGGATCGGCCTGCGCGCGGTCGCGGCAGGAGTGCTGCGGGCCAACGACAGCGGCGGCTACACCGTCCCGTCGCGCGCCACCTACCCGCACCAGTGGAACTGGGATTCGGCGCTGGCCGCGCTCGGCTGGGCGGAGCTCGATCCGGCGCGCGCGTGGACCGAGCTCGAGACGCTGGCAAGGGCGCGCGACCGCCAGGCGATGATCCCCCACATCGCGTTCCACACGCGCGTGCCGGACCGGCTCGGGAGCCGGCTGCGCGGGGCCCTCACCATGGTCGCCCGGCCCTACGCCCGCTACCTGCCCGGGCCGCGCTGGTGGGGGCGGAGACTCAGCGTCGACGGCCGGCGCATCTCGGCGATCACGCAGCCGCCGCTGGCCGCGACCTGCGCCCGGTTGCTGTTCGAGCGGCATCCGGACGAGCGCCGTGCCGCCGCGCTGCTCGCGCCGCTCCACGCCTGGCACCGCTTCCTGGCCGAGGAGCGCGACCCGCGCGGGTTCGGCGAGCCGGTGCTGATCCACCCGTGGGAATCCGGGCGCGACAACTCCGTGGAGTGGGACGCCCCGCTCTGGCGGGTGATGCCCGAGGTGACCGTCGTGCATCGGCGCGACACCGATTCCGTGGACGCCGCCGAGCGGCCCTCGGACGAGCACTACCGCCGCTTCCTCACGCTGGTGCGGCGCGGGACCGAGCGCGGCTGGGACCAGCAGCGGCTCGCGCGCACCGGCCCCTTCCGGGTGCTCGACCCCGGCTTCTCCGCGATCCTCGCGCGGGCCGCGATGGACCTCGGCTGGCTCGCGGACCAGCTCGGGCATCCGGCGCTCGCGGAGGAGAGCCGCCTCGCCGGCGAGCGCGTGGCGGGGGCGCTGCGCGCGCGGGCGGATGCGGACGGGCTGATCCGGGCGGTCGACACGGTCGACGGGACGACGCTGCCGGTCACCAGCGCCGGCTCGGCGCTGGCTGCCCTCACGCCCGGGCTCGGCGCGCGGCAGCTGCAGGCGGTGCGCGACCTGGTCGGCGTGGGCGAGCTGGCCTCGCACTTCGGGGTGCGCTCGCTCGCCCACCACCACCCCGAGCGCTCGCCGCGCAACTACTGGCGCGGGCCGGTCTGGGCCAACGTGACCTGGCTCTGCGCGCTGGCGCTCGACGACCACGGCGAGCCGGCGCTCGCGGCGGAGCTGCGCCGCCGGATGCTGCAGGCGGCGGAGGGCGGCGGGATGCGCGAGTACTTCGGGCCGGAGTCCGGCCGCGGCCTGGGCGCCCGCGACTTCTCGTGGACGGCCGCGCTGTGCCTGGCCTCCGCCGGCGGTGGGCGGCAAACGTCGCGCATATGACGCAAAACACGGCCCACCGCCCCCCTCGGTTGTTTCTCCACGGCTCGGCTGGGTAACTGCCGCCGAGATGGAGACCGCCGTCAACGCGATGCTGATGCTCGCCCGCGAGGCCGCCGACGTGGGCGGACGCGGGGACAACCCGAGCGACACCACCGGCGTGGTCACGATCCTGGTGGTTGCGGCGCTCGTGCTCGCGGCGGGCCTGCTGCTGGCCTACGTGTTCACACGCGGCCGTGCTCGGCGGCGCGCCCTGGAGCCGCATCCGGACACCGCCGGCCGCGTCGGCCGGGTCGGTTCCACGGGCGGCGACTGAGCGCGGCGCGCCCACGGTCCGTACCTCCTGCGTGAGGCTCGGCTTCGCGGTCAAGGTGCTCGGCGAGGGCGGCATGCCCTCCCACGACACGCGGCGCTGGCAGTCCGGGCCGCATCTGCGCAGCTCGCTCGATCGCCTGCGGGCGATACTCGGCTACCTCGACCGCCACGGCATCCGCATGTACCGGATGGCCACCGCGCTGGCGCCCTACGCCAGCCATCCCGAGCTGACCCAGTTCCACGGCCAGCTGGAGGAGTGCGCCGCGGAGCTCGCGAAAACCGGGGCGCTGGCGCTCGAGAAAGACATCCGGCTGTCGACGCACCCGGGCCAGTACACGGTGCTGAACTCCGAGCGGCTCGAGGTCCAGAGCGCCGCCGTGGCAGAGCTGGAGGTGCAGGCGGGCGTGCTCGACGCGATGGGGCTTGGACCCGACGCCGTGGTGGTGCTGCACGTCGGGGGCGGAGCGGGCGGCCAGGTCGCCGCGGCGGACCGTTTCCTCGCCGGCTTCGAGCGGCTCGGTGAGCGCGCCCGTGCCCGCCTGGTGGTCGAGAACGACGACCGCGTCTTCGGCGTTCGCGACGCCCTCGGGGTGGCCGAGCGCGCCGGCGTGCCGCTCGTGTTCGACGTCCATCACCACCACTGCCACGACCCCGCGGGCATCGACGACCGCGAGGCGCTCGAGCTGGCGCTGGCCACCTGGCCCGCCGGTGTCACGCCCAAGCTGCACTTCTCGTCGCCGCGCCTGGACATCGGCGACGGGCACCGGATGCCCGGCCTGCGGTCGCACGCGGATCTGATCGACCCGATCGCATTCGACTGGTTCCTGCGCCACGTCGCCGCCGGGCTCGACGTGGACGTCATGCTCGAGGCGAAGGGCAAGGATCTGGCCCTGCTGCGCCTGCGCGAGCAGCTGGCTGCCCGCAACCCCACATAGACTTGCGGTGTGGCTGCTCCCGCCCGACCCATGACCGACGCCGAGCGCTGGTACCGCGAGCGCTACGCCAGCACCCCCGAGCGGGACGCCCTGTTCTCGACGCTGAGCGGCGACCCCGTGGAGCCGGTCTACGGGCCCGACGACGTGGGGCCGTTCGACGAGCGGATCGGCTTCCCGGGCGAGTTCCCGTTCACGCGCGGCGTGTATCCGTCGATGTACCGCGGCCGCCTGTGGACGATGCGCCAGTTCGCCGGCTTCGGCACGGCGGAGGAGACCAACGAGCGCTTCCGCTACCTGCTCGACCACGGCCAGACCGGGCTGTCGACGGCGTTCGACATGCCGTCGCTCATGGGCCACGACTCCGACCACGCCCGCTCGGAGGGCGAGGTCGGCCGCGAGGGCGTCGCGATCGACACGCTCGACGACATGGAGACGCTGTTCGGCGGGATCGACATGGGGGTGGTGTCGACCTCGATGACGATCAACGCTCCCGCCGCACTGATGCTCGCCTTCTACGTGGTCGCGGCCGAGCGCCAGGGCATCGGCCCGGAGCGGCTGGCGGGGACGATCCAGACCGACATCCTCAAGGAGTACATCGCTCAGAAGGAGTGGTGCTTTCCGATCGACCCGGCCATGCGGCTGGTGACGGACATGGTCGAGTTCTGCTCCGAGCGGATGCCGCGCTGGCACCCGATCAGCATCAGCGGCTACCACATCCGCGAGGCCGGCTCGACGGCCCAGCAGGAGCTCGCGTTCACGCTCAAGGACGGCTTCACATACGTCGAGCACGCCCTCGAGCGCGGACTCGCCGTTGACGACTTCGCCCCGCGCCTGTCGTTCTTCTTCAACGCCCACATCGACTTCTTCGAGGAGATCGCCAAGTACCGCGCCGCCCGGCGGATCTGGGCGCGCGAGCTGCGTGACACCTACGGCGCGAAGGACGAGCGCTCTTTGCTGATGCGCTTCCACACCCAGACCGCGGGCGTGTCGCTGACCGCGCAGCAGCCGCTCAACAACATCGTGCGGACAACGACGGAGGCGCTCTCGGCGGTGCTCGGCGGCACGCAGTCGCTGCACACCAACTCGTTCGACGAGGCGCTCGCCCTGCCGACCGAGGAGGCGGTGCGGGTGGCCCTGCGCACGCAGCAGGTGATCGCCCACGAGACCGGGGTGACCAGCACGATCGACCCGCTGGGCGGCTCCTACTTCGTCGAGGCGCTGACCGACCGCATGGAGGAGGCCGCCTATCGCTACTTCGAGCGCATCGACGAGCTCGGCGGCATGGTCGAGGCGGTCAAGCAGAACTATCCACAGCGCGAGATCGCGGACGCCGCCTTCCAGCTCCAGGAGGAGATCGAGCGCGATCAGCGCATCGTCGTCGGCGTGAACCGCTACCAGCAGTCCGAGGACCGCCAGGTCGAGCTTCTCCGGATCCCGCCCGAGGTCGAGCGCAAGCAGATCGGCCGCGTGCAGGCTGTGCGCGCCGACCGCGACGGCGAGCGCGTCGAGCGGGCGCTCGGCGACCTGCGCGAGGCGGCGGCGGGCGACCGCAACCTGATGGATCCGCTGCTCGAGGCCACCCGGGCGCGCGCCACCGAGGGCGAGATCGTGCAGTCGCTCCAGCGCGTGTTCGGTACCTACACCGAGACGCCCGTCTTCTAGCCCTAGAGCGGGATATAAGGATCCGCCGGACCGATGCCGAATATGTGGGCAGGTCTTCATGTTCCGCCTACCAACCGCCCTGGCAGCGCTGATCGCGGCGCTGGTGCTCGCACCGGCCGCCCTCGCGGCGTCTGAGGAGGGCGACGCCGGCGATCTGCCGCTCACCGCCCAGGACCTCAGCGGCGCCTCGGTCGACCGCATCGACGGCAGCCTGGCCGACGGCTCCGACATCGACGTCTACCGGCTCTGCCTGGCCGGCGGCGGCAGCTTCTCCGCCTCGACGGTCGGTTCGAGCGCGGTCGACACGCAGCTGTTCCTGTTCGACGTGCACGGCTTCGGCGTCTACGCCAACGACGACAGCGACGCCACCAGCCAGTCGCGGCTGCCCGCAGGGCACGCGCTCACGCCGCTGGCGGGCGGCATCTACCACCTGGCGGTCACGCCCTACAACCGCGACCCCGAGGGCGCGCTCGGGCCGCTCTTCCCGGATCTCCCGGACGTGACCGGTCCGCTCGGCCTGCCGGCGCTGGCGATCGTCGGCGCCTGGACCGGGCGCCCGGGCGACAGCGGCGACTACACGATCCAGCTGACCGGGGCGGCCTGCGCGGCGCCCGACACGACCGCGCCGACGGTGGACCTGCGCAGCCCGCTCGACGGAGCGACGGTGGCGCTCGGCGCCGCGGTCGAGGTGGACTACTCCTGCGCCGACGAGGCGGGTGGGTCGGGGCTCGCCTCGTGCGTGGGCACGCCCGCCGACGGCTCGCTGCTCGACACCTCGCAGCACGGGCCGGTTAGCGCCACCGTCACCGCGGTGGACAACGCCGGCAACCAGACCGTGGTCACGCACACGGTCAACGTGGGCCTCGACTTCGGCGGCTTCTCGCGGCCGGTGCGCAACCGCCCCAGCGTGAACAAGTGGCGGGCCGGCTCGTCCGTGCCGATCCGCTTCAGCCTCGGCGGCGACCAGGGCCTCGACGTGATCGCGGAGGGCTGGCCGCAGGTGGCCGAGATCGAGTGCGGCTCGGGCGCGGAGGCCGACACCGGCGCACCCGCGCGGCGCTCCGCCCTCGTCTACTCCTCGCGGTGGCAGAGGTACGGCTTCTACTGGAAGACGGACAGGCGCTGGGCGGGCAGCTGCCGCCAGCTGCTGCTGAAGCTCAGCGACGGCAGCGTCAAGCGGGCCGACTTCCGTTTCGCCCGCCACCGGCACTGAACCGAACCTTTTGCAGCCCGCCTGCGTATAGGTAGGCTGATGGCCGCATGAAGCGCCTGGGAGGGATCACCGCGCTCTACGCCGTCGTCGCCGCGCTGGCGATAACGGCCCCGCTGTCTGCCTCCGAGGAGCCCGTCGCGCCGGCGCCGGAGGCGACGGTCGCTCCGGCGCCCGCTCCCGAGGCCGCCCCGGCGCCCGAGGCGCTGCCGCAACCGGAGCCCGCTCCGCAGGCCGCCGTTCCGGCGGAGCCGGCACCGCAGCCCGAGCCGGCCCCGGCCGCCCCGGCGCCTGAGCCCGCCCCCGCGCCCGAGCCGCAGGTGCTGCGCGACGAGGCGCCCGTGCGCGAGCGCCTCGCGAAAACCAAGGCCAAGGCCAAGGCCGCGGCCTCCACGAGCGTGACGATCAGCGACTACGAGTTCGCGCCCAGCGCCGTGACGGTCAACGTGGGCGACACCGTCACGTGGAACAACGCCGGCCCGACCCCGCACTCGGCTACCGCGACCGATGGCAGCTTCGACACCGGGATCATGGACGACGGCGGGAGCGGCTCGCACACCTTCTCCGAGGCGGGCACGTTCAGCTACATCTGCACGCCTCACCCGAACATGCAGGGCACGGTCACCGTGCAGGCCACCGCGGCTCAGGACGACACGGGGACGGGGGAGAGCGGCGGGGAGACGGGCGCCGCGCCGACCGACCCCGCAGCCGACGCGGGGCCGGCGCTGCCGTCGACCGGGATGGACGTCGGCGGCCTCGCGCTGCTCGGCCTCGCGACGCTCGGACTGGGTGCGTACCTGCGCCGCCGCACGGGCTGGCAGGACGCACAGCGGTAATCTGCCGCGCGTGAACAGCCGAAAGATTCGCGTCGTGGTCGCCAAGCCGGGCCTCGACGGCCACGACCGCGGGGCGAAGATCATCGCCCGCGCCCTGCGCGACGCCGGCATGGAGGTGATCTACACGGGCCTGCACCAGACTCCCGAGCAGATCGTCGAGACCGTGCTCCAGGAGGACGCCGACGCCGTGGGCCTGTCGATCCTCTCCGGCGCCCACATGACGCTGGTGCCGCGGATCGCCGCGCTGCTCAAGAGCGAGGGCGCCGACGACGTCGTCCTCGTGGTGGGCGGCACCATTCCCGGCGACGACATTCCGGAGCTGAAGCAGCTCGGCGTGTCGGAGGTCTTCACGCCGGGAGCGCCCGTGCAGGGCATCATCGACTTCATCAAGCAGGCCGTACCGGCCTGAGCAGTGGCGGAATCCCAGGCGATTGACTCGTCAGTCAATGAAGTAACATTGCTCGCGCCGGCGGGCGGGAGCCGCCGTCCGCCGCCCAGGATCAGAAGAAGGAGAAGCTTTCCGTGAAGATCTGCGTCCTCGTGAAAGAGGTGCCCGATGCGGCAGTTGAGAAGCGCATGGACCCGAACTCCAAGCGCCTCGACCGCTCGGGCGAGAAGAATCTGAACCCATTTGACACGCACGCGATCGAGGCTGCGATGCAGATCCGCGAGGGGGGTGCGGCCGACGTCGATGAGATCGTCGCCGTGACCATGGGGCCGGAGACGGCCTTCCGCGCGCTGCACAAGGCGGTCTCGCTCGGCGCCGACCGCTCGGTCCACCTGACCGACGAGGCGCTCGCCGGGTCGGACGTGTGCGCGACGGGCTACGCGCTCGCCAAGGTGCTCGAGGCCGAGTCGCCCGATCTGGTGCTGCTGGGCCAGCAGTCGGACGACGGCGAGTGCTACACGATCGGTGCGGTCGTGGCCGACCACCTGAAGATGCCCTCGCTCACGCAGGTCATCAAGATCGACGTCGAGTCCGGCAAGCTGCGCTGCGAGCGCCAGGCCGAGTACGGGTACGACACCGTCGACGTGGAGCTGCCCGCCGTGATCTCGGTCGGCGACGCCATCAACGAGCCGCGCTACCCGTCGCTCAAGGCGATCATGGGCGCGAAGAAGAAGCAGCTCGACACCAAGGCCACCGGCGACGTCGGCATCGAGGCCGACCGCGTCGGCGAGCAGGGGTCGCGCACGCAGGTCCTCGCCATCAACCCCCCGCCCGAGAAGGCCGGCGGCGAGCTGATCGAGGACGAGGACACGAACGAGACGGTCGCGAAGATCGTCGCCTGGCTCGATGAAAGGAAGCTGCTGGCATGAGCATCCTCGTCTACGCACTGCACTACCAGGGCGAGTTCAACAAGAACTCGCTCGGCGCCGTCTCCGAGGGCGCCAAGCTCGCCAAGCAGCTCGGCGGCGAAGCCGGCGTCGTCGTGGTCGGCGAGGGAGACGACCTCACCGACGAGCTCTGCGCGACGCTCGGCCAGTACGGCGCCTCCAAGGTCTACCGCGCCAAGGGACCGGAGGGGCTCGCCCAGCCGGTCGTCGACGTCATGGCCAAGGTCATCGCCGACGAGGGCTACAAGTACGCGCTGTTCGGCGGCGGCCTGCTCGGCTTCGAGATCGGCGCCGGCCTCACCGCGCGCCTCGGCGCCGGCGTGACCATGGAGGTCACGGCGGTCAGGGCTCAGGACGGCAAGCTCGTCGCCGAGCGGCCGATCCTGCAGGACTCGGCGATCGTCGACGTGGGCTACGTCGGCGAGCCGGGCATCATCATCGGCCGCCTCAACGCCTTCGACATCGCCGAGGGCGGCGAGGGCGCCGCCGAGGTCGTGGACGTGGACGTCCAGCTCGAGGCCCATTCGACCAAGGCCGTGATGGTCCAACGCGGCGAGCAGCGCGGCGCGGACGTGAACATCGAGGACGCCGACATCCTCGTGGCCGGCGGCCGCGGGCTCGGCAAGGCCGAGGGCTTCGAGCAGTGCGAGGCGCTGGCCGAGGCGCTCGGCGGGGCCGTGGCGGCCACGCGTGCCGTGGTCGACGCCGGCTGGTACCCCTACGCCGCCCAGATCGGCCAGACCGGCAAGACGGTCGCGCCGAAGCTGTACCTGGCGGCGGGCATCTCGGGGGCCATCCAGCACAAGGTCGGCATGCAGAACTCCGAGAACATCGTCGCGATCAACAAGGACCCGAACGCGCCGATCTTCGAGTTCTCGGACCTCGGCATCATCGGCGACCTCAACAAGATCCTGCCGAAGCTGACCGACGCCGTTAAGGAGAAGAAGGGCTAGCCCGCATGAGCACCGCTCCGATCCAGTTCCCGCCGCCCGTCGACTCCGCCAAGGAGTTCGTCGGGGCCCCCACCGATCCCGAGGACGAGCGGATCGAGGTCGGGATCGCGATCGTGGGCGGCGGCCCGGCCGGGCTGGCGTGCGCGATCCGGCTGACCCAGCTGCTGGCCGAGGACGAGGCGATGCTGGACTCGCTCGGCGAGGTGCCGATCGCGCTGGTGGAGAAGGGCAAGGGCCCCGGCTCGCACCTGCTGTCGGGGGCGATGATGAAGCCCTCGGCGATGCAGAAGCTGTTCCCGGACCTCCCCGAGGAGGACTGGCCCACGTACGGCACGGTGGAGAAGGACACGCTCTACCTGCTGCCCAACCGCAAGCGGGCGATCCCGCTCAAGCCGACGCCGCCTCCGTTCCGCAACCACGGCAACCACGTGACGTCGGTGGCTCAGCTCGGCCGCTGGCTCGCTCAGCAGGCCGAGGACGCCGGGGTGTACATCCTCGGCGAGACCGCCGGCGCCAAGCTGCTCGTCGACGACGGGCGCGTGGTCGGCGTGCGCTCGGGCGACAAGGGCCGCGGCCGCGACGGGCAGGAGCTCTCGAACTTCGAGCCCGGCTCCGACCTGATCGCGAAGGCCACCGTCCTCTGCGAGGGCACCCAGGGGCACCTCACCGGGGCGGCGATCCGCCACTTCGGCATCGGCTCCGAGGACCCCCAGCAGTGGGAGCTGGGCGTCAAGGAGGTCTGGGAGGTCGCCAAGCCGCTCGACCGCGTGATCCACACGATGGGCTGGCCGCTGCACTTCGCCGCGAAGTACCGCGAGTTCGGCGGGTCGTTCATCTACCCGATGGGCGAGGACAAGATCTCGATGGGCCTGGTCGTGGGGCTCGACTACCGCGACGCCCGCTTCTCGGTCCACGACGCCCTCCAGCAGCTCAAGGGGCACCCGCTCGTCGCGGAGCTGATCGAGGGCGGCAAGCGCGTCGCCTGGGGCGCCAAGACGCTGCCCTCCGGCGGCTACTGGGCGCGGCCACGCCAGCTCTGGGCGCCCGGCATGGCCCTCTGCGGAGACGGTGCCGGCATGCTCAACGTGCCGACGCTGAAGGGCGTGCACTACGCCATGCACTCCGGCATGTTCGCCGCCGAGGCGATCTACGAGCGCCTCAAGGCGAGCGGCTCGTGCGACGACCTCTCCAACTACGCGGCCAAGGTCGAGGGCTCCGAGATCGAGAAGGACACCTACCGCTCGCGCAACATGCGCCAGCCGTTCGCCAAGGGCTTCCTGGTCGGCGGGGCGATCGCGAACATGATGGAGATCTCCGGAGGGCGCTTCCCCGGCGGTCGCTGGGCCACTCACGACGACGCCACCGTCGACGTCTTCATCGGGCCCGAGCGCGACTACCCCAAGCCCGACGGCAAGAAGACCTTCGACAAGCTGTCCTCGGTGTTCGCCACCGGCAACGCCACCCGCGACGACGCGCCGAACCACATCCGCATCCAGGAGAAGGTGCCGCTCGAGGTCGCGCTGATGTGGCAGAACATGTGCCCCGCGCAGGTCTACGAGGTGCCCGACGAGGAGCTCGAGGCCGCCAGCCAGAACGGCAACGGCAAGCTCGACGGCAAGCACGAGGTCAAGCTGCAGATCACGCCGTCGAACTGCGTGCAGTGCGGGGCCATCACCGCCAAGGGCGGCCGCCTGACTCCGCCAGAGGGCGGCGACGGCCCCAACTACCAAGCCACCTGACGGGTCCTGGGCTGCGAGCCCCCCGGCTGTAATCCCCTAGCCTGCCCGCCATCCGCTACCCGGGCCAGCATCCACGCCGAGCCGCCGTCGTAGGCGCCGGCTCCTTCGGCACCGCGGTCGCGGTTCTGCTGATGCGCGCCGGCCTGCGCACGACGCTGCTGTGCCGGACCTCCGAGCAGGCCGACGAGCTCAGCCGCAGCCGCCACAACGACCGCTACCTGCCGCGCGTGGAGCTGCCGCGCGAGCTGCGGATCCGCGCGCTCGGAGCGACGACGGACCAGTTCGCCCGGGCCGACCTCGTCTTCCTCGCCGTGCCCTCCAAGACGCTTCCGGAGGCGCTCGGCGCGCTGCGCCGGCTCAGCATCCCGGACAGCGCGGGCATCGTGTCGCTCGCCAAGGGCCTGGTGCCGCCCGACGGCACCGCGCCCACGATCGCGCTCGAGTCCGTGTTCGGCTCGCACCGGGTCGCCTGCGTGGGCGGTCCAGCTCACGCCCGCGAGATGGTCGAGACCGGGGCCGGGCTTGTCTGCGCCTCGCGCTCGGAGTCGCTCGCCCACCGCGTGGCCGAGGCGTTCCAGCGCTCCGGCGTCGTGTGCGAGGTGTCGGACGACCCGGTCGGCGTCGAGCTCGCCGGCGTGGCCAAGAACGCTGCCGCGGTCGCCGTCGGCGCCACCCAGGCCCAGGGTCTCAACGCCGCTGGCATGGCGGCCGCGGACATCTTCCTCGAGGTGCTCGCCCTGGCCCATGCCAGCGGCGGCCACGGGCGCACGTTCGTCGGCCGCGCCGGGACCGGGGACCTGGTCGCCACCGCGCTCGCGCCGACCTCCCGCAACCGCACCGCGGGCGAGCTGCTCGCCCAGGGCGTGCCGGCCGCAGAGATCCCGGACCGGATCGGGCAGGCGGTCGAGGCACTCGAAACCGTGCGGCTGCTCGCCCACGCGCTCGAGCGCCAGCGGCTGGATGCGCCGGTGGTCTCCGCGCTCGCTCACCTGATCGAGGGCTCGATGCCGCTCGACGAGTGGATCGCGCTGGTGCGCGCCAAGCAGCCGCCGCCCGCACGGTTCTCGCGCCCCTCGACCTGGTGGACCCGGCTGCGCGCCTGGTTCAGACGGCGCTGAGTAGAATCGAACGAGCGATGAAGACCGAGATCCATCCCGAATACGTGTCGGCACACGTTCGCTGCACTTGCGGCAACGAGTTCGAGACGCGCTCCACGAAGCCCGAGCTCCATGTCGAGATCTGCTCGAACTGCCACCCGTTCTACACGGGTCGCCAGAAGCTGGTCGACACCGGTGGCCGAGTCGAGCGCTTCCGGCGCCGCGCGGCGCGCGCCGGCCGCTAGCCGACAGCGCAACTCCCGCTCCCGCGGGCTGTTCTCACGGAGCATGCCCCGCAGGCTCGCCATCTTCGTGCTGCTCGTGGCGGCTTTCGTTGGCGCCACCGCCGCGCCCGCCGCGGCCGAGGGGCGCGTGCCCGCCGGCGTCAAGCTCGCCGACTGCTCGGTCGACGAGGCGTCCGCCATGTTCGTGGCCCGGATGCGGCTGCTGCCGGGCAGCGAGCGCATGTGGCTGCGCTTCAGGCTGCTCGAGAAGGGCGCGGCCGGCTACCGCTCGCTGAAGGCGCCGGGGCTCGGCCGATGGCGCAAGTCGAAGGTCGGCGTGGGCGCGTTCGCGTACCGCCAGGAGGTGCGCGGCCTGCAGGCGGGGACGCTCTACCGCGCCCAGGTCGACTTCCGCTGGTATGACGACGCGGGGATCCTCGTCGAGACAGCTCGGCGGCGCTCCTCCGCCTGCCGCCAGTTCGACGCGCTGCCGAACCTCACCGCGACGCCGATCGCGGCGGTCCCCGGGTCCAGGCCGGGCGTGGTCCGCTACCGCGTGCTGCTGACCAACGAGGGCGTCGCGCCGGCCGCGGGCGTGGCCCTGCGGCTGTCGGTCGACGGCGCCGTGGCCGACACCGTCGTCATTCCCTCGCTGCTGCCCGCGGAACGCCGCGTGGTCACGATCCTCGGCACCGCCTGCACGCGCTCGGTTGTGGCCGCGGCCGATCCCGACGGCCTGATCATCGAGTCGTCGGAGACCGACAACGCGCGCGAGGTGCGCTGCGCCGACTTGACCGGAACCTAAGGGCCGTCCCAGGCGGCGCCGATACCATCGTCGAAGTGAGCGCGCCGCCGACCAGCCCCGGGGAGGCCCCTGACCACATGAGGGAGGCCACCAAGGACGCCCCGATCGGCGGCCAGGCCGTGCTGGAAGGCGTGATGATGCGCGGCGTCTCGACCTGGGCCGTGGCGGTGCGCAAGCCGTCCGCGGAGCAGCTCGCCGCCGGCGGCCCCGACTCCAAGGAGGGCGCCAAGGGCGAGATCGAGGTGATCTCCGAGCCGCTCGTCTCGTGGACGAAGCGCCACCGGCTGCTGCGGCTCCCGATCGTGCGCGGCGTGGTCGCGCTGGCCGAGTCGCTCAAGATCGGCTTCAAGGCACTCGGCATCTCCGCCAACGCGCAGGTTCCGCCCGACGAAGACGGCGAGCAGAAGGAGATCGGCGGCGGCACCTGGGTCGGCACGATCATCTTCGCGCTGCTGTTCGCGGTCGGGCTCTTCTTCCTCCTGCCCGCCGGCCTGACGAACCTGTTCGCCGACGAGATCCCCAACTCACTCGTCTTCGTGGTGATCGAGAAGCTCGTCCGCATCACGATCTTTCTCGCCTACCTCTGGCTGATCTCACGCATGCCCGACCTCCAGCGCGTCTTCCAGTACCACGGCGCGGAGCACAAGACGATCTCGTGCTACGAGGCGGGCGAGCCGCTCACGCCCGAGAACGCGCAGCGCTACTCGCGTTTCCACCCGCGCTGCGGCACGAGCTTCCTGCTGCTGGTGATGATCGTGGCGATCGTCGTGTTCGCGCCGCTCGGCAAGCTCGACTGGCCGGCGCTGTTCGCGTCGCGGGTGCTGGGCATCCCGATCGTCGCCGGGCTGGCCTTCGAGCTGATCAAGTGGTTCGGCCGCAACCGCACCAAGCGCTGGGCGCGCGCGCTGATGTGGCCCGGCATGCAGCTCCAGCGCCTGACCACGCGCGAGCCCGACCTGACCCAGCTGGCCGTGGCGATCGCCGCGCTCGAGGCGGTGCTGGCGGTGGAGAACCCGCGCGCCGCCAGCGAGGAGGACATGGTCGGCATGGAGGTCGTGGCCTAGTCAGGTAGGCGGCGCGCGCCTCGGCGTGCGCGACGGGGCGGCCAGCATCACCGCGGACGCCAGCACCAGAGCCGCGCCGCCCAGCTGCAGGACGGTGAGGCGTTCGCTGAAGGCCACGTAGGCGAGCGCCACCGTTACCACCGGCTCGAAGGTGGAGAGGATCGACGCCGTGGTGGGCCCGACGAGCGCCATCCCTGCGAAGAAGGTGGAAATCGCGAGGGCGGTGGACACGAGGGCGATCAGCCCCAGCCAGAGCCAGCCCTCGGCCTCGAAGCCGAAGTCGAGCTCGCCCGTGGCGAGGCCGGCCACGGCGAACGTGGCGCTTGCTCCGGCGCAGACGAGCGCCGAGAGCACCAGCGGCGAGACCGCGATCTGGGCACGGTCGGCCACCAGGATGTAGATCGTGTAGGCGACCGAGGCGCCCAGTCCCATCGCGGCGCCGAGCGTGTCCACGTCGCCCCCGACCGCGCCCGCCAGCACGATCACGAGGCCCGCCGACGACAGCGCGAGCGCCGCGAGCCGCCGCCGCGTCGGCCGCTCGCGCCCGAGTACGAAGGCGGCGAGCATGACCCAGGCGGGGAAGGTGTAAAGCAGCAGCGCCAGCAGCGACGCGTCCAGTCGCTGAAGCGCGCCGAAGAAGAGCCCGGCCTGGGTGGCGTACCCGATCGCGCCGAGCGCGAGCCCGACGGCGAGCGACCTGGAGTCGATCCCCCGGGTCCGCAGCTGCGGCCGGGCGGCGATCAGCGCCGCGAAGATCGCGCCGCCGCCCACGAAGCGCACCAGCAGCAGCGTGAGCGTCGAGACCCCGGCGTCGTAGGCGAGCTTGCCGAAGATCGCCATCGCCCCGAAGGCGGCGGCCGACACCAGGCATAGAGCGGTGCCGGCGACCGCGCTGCCGCCGTGACCGGTAGCCCGGCCCGACACGGCCTGCGCTTCGCCACCCACGACCGGGCATCCTGACGGCCGCCGGCCGCGGGCGTTCCGCCAGGCCCGGCTACGGCTGGACGTTGCGGTTCGAGCGGAACAGGTTGTCCGGGTCGTAGGCGCGCTTGATCTGCACCAGACGTTTAGCCGGCGGCCTGGTTCGGGACCACTTGGGGAATGGGCGATGTCCTCTTAACGGGCGCTACCGGGTTCGTCGGGCGCGAGCTGCTGGAGCGCTACCTCGAACGTGACAACCGCCACGTGCACGCGCTGGTGCGCGCGCCGGACGACGAGGCCGCCGCGGCGCGGCTGCCGCGCCATGAGCGCCTGAGCGCGGTGCCCGCCGACATCGAGCGGCCCGGGCTGGGCCTCGAGGGCAGGCGGGCCGACGCGCTCGCCGAGCGTGTCTCGACGGTGATCCACTGCGCCGCGTCGGTCTCGTTCGATCTCGGGCTGGAAGCGTCGCGCCGGGTCAACGTCGACGGCACGCGCCGCGTCGCGGAGCTGGCCGAGCGCTGCGCCGGGGGCGGCACCGGGCTCGATCGCCTCTCCTACGTATCGACCGCCTACGTGGCCGGCGCCCACGGCGGCGTCTTCGACGAGGACGGCCTCGACGTGGGGCAGAGCTTCCGCAACCCCTACGAGCAGTCCAAGTTCGAGGCCGAGCGGCTGCTGCGCAAGCGCGCCGATGGGCTGCCGCTGCAGGTCCTGCGGCCCAGCATCGTGGTCGGCGACAGCCGCACGGGCTGGACCTCGTCGTTCAACGTGCTGTACCCGCCGCTGAAGGCGTTCGCGCGCGGCGCGATCCCGGCGCTGCCGGCCCGCCGCGGCGCGCCCGTCGATGTGGTGCCGGTGGACTACGTCGCCGACTCCGCGCACGAGCTGGCCCGCAGCGGCCCCGACGGCACCTTCCACCTGGTCGCGGGCCGCAACGCCACGACGGTCGGCCGGCTGATCGAGCTGGCGGCGCGGCGCTTCGAGCGTCCGGCGCCGCCGGTCTTCCCGCCCAGGCTGTACCGGCGGCTCGTCCATCCGCTGCTGATGCGGCGCTCGAACGCGGCGCGGCGCGAGCGGCTGCGGCGCATGGAGGTCTACTTCCCGTACTTCTCGATGCGCGTCCGCTTCTCCGATCGGCGCCATCCGCCGGCGCCGCCGGTCGAGCGCTACTTCGACCGCCTGCTCGACTTCGCCGAGAGCGCCAGGTGGGGCCGCCGCACGCTCGAACGGCCGCCCGCCGCCACGCCCTCACGCTCCTGAGCGGTCGGGCGCAGGCGGGGTCCGTACCCTTGTCTGCGTGATCGAGAGGCTCGTTGAGCAGATCGAGAGCCGGTTCGCCGAGCTCTCGCAGCAGATGTCGGATCCGGAGGTGATCGGCGACCAGCGGCGCTACGCCGAGGTCGGTCGCGCCTACCGCGCGCTCGAGTCCGCGCACCAGCTGGCGCAGGAGTGGCGCCGCGCAACCGACGACGCCGCCGGCGCGCGGGAGCTGCTGGCCGAAGGCGAGGACCCCGAGCTGCGCGACATGCTGCGCGCTTCCGAGGACCGCCTCGGCGAGCTGGAGGAGGAGATCCGGCTCGCGATGGTCGAGCCCGACCCCAACGACGACAAGGACGTGATCGTCGAGATCCGGCCGGGGACCGGCGGGGAGGAGGCCGGCCTGTTCGCCGCCGATCTCTACCGCATGCTGTCCCGCTACGCCGAGCGGCGCCGGTTCAAGCAGGAGCCGATCGAGCTGAGCGACGGCCATTACACGTTCGCCGTGAAGGGGCAGGGCGCCTACAGCGTCTTCAAGTACGAGGGCGGCACGCACCGCGTGCAGCGTGTGCCGGAGACGGAGTCGCAGGGCCGCATCCACACCTCCACCGCCACCGTGGCCGTACTGCCCGAGGCCGAGGAAGTGGACGTCCAGATCGACCCGAACGACCTCCAGGTGGACGTCTACCGCTCCTCCGGGCCGGGCGGCCAGTCGGTCAACACGACCGACTCGGCGGTCCGCATCACCCACAAGCCGACCGGGCTGGTGGTGTCGATGCAGGACGAGAAGTCGCAGCTCCAGAACCGCGACAAGGCGATGCGCGTGCTCCGCGCGCGGCTGCTCGAGCGCGAGCTGGCGGCGCAGCAGGCCGAGGAGGCGGCGCAGCGGCTCGCGCAGGTGGGCTCGGGCGCGCGTGCGGAGAAGATCCGCACCTACAACTTCCCGCAGGACCGCGTGACCGACCACCGCGTCGGGCTGACCAAGGGCAACCTGCCTGGCGTGCTCGGCGGCGAGTTGGACGAGTTCACCGCCGCCCTCGAGGCCGAGGACAAGCGGCGGTCGCTCGAAGTCTCGGCGGTGTGACCGCCCGCGACGCGCTCGACGCGGCCGGCACCGCCCTGGGTGCCGCCGGCTGCGAGTCCCCGCGCCTCGACGCCGAGCTGCTGATCGCCGACGCGCTCGGCGTGGATCGGGCGGCCCTGGTCGCCGACCCGGCGATGCCGATCCCCGGCTCGGCGGCGCGCGTGATCGGCGAGCGCGTACGGCGGCGAGTGGCGCGCGAGCCGGTGGCTTACATCCTGGCGAGCAAGGGCTTCCGCCACATCGAGCTGATGGTCGACATCCGCGTGCTGATCCCGCGCCCCGAGTCCGAGCTGCTGGTGGAGGTGGCGCTCGAGCTGCCCGCCGGCGCGCGCGTGCACGACGTGGGCACTGGATCGGGGGCGATCGCCCTTGCGCTGGCGCAGGAGCGGCCCGACCTGGTGGTGAGCGCCTCCGACGCCTCCGCCGCGGCCGTGGAGGTCGCTCGGGCGAACGCGGCGCGGCTGGGGCTGCCGCTCGATGCCGCCGTCCACCGCGGGCTGCCGCCCGGCACCTACGACCTCGTCGTCGCCAACCTGCCCTACGTGCGCGAGGACGAGTGGCCCGCCCTGCAGCCGGAGATCACGCGCTACGAGCCGCGCGAGGCGCTCGTCTCCGGCGCGGACGGCCTGGACGCGATCCGCTCGCTGGTCGCCGGCACGCTCCCCGGCACGCGCTTGGCGCTGGAGCACGCCCCTGGCCAGGCCGAGGCCGTGCGCGGGCTGCTGCACGACTCCGAGACGCTGCCCGACCTCGCCGGCAGGCCGCGCGTGACCGTCGGGCTCGCGCCGTGACGCCGGAAGAGGTCGAGACCTTCGAGCGCTGCATGGCCGTCGGCGGGGTCGCGCTCTTCCCGGCCGACACCGTGTACGGGCTGGCCACCGAGCCCGAGTCGAGCGAGGGGGTCGAGCGGCTCTATCGGCTGAAGGGCCGCCCCGCCGACCGGCCCGCGGCGGTGATGTTCTTCCGCGTCGAGCTGGCGCTGGCCACCCTGCCCGAGCTGCCCGAGGCCACGCGCGAGGCCGCCGGCCGCCTGCTTCCCGGCGGCGTGACGCTGCTCCTGCCCAACCCGGCCCGCCGCTTCCCGCTGGCGTGCGCCAACACCCCGGACGTGCTCGGCCTGCGCGTGCCGCGGCTGGACGGGCCGCTCGCCGCGCTCGGCGGCGTCAACTGGCCCGTCCTGCAGTCCAGCGCGAATCTCTCCGGCGCCGCGGAGGCGCGCCGCGTCGAGCAGGTGGATCCCGCCGTGCGCGCCGGCGTCGACCTGATCCTGGATGCCGGCGAGCTGCCCGGCACGCCCTCCACCGTGGTCGACCTCACCGCCTACGACCGCGACGGCAGCTTCGCGATCCTGCGCGAGGGCGCCGTGGCGCGCGAGCAGATCGAGCGCGCGCTGCGATAAGCCGTCCGCGCCGCGCCCGATGCTACGGTCCCGAAGATGAGCAGCCTCAGCCCCGATTACTTCACAAAGCCGGTCGCAGACGTCGATCCCGACATCGCCGAGGTGCTCGTAAACGAGGCCCAGCGCCAGGAGACGACGCTCGAGATGATCGCCTCCGAGAACTTCGTGCCGCAGGCGATCCTCGACACCCAGGGCTCGGTGCTGACCAACAAGTACGCCGAGGGCTACCCGGGCAAGCGCTACTACGGCGGCTGCGAGTACGTCGACGTCGCCGAGCAGCTCGCGATCGACCGCGCCAAGGCCGTCTTCGGCGCCGAGCACGCCAACGTCCAGCCCCACGCGGGCGCCCAGGCCAACACCTCGGTCTACCACGCGCTCCTGCAGCCGGGCGACACGATCATGGGCCTCTCCCTGGCCCATGGCGGCCACCTGACGCACGGCATGAAGATCAACGTGTCGGGCCGCCTCTACGACATCGCGCCCTACGAGGTCGACCGCGAGACGAGCCGCATCGACATGGACGAGGTCGCGCGCATCGCCCGCGAACGCCGGCCCAAGCTGATCCTCGCCGGCTGGTCGGCCTACCCGCGCTTCCTCGACTTCGAGCGCTTCCGCGAGATCGCCGACGAGGTGGGGGCCTTCCTCATGGTTGACATGGCGCACTTCGCCGGCCTCGTGGCGGCCGAGGAGCACCCGAGCCCCGTGCCGTACTGCGACGTGGTCACCACCACCACGCACAAGACGCTCGGCGGCGG
>JAXDII010000094.1:0-59947 GCA_034664085.1 Thermoleophilaceae bacterium
CTGAAGATGGCCTTCCAGTACTGGCAGCAGCGGGGCGAGACCCAGCGCACGCGATTCATCGCCCTGCGCGACGCCTACCACGGGGACACGATCGGCTCGGTGTCGGTCGGCGGCATCGACCTGTTCCACTCGCTCTACCGGCCGCTGCTGTTCGAGACGCTGCACGCCGAGCCCGGCGACGCCGCCGGCATGGAGCTGCTGCTGGCCGAGCACGCCGGCGAGGTGGCGGCGGTGATCATGGAGCCGCTGGTCCAGGGGGCGGCCGGCATGCTCGTGCACCCCGAGGGCTACCTGCGCGCCGTCCGCGAGCTGTGCGACCGCCACGGCGTGCTCCTGATCCTCGACGAGGTGGCCACTGGCTTTGGCCGCACGGGTCGCATGTTCGCGTGCGAGCACGAGGACGTCGCGCCCGACCTGCTCTGCCTCGCCAAGGGGATCACGGGCGGCTACTTGCCCCTCGCCGCCACGCTCGCCACCGAGCGCGTCTACGAGGGCTTCCTCGGCCGCTTCGAGGAGTTCCGCACCTTCTTCCACGGGCACACCTACACGGGCAACCCGCTCGCCTGCGCGGCGGCGCTGGCCACACTCGACGTCTTCCGCGAGGAGCGCACGCTCCAGCGGCTGGAGGGGAAGATCGAGCTGCTCGCAGAGCTGCTGGAGCCGATCGCCGCGCACCCGGCGGTGCGCGAGGTGCGCCGGCGCGGCTTCATGACCGGCATCGAGCTGGAGGAGCGCCCGCTGGCGGAGCGCATCGGGCACCGCGTCACCCTCGAGGCACGCCGGCGCGGGGCGATCATCCGCCCGCTCGGCGACGTGGTCGTGCTGATGCCGCCGCTCGCCATGACCGAGGCCGACCTGCGCCGGCTCGTGGAGATCACCGCCGAGGCGATCGACGCGGCAGCCGCGTCGGCCGCGTTCAGCGAAGCGGCCTAGCGGCAGCTCACGTTCACGCACTGGGCGGGGTTGCCGTTCCCCCTCGCCCGGTTGCCGCCGCCGTCGATCGCGGCCGCGACCGCCTCGATGCCCAGGTCGCCGTTGTCGTTGGCTCTATTGCGCTCCAAGAAGGTGGCGGGGGACTCGACATCGATCCCGTCGTCGGGAAAGCTGACGGCGGTGTTCCTCACCAGCGCCGTGGCGGCGGCCGCGGCCTCGACGCGGATGCCGTCCGGCTCGCTCGGATTGAAGTCGTACGGGGTGCCGGCCACCACGAGGTTGCCCCAGAGCGCGTTGCCCTGCCCCGACACGACCCGGGCCCCGAGGAAGGTCCCGACGATCGTGTTGCGCAGGAGCAGGTTGCGGCTCGAGTCGCGCAGCTCCGGCCCCTGCGCCGGAAATGAGGCGGCAGGCCCGATGAAGTTGTCGACCAGATCGTTGCCGTGGGAGCTGCGGAGGCTGATCCCGTTGTACAGCGACCTGACCGTGTTGTGCGCGATCCAGTTCCTGTGGGCGGCGTCGAGCGCGATCGGAGAGCCGTCGACGCCGTCGAAGGCGTTGCGGACGACGCGGTTGTCGCTCGACTCCGTCAGAACCAGCCCGTCCTCGCCGGCGGGCCAGTGGTTGGCCGCCACCGTGTTGCGGTTGGAGCCGTCGGAGAGGCGGATGCTGCCGAGCACGTGGTTCGCGGCGATCCGGTTGCGGTCCGAGTCGCTCAGCCAGATGCCGGAGTTGAGCCCGGTAACCGTCAGCTCGCGGATCTCGTTGCGAGCTGAACCGCGCAGGAAGACGGGCGGCCCCTCGTTGGCCGCGACGCTGCCGTTGCGGATCGTCACGCGGTCGTGGCCCTCGTTGAGCACGGCGTTCGACGTTCCGGACAGGCTGTGCCCAGCCAGATCGAAGGTGATGTCGGGCGCGCCGATCACCAAAGCGGGGCCGGGCTGGCCGGTGCAGTCGAGGTCGGCCTCGAGCGTCGTGTTCGACGTGAGGGCCTGGCCGCAGATCGGCTGCGCGCTAGCGGAAGCGGGTCCCAGTGCGGCTGACGCCGCCACCGCGAGTATGGCCGCGAGGGCAAGACGCATCCCTGCGGCGCAAGTTAAACCCCAGCGCGCGACCGCGCAAGGGATTTCGCCCAATCAGCCCTCGTAGGGCTCGAAGTCCTTCTTGCGAGCGCCGCAGACCGGGCAGAACCAGTCGTCCGGGATGTCCTGGAAGGCGGTGCCGGCGGGGATGCCCCCGTCCGGGTCGCCCTCGTCGGGGTCGTAGATGAACCCGCACGAGGTGCAGATCCACTGCTGGACAGTCGCTTCGACGCTCATTGCGGGCGGAACCATAGCGAGACCGCGGTAGGGTGGCTCGGTGCGGGTTGACGGCCCCCATCCCGGCGAGGAGCTGAACGAGGGCGAGGTCACGGAGCCGCGCCAGTCGGCGTCGATCATCGTGCTTCGCGACTCCCGTGAGGGCCCGGAGGTGCTGCTGGTGCGGCGCAACCCCGAGCAGCGCTTCATGGGCGGCGCCTGGGTCTTTCCCGGCGGTGCCATGCACACCGACGACGCCGACCACGCCGCCGCCGCGGTGCGCGAGCTCCAGGAGGAGGCCGGCGTGACGCTGCCCGAGGGCGCTCCGGTGGTGCCGTGGTCGCGGTGGATCACGCCGCCCGAGGTGGTCATCCGCTTCGACACCCTGTTCTTCGTGGCAGAGGCCCCCGCCGGCGCCGAGGCGACGCCCGACGGGGGCGAATGCGTGGACGCCCGCTGGCTGCGCCCGGCGGCCGCGCTCGAGGCTCACGCCGACGGCGAGCTGATGCTCGTCTTCCCCACGATCAAGCACCTCGAGGCGCTGGCGCAGATGGCCTCCGTCGCGGACGCGCTCGAAAGGGCGCGCGCGCGCGAGCTGGTGCCGGTGCAGCCGAGGGTGGTCGTGCGCGACGGGACGCCAGAGGTGCTGCTGCCCGGCGAGCCGGGGTACGACGAGGCCTGAGCATGCCGAGCACGGGCCTCACGGTCGCAGTGACCGGACCAACCGGCGACCTCGGCCTCAGCATCGTCGACGCGCTCGAGCGCTCGCGGGCCGTGAAGCGGATCGTGGGCATGGCGCGCCGGCCCTTCGACCCGGCAGAGCGCGGCTGGCGCAAGACCGAGTACCGGCGAGGCGACGTGAACGACGCGGCGAGCGTGCGCGGGCTGGTCAAGGACGCCGACGTCGTGGTCCACCTCGCCTTCGCGATCCTCGACGCGAGCGACGCGACCCGTGAGCTCAACGTGGATGGATCCCGGCGCGTCTTCGAGGAAGCCGCCAAGGCCGGTGCCGAGCGCATTTGCTACGCCTCGAGCGTCGCCGCCTACGGGTTCCACGACGACAACCCGGACTGGCTGACCGAGGAGATGCCGCCGCGCGGGTCGCCGGAGCACCCCTACTCCCAGCAGAAGGCCGAGGTGGAGCAGGCGCTCGCCGCCGTGCTGCTGAAGCGCCGCAGCACGAGCGCCTACGTGTTCCGCCCCTGCATCGTCGCCGGCCCCGAGGCGCGCACGATGCTCCAGGAGATCCCCTACTTCCGCCTGAGCGAGGCGATGCCGGACGCCGTGGTGCGGCTGCTCGGCTCACTGCCCGCGCTGAAGCCGGTGATCCCCGACCCCGGCGCCCGCTTCCAGCTCGTCCACTCCGAGGACGTGGCGCGCGCGTTCGTCGCGGGCGTGCGCGGCGTGGGCGAGCCCGGCCCCTACAACCTCGCGGCGGGCGGAACGCTCACGATGTCGCACCTCGCCGACGCGCTGGGCTGGTACTCCGTGCCGATCCCGAGGCTCGCCGTGGAGGCGACGGCCGAGATCGCGACCCGCCTGCCGTTCGCGCCGGACTCGGTCGCCTGGCTGCACTCGGTGCGCAAGCCGGTGCTGATGAAGACCGACCGGGCACGCAAGCAGCTCAAATGGCGGCCGCAGCACACGGCCCGCCGCACGCTGGACGCGATGGTCAGGTCGCACCGCGCCGAGCTGCTCGCGTAGCCAACGCTACAGCGCGCGGCGGTACAGCTCGGCGTAGTCCTCCTCGCCCATCTCGCGCGGGTTCAGCAGCGTCGTGCCGTCCCCCATCGCTCCCTCGACGAGCGCCGGGATCGCGTCCTCCGGCACGCCGACCTCGGACAGCCGCGTCGGCAGGCCGAGCCGCGCTGTCAGGCCGGTCAGGTACGCGGCCAGCGCCGGCCCGACGTCGGGGTCGGTCACGTCGAAGATCTCGGCGACGTCGCGGTAGCGGTTCGCGATGTCGGCTCCGCCGGCGGCGTTGTGCTCGATCACGTGCGGCAGGTGGATCGCGTTCGCGATCCCGTGCGGCACGCCGAACTGGGCGCCGGCGGGGTGGGACATGGCGTGGACCGCGCCGAGCGCGATCGTGATCGCGAGGTTGGCGGCGATGAGCATGTTGCCGCGAGCCTCGGTGTCCTCCTCCCCGCGCTCGACCGCCCGTTCGAGGTTCTCCCGGATCATGCGCAGCGCGTGGAGCGAGCGCGCGTCCTGGTGGGGGCTCCAGTCGGCTGAGACGTAGCCCTCGATCGCGTGGGTCATGGCATCCATGCCGGTCGCCGCGGCGATCTTGGGCGGGAGCGTGCGGGTGGTCTCGGGGTCCAGGATGGCGAGCCGCGGGAAGAGCGGGAAGTCGGCGATCTCGATCTTCACCCTGCGCTCCGGGTCCTTGATCACCGCCGCCATCGAGACCTCGCTGCCCGTGCCGGCCGTGGTGGGGATGCAGGCGAGCGGGGCGATCTCGAGCGGCCGGCCCATGCCGTCGTCCTCACGCGGCATCAGGAAGAAGCCCTCCTGCTCGCTGGCGCTCCCGCCGTGGGTGAACACGGCGTCGGCGACCTTCGCGGTGTCCATCACCGAGCCGCCGCCGACGGCCAGGAACGAGTCGGCGCCGGCCTCCTTGGCGGCGGCGGCGCAGCGTTCGACGACGTCGGTCGACGAGTCCTGCGGCACCTGGTCGAACACGCCGGCCACCTCGAGCCCGCCGTCGGTGATGCCCGCCTCTACGCGCTCCACCAGTCCCGTGCCGCGGATCACCTCGTCGGTGACCACGAAGATCCTGCGCGCGCCCTCCTTCTGAAACTCGAACCCGGTCGACTCGAGCAGGTCGTGCCCGGCGATGATCCGGGTGGTGGCGGCGTACTGGTAGAAGTCCTTGAAGCCCCGGAGCGGGCCGGCCTCGAGCGCGGAGCCCGCTTCCATCAGGAGGCCTCGAGCAGGTCCTGCCGGCCGGACGACTCCAGCAGCGCGTGGTAGCGCGGGAAGACCGACTTCACGAGCGGGACGAGCTTGAGGATCTTCGCCACAGGGCCCTTGGCCTTCATCTGCCCGCGCGCGAGCGCGACGGTCACGTTGACCTTGCCGAGCCAGAAACGGTGCGCGGTGTCCGCGTCCATGGTCATCACGACCTCCGGCTCCATGGTCGTCTCGCCGAGGTCCACCTGGCCGTCCTCGCCCTCGATCAGCTTCACGGTGATCCGCGACTCGGGGTTGCGGTACTGGTACTGGACGATCGTGTTCGCCTTGCTGAACTTCGGTGCGAGCTCCGCGTCGTCGGCGAGCTCCTGGAAGAGCCTGCCGATCGTCGCGTAGACCTCGTCAGCGTCCTTGAAGTAGGCCATGGGCGGGAAGTCTAGGGGCGCGGGAACGACGTACCCACCACTTTGTCCCAGGCCCGGTCGGGCAGCAGCGCGTGCTGTGTCATCAGGAGCCTGGCCGACGCGGTGACCGGGTAGCGCGTGCGCGGTCGCCGAGCCGTGACGGCCTTCTCGATCGCCTTGGCGACGGCCTCGGGCCCGCCCCCGAGGCGGCCCAGGGGCCCCTCGTAGACACCGGCAGTGCTGGCCGAGACCGCGGCGTTGAACTCGGCGTAGGGACCGTCCTCATGGGACACGGACCCGACGGCGGTCTCCGCGAAGTTCGTCTTGATCAGCCCCGGCTCGATGATCGACACGTGCACGCCGAAGCCGCCGACCTCGAAGCGCAGCACGTCCGAGATCGCCTCCACCGAGTACTTGGTGGCGTGGTAGACGCCGCCGCCCGGGAAGGTCAGCTTGCCGCCCATCGAGCTGACGTTGACGATGCGCCCGCCCCCCGCGCGCCGCATTCCCGGAAGCACGAGCTGGCACATGCGCAGCAGTCCGAACACGTTGGTCTCGAACTGTCGGCGCACCTCGTCGAGCGGAATCGTCTCGATCGCGCCGCTCTGGCTGTAGCCGGCGTTGTTGACCAGCGCCCCGACCGCGCCCTCCGCCTCCTCCACCGCGGCGACGGCGGCCTGCATCGACGCCTCGTCGGTCACGTCCAGTGCGAGCGTGCGGCAGCCCGCCGGCTTGAGGTCCTCGATCGACTCCAGCCGGCGCGCCGTGGCGTACACCGTCAGGCCGCGCCGGGCGAGGCGCTCCGCGGTGGCCCGCCCGATGCCGGTGGAGCAGCCGGTGATCAGGACGGAGCTGTTGGTCTCGGCCATTCGCCAAGCCTCCCCGGCCCGGCTGGCCGGGTCAAGCGGGGCCGCGCTCGCGGACCAGCAGCGTCTGCGCCGCGCGGCCGATGCGGCCGCGCTCGTCCCAGAGCGCGGTGTCGCTCAGCCCGAGCCCGTTCACGTGCGTGACCGCGTCCAGGCACACCCACTCGCCCACCGGCGGGCGCAGCAGGTGCACGCTCAGGTCGGTGTTGATGAACAGGAAGCGCTGCCAGTCGAGCGCCGCGCTCACGCCGTTGCCGGAGTCCGCGGCCACCAGCACGCGCTGGAGCGGGGTCGGCTCCTCGCCCTCGACGAGCGCCACCCCCATGCGCATCCAGACCGTCGCGGGGCCGGGCTCGAGGAAGCCTCCGGACACGAAGCGGTACTCCATCGCCGTGTGGTAGCCGACCGCCTCGCCGGTCGGGAAGAACGGGCGTGGCTCGGCGCTCTTTGGCCCGGGCGGCGGCTCGTCGGTGGGCGACTCCAGCTCCAGCTCGCCGGGCTGCAGGCGCCAGGCTCGGGCGCGCATCACGTCGCCGTCCGGCCCGGTCAGCGAGGCCTCGAGCAGCTCGACGCTGCGGCCCGGGCGCACCACCTGCGCCGAAACGGTCAGCGGCGCCAGCGGCACCGGGCCGAGGATCTCGAACGTGACGCGGCCGACCCGCATGTCGGCACGCGGATCGCAGGCCTCGATCGCCCTGCCGAGCAGCGCGGCGGGCGGTCCGGCGTGCTGGGCGCCCGGATCCCAGGGTCCGCGCGTGAGCTCGCTGGGGACCAGCCGAGCGCCGGCCAGCGAGTAAAAGGCGCCGGTCACGGCGGCGACCCTATACCGTGCCGTTGCGATGCAGGCGGTCACCTTCCAGGCCCCGGGAGAGGTGCGGCTCGAGGAGCGGCCCGAGCCGGAGCTGCTCGAGCGCGACGACGCGATCGTGCGCGTCGAGGCGACCGGCGTGTGCGGCTCCGACCTGCACATCTACCACGGCCGCGTCCAGATCGAGCCGGGGTTCACGCTCGGGCACGAGTTCGTCGGGACCGTCCTCGCGTCCGGCGACGCGGTGACCGTGGCGGCCGGCGACCGCGTGCTGGGCTGCTACTGCTCGGCCTGCGGCAACTGCTTCTTCTGCCGCCGCGGCGACTTCCACAAGTGCGACGAGGGCCGCGTCTTCGGCCACGGCAAGACGCTCGGCTCGCTCCAGGGCGCCCAGGCCGAGCAGGTGCTCGTGCCGCACGCCAACCTGACCCTGCGGCCGGTCCCCGAGGGCATGTCCGACGACGCCGCGCTGTTCGCCGGCGACGTGATGGGCACCGGCTGGCACGCCGTCGACCAGGCCGGCATCCGCCCGGGCGACTCCGCCGCCGTGCTCGGCCTCGGCCCGGTCGGGCTGTGCGCCGTCCAGGCGGCGAAGGCTGCCGGCGCCGCCCAGGTGATCGCGATCGACACGGTCGCGGAGCGCCTGGACCTCGCCGCGAGCTTCGGCGCCGAGCCGGTCCACCTCACCGAAGACGACCCGCGCGCGGCGGTCAAGCGCGCCACGGAAGGCCGCGGCGTGGACGCGGCAATCGACGCCGTCGGGCATGCCGACGCGCTCGACCTGGCCGCGCGCGTTACGCGCAAGGCCGGCACGATCTCCGCCATCGGCGTCTACGCCGAGCGCATCCCGGTGCACATGGGGATCATCTGGATCAAGGCGCTCACGCTGAAGACCGGCCACGCCAACGTCATCGGGCACGTCGACCGCGTCCTTGCCATGATGGCCGCCGGCGTGCTCGACCCCACCCCCCTCGTGACCCACCACATGCCGCTCGCCGAGGCGGCCGACGCCTATGCGGTCTACGACCGGCGCGAGGCGCTCAAGATCGTGATGAAGCCGTGAGCGTGGAGCGCGGGACCGCTGCCATGCTGGTGCGCCGCCGCGAGATGCTGGCGCAGGGCGCCGAGCCGGTCGGCTGGAAGATCGGCTTCAACGTCTCCGCCGCGCAGGAGAAGCTCGGCATCGACGGTCCGCTGGCGGGCTTCCTCACCACCGACGGCCTGCTCGAGGACGGCGCCGAGGTCTCGCTTGACGACGGCCCGGTGGTCGTCGAGTCCGAGGTGGCGGTGGAGCTGGGCGACGACGCTCGCACGGTCGTCGCGCTGCTGCCCGCGCTGGAAGTGGCCGACCCGCCCGACCTCGACCAGGGCGTCGAGACGATCCTCGCCGGGAACATCTTCCACCGCGCGGTGGCCTTCGGGCCGCGCGTCGCGACCCAGGCGCCCGGCGCCGCGCGCATCCTCGTCAACGGCGAGGAGCAGCACGCGCTGACCGCGAGCGAGACCAGCGCCCACCTCGAGGCGATGGTGGATGTGATCGCGCGCCGGCTGGCCGAGGCCGGCGAGGAGCTGGTGCCTGGCCAGCGCATCATCACCGGCGTGCTGGCCCCGCCCCACGCCGCCCAGCCGGGAGATCGCGTGCGGCTGGAGCTGGACGCCGTCGGCGCCGTCGAGCTGCTGTTCGCCTAGCCGGCGGGTACTAGCCTTCGGCGCATGACGACCGCCTCGGCCCTGCCTGACGCCCTCTCCGACGCCGCCCGCGCCTTCGCCGCCGGACCGCACCGCCTGCTGATCGGCGGGGAACGGCCCGACGCGGCCTCCGGCCGCACCTTCGAGACGCTCGACCCGGCCACCGGCCAGGCGATCGCCGCGGTTGCGCACGCGGGCACGGAGGACGTGGACCGCGCCGTGCGCGCCGCCCGCGAGGCGTTCGAGGACGGCCGCTGGAGCGGAATCGCTCCCTCCAAGCGCACGCGCGCGATGCTCGCCCTCGCCGACGCCCTGGAGGCCAACGCGGACGAGCTGGCCCAGCTCGAGTCGCTCGACAACGGCAAGCCGGTCAAGCTGGCCAAGCGCGTGGACGTGCAGCTGGCCGCCGACCACCTGCGCTACTTCGCCGGCTGGCCCACCAAGATCTCCGGCGAGACGCTGCCGGTCTCCCAGCCCAACATGCACTGCTACACGCGCAAGGAGCCGGTCGGCGTGTGCGGGCAGATCATCCCGTGGAACTTCCCGCTGCTGATGGCCGCCTGGAAGGTCGCGCCCGCGCTGGCAGCCGGCTGCACGATCGTGCTGAAGCCGGCGGAGCAGACGCCGCTCACCGCCCTGCGCCTCGGCGAGCTGGCGCTGGAGGCCGGCCTCCCTGAGGGCGTGCTGAACGTGATCACCGGCGACGGCGAGACCGGCGCCGCGCTCGTCGACCACCCCGACGTCGACAAGATCGCGTTCACGGGCTCCACCGCGGTCGGTCGCGAGATCGGCGCCAAGGCGGGGCGTGCGCTGAAGCGGGTGACGCTCGAGCTGGGCGGCAAGTCGCCCAACATCATCCTTCCCGACGCCGACCTGGACGTCGCCATCAAGGGCGCCTACCAGGCGATCTACTACAACACCGGCCAGGCCTGCAACGCCGGCTCGCGGCTGTTCGTGCACTCAGACCAGTACGACGAGGTCGTCGCCGGCCTGGTCGAGGCCGCCGGCGCCGCGCGCGTCGGTGCCGGGCTCGACCCCGGCACCCAGCTCGGCCCGCTGATCTCGGCCGAGCAGGAAGAGCGCGTGCGCGGCTACATCGAGTCGGGCAAGGCCGAGGGAGCCGAGCTGGTGACCGGCGGCCGGGCGCGCGAGGGACAGGGTTACTTCGTCGAGCCGACGCTCTTCAGCGCCACCAGCGACGACCTCACGATCGCGCGCGAGGAGATCTTTGGCCCGGTCCTGGTGGCGCTGCCCTACGACTCCATCGAGGAGGTCGCCCGCCGCGCGAACGACACCGAGTACGGCCTGGCCGCCGGCATCTGGACGCGCGACCTCTCCAAGGCGCACAAGCTGGCGGCGCTGCTGCGCGCGGGCGACGTGTGGGTGAACACCTGGAGCGCGGGCGACCCCGCGGCGCCGTTCGGCGGCTTCAAGGCCTCCGGTGTGGGGCGCGAGCACGGCCGCGAGGGCCTGGACGCCTACCTCGAGAACAAGACCGTCTGGGTCAACCTGGGCTGAAAGCCCGCCGCCGCTGCGCTGCGCGGCGCGATCGTCACCCTGAAGCGCTGGAACACCTTCGTCTTGGACGAGTAGCGCCGCTTCGTGTCGAACTGGACCGTGTAGGCCCCGTGTGGAGCCGATCCGGGGATAATCCGGCGGCGCGCCTTGCCGGTGCGGCAGGGCCCGCGCAGCTTCGTCACGAACAGGTTGCGCCGGTAGCCGCGGCGGAGCACGTGGGCATAGAGGCGCTTGCCGGTGGTGAACCCGGTGGCCGAGATGCGCAGACGGCGGCCGGCGGCCCCCTCGCGCGGGCGAATCTGCACCGCCAGGGCGGACCCAAGGAACTGAGCCGAGCCGACGTTGGCGGGGTTGACGCTGTCGGTGGCGGTAACCGTGCGCGTGCGGACGCCGCGCAGCTCGCCGACAGTCAGGACGTCGGCGAAGTTGCCCGCCGCGTCGGCCGTGAGCGCCCCGAGCGAGGCGCCGTCGAGGGCGAAGTCGACGGACGCCCCAGGCGTGTAGCCCGATCCGCCCACCTGCAGCGTGTCGCCGGCGCGGTAGCAGGGCTTCGAGCCGGCCAGGGTGAGCGTCGCGGCCTCGGCCGCCGCGGCGGGCGCCAGCAGGACTGCGGAGGCGAGCAGTGCCACCGCGACCTTCCTCATCCGCGTCCTATCCGATAGACGGGGCCCTCGATCGAGACAGCGTACACGCGGCCCTGCCCGTCCTCGCCGAACGAAACCAGGTTCGGGACGCGCAGGCCGGTGGAGCGCGTCGACGCCCGCGGGCGCTTCAGGAACGCGACCCGCAGCGTCGGGTTGCAGAGGTCGCCATAGACGTAGCGGCCGGCGTAGCGGGTCCCGCGCAGGGACCGGTCGCGGATCACATAGCCGCCGATTATCGAGCAGAAGCCCTCGTCCTGGCTGTGGGCGATCACCGGGCGGACGTGCCCGGGGGCGCTGCCGTCCTCGTAGCGGTCGAGGCCCTCGAAGACGTCCCAGCCGAAGTTGTAGCCGCCCTCCGGCGGACGGCCGCCGCGGCGACCCGGCACCCAGTCGATCTCCTCCACCGCGTCCTGGCCGACGTCGCCGACGAGCAGGTGGCCGCGGCTGCGGTCGAACGAGAAGCGGTAGGGGTTGCGCAGCCCGTACGCGTACACCTCCGGGCGCGCGCCGCCGCGTCCGACGAAGGGGTTCGACGAAGGCACGCGGTACCCGCCGTCCGGGCGCGGATCGATGCGGATCAGCTTGCCCAGCAGGCGACTCAGGTTCTGCGCGTTCTCGTCCGGGTCGCCGCCTGAGCCGCCGTCGCCGAAGCCCGCATAGAGCATCCCGTCGGGGCCGAACTGGATCTGGCCGCCCTTGTGGTTGCCGCGGAAGTGCGGCACGCGAATCACCGAGCGGCGCGAGCCGGGGTCGGCCCGGTCAGGGTCGCCGGAGCGCCGGAACTGGTCGATCTGGAGGTAGCCCTCGCGGTCGGTGTAGTAGACGTAGAAGCGCCCCGAGCGCCGATAGTCCGGCGGGAAGGCCATCGACAGCAGGCCCCCCTCTCCGTCGGTAGAGACGTTGTCGGAGATGTCCAGGAACGGCTCGTCGAGCTGCCGGCCGCCGCGCAGGATCACGATGTCGCCGCCACGCTGGACCACGAAGCGGCGCCGGTCGCCGCGTGGCGCGGCGAGGAAGGTGGGCTGGTCGAAATGGCCGACCCGCAGCAGGCGCACCGGCCCGCGCTGCGCCGGCGTCGCGCGCTCCTGCTGGGTCACGGCGGGCTCGTCGGCGCCCCGTGTCTGCCCCGCGGGCTCCGCGCGCATGCCGTCGTCGCCCTCGGACTCGCACCCGGCCAGGGTCGCGAGGACGAGGCCCACGGCCAGGATCGAACTGCAGGCGCTCACGCAGCCTCAGTATGCCAACCGCTCGGCTAACCTAGGGCGCGTTGCGGGCTGTAGCGCAGCTTGGTAGCGCGCTCCGTTCGGGTCGGAGAGGTCGCTGGTTCAAATCCAGTCAGCCCGATTCAAAGGTGTCAGGACGCGGCGGGCCGGCGCTCCGCGCGCGTCATCGTCAGGCAGAAGGCGCCGAGGGTGAGCCACGCGCCCACCGCATTCCCGAGCAGGACCCGACCGGGCTTGCGGAGGCTGTTGAACGAGGTCCAGCGGATCCGCGGCTCGACGAATCCCGCCTCCCCCAGCAGCTGGACCCAGAGCTGTGGCGGCTGGTGCTTCTCCCACTCGATGCCAGGCTGGATCGGGTTCTTGACCGGGAGCCGGGCGAAGAGATTGCGGCGACCTGCGTCGGCGGCGATCAGCCGCGCGCCGTCGCCGCTCATGCCCGCGAGCTTCTCGAAGAGCTCGCGATAGGCCTGGCGCGCACCCTCGTCCTCGTGGAGGACCATGCAGGCCTCTTCGTCGAGGTGGTTGATGGACGAGTGCAGAAAGACGACGTCGAACCACTCGTCAGGGGTGAACTCCTGAAGCGTCTCGGACACAAGCGTGACCGAGTCGAGTCCGAACCGATCCGCCCTGCGCTCGAAGCGCTCCACCACCCCGGGCCTGGCACCGGCCGCCTCGGGCTCGAGGGCAACGACGCGCTCGGCCCCGGCCGCGGCGGCGTAGAACGCGAAGGTGCCATCCCCGGCGCCGAGGTCGAGGACACGCCGACCCTCGAGTACGACGCCGTCGAAGAGGTAGTCGAGGTAGAAGCGGAGATTCCCCAGGTTGCGCTCCGGCGCCTCGGTCTGGAGATGCGTGAAATACGCCTCTACGCCGTCCGTCAAACGGCTAAGCACGAGCGGGATTTAAGCGGAAGCCACGCCCCGACTGCGCTACCCCGGCACCGCAACGGCTGCCTAGGGCCCTGCCTCGCTGGCGGCGATGGAACACCGCCACGACTTGGTCACCGGCGGCGATGAGCCCGTCGACGAGAACGAATGGCCTGTCGCAGCCTGTCGATCTTCAGTTCCGCCGCAGGCCGGCCGACAGGTAAGGCATGCGACTTCCGACAGCTTGTGCGGCGCTGTTCCTCGCCTCCCTTGGCGTCGGCGCCTGCGGCGGCGATCCCGGCCCCAACGAGAAGCGCTTCGACGGCGAGTCCGGCAAGGTGGCCGCGGTCGTCGACCGCCTGCAGGAGTACGCGCGTGAGGGCGACGGCCCGAAGATCTGCTCCGACCTGATGACCCGCGACCTCGCTCGCTTCATCGCCACGTCGTTCGACACCTCCTGCGAGAAGCGCGTCAACGCCCAGCTCGGCGACGAGGCGACGACCATCACGGTGCAGCGCCTGAGCGTTCAGGGCCCGCTGGCGTCGGCCACGGTGGCCGAGGGGAACAGCAACGTCACGGGCATGGCGTTCGTCAAGCGCGACGGCGAGTGGCGCATCAGCCGGATCAAGAGCTGAGCTAAAGGTTCGACGCCCGCGAGCCGACCCAGAACTGAGATGACGCGCATGAGAACAGGCAGGATCGGACTGGCGGCGACGCTCGCGATCGCGGCGATCTCGCTCGCCGGGTGCGGGCTCGGGGGCGACGACGAGGGCAGCTCCGACCGCGAGGCCGTCGAGCAGGTCATGTCCGACCTCGAGACCGCGAGCCGCGAGGGCGACGGCGAGCGTATCTGCGGCCAGATCTTCACGCCCAAGCTCGCCGACTCGGTGACCACCGCGGCAACCAGCGGGAGCTGCGCGGCGGAGGTCAAAGACAAGCTGTTCTCACCCGACGCGAAGATCGATGTCCAGAACATCGACGTGCCCGACGACGCCAACGCGACCGCCACGGTCAAGGAAGCCAACGGGAACACCTCGACGATCTTCCTCGTGAAGCAGAGCGGACGCTGGCGCATCCGCAGCGTCGCGCCGGCCTAGGCCGCACGAACCCGTCCTGGAACGAAAACGGGGGGCCGCTTGCGCGACCCCCCGCTCGGGGTTCCGTTACTCCTTGCTGATCAGCCGGTCACGCAGATCGCGTAGACCGTGAGCGTCCAGTTGCTAGAGGTCATGGACTGCTCATCGGCGTCTGCCACCCACGTCGTGGCCTTGCCGCTCGTCACCGTGCCGGGGGCGCTGGCGATGACCCAGCCGTTGCTGCTGCTGGTATCCGCTCCGCCGCCGACGATCGACTTGCCGGCCGGGCAGGTCGCAGTGACGTTGGCCTTGTCGGAGCTGTTGTTGAGCGTGGTCTGGACGATCTCGAGGCCGCTGACGCCGTTCGCGCCTGCCGCACCCGCGGGACCAGTCGGACCTGTCGGGCCAACCGGGCCCGCCGGGCCCGCCGGACCTGCCGGGCCTGTCAGACCCTGGATGCCCTGGAGACCCTGGTCACCCTTGTCGCCCTTGGGACCCTGAGGTCCGGTCGCGCCGGTCGGTCCGGCCACGCCCTGGGCTCCCTCGGCTCCGCTGGCTCCGCTGGCTCCGGCTGCACCGGCATCGCCGGTGTCGCCCTTGTCGCCCTTGTCGCCCTTCTCACCCTGGATTCCCTGGATGCCTTGCAGCCCCTGGATTCCCTGGATGCCCTGAGCTCCCTCGGCGCCGGCTGCACCGGCGTCGCCGGTATCGCCCTTATCGCCCTTGTCGCCCTTGTCGCCCTTGTCGCCCTGGTCGCCCTTGTCGCCCTGGTCGCCCTTCTCACCCTGGATGCCCTGGATGCCCTGGGCCCCTTCGGCTCCAGTGGCTCCCGTGGCTCCAGTGGCTCCGGCCGCACCGGCATCGCCGGTGTCGCCCTTGTCGCCCTTGTCGCCCTTCTCACCCTGGATGCCCTGGATGCCCTGAGCTCCCTCGGCTCCAGTGGCTCCGGCCGCACCGGCGTCGCCGGTGTCGCCCTTGTCGCCCTTGTCGCCCTGGTCGCCCTGGTCGCCCTTCTCACCCTGGATTCCCTGGGCCCCTTCGGCTCCAGTCGCTCCGGCCGCACCGGCATCGCCGGTATCGCCCTTATCGCCCTTGTCGCCCTTGTCGCCCTTGTCGCCCTTCTCACCCTGGATGCCCTGGATGCCCTGCAGCCCCTGGAGGCCCTGGATGCCCTGAGCTCCCTCGGCTCCGGCCGCACCGGCGTCGCCGGTGTCGCCCTTGTCGCCCTTGTCGCCCTTGTCGCCCTGGTCGCCCTGGTCGCCCTTCTCGCCCTGGATGCCCTGGATGCCCTGAGCGCCGTCGGCTCCAGTGGCTCCAGTGGCTCCGGCCGCACCGGCGTCGCCGGTGTCGCCCTTGTCGCCCTTGTCGCCCTTCTCACCCTGGATGCCCTGGGCCCCTTCGGCTCCAGTCGCTCCGGCCGCACCGGCATCGCCGGTGTCGCCCTTGTCGCCCTGGTCGCCCTTGTCGCCCTTGTCGCCCTGGTCGCCCTTCTCACCCTGAAGGCCCTGAAGACCCTGGGCTCCGTCGGCTCCGGTGGCGCCGGCCGCACCGGCATCGCCGGTGTCGCCCTTGTCGCCCTTCTCGCCCTGAATGCCCTGGGCTCCAGCAACGCCGGCCGCACCGGCATCGCCGGTGTCGCCCGTGTCGCCCTTGTCGCCCTTCTCGCCCTGAATGCCCTGGGCTCCGTCTGCGCCAGTGGCTCCGGTGGCTCCAGCAACGCCGGCCGCACCGGCATCGCCGGTGTCGCCCTTGTCGCCCTTCTCGCCCTGAATGCCCTGGGCACCGGCCACGCCGGCTACACCAGCAACGCCAGCCGCACCGGCATCGCCGGTATCGCCCTTGTCGCCCTTGTCGCCCTTGTCACCCTTGTCGCCCTTAGCTCCAGGAAGTCCCTGCGAAGCCGTTGCATCCGCGCCGGGCGCGCCGGTCTCGCCCTGCGGACCCTGCGCGCCCTCCGGACCGGCGGGACCAACAGGACCACGCGGACCAACAGCACCCGTGGAGCCCTTGTCGCCCTTTACACCCTTCTCGTTCCAGGTCAGGCGGTCTTCCTTCTTGCCGCACCGCTCGCCTGTATCGACGATGCGCAGGGACCCGTCCTTGGTGCTGTAGCACCCGGTGATCGTCCCGTTTGAACTGGGGATTGCCCCCACTGCCATCGCACCGCCGGCAAGCAATGCCGCCCCGGTGGTGACTGCGAGCGTCTTGCCACGCGAAATGCGCGCACGACGTCGCTCGAGTCCGCGAGAACTCATGGAAATGACTCCCTTCGAGAGGATGCTTGGTAACCCGCTGGCTCGGCGGTCGCCCAACAAGCGGGCTACGTTCTGAACGTCTCCCTCCTGGGAGCCCCGTTCATTCCGACCGAGAGTCCGACCGTCTCACGGAAACTTGAAACGCGCTCGCAATTACTAGTACGAGCGTCTACTTGCACGGGTTGCCGTGCGGAACCTGGTGCGACATCGCGCCGCGCTGGGCGCGTTCGCCCAGCGCGGCGCCCTCCTGCCTACCTCCGGGCGATCCTCCCCAGCACCGGAATCAGCCGCTTCACGAAGTCGTTCTTGGGGCTGGCCGAGTTCGGATCGTTGTGCGAGTACGTCGTATGGCGGTCGACGAGGACCAGCTGCCGCTTCGGGATGCCGGACTGATCGGCGAGGTTGGAGGCGGCGTCCAGGACCCGCTGCGCCCCCAGCGACCCGGCGAACGCGTAGATCCAGAGGCGCTTCGGCAGGTCGTCGCCGTGCGTAGCCCGCACGTCGAGCACCTCCTGGGCCGGGTTGGCGTTGCCGGCCGCCACCGCGCCCGAGTCGATCGTGAGCCGCTGCGGGTGGTACCAGGCGGTGCCGTCGAGGCTCTGCAGGCCCCACCCGGAGAACATCGTCGCGTAGCGGCGGATCGGGGTCAGCTCGCCGGCCCGCTCCCATCCGCGTGGGTCGCCGCTCGCGGCGAGCCGGCCGAGGTGGGCCTGGGCGGCGGCCAGGCCGGGCGGCGAGGTCTCCGAGTCGAGGGCGAAGCCGTACTGGCCCTCGTTCGTGGGCGGCACCGGGGGCTTCAGGTTCGCCGGCAGCGCCGGCCACGCGTACCCCAGCGACGGCGCGTCCGGGTCGACGATCACGCCCAGCGCCCCGCTCGTGTTGAACAGGCCCGTGTACGGCGCCGGGATGCCGCCGAAGGTGAGCCACGGCGTGGACGTCTGGAGCGTCTGGAGCGACTGGGTGGCCTGCTCGGGGGTGACCGGCGTGGGCCCGCTGCCGCCGTCGATGTACACCAGGCCGTGCAGGTCACGCGCGCCCGGCTTGCCGCCGAAGTCCCACGTCGCGTAGGCCGTGGTGATCGAGCCCCCGAGCGAGTGTCCGCCCAGCGCCACCTTGCCACCGAGCCGCTTCGCCGCCTTGACCACACGCCGCAGGTCCTCGATCTCGACGCGCATGCCCCACTCGCGTCCGAACGGGACCTCCGAGTCCGGGATGAAGCGGAAGTGCGTGGTGATGCTCGGATCGGTGATCCAGCGCAGGTAGTAGTCGAACACCTGGGCCGAGGTGGCCGTGCCGCGCTTGCCGCGGTTGAAGTACGAGTGGTCCTCGAGCAGGTTCTCCCGGCGCTCGACGGCCCACACCTGCCAGCCCTTCGCCCTGCGCACGACGTCCTTGGCCAGCGGCGCGAAGTACGCGGCGCTCGCCGACGTCCCGGGGTTCAGCACGAGCACGTTCTTCGCGCGCCGCGGGCCGATCTTCAGCACGCCGACCTTGTCGTACTTGGACGGGGTCGCCGCGGCATCGAAGCCCTTCATCCGCTCGAATGAGACCCTGACCTTGGCGCCCGCCGTGGGGGCGAGCGCGGCGGTCGCGAGCGCCATCGCGGCGACGGCCAGGGACAGCTTGCGGGCAAACCCGATCCTCGAACGCATCAGATGCTCCTCCTTCGCTGCGGCAGTCCGCAAATCATCCCCGCCGGCGCACCGGCTGCCCAGCGCCGCCTGACCAGAGTTGCGGCACCTGGGCTGTGCAGGTGCACAACGGGTTGGGGGATAATCGACCGCGTGCCGGTGCAGCCGCGAGCAGGCCAGGTGGTGCGCGAGATCGTCGAGCGGGCCGATCTCGACGACTTCACCGATCGCGTGCTCGACAGCTTCTGGGACCGGCCCGAGTACCAGCGCTTCGAGCCGATGCGCGACGACGTCCGCGCCTGGGTGCGCTGGAACATCGACCTGGTGATCCGCTGGCTCGCCGAGGACCAGCCCCCCACGCAGGACGACTTGGAGCGCTTCCGCGAGCGCGCCCGCATGCTGGCGGCGGCCGGCATGCCGGCCGACATCGTGCCGGCCAACTTCCGGCGGGGCGCGCGCTACGCCTGGACGGCCCTCCTCGCGGGCGCGCGCGAGGAGGAACGCCCGGCGCTGCTCGAGAGCGCCGACCGCCTGTTCGAGTTCATCGACCGCGTCTCCCAGCTGTTCTCGGACACGTACGAGTCCGTCGGGGCCCCCTCGACGGTGTCCGACGACGAGCGCCGCGCACAGGCGCTGCTGAGCCGGATCCAGGACGGCGACGAGCCCACGGGCGAGGACCACCAGTTCGCCGAGCGCATCGGCTTTGCGGTCGCGCGCGCCTACCGGCCGTTCGTGCTGGCCGCGCCGGCGCGCTCGGTCCAGCAGCACGCCGCCTTCGCGGGGCGCCTGCGCGCCACGGGGGTGCTCGCCGTGTCCGAGGGCCGCAGGGTCGTGGGGGTCGGCCCCGGCGAGATCCGGTGGGGCGACCTTGGCCTCGGTTCCCGCGGCGTCCTTGCCGCGGGCCGCTCGACGCCGTCCGCCGGCCTGCGGGAGGCGTTCGAGGAGCTGCGCACGGTCGTGGAGGCGGCGGTGCGCCAGGGCCGGTCGGGTGCTGTGGACGTGGACGATCACCTCGCCGAGCTGCTGCTGAGCCGATCGCCGCGCGTGGCCGATCGCCTGCGCGAGCGCGTCTACGGCGCGCTGTCGGCGCGTGGGCCCGAGCTCACGCGGACGCTCGACTCCCTCGTCGAGCACGACTTCGACCGCGGCGCCACCGCCGCGTCCCTCCCCGTCCACCGCAACACGCTGACCAACCGGCTCGGCCGCATCCGGGCGATCACCGGGCTCGACGTGGACACGGCCGAGGGCCGCGCGCTGCTCTGGCTGGCGTCGATGACGCGCTAGGCCGCGACGGCGTTGTAGTAGCGCACCGCCAGGCCCGTCAGCAGCGTCTCGAAGCACGCCTCGACGGTCATGTCGTGCTCGGCGGCATAGGCGCGCAGGCCGGCGCGCTCGATCGCCTCGCTCTCGGCGATCACCTCGTCCACCAGGTCCGGGTGCTCGTCCGAGAAGTACGCCCCCATCGAGTAGAGGCTCGTGTCCATGAGCGACTCGAGGAACGAGTCGTCGCCGGTCGCGCGGGTCGGCTTCGCGGCCATCGCCGGCAGGTTACCCGCCCCCGCGCGTGCGGATATGGTGACGGTCGTGGCCAGCCGGGACGAGATCGTCGGGTTTCTCGACGACCTGCTCGAGATCGAGGGCTTCCCGGACTACGGCCCAAACGGCCTCCAGGTCCCGGGCGCCGCGCAGGTGTCGCGCGTAGTCACCGGCGTGACGGCCCAGCGCGAGCTGTTCGAGCACGCCGCGGCCGACGGCGCCGAGCTTGTCCTGTGCCACCACGGGATGTTCTGGGAGTTCGCCCCGCGCGCCATCCGGCCGGCCACCAAGCAGCGCCTGAAGATCCTCTTCGACGCCGACATCTCGCTAGCCGGCTACCACCTGCCGCTCGATGCGCACCCGGAGGTCGGCAACAACGCGCTGATCTGCGAGGCGCTCGGTCTCGAGCGCGCGGAGCCGTTCGCCGAGCACAAGGGCCGCGCGATCGGGTTCGTCGGGCGCTCGGCCGAGGGACTCCCGTTCGCCGAGCTGCGCGACCGCTGCGCCGCCGCCTTCGCCCAGGAGCCGTTCGTGTGGGACTGCGGACCCGAGGTCGTGCACAGCGTCGGCGTGGTGTCGGGCGGCGCGCCGGGCACGTTCGCCGAGGCCGTCTCCCGCGGCCTCGATGCGTTCATCACCGGGGAGACGGCGGAGCACGTGATGGCCGAGGCGCGCGAGAACGGCGTCCACTTCATCGCCGGCGGCCACTACGCCACCGAGCGGTTCGGCATCCGGAGACTGGGGGAGCTGGTGGCCGAACGCTTCTCCGTGGAGCACCGATTCGTGGAGATTCCGAACCCGATCTAGCAACCACCCCTGCACCCTGAGGGAATTTGCTTGCTTCCGACCGAACAGCCGATACCCTCCAGGTACGTCCTATAGAAGCTAGGAAGAGGAGTAGGTATATGGCGATCCACCTGACGCCCACCGAGCTCGGACGGGAGGCAGGAATGCACCGGCGCGACGTAATCGCGAAGTGCATGGAGCTCGGGGTGCCGATCTTCCAGGGACGGATCGACAAGACCCTGTTCATGTGCAGCCTCAAGGAGGCCGCCCAGAAGAAGGAACTGGCCCGCGCCTAAGTTCGCCCTCTCCGCCTAGAATCGCGGTTACCGCGGACTGGCTCCGCGGCCAGGGTCGCGCATTCGAGGGGAGAGGACATCGATGCAAGCAGCAACGACCGGCGCAGGTTCGCAGCCCGCCGCCGGCACTGGCTCGGAGACGATCGCCGACCTGCTGCCCTTGGCGGTGCAGAAGTACGGCGACGCGCCGGCGCAGCGCTTCAAGGTCGGGGACGAGTGGCATGACGTCTCCTACAACGAGCTCGGCGACACCGTCAGGGAGGTCGCGCTCGGACTGATCGACCTGGGCATCGAGCCCGGCGAGAAGATCTCGATCCTCGCCCACACGCGCCCGGAGTGGACGCACGCCTGCTTCGGCATCCTCACCACGGGCGCCTCGCTCGTCACGATCTACCAGACCAACTCGCCAGAGGAGTGCCAGTACGTCCTCGCCCACTCGGACTCGCGCGCGGTGTTCGTCGAGGACGCCGAGCAGCTCGCCAAGATCCGCGCGATCGAGGGCGACTGCCCCGAGCTGAAGCACGTGATCGTGCTCGACCCGGGTGACGCCGACGTCGGCGACGCCATCACGCTCGAGGCGCTGCGCGAGCGCGGCCGCGGCCGCGACGCGGCCGAGTGGAAGGAGCGCTACGAGGCGGTTACGCCGGACGACATCTGTCTCTACATCTACACCTCCGGCACCACCGGACCGCCGAAGGGCTGCCTGCTCTCGCACGCCAACTACCGCGCCATCACGGACGCGGTCGTGGAGGACAGCGTGCTCGAGGGTGGCGACTGCTCGTACCTGTTCCTGCCGCTCGCCCACGCCTTCGCGATCCTGATCCAGTTCGCGTCGTTCGAGCTGGGCGTGACGCTCGCCTACTGGTCGCGCGACCCGAAGATGATCATCGCCGACATCGCGCAGGTGAGCCCGAGCTTCTTCCCCTCGGTGCCGCGCATGTTCGAGAAGATCTACACGCTCGCCACCTCGAACATCCCCGACAAGGAGGGGCTGCGCAAGGCGGTCGAGGTCGGGGTGAAGGTGCGCATGATGCGCGAGGCCGGCGAGGAGGTGCCCGAGCAGCTCCAGCAGGCCTTCGACGCGTCCGAGGAGCAGCTGTTCAAGAACGTGCGCGGACTGTTCGGAACCCGCATGCGCGAGTGCGTCACCGGCGCCGCGCCGATCGCGTCCGAGATCCTCGAGTTCTTCTTCGCCTGCGGCGTGCCGGTCATGGAGGGCTACGGGATGACCGAGACCTCCACCAGCGCGAGCGTCAACCGCACCGAGGGCAACCAGTTCCGCTTCGGGTCGGTCGGCAAGCCGCAGCCCGGCGTGGAGGTGAAGATCGGCGAGGACGGCGAGGTGCTGATCAAGGGCCCGAACATCTTCAAGGGCTACTACAAGAACGCGGAGGCCACCGAGGAGGCGCTCGAGAACGGGTGGCTGCACACCGGTGACCTGGGCCGGCTCGACGAGGACGGCTTCCTCTACATCACCGGCCGCAAGAAGGACATCATCATCACCGCGGGCGGCAAGAACATCACGCCGGCGAACCTCGAGAACGGCCTCAAGCAGACGCGCTGGATCTCCCAGGCGGTCGTGATCGGCGACCGGCGCCCGTATCTGGTCGCGCTGATCACGCTCGACCCCGAGGAGGCCCCCGCGCTGGCCGAGCAGCTCGGGCTCCAGGACGCGTCGCTGCCCGCGATGGCGCGGGACGCGCGGGTGCGCGCCGAGGTGCAGAGGGCCCTCGACGACGTCAACTCGCACGTGGGCCCGGTCGAGCAGATCAAGCGCTTCGAGATCCTCGACCACGACCTGTCGCAGGAGACCGGCGAGCTGACGCCGACGCTGAAGGTCAAGCGCAACGTCGTGCACGAGAAGTACGCCGACCTGGTCGACCGGATCTACGACGGGGCGCGCTAACGTCACTGCGGGTGGCCAGCAACGACCCAACCGACACCGGCGGGCTGTTCACCGGCCGCCGTCCGGGCACCGGGCCGGTGCGCTACCGCGACGACGTTGGGCCGGCATCGGAGCGGCGTCGCCGGGCTGACCAACTGCTGGCGCACGCGCTGCTCGGTGTCCAGCTGCTGCTCTGCCTTTCGCTGTTCGGGCCGCAGCCGCTGGCGTGGCTCTGGATCGGCTCGCAGGTCGACTACCAGACCGGCTACGTGACGGCCGGCATCGGCACCGTCATGCTCGGCTGCCTGGCGTCGCTGATGCTGACGATGGCCGCCGGCAAGCGAGTCGACCACGCGTGGAAGCTCGTGCGCCGTGCCGCCGGCCACCACCAGGACGCCGGGGCGCTCGAGCGCATCTTCGCGACGAGCGTGGGCGTGGCCGCGGTGGCGTTCACGGTCTGGTTCCTGATCATCCAGGGACCCGGACCCACCTTCGCTCCGAGCAACTGAGGCCAGGCCGGCCGGCGTGGGCTTCCGCGACTACTACCGCCAGTTCGACGATCTCGACGAAGGCAAGCTGAACCGCGATCGGCGCGCTCGGCGCGAACGCGAGAAGCGGCTGGCGCTGGAGCGGCTGCCCGACCTGGACCTGTCCGGCACGGAGTGGCCCGACCTGCCCCACTCCGAGGTGATCAACGCCGCGATCGCGCGGGCCCGCGGCCTCGTTAACCGCTACCCGGACCGCCACGCCGCCGCCGTGCGCCGGCTGCTCGCCGAGCGCCACGAGATCGCGCCCGAGCGGATCGCGCTCGGCAACGGCGCCGCCGAGCTGCTGCAGGCCGCCGCGCTGGCGCTGCTCGGCCGCGGCGACGAGCTGCTGATGACGTGGCCCTCCTACCCGCTCTATCCGCTGCTTGCCGCCCACGCGGGGGCGCGCCCGGTCGTGGCCGAGCACGGCCGGCTGAGCGACGCCGTCACGGGCCGGACGCGCGTGGTCGTGATCTGCAACCCCAACGACCCGACCGGCGACTACCTGCGCTCCACCGAGCTCGGCGCGCTGCTGGCCGGGCTGCCGGCCGACGTGCGCGTGCTGCTCGACGAAGCGCTGGTGCACTTCCAGGACGTCGAGGCGCTGGACGCCTGCCTGAGCCTCGTGGAGGCGTTCCCCCAACTGCTGGTGGTGCGCACCTTCTCGAAGATCTACGGGCTGTCCGGGCTGCGAGCGGGCTACGCGGTCAGCTCCGACGTGGACCTGCTCGCCACCGTGGCGCCGGTGCTGGGCGTGAACGCGCTGACGCAGGCCGCCGTGGCGCATGCCCTGCGCACCGGCGACGCGGAGATCGAGCGCCGGCGCCGTGCCGTGAGCCGCGAGCGGGCCAGGGTGACCGAGGGCCTGAGCGCCCTGGGCGCGGACGTCCACCCGTCGCAGGCCAACTTCGTCTGGGTGCAGGCCCCGGGACTGAGCGGCGACGCACTCGCCCAGGGGCTGCGTCGCCAGGGCGTGATCGTCGCGGCCGGCGGGCCGCTCGGCGCGGACGACCACGTGCGCGCGGCGGTGCTCGGCGAGGCGGCGACCGACCGCCTGGTGCGGGCGTACGCGAGCGCGACGGGCGCTGCGGCCTAGTCGGCCAGCAGCCGCGCGCGCTTCAGTGTCAGCAGCGCCAGGTCGGCGGCCTCCACCAGGGCCTGGGTGCCCATGCCCTCCTCGAGCTGCGTGTGGCCGCAGGAGACGCTCAGCGGCGCCCCTGCCGGATCCAGGCAGGACGACTTGACGGCGGCCTTGACCCGCTCGACCAGCTCGGCGGCGCGTGCGGCGTCGGCGCTCGGCAGCAGCACGACGAACTCGTCTCCGCCCCAGCGGAAGCACGCGTCGGTCGCGCGCACGCTGACCTGGATCGTGCGGGCCACCTGCCGCAGGCACGAGTCGCCGTTCACGTGGCCGTAGTCGTCGTTGATCTGCTTGAAGCGGTCGACGTCGGCGATCAGCACGCTGAGCGGCTGATCGCTCGACTGCGCCAAGGCGATCTGCTCGCCGATCGCCTCGTCGAAGGCGCGACGGTTGCTGAGCCCGGTCAGCGCGTCGAGGCGCGCCAGGCGCTTGGCGTGATCCTCCTGGCGGCGCGAGATGATCCGCTTCTCACGGATCTCCCGCATCAGGCTGAAGACGATCACGGCGGTGCCGGCCCACAGCAGGATGCCGAGCAGCAGGGCGGCCGCGCGCGGGGCCCGAAAGCCCTCGTAGACGAGCGGCGCCGAGGCGGCCGCGACCAGCACGGCGAAGAAGGCGGCGATGCGCCGCGGCGGATGCACGGCGGCGACCTGGAGCACCGGCAGGAGGTACAGCTGGCGATAGGGCGCCTCCAGGCCGCCGGCCAGCCACTGCGCTACGCCGATCTGCAGGAGGGCCAGGTAAGCCGCCGCCAGCAGGACGCCGTAGGAGACGCGCTCGCGGCGCAGCAGCACCAGCCCCCCGGCCAGCGAGACGAGGAAGTTGACGCCGGCCACGGCCCAGCCCAGCTCGCCGATGGCGGCTGTGGGAGGGGTGAGCGGGAACACCGCCAGGGCGAGAACGGCGCCAACGAGCCAGATTGCGCCCCCCATCCGCCTGGCCAGGTCTCGATCGACGCCGGCGTACAAGTCGGTTTCCATCACCCCATAGATCGGGATTCCCGCCTACGAGCTTGAGTTTGGGGGCGTCAGGCCTCTTCGGACTGGCGCAGCAATCCGGCGGTGGTCTGCTCCAGAATGCGCCTCCAGCCGGCGGAACGCTCGGGCTCCTGGCCGAATTTGCTCACCACCTTGCGCACGCGCCTGGCGGAGATCTCGATGCCGTGCTTGGCGCAGATCGCCTTCAGGTCGTCGTACTCGGAGGCCAGCTTGAGGGTCACCGACTCGAAGCCGTGCCTGGCGATCTCCACGCGGCGCGTGAAGTTGAGGATGTTCGTCTCGAACATCAGCTCGTCGTTCGGGTCGGGCTCGATCAGGATGATGTCGACGCCCGGATAGCGCTCCTTCCAGTGGCTGACCGCCTCGTGCAGGCGCTGGTGGGCGAGCAGCTTGAAGGCCTGGTAGCCGATCTGCGGGAAGCCCATGTCGCGCACGCGGCGCACGCGGCTGCCCCACATCGTCGGGATCACCTTCTGGAAGTCGTTCACGTACGGCACGAGCGGATTCACCACGACCACGAACGTCGCGCCCGCCTCGACGGCCACGTCGACGTTGGTGGTAGAGCGCAGTCCGCCGTCCACCAGGTGGCGGCCCTTGATCTCGACCGGCTTGTAGACCATCGGCAGCGCCGTGGACGCCGCCACCGAGCGGGCGATCGGCACGTCGTCCCAGTCCTGGCCGCCGAGCACGATGCGCTCGCAGGTGTCCAGGTCTGTGGCGGTCAGGTAGAGCTCGTTGTCGAGCAGCCGGAAGTCGTTCACGCGGTCGGGGTCGCTGAGCACCTTCTCCAGGTACTCCTGCACGCCGCGGCCGTCGTACAGGCCGGAGGGCAGCGCCTCGGCGAGGCCCACGGCGATGTCGATCAGCGACGCGGAGCGGAGGTGGGTGAGGAAGTTGCGCGTGAGCCCGAGCATGCGCAGCGGGAGCAGCGCGGCGCTCTGGGCGAACTCGAGCGCGTTGGGACGCATCAGCGTGTCGCGGTCGACGTCCGCGAACGGCGTGGGCACCTGCTGGTTGACCACCCGCATCATCTCCTCGGGGGTCACGCCGTTGGCGGTCAGCGCGGCCAGGAAGGATCCGGCGCTGGTGCCGACGTACACGTCGAAGTCGTTCACCGTGCGGTTCACGGCCAGCAGGTCGAGCGCGCGCAGCGCGCCGATCTCGTACACGCCACCGGTGAAGCCACCCCCTCCCAGCACCAGCGCGGTGCGCGAGCGGCGGGGGCGCCGCCGGCGCGGCTTGGCCTGGGTCTTGCCCGTTTTCTGGGCCGGTTTTTGGAGCTTTACGACCTCGCCCATACGCAGCCGAGTATCGCGGATGGGGCGGCGAACCGCTCCGGCAGCGTCGCTACGGTGTTTGGTCTCCCCGATGCGGCGCGCACTCCTCATCCTGCTCGCGACCGTGCTCCTGTTCCCGGCAGACGCGGCCGCCGCGGACCTCAAGAGCTCGCTCACCCGCTACATGCGCTTGGCGGGAACCAACGCCGGCGCCTACGTCGTGAACCTGACCAGCGGCGAGCAGGTCTTCGCCTGGCGCGCCCGCACCCCGCGCATCCTGGCGTCGAACACCAAGCTGTTCACCTCCTCGGCGGCGTTGGCGCGATTCGGCACCGAAGGCACGCTCGGAACGGAGGTGCTGGGCGCCGGGCGGCTCGACGAGGACGGCATCTGGCGCGGCGACCTCTATCTGCGCGGCGGCGGGGACCCGACCTTCGGCTCGGGCACGTACGGGCGCAAGTTCTACGGCGGCGGCGCGACCGTCGAGCAGCTCGCCAAGCTGATCGCCGACGCCGGCATCGAGCGGGTGACCGGCCGCGTGTACGGGGACGAGTCGCGCCACGACGCGCTGCGCGGCGGGCCCGACTCCGGCTACGGGGTCTCGATCTGGGTCGGGCCGCTGAGCGCGCTCTCCTACAACCGCGGCCTGGCGAACGAGAGCGGCAGCGCGTACCAGACCAACCCGCCCGCGTTCGCGGCAGCCCGACTCGACGCCGCGGTCGAGCGTCGCGGCATCCCGATCCGCGGCAGGCCCGCCGCGCGCCCTGCGCCGGCCGGCCTCGAGGTGCTGGCCAGCGTGGACTCGCCGCCGATGGCGCGGCTGGTCAAGCTGATGAACAAGCCGTCGGACAACTTCTTCGCCGAGGTGCTCGCCAAGGACATCGCGATGCAGGTGAACGGTCGCGGCACGACCTCGGCCGGCGCGGCGCTGGTGGCCGGCTTCGCCCGGCGGCTCGGAGCTCGGGCGCAGCTGGTGGACGGATCGGGCCTGTCGCGCGGCAACCGCGCCTCGCCCTACCGCGTGGTGCGCCTGCTGACCGCGATGGCGCGCCGGGACGAGTACGCCGCCTTCCTGGACTCGCTGCCGATCGCCGGCCGCGACGGCACGCTGTTCGACCGCATGCGCACCGGCGCGGCCCGGTCCCGCTGCCACGCCAAGACCGGGACGCTCTCCGACGTCAGCGCGCTGTCGGGCTACTGCGAGGCACGCTCGGGCGACGTCTACGGCTTCTCGATCCTGATGAACCGGATCTACGCGACGACCGCCCGCCGGCTCCAGGACCGGATGGCCCAGGCGATCGCCGGCCAGCGCTGATAGCAGCCGGGGGCTCACGCCCCCGGACCCCCGCTGATTCCTGGCCGCGCCCTGTGAGGCCTACGCCTGGTCGGTCGCTGCTGCCGCAGGCGCTTCGGTTGACAGCAGCGCGAGCAGGCCGTCCTCGTCGAGCACCTCAGTGCCGAGGTCCTGGGCCTTGGTGAGCTTCGTCCCGGGGTCCTCGCCGGCGACCAGATAGTCGGTCTTCTTCGACACCGAGCCGGTCACCTTGCCGCCGGCGGCCTCGATCCGCTGCGTCGCCTCGGGCCGGGTCAGGTTTGGCAGCGTGCCGGTCAGCACCACGGTCTTGCCGGCGAGCGGCCCCTGCGCGGGCGGCGCTGGGCCCTCCTCCTCCATCTGCAGCCCGTAGTCGCGCAGGCGGCCGATCAGCTCCCGGGTGCGGTCCTCGGCCAGCGTCTCGTGCACGGTGGTCGCCATGATCGGGCCCATCCCCTCCACCTCGGTCAGCTGCTCCTCCGATGCCCCCAGCAGCGCGTCCACCGACCGGAAGTGGCGAGCCAGGTTGCGGGCGTTCACGTAGCCGATGCCGGGGATGCCGAGCGCGTAGAGCACGAGGTGGAAGGGCTGACGCTTGCTGGCCTCGATCGCCTCCACCAGGTTGCGGCCGGAGGTCTCGCCGAAGCCGTCGAGCTCGGCCAGCCGCTCGGCGCTCAGGTCGTAGATGTCGGCCATGTTCTCGATCAGGCCGTCCGCCAGGAAGCGGCGGGCGTTCTCCTCGCCCAGGCCGTCGATGTCCATCGCGCCCACGAAGTGCTTGACCGCCTGGAAGACCTGGCCCGGGCAGCCGGTGCGGTTGGGGCAGATCGTCCACACCGACCCCTCGGGCTTGACCGTCGGAGTGCCGCACGCCGGGCACTGCGCCGGCGGCTCGGGCGGCGGACTGCGGTCCTCGCGCTGCTGCGCCTTGGCCGTCGGCGAGACGACCTGCGGGATCACGTCCCCTGCACGCATGACGATCACCTCGTCGCCGTCGCGCACGTCCTTGCGGCGCAGGTCCTCCTCGTTGTGGAGCGTGGCGAGCCTGACCGTCACGCCGGAGACCTGCACGGGCTCCAGCTGCGCGAAGGGCACCATGTGACCCGTCCGGCCGACGTTCCACGCCACGCCGCTGAGCGTGGTGGTGGCCGTGGAGGGTGGGAACTTCCAGGCGATCGCCCCGCGCGGCTCCCTGCCGACCACGCCGAGCTGGCGCTGCAGCTGGAGGTCGTCGACCTTGACGACCACGCCGTCGATCTCGAACTCGAGGCGGTCTCGGCGGTCCTCCCAGGCACGGCAGGCGGCGACCACCTCGTCCACGGTGTCGTGGCGCTCCACGTCGCGATTGACCCTGAAGCCGCGCGACCGCAGCCATTCGAGCGAGTCCCAGTGCGTCTCGAACTCGATGCCCTCGAGCGCGCCCACGCCGTAGCACCACATCGACAGCGGGCGCGAGGCGGCGAGCTGGGGGTCGAGCTGGCGGATCGACCCGGCGGCCGTGTTGCGCGGGTTGGCGTAGGTCGGCTCGCCGGCCTCGGCGCGCTGCTCGTTGAGGCGGGCGAAGGCGGCCAGCGGGAGGTAGATCTCGCCACGCACCTCCAGCAGCGGCGGGGCGTCCTCGATGCGCAGCGGGATCGCGCCGATCGTGCGCAGGTTCTGCGTGACCTCCTCGCCGATCTCGCCGTTGCCCCGTGTGGCGCCGCGCACGAGCACGCCGTCGCGGTACACGAGCGAGATCGCCAGCCCGTCGATCTTCGGCTCGGTGACGAAGCGGACGTCGCCCATCTCCACGCCCTGGCGGGCCAGGTAGCGCTCGGAGCGCAGCACCCACGCGGCCATCTCCTCCTCGTTGCGCGCGTTGGCCAGCGACAGCATCGGCTGGAGGTGCGGCACCTGCTGGAACTTGTCGAGCGGCTCGGCGCCGACGCGCTGGGTGGGCGAGTCCGGCGTGCGCAGCTCGGGGTGCTCGGCCTCGATGTCGCGCAGCTCATTGAGCAGCGCGTCGTAGTCGGCGTCCGAGACCTCGGGGTCGTCGAGGACGTAGTAGCGGCGGTTGTGGTGCTCGAGCTGCTGCCGGAGCTCGGCCGCCCTGTCTTCGACCCCCGCGCTCACACTTCCCGTGCCGCTGGGCGCAGCAGCGCGCCGAGGTCGAATCCGGCCAGCTTCTCGATGCCGGCCTGGTCGTTGAGGTCGAAGTGCAGCGGTGTGACCGCGATCTGCCCGGAGGCGATCGCCGCGAAATCGGTGCCGTCCTCGTGCTGGTAGCTGGGCATGTCGCCGTAGATGCGATAGCGGCGCCGGCCGCCGTCCGCCTCCTCGGTGAGCTCCATGCGGTCGTTGTAGATGCGCTTGCCGAGCCGGCACGCGCACACGCCGCTCACTTCGCCGGCGGGCACGTTCACGTTCAGCAGCGTGCCCTCGGGCATCGGCACCCCGGCCAGCTCCTCGACCACCCGCGCGGTGAACGCGGCGGCCTGCTCGAAGTGCTCGCGCTGCCAGGCCCGGCCGGCCCGGAAGTCCAGCTGGCCGTGGTCGGCCTGCTGGGACACCGCGATCGCGGGCAGCCCCAGCATGATGCCCTCGAGCGCGGCGGCCACCGTGCCCGAGTAGGTGATGTCGTCGCCCAGGTTGGCGCCGTGGTTGATGCCCGAGACGATCAGCTCCGGCTCGAAGCCGAGCAGCCCGAGGGCGGCGAAGCGCACGCAGTCGACCGGCGTGCCGTCCGTCGCGAAGCCGGAGGTACCGTCGCCGAACTCGACCTCCTCGACCCAGAGCGGCTGCTGGAAGGTGATGCTGCGCGCCGTGGCGGAGCGGTTCGAGTCGGGCGCGATCACGGCCAGCTCGATCCCGGGCACCCCGAGCAGCGCGTGCCTCAGCGCGTTGAGGCCCGTGGCGGTGATGCCGTCGTCGTTGGTGAGCAAAACCTTCATCTGAAGCGGATCCCTGCCAGGGTACTCAGTAGCGCACGGACTCCAGGTAAAGCCCGTGGGGAGGCGCCGTCGCCCCGGCAGCGCTGCGCGGCCGGCCCTCCAGGAGCTGCTTGAACGCCTCTGGGGCGATCCCGCCCAGCATGGTCCCCACCAGCACCCGCACCATGCTGCGCATGAAGCTGTCGGCCTCGATCACGAAGGCCAGCACGTCTTCGCTCTCGGGGATCCACTCCGCGCGCAGCACGTCGCGCTCGAAGCGCACGTGGTCGGTCTCGGTGGGGGTGAACGCCGTGAAGTCGTGGGTGCCGGCCAGCGCCGCCGCGCACTGCGCCAGCGCCTCGTGGTCCAGCGGCCGCGGCCACCACAGCGCCCGGTTGCGCTCGAACGGGCTGGGAGCCGGCCGCAGCAGCAGGCGGTAGCGGTAGGTCCGGCTCAGCGCGTCGCGGCGGGCGTCGAACCCGTTCGGCGCCGGCTCGCTCTCCAGCACCGCGAGGTCGTCGGGCAGCAGCCCGTTGAGCGAGCGCCTGAGCGCCGGGTCGCCGGCGTGGCTGGCCACCTGCCCGCGCGCATGCACTCCCTTGTCGGTGCGCCCGGCGACCGTCAGGCGGACCTCCCGCCGAACGATCGTCGCGAGCGCCTCCTCGAGCACGCCCTGCACCGTGCGCCGGCCCGGCTGGCGCGCCCAGCCGGCGAACTCGGAGCCGTCGTACTCGAGCAGCAGCCTGGCGGCCAGCGCCCTACCCGCGCCTGCGCGCGACGATCACGAGGTAGTCGGCGTCGATCCGCAAAGAACCGTCGTCGGCGCTGTTCCAGCGCTGCGCCAGGTCCAGCGTGCCGCCGCGCAGCTCCTCAAACTGCTCGGGCGACAGGCCCTCCCGGGCGGCGGCGTAGGTCGGCGCAGACTGGGTCAGCTCGTCCACCAGCGCCTCGGGCGAAGCGGCGCTCCACACCAGGGTGCGGCGCTCGCACTCGACGTGCGCGGCCAGCCCTTCGAGCCGCTCGCGGGCGATCGCCTCGTCGCCCCACTGCTCCGCGGCCACGAGGCCGGGCGGGGGCGGCGCGAAGCTGCGCCCGAGCTGGAACATCTCCGCGAACACGCCGTCCGGCACCCAGGCGGTCAGGCCGACCGTGTTGCCCGGCCGCACCACGCGGAACAGCTCGCTCGCCATCACGTCTGGCCGTGGCGCCATGAAGGCGCCGAAGACCGAGCCGACGCAGTCGAAGCGCGCGTCCTCGAAGGGCAGCGCCTCGGCGTCGGCCTCGACCCACTCCACGTCGAATCCCTCGGCCTCCGTGCGTGCGCGGCCGCGCTCGATCATGCCCGGCGCGAAGTCCGAGGCCACGACGCTCGCCCCCTCCCGCGCGCACGCCAGCGCGAAGTTGCCGTCGCCGGCCGCAACGTCCAGCACCTCCTGCCCGGCCGAGACGGCGCAGGCGTCGCACAGCTCGGTTGCTGCCGGAGCCAGCTGTGCGGAGAGCACGGAGTAGTCCCCGAGCCCCCAGACGTGCTGCTGGCGCTGCTTGATCGCATCGACGTCCATCAGGGGCCGCAGGCTACCCGCATGTCCCGCGGGCTCACCTCGTCGCAGGCACCGGCGTGCCAGCGGCCGCCGCGACGGTGGAGGAACAGGCCGGTGAGCACGCCCACGCGGTTCGAGAGGCCGCAGCTGGCGCTCTCGTAGGCGCTGCGCACGGTCAGGCGCCGCCCGCGAGCGAGCCGCGGCCTGCCCTTGTAGACGCGACCGACGCGGTAGACGTAGTTGGTGCGATCCGCGCTCGAGACGGTCTCGTCGCCGTCGTCGAGGCGCTTCACCGAGAGCAGCCGTGCCACCACCGCGCCGTCCGCCTGCTCGAGCTTCTCCCTGGCCGGAATGGCCACGCAGCTGCACGCGAGCGCGGCGTCGGCAGCGATCAGCAGGGCTCCCGACGCCGCGACCAATGCGAGGATGCCCCTCATCGTCCGGCACAGTGCAGCACAATTGAACGCGTGAAGGTCACGGCCAAGGCGGACTACGCGGTCCGCGCCACGCTCGAGCTCGCCACCGTCGAGGAGGGGCTGGTCAAGGGCGAGCGCATCGCCCAGGCCCAGGGCATCCCGCTCAAGTTCCTCGAGAACATCCTGATCGACCTGCGCCACGCGGGCATCGTCCACGCCCAGCGCGGAGCGGAGGGCGGCTACCGGCTGGCCCGCGACCCCGGCGTCGTCACGCTCGGCGACGTGATCCGCGCCGTCGAGGGCCCGCTCGCGAGCGTGCGGGGGGAGCCGCCCGAGTCGGTCACCTACCAGGGCGCGGCCGAGCATCTCCAGACCGTGTGGGTGGCCGTGCGGGCGAGCATGCGCAGCGTTCTCGACGACGTGACCCTGGCCGAGGTGGCCGGTGGCCGCCTGCCGCAGGGGGTGCGCAGGCTGATCGAGGCGCCGGACGCCTGGTCTAGACGCTGACCGGCTCGGCCTCGGGCCGCAGCCAGACGATCTGGCCTTCGGTCAGCTCCAGCTCCTCGACCTTGGCGCGCGTGGCCTGGACCCACGTCGATTCGCCGTCGCCGAGCGACAGCTCCACGCGCACCTCGAACCCGAGGTGGACGATGCGGTCGACCTGCGCCTCGGCCGCGCCGCCGGTCGGCTCGACGAGGATCTCGACGTCGTGCGGACGGATCCACTGCCCGGCGAGCTCGCTGACCGGCCCGACGAAGCGCATGACGAACTCGTTGGAGGGCTTCTCGTAGAGGTCGCGCGGCGAGCCGATCTGCTCGATGTCCCCGCGGTTGAGCACGACGATCTGCTCGGCGACCTCCATCGCCTCCGCCTGGTCGTGGGTGACGAACACAGTCGTCACGTGGACCTCGTCGTGGAGCCGCCGCAGCCAGAGGCGCAGCTCCTTGCGCACCGTGGCGTCGAGCGCGCCGAAGGGCTCGTCGAGCAGCAGGACGCGCGGCTGCACGGCCAGCGCCCGGGCAAGCGCCATGCGCTGGCGCTGGCCGCCGGAGAGCTGCGAGGGATAGCGGTGCGCGAAGCCGTCTAGGTGGACGAGCTTCAGCAGCTCGTCGACCCTGGCCTCGATCTCCTCCTTCGGCCGCTTGCGGATCGTGAGCCCGAAGGCCACGTTCTTGCTCACGGTCATGTGCTTGAAGGCGGCGTAGTGCTGGAAGACGAAGCCCACGTTGCGCCGCTGGGGCGGCTTGAAGGTGGCGTCCTCGCCGGCGATCAGAACCTTGCCCGAGTCGGGCTGCTCGAGTCCCGCTATCACGCGCAGCAGGGTGGACTTGCCGCCGCCGCTGGGACCGAGCAGTGCCGTGAGGGACCCGTCGCGCACCTCCAGGGAGACGTCATTGAGGGCGACGAAGTTGCCGAAGCGCTTCGAGACCGAGTCGACGACGATGCTCATCCCTGTGCTTCCTTGGGCTTGAGCACGTTCATAGCAAGCAGAGTGACCAGCGCCAGCAGCGCCAAGACTACGGACGCGGCGTAGGCGCCGGTCTCGTCGAAGCGCTGGAAGCGGTTCTCCACGAACAGCGTCGCCGTCTCGGTCTGGCCTGACAGCTTGCCCGAGACGACGCTGACGGCCCCGTACTCGCCGAGGGCGCGCGCGGTCGTGAGCACGATCCCGTACGCGACGCCCCAGCGGATCGCGGGCAGCGTCACGCGGAAGAAGGTCTGGAAGCCGCCCGCGCCGAGCGTGGCGGCGGCCTGCTCCTGCTCGGTGCCGATCTCGCGCAGCACCGGGATCACCTCGCGCACCACGAACGGGAGCGAGACGAAGATCGTCGCCAGGATCATGCCCGGCGTCGAGAAGATGACCTGGATGCCGTGCTCGGCGAACCACTCGCCCACCCAGCCGTCGCGACGGCCGTAGACGAGCAGCAGCGCGAGGCCCACGACGACCGGGGAGACGGCGAACGGCAGGTCCACCATGGCGTTCAACAGGGCGCGTCCGCGGAACCGCTGGCGCACGATTGCCAGGGCGGCGAGCACGCCGAAGATCGTGTTGAGCGGGACGGCGACCCCGACCATGACCATCGTCAGGAAGAAGGCGTGCTGGGCCTCTGGCGTGGTCACCGCCTCCCAGGCCGCGCCGACGCCGTCCTGGAACGCGTTCACGAACACCAGCACGACCGGGATCCCCAGCAGCAGCGCCAGGTAGCCGAGCGCGACGAATCGCAGCGCGTACTTACTCTTCATGGCGCAGCGCCCGCTTCGAGAACCAGCCGAAGATCAGCAGGACGACCAGGGCCACCAGCAGCAGCACGACCGACACCGCGGCGGCGCCGACCGAGTTGTCGCTCTCGACCTGGGAGTAGATGAAGACCGAGGCGGCCTGCGTGTCGAACGGGATGTTGCCCGTGATCAGCACGAGCGATCCGAACTCGCCGACGGCCCGCGCGAAGGCCAGTCCGCCGCCGGCGATGATCGCCGGAGTCAGGTTCGGCAGGACGATGCGCAGGAAGACCGTCCGCTTGCTGGCCCCGAGCGACTCGGCGGCCTGCTCCATCTCGGTGTCCAGCTCGAGCAGCACGGGCTGGACGGCGCGCACGACGAACGGCAGCGTCACGAACAGCAGCGCCAGCACGATCGAGGCCTTGGTGAAGGCGAGGTTGATCCCCACCGGGCTGTCGGGCCCGTAGAACGCCAGCAGCGTCAGCCCGGCGACGATCGTGGGCAGCGCGAACGGCAGGTCGATCAGCGAGTTGACGATGCCCTTGCCGGGGAAGTCGTCGCGCACCAGCACCCACGCGATCAGCGTCCCCGCCAGGGCGTTGATCACCACGACGATCACCGACGCGATCAGCGTGATGCGCAGCGCGGCGACCGCCTGGGGACTCGTGATCGAGTTCCAGAACGAGTCCATCCCGCCGTCGAGCGAGCGCGCCACGACCGCCGCCAGCGGAATCAGCGCGACGATGCTCAGGTAGGTCATGGCGATGCCGCGACCGAGGACATCCCCTGAGATCGGGAACGCCCTCGGGCCGCGGCTCACCGGCGCCGCAGGAGGTGCGGCAGCTGTCGTGCTAGTCGGAGGCAGTGCTCTTCCCCTGGGACTGGAAGATCTGGGCGATCGTCCCCTTCTCCGGGTCGAAGAACTCGTCGTTCACCTTGGCCCAGCCGCCGAACTTGTCGATCTCGAACAGGTTCGCGGGGGTCGGGAAGTCTTCCGCGCCCGCCACGCCCTCGACCACGGGCCGGTACCCCTTGCCCACGAAGATCTCCTGCGCCTCCGGGGTGTACAGGAAGTCGATGAAGGCCTGTGCCTTCTCCGGCTCCTTCGACTCGTTGACCGGGGCGATCGGGTTCTCGATCAGCAGCGTCTCGTCGGGGACGATGTAGTCGAGCTCCTCGCCCTCCTGCTGCGCCAGGATCGCCTCGTTCTCGTAGCCGAGCAGGACGTCGCCCTTGCCACTCGAGAAGGTCTGGAGCGACTCACGGGCGCTCTTGTCCAGCACCGGCACGTGCTCGAACAGCTGCGCCAGGTACTCCTTGGCCTGCTCGGGCGACTTGCCCTGCTCGATCTGGGCGCCGTACGCGGCCATGATGTTCCACTTCGCGCCGCCGGAGGTGAACGGGTTGGGCTCGATCACCTCGATGTCGTCCTTGATCAGGTCGTCCCAGCTCTTGATGTTCTCGGGATTGCCCTTGCGCACCATCAACACGACCACGGAGTCGGTAACGAAGCCGTCGTGCTCGTTCTGGTTCCAGTCGGCGTCGATGAGGCCGGCCTCCACGAGCCGTGTCATGTCCGGCTCCAGGGAGAACTCGACGACGTCGGCCGGCAGCCCGCCCTCGACCGCACGCGACTGCTCGCCCGAGGCCGCGAAGGACGTGTTGAAGCCGACGCCCTTGCCCTCCGGAGTGGCGTTGAAGGCCGGGATCAGCTCCTTGAAGGCCTCCTCGGGCGTCGAGTAGGCCACCAGCGTCAGGTTGGCGCCGTCGCCGCCGCCGCCGCCCTCTTCGCCGCCGCTTTCGGAGGACGTCCCGCCGCAGGAGGCGATCGCAAACGTCGCAAACAGCGCGAGCAGAGGCGCGACCGGCCTGAATGTGCGAGTCCCGAACAGTTTCATTGTCCACCTTGTCAATTGACTTTGGGCGGCGCAAGGTAGCACAAACCCGATAGGCCAAGTAGGCATTGTGCAGAGAGTTCGAGGCCGAAATTCGCTCCCCGAGCGCTAGAACCGCGGCCGCAGAGTCAAGGGCGGGGCGCTGGCTGCCGATTCAAGAGCAGACCTTGCTGCGCCGCCTGTTGCCCCCCGCCGCCGTGATGCTGGTGCTCGCCTTCATGGCGGCGCCGTCTGCGCATGCCCTGCCGGCGCGCGACATCGCCGGGGTGGCGGTGCATCCCTGGCGGCTGGGCGACTCCGACGTCCGCGAGCGCACCTTCGCCGGCATCGCCGCCACCGGCGCGCGCTGGGTGCGCGTGGACCTGCGCTGGAACCTGATCGAGCGCAACGGGCCGTCGCTGCACAACGGCCAGGCCAAATGGACCGAGATGGACGCGATCGTCAGCGCCGCCGACCGGCACGGGCTGCTGCTGCTCCCGATCCTGGGCTTCACGCCGCACTGGGCCAGCGACCACGGCGAGCTCTGGGGCTTCCCCGACCCCGAGCCCTTCGAGAGGTTCTTCGACGCCGCGCTGCGCCGCTACCCGCAGATCCCCGCCTGGGAGGTGTGGAACGAGCCGAACTTCGGCCGCTTCGCGAAGCCACACCCCGACGCGGCGGGCTTCGTGGCGCTGCTTCGCAGCGCGCGCCGCGTACGCGACAGCGTCGGGTCCAGCGCCAAGCTGATCGCCGGCGGGCTCGCGCCCGTGGCCGACGTGGACATCGACACGTGGCTCAACCAGGTCGCGATCCGGGGCGGCCTCCAGCTCGTCGACGGGCTCGGGATCCATCCCTACAGCGTCGCCGAGCCCGATGATCCGCGTGCCTGGATGATGCAGCTCGAGCGCCTGCACCAGCGCGTGGCCCAGCTCGGCAGGCCGGACCTGCCGCTCTGGCTGACCGAGTACGGCGCGCCGGCCATGCCCGTGTCGAATGGCTACGGCCCGGCGCTGACCGAGCAGCAGCAGGCGGATCGCCTGCGCCGCGCCTTCGCGCTCGCCACGCGCTTCCCCTGGGTCGAGACCCTCACCTGGTACGAGTACCGCGACAGCTGCGACGACGCGGCCGACGCCGAGTGCAGGTTCGGCCTCGTGCGCTCGGACCTGTCCCCGAGGCCCGCCTACGACGCCCTGCGCGAGGTCGTCGGGGGCGCGACGACGAAGCTGCGCTCCAGGCTCGTGCTCAGCTCGCAGATCCAGCCGAGTCGCGCTGCGATGGCCCGTGCGTCGCGCAACGCCCGCGCCGCACGGCGCGGCCACGCGGGCCGGCGCGCATCCAAGCTGCGCGCCGAGAAGTGGACCCTCTCCCGGCGCCCCACGCCGAATCGAATCACGGTGAGCGGCAGGCTGACGCTTCCGGGCCAGCCGGCGCCATCCGCGGTCATCACGGTGCTGCTGCCGCGACGCGGAGCGCCCCCGCGCCCCGTCACCGTCGTCGTGACCGGCGGCTTCTTCAGGGCTTCCTTCGACGGGAGCAAGCTGCGCTCGGGGACCGTCGAGGCCCGCTACGCCGGCGACCCCTCCTACGAGCCGATCGCGATCACTGCCCGCATGCGGGTCACGAGCGCCGCGGGCCGCATCGGCGGCTGAGCTCCGCCACCACCAGGCGGTAGCCGAGCTCGAGCTCCTCCAGGCCGAGCAGCGCGCCGTTGCGCCGCTCCCACTCTCCGCTGTCGAGGTCGGCGGCCAGCCTGGCGACGGCGTCCTCCACCTCGGCGGGCTCGAGCAGGCCGAAGACCGAGATGCCGGCACGCACGCGGGGGTCCAGGTAGGCCTCCGGGCGGCGCCAGTACGCGTGCAGGAAGCCGTCGAGGCAGTCGTGCGGGATCGGCACCGGCTCGATCCGTCCGCCGCCGAGCGCCTCCAGCGTCTGCTCGAGGGAGTAGCCCGGCCGCCCCAGACGCGCGAAGCCGGGCAGGTAGTCGCGCACGATCCAGGAGTCGTGCGTCGTGGCCGGCTCCCAGGTGAACAGCACGACCCGCTGACGCGCCACACGCCGCAGCTCGGCAAGCCCGCGCTCGTGGTCCTCCCAGTGGTGGTCGGACAGGATCGCCATCGCGGCGTCGAAGGAGTCGTCGGCGAACGGGAGCCGCTCGGCCCGGGCGTCGATCGCCGGCGCCGCCTGCGGCGGCCGCTGCGCCCGCATCACCGCGGACGGCTCCACGGCGGTGACGTCGAGGTCGGCCGGCTCGTAAGCGCCCGCTCCGGCGCCGACGTTCAGCAGGCTGCGCGCGTCGCCCAGCGCCACCCGGATGCGCGCCGCGAGGCGCGGGTCCTCCTTGCGGACGGCCGTGTAGCCGACGCCGAGCCTGTCGTAGCGCGCCTGGATGGCGGCATTGTCGCCGGGACGGCTAGAAGCCGCGGGGGTGCCGGGCGACATAGCCCTGCGACGAGCGAGGCGTGTGTGTCCAGCGCGAGCCGGTCTCGCTGATCGCGCTGGTGTCGTAGCGGCGGCCGTCGATGACCATGAAGGCGTGGCCGGCGTTGGCGTAGATCGTGATGTGCCTGCCGCGGCCGGGCGCCCCGTAGCTCATGAAGCCGCTCGAGTCGAGCGGGCTGCGCAGCAGGCCGCCGCCGTGCAGGGCGTAGGAAATCGAGCCCGAGCAGTCGTAGCCGGCGTCGTCGAAGGTGCGGTGTCCGCCGCCGTAGCGGTAGGGCTTCGTGGCGATCCGGTTGGCGGCGGCGATCACGCGCTGGAGCGTCGAGCCGCCGCCACCCCCGCCGCCGACCTGGCGCCCGCGGCCCCGGCGCTTGAGCATCGGGCCGGACCCGATCCCGAGCGCGCGGCGCGTCACCGGCCCGACGACCCCGTCCGCGGTGAGCCCGCGCCTGCGCTGGAAGCGCTTCACGGCCCGCTCGGTCTGCGGGCCGAACACGCCGTCGGCGGGCAGGCCGAGGGCGTGCTGAAGGGCGCGAACGCCGCCGCGCGCCGAACGCTTGTGGCCACGAGCCGCGCGACCGCCGCTGCGCCGGCGGGTGGTGCCGCGGCGCTCGCGCTTGAGCACCGGTCCGGCTCCCAGGCCGAGTGCCTGTCGGGTCTGGGGCCCGACGATCCCGTCGGCCGCGAGGCCGTGCCGGCGCTGGTAGCGCTTCACCGCCCGCTGCGTCTGGGGGCCGAAGACGCCGTCGGCCGGCACGCCGAGCGCGCGCTGGAGCCGGCTGACGTCCTGCTCGGCCTGCGCGCTCTGTGCCCGGACCCCGTCGCGCGGCTTTGCCGATGCGACGGCCGGCGCGAGGGCGCAGAGCATGGCGAGCAGGACCGCCATGGCGACGGCCAGCATCGTGATTGGCTTGCGTGGGGCTTGGAGCATTTGGTTTGTCGCCTGCGAGGTGAGCTGACGGGCTCGCGCTGTGCGCTACCCCCGGGCACGCGGCCCGGGGGATTCGCCCCAGCGGCCTGACTGGCCGCAGTGGTTCCCCCGCTCGCCGGACCTGGGTCGCGGCGACTCGGCGTAAGAGAAGCGTCTTTCTATCAGGCGAAAGTCCTGCACGTTGCAGGATTTCTTGCAGTAGGGTCGCTACCCATGCAGGAGCTAACACGTGAAATCAGCCATTGGACCGCTGTTCATCCCAATCTCGGCACCGAGGTCAGCTCCTACTGGCTGCCCAGCCTGGGGGTGCTGCTCGACCCGATCGCCGTGCCGGGCGAGGTCGAGGGGGTGGAGGAGATCCTGCTCTCCAACCGCCATCACCTGCGCGACGCACTCGCGGCTCGCGAGCGCTTCGGAGCCACCCTGCGCGCGCCCCGCGTGGGCATGCACGAGTTCGACGACGACGCCCCGATCGAGCCGTACGAGTTCGGGGAGCCGCTGGCCGGCGGAGCGATCACGGCGCACCAGGTCACCGAGCTGTGGCCGGACGACAGCGTCCTGCACATCCCGTCGCTGGGCGCGCTGGCGGTGGCCGACGGCGTGATCCACTACGGCGGCGAGCTGCAGTTCGTGCCCGAGCAGTACATGGACGACCCCGAAGCGGAGAAGCAGAGCATCCGCGAGGGCCTGGCCCGGCTGACGGACGAGCTCGCCTTCGAGCACGTCCTGCTGGCACACGGCACGCCGATCGTCGGCGACGGCCGCGAGCGGCTGCGCGCCTTCGCGCGCGGCTAGGGCGGGCCTAGGCCGGCGCCGCGGAGGCGCCGTCCACCACGACGACCGTGCCGTCCTCGAGGGCCACCCTTCCGCGGCCCTCGCCCTTTGCGCTGTAGAGCGCGTGGTCGGCGGTGAGCAGCAGCCTGTCGGGCTCGGGCAGGTCGCCGCTGGCAGATGCGACGCCGGCGCTGAGCGACAGCGGCGCCTCGTCCGCCTCCGCCTGGCCGGCCACGCGCGAGGCGATCCGCAGCGTGCACGCGGCGCCCGCGACCCGGTCCGCGTTGACCATCAGGATCGCGAACTCGTCGCCGCCGATGCGGGCCGCCATGTCGCCGGGGCGCAGCTCGTCAGAGACCAGCTCGGCGAACCGGCGCAGCGCGCGGTCGCCGCCGGCGTGCCCGAACCGGTCGTTGATCCCCTTGAAGAAGTCGATGTCGACGACCGCGACGGACAGAGGCAGCCCGCTCCTGCGCGACCGCTCCACCTCACGCTCGAGCGCCTCGTCGAAGGCGCGGCGGTTGGGCATGCCGGTGAGCGGGTCGGTCGCCGCGGCGTGCCGCAGCTGGCCCATCGCGCGATCGAGCCGGCCCCGCAGCAGGTGCACGAGGATCGCAACCAGCGCCACCGGGATCATCGCGCCGGTGAAGAGCATCGAGCGAATGCCCGGCTCGCCCCACAGGGCCAGGGCGGCGCCGTAGGTGGCACACATGAACGCCAGGCCTCCCCACAGGTCGCGCCGACCGAAGTAGTAGGCGCCGAACAGGACCGGCCAGAGATAGAAGAACGGGACCGCGCCGATCGGCTTGGCGGCGGCCACGATGGCGCTAACCAGCAGGATGCCCCAGAGGTAGGAGGCGCGCATGACGCGCTCGCCCGGGGGCACGACCGCCACCACGCCCGCTGAGGCCGCGAGCACGCCTGCCATGACGGCCAGCGCGGCGTGATCGCTCGTGTCCGGGTCGGGCCCGAGCAGCACGACACCGAGCGAAACCGCGCCCATGACGTACATGACGATTGCAACGCGGCGCATCTGAGCCAGATCGCGGTCGACGACGAGCGCTTCCATACCCCGTGTCATCGGCAGAAGCGCCGCCACGGGTGAGCCGCGGGTCAGACGAGCTCTAGAAAGACCATCTCGGTGGAATCCGAGCGGCGTGGGCCCAGCTTGAGGATGCGGGTGTAGCCGCCCTCGCGCTCCGCGTAGCGCGGCGCGAGCTCCTCGAACAGCTTGTAGACGACGAACTTGTCCTGCCCGAGACGCGCCATGGCCAGGCGGCGGGAGTGGCCGTCGCCCTTCTTGGCGAGCGTGATCAGGCGCTCCAGCTCCGGCTTGACCGCCTTGGCCTTCGCCTCACTGGTCTTGATGCGCTCGTGGTCGATCACCTCGCGGCACAGGTTCATGAACAGCGCCTTGCGGTGTGCCGCGTCGCGCGACAGCTTTCCTCTCTGCTTGCGATGGCGCATGGCCTGGGAACCTTATCCGGCGCGCAGCCCGAGCCCGCGCGCGTCGAGGGTCTCCTTGACCTCTTCGATCGACTTGCGCCCGAAGTTCGGAATCGCGGCCAGCTCGGACTCCGACTTCTGCACCAGGTCGCCGACCGTCTGGATGCCGGCACGCTTGAGGCAGTTGTAGGAACGGACACCCAGCTCGAGCTCCTCGATCAGGATGTCGTCCATCCCGCCCGCGCCAGGAGCGCCGGCGCCGTCGGACCCGAGGCCCTCGGCCCCGGCGACCAGAGCGGCGCCCTGGTCGCGCAGCGCCTCGACGCGCTCGGCGTCGGTGAAGATCGCCAGGTACTTGATGAGGATCTCGGCGGCCTCGCGCAGCGCCGTCTGCGGGTCGAGCGAGCCGTCCGTCTCGATGTCGATCGTGAGCTTGTCGTAGTCGGTCTTCTGGCCGACGCGGGCAGCGTCCACTGAGTAGGCAACCCGCTTGACCGGCGAGAAGATCGAGTCGATCGGGATCACGCCGATCGGCTGGTCCGGCGACTTGTTGTCCTCGGCCGGCGAGTAGCCGCGACCGTGGCCGATCGTGAGGTACATCTCGAGCTTGGTCTTCTTCTCGAGCGTCGCGATGCGGGCTTCCGGGTTGAGGATCTCGACGCCCGAGGGCAGGTCGATGTCGCCCGCGGTCACGTCGCCCGGTCCGGTCACCACCAGCGGGGCCTCGATCTCCGCCGCATCGGAATGCATGCGGCAGACGATCTCCTTGAGGTTCAGGACGATGTCGGTGACGTCCTCCTTGACGCCGTTGATCGTCGAGAACTCATGCGCGACGCCCTCGATCCGGACGCTGGTGACGGCCGCCCCGGCAAGGGACGACAGCAGCACGCGACGCAGCGAGTTGCCGAACGTGTAGCCGAAGCCGCGGTCCAGCGGCTCGATGGTGAAGGTTCCGCGGTTGTCCTCGATCTTCTCGGCGGAAATCTGCGGAGTCTGGAACTCGATCATGGGGATGCTTCCTTCGGCTGTTGGGCGCACCCGGCCGGAGGCGGCCGGGGCGCTCGCGTTCACTACTTCGAGTAAAGCTCGACGATGAGCTGCTCCTGAACCGGCGTGGTGATCTCGGCCCGCTCGGGCAGGCGGAGCACCTTCGCCGTCAGGCCGTCGTGATCGGCCTGCAACCAGGCCGGCACGACGGAGGTCAGCTCTGTGGCTTCGCGGATGACGGGCTCGACAGGCGCGCTCGGCCGCATCGTGATCACGTCCTCCTCGCGTAGCTGGTACGAGGGGATGTTGACGCGGCGGCCGTTGATCGCCCAGTGCCCGTGCAGGATCATCTGGCGCGCCTGGCGCCTGGAAGCGGCGAAGCCAAGTCGGACGAGCACGTTGTCGAAGCGCGACTCGAGCAGACGCAGCAGGTTCTCGCCGGTCACGCCGGACTGCCTGCTGGCCTTGTCGTAGTAGTTGCGGAACTGCTTCTCCAGCACGCCGTAGTAGCGGCGGGCCTTCTGCTTCTCACGCAACTGCACGCGGTACTCCGACTGCCGCGAACGTCCGCGGCCGTGGTCGCCCGGCGGATAGGCGCGACGCTCGACGCCGCACTTGTCCGTCAGGCAGCGCTCTCCCTTTAGGAAGAGCTTCGTGCCCTCGCGGCGGCACTGCTTGCACTGGGGAGATGTGTCGCGAGCCATGCTCAGACCCTCCTGCGCTTGCGCGGCCGGCAGCCGTTGTGCGCCTGCGGGGTCACGTCCTTGATGGAGGTGATCTCGAGTCCGGCCGCCTGCAGCGAGCGGATTGCGGTCTCCCGACCCGAGCCGGGGCCCTTCACGAACACTTCAACCTTCTGTAGGCCATGCTCCATGCCCTTGCGAGCGGCCGCGTCCGCCGTCACCTGCGCGGCGAACGGCGTCGACTTGCGCGAGCCCTTGAAACCGGCGCCGCCGGCGGACTCCCACGCGATCACGTTGCCGTCCTTGTCGGACAGCGACACGATCGTGTTGTTGAAGCTTGTCTTGATGTGGGCTTGGCCGAACGGCACGTTCTTACGGACGCGCCTACGGCCGCCACGGGGGCGTCGAGGCTGGGGCATGCCTGCTGCTTCCTTACCTAGTGCTTCCTGATCTTCTTCTTGCCGCCGCCGGCGGATGAGCCGCGCTTCGGACCCTTGCGCGTTCGCGCATTGGTCTTCGTGCGCTGACCGTTAGCCGGCAGGCCGCGCCGGTGGCGCAGGCCCTTGTACGACCCAATCTCCATCAGCCGCTTGATGTTCTGCGAGCGCTCGCGCCGCAGATCACCTTCAACGAGGAGGTCGTCGACCTTCTCGCGCAGCTTGCGGACCTCGTCCTCGGTCAGGTCCTTGACGTAGGTGTCGGGGCTGACACCCGCCTCGGCCAGCACCTCGTTGGAGGTCGACCGACCGATGCCGTAGATATAGGTGAGCCCTATCTCTGCCCTCTTGTTGAGGGGAATGTTGATGCCTGCAATGCGCGCCATCTAGTACCCGGTCACCCCTGACGCTGCTTGTGACGCGGGTTCTGACAGATCACGAGAACGGCACCGCCGCGGCGGATGACCTTGCACTTCTCGCACATTGGCTTGACTGAGGCGCGGACCTTCATAGCTCCGTGAATCGGGACCGTATCGAAACGAGGACAAGCGCGGAACCCAGGAGACGGCTCCACGCCGACGGCCAAGAGTAGCAGGCAGAAAGCCTCACGCGGAGGCGGCCGCGGAGGGCACTCCGTTGCCCACCAGCTCGTGCCATGGCGTGAGGATGCGCGGGCCCTCCGCGGTCACGGCCACGGTGTGCTCGAAGTGGGCTGCGAGCGACCCGTCCTGGGAGTAGACGGCCCAGTTGTCCGAGCCCATGCGCACGTGGTGCGTGCCGGCGTTGACCATCGGCTCGATCGCCAGCACCATGCCCTCCTCCAGCTCCGGACCGGTGCCCGGCTCGCCGAAGTTGGGGATCTGCGGGTCCTCGTGCATGTCGCGGCCGATGCCGTGGCCGACCAGCGAGCGGATCACGGCGAAGCCGTCGCGCTCGACGCGCTGCTGCACGGCGTGCGAGACGTCGCCGAGCCGGTTGCCGGGGCGGCACTGCTCGACGGCGTCGAAGAGCGATGCGCGGGTGGTGGCCAGCAGGCGCCCCGCGATCGGCGTGGCATTCCCGATCGCGTGGGTGATCGCGGCGTCCGCAACCCAGCCGTCGAGGACGACGCCGATGTCGATCGACAGGATGTCGCCACGGCTGAGCGCGTAGCTGTCCGGGATGCCGTGCACGACCATCGAGTTCGGCGAGGCGCAGATGGAGCCCGGGAAGCCGCGGTAGCCCTTGAACGCCGGCTCCGCTCCCTGCGAGCGGATGAAGCGCTCGGCGGCGGCATCGAGGTCGCCCGTGGTGACTCCGGGGCGCGCCTTCGCGCGCAGGATCTCGTGGCAGCGGGCGAGGATCTTTCCCGCCGCCGCCATCTGGTCAATCTCCTCGGGGGTCTTGCGCTGGATCACGGGACTGAGACTAGATCTCGGCCTCGAGGGCCAAGGTAGCCAGTGTGGCACGGATGTGGCTGTTGACTTCGTCCGGGGCGCGGGTGCCGTCGAAGCGGCGCAGCTGGCCGCGCTCCTCGTACCAGTCGATCAGGGGCTCGGTCTGCGCGTGGTAGACCTCCAGCCGCTTCTTGACCGTCTCCGGCTTGTCGTCGTCGCGCTGAACCAGCCGTGAGCCGTCCTGGTCGCAGACGCCGTCGTTCTTCGGCGGATCGAACTCCAGGTGGTAGACGTGGTTGTTCTTCACGCAGGTGCGCCGCCCCGACAGGCGCCGCACGACCTCTGCGTCGGGCGCGTCGATCAGCAGCGCCGCCGTGAGCGAGCGCCCGCGGCTCTCGAGCGCGCTCTCGAGCATCTCGGCCTGGGGGATCGTGCGCGGGAAGCCGTCGAGCAGGAAGCCGTCGTCGGCCTCGCCCGAGTCGAGCCGCTCGGCGATCACGTCGGAGATCAGGTCGTCGGGCACGAGCTCGCCGGCGTCCATGTACTCCTTGGCCTTCTTGCCGAGCTCGGTCTCCCGCTCGACCGCGTCGCGCAGGATGATCCCGGTGGAGTAGTAGGGCAGGTCGAAGTCGTCCACCAGGCGCTCGGCCTGGGTGCCCTTGCCGGCCCCCGGGGGTCCGAGCAGCACGAGGTTGCGCTCGCTCACTTCAGGAAGCCTTCGTAGTTGCGCATCATCATCTGCGCCTCGAGCTGCTTCATCGTGTCCAGGGCCACCCCGACCACGATCAGGATCGACGTGCCGCCGAAGAAGAAGTTGGCGCTCGTCTGGTTGATCAGGATGGTCGGCAGTGCCGCGACGGCAGCCAGGTACAGCGCGCCCGGGAAGGTAAGGCGCGCCAAGATGCGGTCGAGGTATTCGGCCGTGGGTCTGCCTGGCCTCACCCCAGGTATGAAGCCGCCGTACTTCTTCAGGTTGTCCGCCTGCTCCACGGGGTTGAACGTGACGGCGGTGTAGAAGTACGTGAAGATGATGATGAGCAAGCACTCGCCGAGCACGTAGGGCCAGTCGTTCGGGTTGAAGAAGGCCGAGAAGTCCTCGGCCCACGGCGACTGGATCATCTGGCCGACGGTGGGCGGGAAGGCCATCAGCGAGGCCGCGAAGATCACCGGGATCACGCCGGCCATGTTCACGCGCAGCGGCAGGTAGGTGGACCCGCCGCCGGCCATGCGGCGGCCGACCACTCGCTTGGCGTACTGCACCGGGATGCGGCGCTGCCCCTCCTGCATGAAGACGATGGCGGCGATGATCGCGAGCGCCAGGAAGGGCATCATCACCACGAAGACCGCGTCCGCGTTGTTCCACCACTTCGAGATCCCGCTCGGGAGGCCCGAGACGATCGACGCGAAGATCATCAGCGAGATGCCGTTGCCGATGCCGCGCTGGGTGATCAGCTCGCCGAACCACATCAGCAGCACGCACCCGGCGGTGAGCGTCATCACGATCACGAAGACGCGCCCGAAGGTGAAGTTCTCGACCACCTCCGCGCTCCCGCTCGAGAAGGTGCGGAACAGGAACACGTAGCCGACCGACTGGCCGAAGGCCAGGGCGACGGTCAGGTAGCGCGTGTACTGCGTGATCTTCTGCTGGCCGACCTCGCCCTCCTTGCGGAGCTTGTCCAGCGAGGGCAACACGACCGTGAGCAGCTGCAGCATGATCGAGGCCGTGATGTACGGCATGATCCCGAGCGCGAAGATCGCGAATCGCTGCAGCGACCCGCCCGAGAACATGTTGAGGAACCCGAGGACGTTCGAGCCGCTGAAGTTGTCCGAGATCTGCTGGACGGCGTCGACGTTGATCCCGGGCGCCGGGATGTACGCGCCGACCCTGTAGAGCGCCAGCATGGCCGCCGTGAAGGCGAGCTTCTTCCGAATGTCGGCGACCCGAAACGCGTTCAGGAACGTCCTGAGCACCGGGTTACTCCTCGATCAGCTGGCAGGTCCCGCCCGCGGCTTCGATCTTCTCGCGGGCGGTCTTCGAAAAGCCGTGAGCGTGCACCGTGAGCGACTTCGACAGCTCGCCGTCGCCGAGCACCTTGACGGGCACGGCGCGGCGCGTGGCCAGGCCGGCCTCACGCAGCGAAGTCGGGTTGACCTCGGCGCCGCCCTCGAAGCGGGCGTCGAGATCGGAGAGGTTCACGGGCTGTGTGTGCGTGCGGAACTTCTCGAACGGCATCGACGTCTTCTTGGTCGGGCCGCGCAGCTTGCGCATCCGCATGTGGATCGGGTTCTGGCCGCCCTCGAAGCGGACGCGCTTCTTCGCGCCCGAGCGGGAGCCGGCGCCCTTGTGGCCGCGACCGGAGGTCTTGCCGGTGCCGGAGCCCGGGCCGCGGCCGACGCGCTTGCGGTCCTTGCGGGATCCGTGCGCGGGCTTGAGCGAGTGCAGGCCGATGCGTTCGTTGTCAGCCATCGGACACCTCGACGAGATGGCGGACCGAGTGGATCAGGCCGAGCACCGTCGGATGGTCCTCACGCTCGGCGGTGCGGCCGATCCGGCCGAGGCCGAGCGTCCGCAGCGACTCGCGCTGCTTGCGGTTCGAGCCGTTCGCCGACCGGACCTGCTTGATGACCAGCGTGGCCATCAGGCGGGGGTCTCCTCGGCGGGCGTCTCCTCGGGGGCGGGGTCCTCCGCAACCGCGTCCTCGGCGGGCGCGGCCTCGGCGCCCGGCGCCTCGGCGGTCTCGGCGGCCGGCAGCGCCTCGCCCCTGGGCTTGTTCTCCAGGCCGAGCACCTCGGCGACCGTCAGGCCGCGCAGCTCGGCCACCTGCCGCGGGTCGCGCAGCGACTGCAGCGCGTTGACCGTGGCCTTGACCAGGTTGATCGGGTTCTGGCTGCCGAGCGACTTCGAGAGCACGTCGTGGATCCCGGCCAGCTCGAGCACCGCGCGTACGCCACCGCCGGCAATGACGCCGGTACCGGGGGACGCCGGCTTGAGCAGCACGCGCGACGCCGAATGGACGCCGATGATCTCGTGCGTGATCGTGGAGCCGTGCATCGGCACCTTGAAGAGGTCCTTGCGGGCGCGCTCGACGCCCTTCTGGATCGCCACCGGGACCTCGTTGGCCTTGCCGTAGCCGACGCCGACCTGTGACTTCTCGTCGCCGACGACCACCAGCGCGGTGAAGGAGAAGCGGCGGCCGCCCTTGACGACCTTGGCGACGCGGTTGATCTCGACAACCCGCTCCTGCATGTCGGAGCCGCGGTCGCGGTCGCGTGTCCTGTCTCTAGAGGCCATGTGGATGACTCACCGTAGCGATCAAAACTTCAGCCCGCCCTCGCGCGCGCCTTCGGCGAGGGCCTTGACCTTGCCGTGGTAGCGGTAGCCGCCGCGGTCGAACACGCACTCCTCGACGCCGGCGGCCTTGGCGCGCTCGGCGATCAATTCGCCGACGCGCTTGGCCTGCTCCATGCGGGCGAGCGTCTTGAGGTCGCTTTCGACCCAGTTGACGGCGGCGAGCGTGTGACCCTGGACGTCGTCGATCAGCTGGGCCTGGATGCCCCGGTTGGAGCGGAACACCGACAGCCGCGGACGCTCCGCGGTGCCGTAGATCTTGGCCCGCACCCGGCGGCGGCGGCGCAGCCGCGCCTGGGGCTTCGTCTTGATGGCGCTCATGCCCTCTTCCCGACCTTCCTTGCGACGTGCTCGCCCTCGTAGCGGATGCCCTTGCCCTTGTAGGGCTCCGGCGGGCGCTGCTTGCGGATGATGGCGGCCACCTCGCCGACGGCCTGCTTGGAGATGCCGCGCACCACGATGCGGGTGGGCAGCGGGACCTCGAAGTCGATGCCCGTGGGAGCGTCCAGCTCGACCGGGTGCGAGTAGCCGAGCGCCAGCACGAGCTTGTTGCCCTGCAGCTGCGCGCGGTAGCCGACGCCCTGGATCTCCAGGCGCTTCTCGTAGCCGTTGGTCACGCCCTCGATCATGTTTGCGATCAGGCTGCGCGTGAGCCCGTGCAGGGCGCGGTGCTCGCCGCGGTTGGTCGACCGCGTCACGCGGATCTCGCCGTTGTCGCGCTCGACCGTGATCTCGCGGGAGACGCGTTCCTGGAGCTCGCCCTTCGGGCCCTTGACCTTCACGAGCTCGGGCTCGATCGTGATCTCCACGCCGTCCGGCACGGAGATCGGCTGCTTGCCGATGCGGCTCATCTGCCCGACCTCACCAGACCTTCGCGACGAGCTCGCCGCCGACGCCCGCGCGGCGCGCGTCGTGCCCGGTCATCACACCGCGGGACGTGGACACGATCGTCGTGCCCATTCCGCCCTGCACCTTCGGCACCTCGCCGGCGGCGACGTAGTGGCGCCGGCCCGGCTTCGAGAGGCGCTCGATGCCCAGGATGACCGGCTTGCGGTTGTCGGTGTACTTGAGCTTCACGCGCAGGGTGCGGCCCACGCGAGCGGGCTCGACCTCGTAGCCGTCGATGTAGCCCTGCTCGGTCAGGATGCGCGCCAGCTCGGCCTTGAAGGTCGATGCCGGCATTGCGACCTCGTCGTGGTCGGCTCGCAGTCCGTTGCGGATGCGGGTGAGGAAATCTGCGATGGGGTCGGTCTGCATGCCTACCAGCTCGACTTGGTGAGCCCCGGGATCATGCCCTCGTGGGCGATCTCGCGGAGGCAGATGCGGCAGAGCCCGAACTTGCGCAGATACGCGCGCGGGCGACCGCACCGCTTGCACCGGTTGTAGTTCCTTGTCTGGTACTTGGACCCGCGCTGCTGGCGGACCCTCTGTGAAGTCTTTGCCATTTACTCCTGTGCCTCTTCGCCGGCTTCGGCGGTTTCGTCGTCCGAGGATGCCGGCTTCTCGTACGCCTCCGGGTTCTCTTCCTTGAGCTCCTCCAGCGCCGCCTGCTCGGCCTCGGCGCGCTGCCGCGCCTCCTCCTTGCGCTGTTCCTCGGCGATCTCAGCCTCCGCCTCGGTGTCCTGCCCGGGAGCTCCTTCGCGCGCAAACGGCATGCCGAGCTCGCGGAGGAGAGCATAGGCCTCTTCGTCGGTCTTGGCCGACGTGGTGATCGTGACGTCCAGTCCGCGCACCTGGTCGATGGCGTCGTAGTCGATCTCCGGGAAGATGATCTGCTCGCGCACGCCCATCGAATAGTTCCCGCGCCCGTCGAACGAACGCGGGTTGAGGCCGCGGAAGTCGCGGATACGCGGGATCGCAACCGACATCAGCCGGTCGAGGAACTCGTACATCCGCGCGCGGCGCAGCGTGACGCTGATGCCGACGGGCATGCCCTCGCGCAGCTTGAAGGCCGCGATCGACTTGCGCGCGAGCCGCACGCTGGGCTGCTGCCCGGCGATCGTGGCGAGCTGCTCCCTCGCGGCATCGAGCATGTTCGAGTCCTGCTTGGCCTCGCCCACGCCCATGTTGAGGGTGATCTTCTCGATCCGCGGGACCTCCATGACGGAGGAGTAGCTGAAGCGCTTCTGCAGGCTCGCGCGGATCTCCTCCTCGTAGCGCTGCTTGAGGCGCGGCGGCACCGCGGCCTGTGCCGAGGCTTCCATCAGTCGATCTCCTTGCCGGACTTCTTGGCGATGCGCACCCGTCGGCCACCCTCGCGCTTGATGCTGATGCGCGTCGGCTCGCCGGACTCGGGGTCGATCAGCATCACGTTGGAGATGTGGATCGGGCCCTCCATCTCGACGATCCCGCCGAGCTCCTGCGCGCGCTGGGTGTCGCGCAGGGTGCGTGGCTTGGTGTGGCGCTTGATGATGTTGGCGCCCTCGACGAAGACCTTCTGCTTCACGGGGTCCACTCGGAGCACGCGACCGGTCTTGCCCTTGTCCTTGCCGGCGATGACGCGGACGGTGTCGTCTCTGCGGATCTTGAGCGCCACGGCTAGAGCACCTCCGGGGCGAGCGAGACGATCTTCATGAAGTTGCGGTCGCGCAGCTCGCGGGCCACGGGGCCGAAGATGCGGGTTCCGCGCGGGTTGTTCTGGGCGTCGATCAGGACGGCGGCGTTCTCGTCGAACGCGATGTAGGTGCCGTCGTCGCGACCGAACTCCTTCTTGGTGCGCACGACTACCGCGGTCACGACCTCGCCCTTCTTGACCGAGCCGTGCGGAATCGCCTGCTTGACGGTGCAGACGATGATGTCGCCGACGCCGGCGTAGCGCCGGTGGCTGCCGCCGCGCACGCGAATGCAGAGGACCTCACGCGCGCCGGTGTTGTCGGCGACCTTGAGCCTGGATTCCTGCTGGATCATCGGCTATCGGGCCCTCTCCAGGACCTCGGCGAGACGCCAGCGCTTGGTGCGGCTGAGCGGGCGGCTCTCGATCAGGCGAACCGTGTCGCCCGTGTGAGCCTCGTTGTTCTCGTCGTGGGCGGCCAGCGTCGAGCTGGAGCGCACGATCTTCTTGTACCGCCGGTGCGGGCTGGCGACGTCGATGCGAACGGTGATCGTCTTGTCGGCCTTGTCCGAGACGACGATGCCCTGGCGCACCTTGATGCGGCCGGCCGGCTTCTCCACCGGGGCGGGCGGCTGGGCGGGCGGATTGGCCGCCCGGCGCTCGCGCACCTTGGCGCGGTAGGCGCGCCGGTGCGCCGCCTTGCGGCTGCGCCTATCGGCACGCTCCTGGGCGCGCTCCTCGATGGTGCGGGCGGGCCGCGCCTCGCCGCTGTGCGTCGAGCGGGAGCGCCGACGGCGCTCCTTCGGCGACAGCTGCTCCTGCGGCTCGGCCTCGGCAGCGGGCTCCTCGGGGGCAGCGGCCTCCTCGGCCGGCGCCTCCTCGGCAGCGGGCTCCTCGAGGGCAGCGGCCTCCTCGGCCGGCGCCTCCTCGGCAGCGGGCTCCTCGGGGGCAGCGGCCTCCTCGGCCGGCGCCTCCTCGGCAGCGGGCTCCTCGGGGGCCTCTTCCTGGGCAGGGGCCTCGGCCGCCGCTTCCGCGGCGTCCTCGGCGGGGGCGTCCGTCACGGGAGCGGCCTCTTCGGCCGCCGCCTCGGGCGTCTGCTCCTCTGTGGGGTTTTCTTCGTTCTCAGCCATTCCGACTCAGTCTGCGGATCTCCGTCTCGACATCGATGCCGCGCGCTCGCGCGACGGTGAGGACGCGCGCGAGGTCGACTTTTGCCTGCCTCAGCCGCGCGGTGTTCTCGAGCTGGCCCGTGGCGTGCTGAAAGCGCAGGTTGAACAGCTCCTTGCGCGCATTGTCAGCGAACTCCACGACCTGCTCGTCCTCAAGGTTATGCACCTCGACAGCCTTCACCCCTGGCCGCCCTCCCGCAACACGAACTTGGTCTTCACGGGCAGCTTGTGTCCGGCCAGGCGCATGGCCTCGCGGGCAAGCGGCTCCGGCACGCCGGACAGCTCGAACATCACGCGTCCGGGCTTGACCACGGCGACCCAGCCCTCGGGGGAGCCCTTGCCCGAGCCCATGCGGGTCTCGGCCGGCTTCTGGGTGTACGGCTTGTCCGGGAAGATGTTGATCCAGACCTTGCCGCCACGCTTGATCTTGCGGGTCATCGCGATACGCGCCGCCTCGATCTGGCGGTTGGTCACCCAGCCGCGCTCGAGCGACTTCAGTCCGTACTCGCCGAACTCCACGCGGGTGCCCCCCTTGGCGTTGCCGCGCATGCGGCCACGATGTTCCTTGCGCCATTTGACTCGCTTGGGCTGCAGCATCAGAGCCTGCCTCCCTGCGGCGGACCACCCGGGCCGCCGCCGCGTCCGCCGCGGCCACCACGTCCGCCGCCGCCACCGCCACCGCCGCCGGGACCGCGTCCGCCGCCACCGGGGCCGCGTCCGCCGCCTCCGGGACCGCCACGTCCGCCGCCACCCGGGCCACGACCGCCGCCGCCCGGGCCGCGTCCGCCGCCGGGGCCGACGGCCTGGGGCGCCTCGAGCTCGGTCAGGTCCTGCGCGAAGCCCTTGGGCATGATCTCGCCCTTGTTGATCCACACCTTCACGCCGATGCGGCCGAAGGTCGTGCGGGCTTCGTAGAAGCCGTAGTCGATGTCAGCGCGCAGCGTGTGCAGGGGCACGCGGCCGTCCGAGTAGCCCTCGGTGCGCGCCATCTCGGCCCCGCCGAGGCGACCGGACACCTGAATCTTCGCGCCCTTGGCCCCCGAGCGCATGGCGCTGGTGAGCGCGCGCTTCATCGCGCGGCGGAACGCCACGCGGTTCTGGAGCTGCTCGGCGATCGACTGCGCCACGAGCTTCGCGTCCAGCTCGGGGCGCTTGATCTCGAGGATGTTGACCTTCACGGCCTTGCCGGTCATTCGGTGGAGCTCCTTGCGCAGAGCGTCCACCTCCGAGCCGGACTTGCCGATCACGATGCCGGGCCGGGCCGTGTGGATGTTGACCTCGACCTCGTTCTTGTTCTTCTTGATCGTGATCGTGGACAGGCCCGCGTGCGCGAGCTTGTTCTCGATGTGATCTCTGATGGAGATGTCCTCCATCAGGTAGTCCGAGAATTCCTTCTCGTTGAACCAGGTCGACTTCCAGTCGTGGATGTAGCCGACTCGGAGAGCTTCCGGATGAACCTTCTGGCCCATGGCTACCTCCCGTTCGCTGTGGTCGTGAGCTCGATCGTCATGTGGCTCGTGCGCTTCTTGATCGGGGTGGCGCGCCCGAGTGCCCGCGGCCGGAAGCGCTTGATCGTGGGGCCCTCGTCTACGTAGGCCTTCATGATCCGCAGCTCGTCCGGTGCGAGCTCGTACGCCGACTCGGCGTTTGCGATCGCAGAATTGAGCAGCTTGAGGATGTCCCCGGCGACGGCGCGTGGCGCATGCGTGAGGATGGCGCGCGCCTGCACGACCTCCTTGCCGCGGATGTGATCCATGACGAGGCGGGCCTTGCGCGGGGCACTGCGCACGTAGCGCGAGTGGGCGCGCACGACGACCGCGCCGTCGGGGCGGCGCGAAGCCGGCCGCTGGCCGGTCGAAGTCTCGGCGGAGCCACGGCGGCGAGCGGGCTTGGCGTCGGGCTTGGCCTCGCCCTCGGCCTGCTCGACGTCCTGCGCTTCCGCGGCGGCCTTGCCGCCCGCGGGACCCTCCTGCTCGGCGGCCTCGCCGGCGGGCGTGACGTCGCCCTCGGCGGCGCCGCCACCGGCGTCGTGCTCGTCGAGCCGGGCCACGAGCTCGTCCTTCTTGCCCGACTTCGGCAAGCCGCGAGCCTCGAGCTGATCCTTGAGCTCGTCGACCTTGAGGGAGCCCCAGCCGCCCTCCGGCGCGTCCTGGCGCTCGGCGCTCATCGCATCCTCACTCGGTCGCTGCCGGCGTGGCCGCGGAAGACCCGCGTGGGCGCGAACTCGCCGAGCTTGTGGCCGACCATGGACTCCGAGACGAACACGGGCACGTGCTTGCGGCCATCGTGGACGGCGATCGTGTGACCGACCATCTCGGGGAAGACCACGGACGCGCGCGACCAGGTCTTGATCATCTGCCGGTTGCCCGAGGCGTTCATCGCCTCGATGCGCTTCAGCAGGCGCTCTTCGATCCACGGACCCTTCTTTGACGAGCGAGACATGGCTTACCTCCTGCCCTTCTTCCCGCGCCGCCGGCCGCGAACGATGAACTTGTCAGATGTCTTGCGCTTCTTGCGCGTGCGGTAGCCGAGCGTCGGCACGCCCCAGGGCGTGACCGGGTGTCCGCCGGGCGTGTGGTGCGCCTCGCCGCCGCCGTGCGGGTGGTCGACGGGGTTCATGGCCACGCCGCGCGTCTGCGGACGCTTGCCGCGGTGGCGCGAGCGCCCCGCCTTGCCCAGCTCGACCAGCTCGTGCTCCGCGTTGCCGAGCACGCCGATCGTTGCCCGGCACTCGACCGCCACCAGGCGCATCTCGCCCGAAGGCAGGCGCAGCGTGGCGTAGCGGCCTTCCTTGGCGACCACCTGGATCGACGTCCCGGCACTGCGGCCGAGCTGCCCGCCGCGTCCGGGCGTCAGCTCCACGTTGTGCACGGTGGTGCCGGTCGGGATGTTGGCCAGCGGCAGACAGTGGCCCGGGGCGATGTCGGCGTCCGGACCGGACGAGATCACGGCGCCAACCGCCATCCGCGCCGGCGCGAGGATGTAGCGCTTCTCGCCGTCGGCGTAGTGCAGCAGCGCGATGTGGGCCGAGCGATTCGGGTCGTACTCGATCGCGGCCACCTTCGCCGGTACGCCGTCCTTGCGACGCTTGAAGTCGATCATGCGGTACCTGCGCTTGGCGCCGCCGCCGCGATGCCGCGAGGTGACGCGCCCGTGGGCGTTGCGGCCGCCGGACTTCGTGAGTCCCTCGGTCAGCGCCTTCTCGGGCTCGTGCTTGGTGACGGCCTCGTGCCTGAGGTAGGTCGCGAAGCGCCGGCCCGGCGACGTCGGCTTGTACTTCTTGATCGCCATTACGCCTCCTGGCCTTCGAACAGCTCGATGGAATCTTCGGGATGCAGCGTCACGATCGCCTTCTTCCAGCGGCGACGCTGCCCCTTGGTGAAGCCGCGGCGCTTCGGCTTGGGCTTCACCCAGGCCGTGCGCACGCCGGTCACCCGCACGCCGAAGATCTCCTCGATCGCCTGGCGCACCTGCGTCTTGTTCGCTCCGTCGAGCACGCGGAACGTGTACTTGTTCGCGGCGAGCAGGGCGTAGCTCTTCTCGGAGATGACGGGGCGAACGATCACCTGGCGGGCGTTCACTTGGCCACCGCCTTCTCCGTAACGCGCGCGAGTGCGGCCTCGGACAGCACGATCCGGCCGGCGCCGATCACGTCGGCGACGCCGACCTGGTCGGCGTGCAGGACGAGCACTTCCGCGAGGTTGCGGAACGACTTCAGACAGGTCTCCTCGCCGTCGGTCAGCACCAGCAGCACGCCGCCGTCGCCCTCGAAGCCCTTGAGGGCGGCGATCGCGGCCTTGGTCGACGGCGTGTCGAACTTCGACGGGTCGATCCCGGCGATCGTTCCGCGCTCGGCGTGCATCGTGAGCGCGGCGCGCAGCGCGCGTCGGCGCGCCTTGCGGTTGATCTTCATCGTGTACGAGCGCGGCTTGGGTCCGAACGCCACGCCGCCGCCCACCCGGTTGGGGGTGGACAGCGCGCCCACGCGTGCCCGGCCGGTGCCCTTCTGGCGCCAGGCCTTGGCGCCGGTCATCGAGACCTCGCCACGCGTTTGGGTGGAGGCGGTGCCGCGGCGGCGCGCCGCCAGCTCGGCGCGCACGGCCTCGTGCACGATCGGGCCGTGGAAGCGCTCGCCGAACACGGCGTCGTCGAGGTCGAGCGAGCCGGGGCCGCCGATGTACTTGGCCGCGGCCACTAGGAGTCACCGTCCCTGCGGATCTCCACGACGGAGCCCTTGGGGCCCGGCACGGAGCCGCGCACCAGCAGCAGGTTCTCGGCGCCACGCACCTCGACGACCTCGAGTCCGCGCTGGGTAACGCGCTTGTTGCCCATCTGGCCCGGCCCGCGAATGCCCTTGAAGACGCGCGCGGGGTCCGCGGACGCGCCGATCGATCCCGGGGCGCGGACGTTGTGCGAGCCGTGCGAGACGGGTCCGCGGTGGAAGTTGTGGCGCTTGATCGTGCCGGCGAAGCCCTTGCCCTTCGAGACGCCGGAGACCTTGACGGTCTGCCCGGGCTCGAATACGGCGTCGACCTTGAGCTCGGCGCCGACCTCCAGCTCCCCGGCCTGGCCGTGGAACTCCCTGAGGTGGCGCAGGTTGCCGACGCCGGCCTTCTTGAGCAGCCCCATCTTCGGCTTGTTGAGGTGCTTCTCGGTGGTCTCGCCGAAGGCGAGCTGCACGGCGTCGTAGCCATCCCGCTCCGCCCGGCGGATGCCGGTCACGAAACAGGGCCCGGCCTCGATCACGGTCACGCGCTCGACGTGCCCGTCGTCGGGGTTGAACACCTGCGTCATGCCTATTTTTCGTCCCAGTAGCCCAGCCATCGCGCTATACCAGCTGGATCTGGATGTCGACGCCCGCCGGGAGATGGTCGAGACGCTGAAGCGAGTCGACCGTCTTCGGGGTGGGCTGAAGGATGTCGATCAGCCGCTTGTGCGTGCGGATCTCGAAGTGCTCGCGCGAATCCTTGTCCTTGAACGGGGACCGGATCACGCAGTAGACGTTCTTCTCGGTCGGCAGCGGGACGGGACCGGACACCGATGCGCCGGTGCGAACCGCGGTCTCCACGATCTCCTTGGCAGCCGTCTCTATCGCCGAGTGGTCGTAGGCCTTGAGCCGGATGCGGATCTTGTTCTGAGTGAGTGTTGCCATGGTGTGGAGACAGATTTGGGGGCGGGCTCAGCCTCTGCCCGCCCCCAAGAAATCCTGTCGGACGTCGTTACTCGACGACCTCGGTGACCACCCCCGAGCCGACCGTGCGTCCACCCTCGCGGATGGCGAAGCGAAGTCCTTCGTCCATCGCGATGGGCTGGATGAGCTCGACGGTCATCTCGACGTTATCGCCCGGCATGACCATCTCCGTGCCCTCGGGCAGGTTCGCCACCCCGGTCACGTCGGTCGTGCGGAAGTAGAACTGCGGCCGGTAGCCGTTGAAGAACGGGGTGTGACGGCCACCCTCCTCCTTCTTCAGGCAGTAGATCTGCGCCTTGAACTTGGTGTGAGGCGTGATCGAGCCCGGCTTGCAGAGCACCTGCCCGCGCTCGATGTCCTCACGTGCCACGCCGCGGAGCAGACAGCCGACGTTGTCGCCCGCCTGGCCCTCGTCGAGGATCTTGCGGAACATCTCGACTCCGGTGACGACCGTGGAGGACGTCGCCTCGTGGATGCCGACGATCTCGACGGTGTCGCCCGTGTGGACGATGCCCTGCTCGATGCGGCCGGTGGCCACCGTGCCGCGACCCGTGATCGAGAAGACGTCCTCGACCGGCATCAGGAACGGCTTCTCGAGCGGACGCTCCGGCTCCGGGATGTAGGAGTCGAGGTGGCCGGCGAGCTCGACGATCTTCTCGACGTACTCGTCGTCGCCCTCGAGCGCCTTCAGCGCCGAGCCGGTGACGAACGGGATGTCGTCGCCGGGGAAGTCGTACTCGGAGAGGAGCTCGCGCACCTCGACCTCGACGAGCTCCAGCAGCTCCTCGTCGTCGACCATGTCGACCTTGTTGAGGAACACGACGATGTAGGGCACGCCGACCTGGCGGGCGAGCAGGATGTGCTCGCGCGTCTGCGGCATCGGGCCGTCAGCGGCCGACACGACCAGGATCGCACCGTCCATCTGGGCGGCGCCCGTGATCATGTTCTTGACGTAGTCCGCGTGGCCGGGGCAGTCCACGTGGGCGTAGTGACGGTTCTCCGTCTCGTACTCCACGTGCGAGGTGGCGATCGTGATCCCGCGCTCCTTCTCCTCCGGAGCGTTGTCGATCTCCTCGAAGCTCTTCGCCTGCCCACCGATCTTCTCGGCCAGGACCTTTGTGATGGCTGCCGTCAGCGTCGTCTTGCCATGGTCGATATGACCGATGGTGCCGACATTCACGTGCGGCTTGTTGCGCTCGAACTTCTCCTTCGCCACTCCGAACTACCCCTTTCTCAAAGTCTTCTTCGGGTCGGACCCGAACTTGCGAAACATACTCCTTATGCCATCTCGCGCGCAGCCGGCCAAGCCGGCTGCTTGCGCATTACGCGGAAGCCCCGACGGGCTCGCCCGTGCGGTGCTCGACGATCTCCTCCGCGATGCTGGAGGGCACCTCGTCGTAGCGATCGAACTGCATCGTGTAGGTCGCCCGTCCCTGAGTGGACGAGCGCAGGTCGGTCGCGTAGCCGAACATGGCCGACAGCGGCACGCTGGCCTTGACCGCGACCGCGTTGCCGCGCGGCTCCTGGCCCTGCACGTGTCCGCGACGACGTGAGAGGTCGCCGATGACGTCCCCGATGAAGTCCTGGGGCGTGACCACCTCGACCGCCATGATCGGCTCGAGCAGCACGGGCTTCGCGCGCCGAGCGGCCTCCTTCAGCGCCAGCGAGCCGGCGATCTTGAAGGCGATCTCCGAAGAGTCGGTGTCGTGGTACTTGCCGTCGGTGAGCGTGGCCCGCACGTCCACCATCGGGTAGCCGGCCTTGACGCC
>JAXDII010000005.1:0-34018 GCA_034664085.1 Thermoleophilaceae bacterium
TCGAGCTCTACGCGCGCTCCGCTGACGAGGCCACCGAGGTCATGGAAGCCGCCGCCCGCGGAGCACTCACGATCACCTCGCTGGCAGAGGAGTCGCGGCCGCCGGCGTCGACGGCCGAAGAGTCGCACTGATTGATGGCATCCGGGGATGACATCCGGGATGACATCCGGGGGCCCGCGCCCCCGGGCCCCCGCTGATTCCTGGCCGGCCGCCAGCAGCGCCAGAGCGCCAGGGGGGCTCGCGCCCCCGGGCCCCCGCTGATTCCTGGCCGGTTTGCTGGCCGCGCCGGGCTCACGCGCCCGAACCCCCGCTGATTCCTGGCCGGCTTGCTGCGGCGCGAGCGAAGGCCCACGCCCCGGGACCCCCGCTGATTCCTGACCGCCGCCGCATTCCGCCAGGTGGGCAGCAAACGTCCTGTAATCGGTCGTTTCCTGCCCACGTGGATGGCAGCCGAGTGCTCGGCCCCCCCCTCGCCCCCGCTGATCCTGGGCCGCGGCCTTGCCTGGCCGGCCCCCGGCGCCCTCCATGCGAGGATCTGCGCCGTGAGCTCATCCCGGACGGGCATCCTGACGGGCGCCGGGCTGGCAGTCGCGGCATTGGAGGGCGCGGGCGTGGAGGTGGCGTTCGGCCTACCGGGCGTCCACAACCTCGCGCTCTGGCGCGCGCTGGGTGCGTCGCCGATCCGCCTGGTCGGGGTGCGTCACGAGCAGACGGCGGCCTACGCGGCGGACGGGTACGCGCGCGCCACCGGGCGCCTCGGTGTCGCGATCACCACCACCGGACCGGGTGCGGCCAACACGCTCGGGGCCGTCGGCGAGGCGTGGGCGTCGCGCCAGCCGATCCTCGTGATCGCCACCGACATCCCCGCCCGGCTGCGCCGCCCAGGTGTCTGGCGCGGCATGCTGCACGAGGCCACCGCGCAGGCCGCGATGTTCGAGCCGGTCGTCAAGAAGGCGCTCAAGGTGCGCTCCGCCGACGAGCTGGGCCACGTGATCAGCGAGGCAGCGCGCATCGCACTGGCACCGCCGGCACGCCCGGTCTACGTCGAGGTCCCGACCGACCTGCTCGGAGCCGAGGTGGCGGAGCCACGCGAGCCGACGGCCCGTGGCGCGCTCGTGCGACCGCCCGGCGAGCGCGATCTGTCGACCGCCGCTGAGATCGTCGAGCGCTCCCGCCGGCCGCTGATCTGGGCCGGCGGCGGGGCGCTCCAGGCCGGCGCCGGCGAGGCCGTCGCCCGGCTGGCCGAGCGGCTCGTCGCGCCGGTGATGCTGACCTACTCCGCGCGCGGCCTGCTGCCCCCCGACCACCCGTGCCTGATCGAGGCGTCGCCGCACGTGCCCGAGGTCGGCGCGCTCTGGGACGAGGCCGACGTGGTGATCGCGGTGGGCACCGACTTCGACGGCATGATGACCCTGGGCTGGAAGCAGCCGCAGCCGCCGCGCCTGATCGCGATCAACGTCGACCCCGGGGACGCCTCCAAGAACTACCTGCCCGACCTGGTGCTCGAGGCCGACGCCGCAGAGGGCGCCGCCGCGCTCGCCGAGCGGATCCCCGAGCGAGGCGGCCTCGATGCGCTCGCGCACCGGCTGCGCACCCTCAACCGCGCCGTGCGCGCCGGGCTGGCCGAGACCGACCCTGAGGCGCTCGCCTTCCTCGAGACGATGGAGCGCGTCCTGCCGGACGACGCGGTGGTGGTCTGCGACATGTGCATCCCGGGCTACTGGCTGGGCGGCTTCCACCGCACCCCGGCGCCGCGCAAGCTCGCCTACCCGCTCGGGTGGGGCACGCTCGGCTGTGCCTTCCCGCAGGGGCTGGGCGCCGCCCTCGCCGGCGCCGGCCCGGCGGTGAGCGTGTCCGGCGACGGCGGCTTCCTGTACGCCTGCGGCGAGCTGGCGACCGCCGCTCAGGACCGCATCCCGCTGACCGCGGTGATCGTGGACGACGGCGGCTACGGCATGCTGCGCTTCGACCAGGACCTGAAGGGCGACCCACGCGCAGGCGTCGACCTGCACACGCCCGACTTCGTCGCGCTGGCGCGCTCCTTCGGCGTGCGCGCCGACGCCGTCGACGGCCTCGGGGATGCCTTCGAGGCCCTGCTGCGCCACCACGTCGGCCTCAGCGAGCCGACCGTGCTCGTTGCCAAGGCCGCGCTGCGCCCGCCGCCGAACGTCTCGCCCCGCTGGTATCGCCGATGATCCACCGAGGGCGCCGGGACGAGCTGCTCGAGCAGGCGGCAGAGGCCTCGCGCGCGGGGCTGCGCTCGCGCCGGCACCGGATCGTGGCCGGGGCGCGCCCGATCCTCCACTCCGCCGTCGCCGCGTCGCTGGCCTGGCTGGTGGCGACCGAGCTCGTGGGCCACGAACAGCCCTTCTTCGCGCCGATCTCTGCCGTGATCACGCTCGGGCTCACGGTCGGGCAGCGCCGCCGGCGCGCCGTGGAGCTGGCCATCGGCGTGTCCGTGGGCATCGCGATCGCCGACGCCCTGGTCGCCCTGATCGGCACCGGCACGCTCCAGATCGGCATCGTGGTGGCGCTGGCGATGGCCGCCGCCACGCTGGTCGGCGGGGGCTCGATGCTGGCCACCCAGGCCGGCGCCTCCGCCGTGCTCGTCGCGACGCTCCAGCCCCCCGACGGCGGGGTGGACTTCGGGCGGGCGCTGGACGCGCTCGTCGGCGGCGGCGTCGCGCTGGCCGTGAGCTCGCTGCTCCTGCCGGTCCACCCGACGCGGCTCGTCAGCGAGAGCGCCGGGCCGCTGCTCGACCGGCTGGCGCTGGCGCTCGACCAGATCGCGACGGCGCTCACGTCGCGCGAGCCGGAGGCCGCCGACGCCGCGCTGCTCGCGATCGCGCGTGCGGATGGAACCCACGACAACCTCGTGACCACGCTCGAGGCGGCCGGCGAGGCGGCCCGGCTGTCGCCGCAGCGGCGCGGCGCGCTCGGCGAGCTCGATCGCTATGCCGTCGCGGTGGGCGAGCTGGGGCGGGTGATCGAGAACGTCCGCGCGCTCGGCCGCGGCGCCATCCGGGCGAACAACCTGCGCGACTCCGTCCCGCCCCAGACGGTGGAGGCCGTGGAGGAGCTGGCGGCGTGCGTCCGGGCCCTGAAGGATTACCTCGACGGTGGCGACCCCGAGCCGGCGCGCCGGGCGGCGATCCGCGCCGCCGCGCTGGCCAATGCCGTGCTCGAGGCCACCGGCAACATGTCCGCCGTGCACATCGTCGGCCAGATCCGCCTCGCCGCGGTCGACCTCCTGCGCGCCACCGGCATGGACCGGGAGGCGGCGCAGGCGGCCATCCGCACGGCACGGCTCGAGGTCAGCGGCTGAAGCGCAGCACCTCGCCGGCGCCAGCCTCGGCGCCGTGGTTGGAGACGTAGATGTCGCCCGAGCGAGAGATCGCGATCCCGGTCGGCGAGACCAGCCCCTCGCTGGCAACCGTCTCGCGCGAGCCGTCCCGGCGCACCTTGATCAGGGCGCCGGCCGGATCGCCGGACATGATGCCGTTGGCGGCGAACTCGAGCACATAGAGGTTGCCGCGGCGGTCGAACTCGATGCCGGTGATGTTCGTGAAGCCGCCGGCGTACACCTCGGGCGCCTTGCCCGGCACGATGCGGAACACGTTGGCCGTTCCCTTGATGAACGGGAAGCCCGTGAGCTGGCCGACGTAGAGGGCGCCGTCCGGACCGACGACCACCGAGGTCGGCACGGCCTGCGGCGCGTCGGCGCTCGCCTGTGGGAACACGGCCAGCGTCGAGACCTTGCCGGACCAGCCGACGCTCAGCAGCGAGTTGCCGCCGGCGTCGACCACGACCTGGCGGCCCCAGGCGCTGAGCACCGAGTGCGGGTTGCTGTCGTGCTCGCCGAGGTCGGGGTTCTCCGTCGCCTCGAAGCCCGCGATGTCGGCGACCGTGCGCAGGCGGCCGTGGCGCGAGAGCTTGTAGAGCTGCCCGAAGCCGGGGCCGAGATCGCCGAGCGCGGCCCGCGCCGCCGGGTCAGCGCCGAGGCCCACCGTGAGGTAGGCGTCGCCGGAGCGCGGGATTGAGATGTCCGACGGACCGAGCGCCCCGTTGCCTCCGGGCGCCGCGATCGAGGGCAGTCCGTCCACGATGCGCCACTGCTTTCCGTGCGAGGCCGCCGTGACAGCACCGGTCGCGCCTGCGCAGACCGAGTCGCCCTCCGGGCCGGTCAGGCACGGGCCGTCGCCGCCGCGGCCGGCCTCGGTGACGTAGATCGTTCCCCACGCCCCGATGTCGAGCCCGCGCGGGTTGTCGAGCCCGCTGGCCACCACCTCGGGCGATTTGTCGCTGTCGTGCGATCTGTCGCGGTGTGCGCCGGCGACGGCGGCCGGGACGAGCGCGGCGAGCGCGACCAACAGGGAGAGCAGAGCGAGACGGCGGGGCACGGAGGCACCTCTCTGGCGTCGGGGGCGGCAGGCGCAAGCTACGCCGGTCGCCCGCGCCGTGTCAAGGCGAGTCGAGCGTCAGCTCGAGCGGCAACGCACCACGAACGTGGACCACGCGCGTGGGCCCGACGTGGCTCACGTGCCGGCCGGGGTGCGGCAGCGTGTGGCCGTGCAGCAGCCAGGCAGGCTCGTTGCGCTCCATCCACGCTCGCAGCGCCGGCGATCCGCGGTGTACCGGATCGTCTGGGTCGTCGTTGACCCCGGCGGGCGGGCTGTGCGCGAGCAGCACCGCCGCTGAGGGGAGCCGGCGGATCATCTGCTCGGCCTCGTCCTCCGTCCACTCGTGCTGGCCGTGACGGCTGTAGCGCGGCGAGCCGCCAAGCCCGCTGAAGCTGACGCCGCCGAGCTCGGCGCGGCGCAGGTGCAGGTCCTCGACGCCAAGAGCGTCGAGGGCGCCGGGGGCGTCGTGGTTGCCGTACACGCCGAGCTTGGGCAGGTCGATCCCGGCCAGCCCGTCGGTCCACGCCGGCTCCAGGTCCCCGAGCACCAGGATCAGCTCGGGCTCGAACGCGCCCACCAGCTCCGCGATCGGCGCGTGCGGCGGCTCGTCGGCCAGCGCGAGGACGCGCAGGGCGCTAGTCCCAGGCGAGGCGGAAGCCGGCATCGCCGGTCAGCTCTGCCACGTCCATCTGGGCCTTCTGGAGCTTGCCCGCGTAGTCCCAGTTGAGCGACTGCCAGCGCGTGAACTGGTCGAGCACCCAGATCCCAGACTGGCGGCTGCCGTTGCCCGACTTGCCGTTGCCGCCGAAGGGCAGGTGCGCCTCGGCCCCCGAGGTCGAGTTGTTGACCGAGACCATCCCGGCGGTGACCCGCTCGCGGAACCGGAAGGCCGAGCGCGGATCGTTCGTGTAGATCGCCGACGACAGACCATAGCCGTGGGCGTTGGACAGCTCCATCGCCTCGTCGAAGTCGCCGAAGCGCGCCACCCCGACGATCGGGCCGAACGTCTCGGTGCGGTAGATCTCGTCCTCGATCGTCACGCCGTCGACGATCGTCGGGTGGCAGAAGATGCCGGCGTCGGGATCGCCCACGAAGCGCGCGCGCGGGTTGTCGCTCGTGATGCGTCCGGTCGCGCTGGAGCCGGAGATCGAGTGATGCTCGCGCACCAGCTCGAGCCAGCCGAGGAAGCGCTCGCTGAAACGCTCGTGGATCATCGGCCCGTAGAGCACGTCGGCGAACGGGTCGCCGATCGGCGCCTCCTCCACGAGGCCGGTGAAGCGGCGCATGAACTCGTCGTGCACCGAGTCGTGGACGACCACCGTGCCGAGCGAGGTGCAGCGCTGCCCCGCGGTGCCGAAGCCGCTGAACAGGGCGCCCTCGGCGGCCAGGTCCAGGTCGGCGTCCGGCATCACGACCAGTGGGTTCTTGCCGCCCAGCTCGAGGCAGGGCGACTGCACGTGGCGGCCGCAGAGCGCGCCGATCTCCGCGCCGACGGCGGAGGAGCCGGTGAAGCCGACCTTGTCGACCAGCCCCTTGCCGAGCGCCCGCTCTAGCCCCTCGAACGCGGACGGCCCGTCGCACTGGACCAGGTTGAGCACGCCGTCGGGCAGCCCGGCGTGCAGGAACAGCTCGGTCAGAGCCTGCCCGAGCGCCGGCGCGTACTCGGCCGGCTTCCACACGACCGCGTTGCCGCACAGCAGCGCCGGCACGAGGTACCAGGACGGCACGGCGACCGGGAAGTTGCCGGCGGTGATGATCGCGGCGACGCCGACCGGATTGCGAAACGTGAAGAGCTGCTTGTCGGGCAGCTCACTCGGCACCGTCTGCCCGTAGAGGCGCCGGCCCTCGGAGACGAAGAAGTCGCAGGTGTCGATCACCTCCTGCACCTCGCCGAGCGACTCCGGGTAGGGCTTGCCGATCTCGCGCGTGAGCAGCCGCGCGAGTCCCTCCTTGTTGTCTTCGACCAGGCGGCCGATGCGGCCGATCGCCTTGCCGCGCACGGGCGCGGGCGTGGCGGCCCAGGAGCGCTGGGCCGCGCGCGCGGCGCGGCACGCGTCCGTGAACGTCTGAGCGTCGCCGAGCCAGGCCTCGCAGACCAGCTCGTCCAGGTTCGCCGGATTGCGTGACTCGATCCGCTGGCCGCCCTCTCGCACCTCGCCGCCGACGATCGAAGCCACCGTTCTCGTCTCCGTGATGCTCATGCCGCCTAGCGTAGCTCCCGATCAACGCGCTCCTGGCCGGGGGGCGAGGCCGCGGGCGCGCGCCGCGGAGCGGCTAGCCGGCGCGCCGCGCCCGGGCGATCACCACGTAGTGGCGCCCGGACGACCGCTCGGCCACGGGGTGGCCGTCCTCGACCAGGTCGAAGCCGACCGACTCCAGCAGCAGCCTCACCTGCTCGGGGGAATACGGCTGCGGCAGGCTCGAGCCGAAGCGGCCCTTCGCCGCCGCCTGCCGGACGACGCGCAGGTGCTCGGCGCGCCACTGGGAGCGGTCGATCGTGAAGAACGAAGCGGCGAGCAACCCGTCCGTCTTGAGCTTGCGCTTGGCGGCGTCGAACAGCGCCAGCGTGATGTTGGGCTCGAAGTGCACGAACACGTCGTGCCCGAAGACCACGTCGAACGCGTTGTCGGGCAGGCCCTCCAGGCGGAACCCGCGGGTGGTCACGAAGTCGACGTTGGAGAGGTCCGCCAGGTTCGCGCGCGCCTCGCCGACGACCGCCTCGGAGATGTCCGAGAGCGTCACGTGTGCGACGTGCGGGGCCACCATGCGCCCGACGCGCCCGCCGCCGGCGCCGATCTCGAGCAGGCGGTTCTCGGGCGCGAGGTGCGGGAGCAGCGTGTTCACGAACGCGTCGGCGCCGTAGCCGACGGCGCCGTGCGCGGCGTCCGGCACGACCTTGCGGACGCGCTCGGTGTCGAGCGCCCAGACCAGGGCCGGGTCGCTGCGCATCGCCTGCGTGGCGCCGCGCACGCCGGCCTGCGCCAGCTCGAGCGCAAGCCGCGGGCTGCCGGCCAGGATGCCGAGGACCTCGCGGGCGCTCGGCGGCCGCTGCCGGACCTCCTGGACCTTCTCCTTCTCGTCCTCTGACAGCTCGAATCTGCGCTGGGCCGGTGTCTCCATGAGCGCCGGGACTATAGGCCCTACCCGACGGAGCGCGTAAGGCGGCGGCGCAGCGGGCCCGGCAGCGCCAGGCCGGCCGCGGCGGCGCCGACGGCCAGCCGCCCGCGCGCCCCGCGCGGCACCGCGACGGTGTCCAGGCCCGGGTCGCCGGTGGCGAAGCGATCCTTGTAGGACTCCCCGCCGCGCAGCAGGCGGTACTGGCCCTGGCCGCTGTCCGCGGCGTCCCGAACCGTGTGGGCGAGCAGCACGAGCCCGACCGAGAAGCGGTCCCACTCGGGGTCGCGCCCGAACTGGTAGTACCAGTCGGCGCCGCCGAAGCGGAAGCCGTACCAGGCGGCCACCGGGCGCCCCTCGATCTCCGCCAGCCAGAGCCGCAGCCAGCCGCGCTCCTGCGCGACGGCGGCGAACTCCCGGTGGAATGCGACGCGGCTCCCCGCCAGCGCCCCGGAGGAGCCGTCGGCCCAGCGCGCCTCGTGCAGCTCGAACAGGGTCGTGAGGTCGTCGGCCAGGCGGTCGGGATCGTCGCTGAGGCGGTAGCTGAGCCCGTGCTCGCGGACCAGCTTGCGCTCCTTGCGGCCCACCTGGGAGCGGAAGTTCGAGCTGCGCGTGGCCAGGTAGTCGTCCCAGCCGCCGCCCGCGAGGTCCACCACCGGGCTGGCGTCGCGGCGCAGCAGCTTGCCGCCGAGCTGCTGCGCGTGCCCCTCTCCCGGCAAGCGCTCGGCGAGCAGCACGTCCCAGCCCAGGTCGGGGTGCTTCGCGGTGTCGACCAGGGCGGCCAGGCCGCGGTCCTCGTCCGGCGCGCAGACCGGGCCGAGCTCGTCGCCCGCGCCGTGGCCGATGAAGCGGGCAACCCGCGCGGGCCGCTCGAAGCCGACGTAGAGCGGCAGGATCGCGACCGCCGCGCCCGCCGCGTCGCGCAGGCTGGCGGTCAGCGGCCGAGCGCCGTCGCCGAAGTGGCGCCACCAGACGCTCGCCCACTCCCACGTCGAGAAGACGTTGCCGGACAGCTCACCGAGCCGTGTCCAGTCGTCCGCGAGCGACTCGAACGGCTCCGGCCGGAGCTCGAGGTCGCCCTCCAGGCTCAGCTCCGCGGCCGTCAGCTCACCTGCGACTCGAGGGCGGCGAGCTGCCTGCGCAGCGCCTCCGGCAGCCGGTCGCCGAATTTGGCGAAGTGCTCGCGCACCTGCGGCAGCTGGGCCCGCCAGGCCTCGGGGTCCATGCTCAGCAGCTCCCGCATGTCCGCGGGCGACACGTCCAGCCCGTCGGTGTCCAGCGAGCCCCCCGCGGGGAGGCGGCCGATCGGCGTCTCAACGGCCTCGGCCTCGCCGTCGCAGCGCCGGAAGACCCAGGCCAGCACGCGGCTGTTCTCGCCGAACCCGGGCCAGATGAAGCGCCCGTCGTCGTCCTTGCGAAACCAGTTGACCATGAAGATCTTGGGCAGCTTCGCGCCCTCCCGCTCGCCCACCTTCAGCCAATGGGCGAAGTAGTCGCCCATGTGGTAGCCGCAAAAGGGCAGCATCGCCATCGGGTCGAAGCGCAGCGCGCCCACCTCGCCGGCCTGGGCCGCAGTGGTCTCCGAGCCCATGATCGAGCCCAGGAAGACGCCGTGCTCCCAGTCGAGCGCCTCGTGCACCAGCGGCACCACCGACGCACGCCGGCCACCGAACAGGATCGCGTCGATCGGCACGCCGGCGGGGTCCTCCCACTCGGGCGCGATCGAGGGGCACTGGGCGGCGGGCGTGGTGAAGCGGGCGTTCGGGTGGGCCGCCGGCGCCTCGGACTCCGGAGTCCAGTCCTCGCCGTGCCAGTCGATCGCGTGGGCGGGCGGCTCGTCGGTCATGCCCTCCCACCACACGTCGCCTTCGTCGGTGAGCGCGGTGTTCGTGAAGATGGTGTTGGCCGCCACCGTCGCCATCGCGTTGGGGTTGGTCTTCTCGCCCGTCCCGGGCGCCACGCCGAAGAAGCCGGCCTCGGGGTTGATCGCGTACAGCCGGCCGTCGTCGCCGAACTTCATCCACGCGATGTCGTCGCCCACCGTCTCGACCTTCCAGCCCGGCAGCGTCGGGATCAGCATCGCGAGGTTGGTCTTCCCGCACGCGGACGGGAACGCGCCCGCGATGTGCTTCACCTCCCCCTCCGGCGACGTGACCTTCAGGATCAGCATGTGCTCCGCCATCCAGCCCTCGTCGCGGGCCATGGCGGAGGCGATCCGCAGCGCGAAGCACTTCTTGCCGAGCAGGGCGTTGCCGCCGTAGCCCGAGCCGTAGGACCAGATCTCGCGCGTCTCCGGGAAATGCACGATGTACTTGTCGTCGGCGGCGCAGGGCCACGGCACGTCCTCCACGCCGTCGCCGAGCGGCATCCCGACGGAGTGCAGGCAGGGCACGAAATCACCGTCGCCGAGCGCGTCGAGGGCGGCCTGGCCCATCCTGGTCATCGTCCGCATCGACGCCACGACGTAGGGCGAGTCGGTCAGCTGGACGCCCACGTGCGCGATCGGCGAACCGATCGGACCCATCGAGAACGGCACCACGTACATGGTGCGCCCGCGCATCGATCCCGCGAACAGCTCGGTGAGGTGCTCGCGCATCTCGTCGGGGTCGCGCCAGTTGTTCGTCGGCCCCGCGTCGGCCTCGTCGCGCGAGCAGATGTACGTGCGGTCCTCGACTCGCGCCACGTCTCCGGGGTCGGAGCGGGCTAGGTAGGAATTCGGCCGCAGCTCTTCGGAGAGGCGCTCGAAAGTGCCCTTCTCGACCAGCGTCTGGCAGATGCGGCTGTACTCCTCGGGGGTACCGTCGCACCAGTGCACGTCGGCGGGCTTGGTCAGCTCGGCGACGCGCTCCACCCAGTCGATCAGGGTGGCGTTGTCGGTCGCGGCAGTGGTGGCTTGGCTCATCGGGGGTCGGTCGTCTCCTTCTAGCTCAACGGAGCTAAGCGTATCCCCGACTGCCTTAGACTGGTCGCTCGTGACGCGTCTTCGCACGCACCCCGTTCGTGTCGTGCTGCGGTTTGTCGCGTCCGTGATGATGGTCAGCGGGGTGCTCCTGATCTCGGACGCGGCGATCACCCTGGCCTGGCAGGAACCGGTTTCCGCGTACCTGTCCGAGCGCCAGCAGGTGAAGCTCGAGAAGGCCCTGATCGACCCCCCGCAGCGGGTCGTCCGCAAGGAGCCGCTGCCGGGCGACGCACTCGGCAGGATCCTGATCCCGACGATCGGCGTGTCCGAGTACGTGATCGAGGGAACCGACGCCGAGAACCTGCGCAAGGGACCGGGCCACTACCCCGACACGCCGCTGCCGGGCCAGCGCGGCACGTCCGCGATCGCCGGGCACCGGACCACGTACGGCGCACCCTTCCGCAAGCTCGATGAGGTCGACAACGGCGACCGGATCGTGGTCGAGCTGCCGTACGGCACGTTCGTCTACCGAGTCGAGCGCACACGCATCGTTGACGACAGCGCGCTCTGGGTAACAAGGAAGGTGGGACACGACCGCCTGGTGCTGACGGCATGCCATCCGCTCCACTCGGCGGCTCAGCGCATAGTGACGTTTGCCCGGCTGGTAGACCGGCGCCCGGCTACGGTGAGAAAGGCCTAGGCGATCTGGTGCTGGAGCGCCGAGCCCTCGACGCGCGATGCGTCCCGCGACTCGAACCACATCATCAGCACCACGAGGAGTACGAGCGAGATGGCTAGCACCGCCAACCAGTACACGATCTTCCCCACGATCCGCATGCGGCTGCAAGCATAGGCGGGGGACTCAATCTTTTTGGCTGGAGTGCCGACAGACAGTGCAATGACGCGTCGAGCCGTGATCTTGGCGGGAGGCAAGGGGTCCAGACTGGGTCCCTACACCACCGTGCTGCCGAAGCCGCTGCTGCCAGTCGGCGAGCGCGCGATCCTCGACGTGGTCGTCCACCAGCTGCGTGACTGCGGCTTCGGGGACATCACGCTGGCAGTCGGCTACCTCGCTCATCTCGTCCGGGCGGTGATGGGCGACGGTTCACGCCACGGCGTGCACATCGGCTACAGCGAGGAGACGGAGCCGCTCGGCACCGTCGGGCCCCTGGCCGAGATCGACGACCTCGAGGACAGCTTCCTCGTGATGAACGGCGACGTGCTGACCGCCCTCGACTACGGGCACCTGCTGGAGGTCCATCGCGACTCGGGCAACCTGCTCACGATCGCCTCGCACAGGCGCGTGGTGCGCACCGAGTACGGCGTGCTCCACTTCTCCAACCAGAACGGCAACATGCTCAACGTGTCGGGCTTCGAGGAGAAGCCGGAGATCCCGTACGTCGTGAGCATGGGCGTCTACGTACTTGAACCCGCCGCGCTCGACTACATCGAGTCCGGCGTGTACCTCGACCTCCCCGACCTCGTCCTGAGACTGCTCGACGAGGGGCGGCAGGTCGGCTCATACCTTTACGACGGATACTGGCTCGACATCGGACGCCACGAGGATTACGAGAAAGCTTTGATCGAATTCGAACAACTCCGCCCAATGTTCCTGCCGGAACGAGAGCCGCAGCCCGGGAGCGCACAGTGAAGGTGCTCGTAACGGGGGGCGCCGGCTATGTCGGCGCGGAGCTCGTCGACGAGCTGGTCGACGCCGGCCACGACGTGCGCGTGCTCGACGTGCTGCTGCACGGCCAGGACGACGTCGCGCAGCGGCTCGAGTCGCTCGGCGTGGAGCTGCAGCGCGGCGACATCCGCGACGCGGACGCCCGCCAGCGTGCGCTCGACGGCGTCCAGGCCGTCGTGCATCTGGCCGCCATCGTGGGCGATCCCGCCTGCGGCCGCGATCCCGAGCTGTCGAACGCGGTCAACGTGGAGGGCACGGCGGCGCTCGTCGCGGACGCGCGCTCCGCGGGCGTGGAACGGCTCGTGTTCGCCTCCACCTGCTCGAACTACGGCCGCATGGCCGACCCGACCGTGCCGATCGACGAGACCGGTGAGCTGCGCCCGGTGTCGCTGTACGCCGAGCAGAAGGTCGCGATGGAGCGCTCGCTGCTGGAGGGCGACCTCAACGGCCTCGCCGCCACCTGCCTGCGCTTCGCGACCGTCTACGGCGTGGGCCACCGCATGCGCTTCGACCTCACGGTCAACGAGTTCACGCGCGACCTCTGGGCCGGCCGCAAGCTGGACGTCTTCGGCGAGACCTTCTGGCGCCCGTACGTCCACGTGCGGGATGCCGCCCGCGCCGTCGCATTGGTGCTGGCCTCGCCGCTCGGGAAGGTCGGCGGCCGCGTGTTCAACGCCGGCCACTCGGACGAGAACTACCGCAAGCTCGACCTCGTCGAGCTGATCACCAAGCGGCTGGGCCGCGGCGACGTGGACTACGTCACGCGCACCGAGGACCCGCGCGACTACAAGGTCTCCTTCGAGCTGATCCGCTCCGAGCTCGGCTTCACTCCCATTCAGCGGGTGCCGACCGGCATCGACGAGCTGGTGGGGGCGCTCGAGGAGGAGCGCTTCGGCGACCCGTTCTCGCCCCGCTACTCCAACATCGCCCAATGAGCGACGCGCAAGAGCCTCTGGTCCCGCTGTTCGACGTGCAGCTGGAGCAGGCTCACCTGGACGCGGTGGCGGACACCCTGCGCTCGGGCTGGCTGACGATGGGCCCGCGCACCCAGGAGTTCGAGCAGGTCTTCGCCGAGCACCTCGGCAGCCGCCACGCGATCGCTCTCTCGAGCTGCACGGCGGCGCTGCACCTCGCCTATCTGGGCGCCGGCGTCGGCCCCGGGGACGAGGTCATCGTTCCGGCCATCACGTTCGTCGCCACGGCGGCCGCCGCGCGCTACTGCGGCGCCGAGCCTGTCTTCGCCGACGTGAAGGGCACGCACGACCTGGGCATCGATCCCGAGGACGTCGAGCGCCGCATCACGCCGCGCACGAAGGCCGTCTGCGCCGTCCACTACGGCGGCTACGCCGCCGACCTGGCCGCCCTGCGCGACCTCTGCGACAGCGCCGGCATCGCGCTGATCGAGGACGCCGCCCACAGCCCCAGCGCCACTCCGCTCGGCGACTCCCGCAAGCTCGGCACGCACGGGCTCGCGGGCTGCTTCTCCTTCTTCTCGAACAAGGTCCTGTCCTGCGGCGAGGGCGGGCTGCTGTCCACCGACGACGACGACGTCGCCGCGCTCGTGCGCAGCCTGCGCTCGCACGCGATGACGACCGGCACGTGGGACCGCCACCGCGGCCACGCGCCCGGCTACGACGTCGTGGGAGTGGGCTACAACTACCGCATGGATGAGCCGCGCGCCGCGCTGCTCACCGCCCGCCTGACGGGCCTCGAGCAGGACATCGCCGCGCGCCGCACCCTGGTGCACCGCTACCGCGAGCTGCTGAGCGAGCTGCCCGGTGTGACGGTGCCCTACGAGGACGCCGAGGTGGACGTCTCCTCCTGCTACGTGATGCCCGTGATCGTCGACGATCCCGAGCTGCGCGATCCGCTGCGCGCGTTCATGCTCGACGAGCGGCGCGTCCAGACGAGCGTCCTCTACCCCGCACTGCACGAGCTGAGCGCCTACGCCGGCGCCGCGGGCGAGCTGCCGCGCAGCGAGCTGGTCGGCCGCGCCGAGCTCACCCTCCCGCTCTTCCCCACGCTCTCCGAGGGCGATCAGGACCGCGCGGTCTCCGCGCTCGCCGACGGCGTGCGCAACCTAGGCCGCACGGGCGCCACAGCCCGCGGCTGAGCCATGGCCACGCCCGCCCTGCGCTTGAGCCGGGCAAATGCCGTCGCGTTCGTCGGGCACAGTCCCGGCGCCGTGCCGTGCGCGGTCACCTGCGTCGTCCTGCTCTGGTTCGCCGGGGACGAGGGCGGCTTCCGCGGGACCACCTGGATGCCGGCGCTGCTGCTGCTCGGGGCTGTGCTGCTGGTCTGCCTCGCCACGCTGCCGCGGCCCCAGCCGTCGCGTGCAGTCCGCGCCGCCGTGCTGCTGCTCGTCGGCTACGGCGCCTGGTCGCTGCTGTCGATGCTGTGGGCCGACCAGCAGGAGCTGGCGTGGGACAGCGGCAACCGCACGCTGCTGTACGCGCTGATCTTCGCCCTCTGCGCGCTCTGGCCGATGCGCGGCCAGGTGGCCGCCGCCATCCTGGGCGCCTTCGGGCTCGCCATCGCCGGCATCGCGCTGATCGAGCTGCTCAAGGCCTCCGGGGCGGCCGAGGCGGTCCAGTACTTCAACGAGGCACGCTTCGCCGAGCCGGTCGGCTACGCCAACGCCAACGTGGCCCTCTGGATGCTCGGGCTGTTCCCATGCGCCATCCTGGCCGCTCGGCGCGGAGTGCCCGCGCCGCTGCGCGGACTGTTCCTGGGCGCCGCCGTCCTGCTGGCCGGCGTCTCGCTGCTGGGACAGAGCCGCGGCTGGCTGATCGCCCTGCCCGTCACCGCCGTGATCGCGATCGTGGCCGTGCCGGGCCGCGGCCGCACGATCTTCGGCCTGGTGGCCGTCGGTGCCGGTCTGGCCGTCGCGCTCGGCCCGCTGCTGGACGTCTACAGCGACTGGCGGCCGTTCCAGCCGCCCGGCGAGCCCTTCGACGAGGCGCTGCGGACCCTGCTGATCGCGAGCGCGGCGTTCGCCGTGCTCGGCACGCTGGCCGCCCTGGCCGACGGACGCGTGCGGCTCTCTGAAGGCAGCGCACGGCGGATCAGCGGCGGCGTGGTGGCGGCGGTTGCACTCGTGCTCGCCGCGGGCGTCATCGGCTATGCCGTCGTGGAGCGCAGTCCGATCACGGCCACCACCGACGCCTGGAACGAGTTCAAGGAGGGCGGCAACAGCCCGGAGGACCGCTCGGGCCGGCTGGCGGCGGGCTTCTCGACATACCGCTACGACTACTGGCGCGTCGCGGTCGACGAGTTCAAGCGGGCGCCCGTGCTGGGCGCCGGGGCCGACAACTTCGGCCGCTCCTACCAGGTGGAGGGCGAGAGCGTCCAGACTCCGCGCTACCCGCACAGCACCCCGCTCGTGGCGCTCGCCGAGACCGGCCTGATCGGGACGCTGCTGCTGTTCGGAGCCTTCGGAGCGGCGCTGTTCGGCACCCTGCCGGCGCTGCGCCGGGCGGATCTCGGCGGAGCCGCGGCCGGCACCGGCGTGGTGATGTTCGGCTACTGGCTGGTGCACGGCTCGCTCGACTGGTTCTGGGAGTTCCCGGGCCTGGCCGGGGCCGCGCTGGCGGGCCTCGGCATCGCGGTCGCGGTGGCGCGCGGCGTCGAGCCGCAGCCCGCGGACGGCCAGCCTCTGCTGGCCCGCCGCCGCGCGCTCGCGCTGGCCGGCGCCGGAGCGCTGCTGCTCGTCGCCTCCGTCACCCCGCCGTGGCTCGCCGAGCGCGAACAGCGGCGTGCCACGGAGATCGCCGCCGTCAATCCCCAGGCCGCCGTGGACCGCCTCGAGCGGGCGGCCAGGCTGAACCCGCTCTCGCCCGTGCCCGACAAGGCCGCGGGGATCATCGAGATAAGGCGGGGCCGCTACGCGCGGGCCGAGCGCGAGCTGCGCCAGGCCTTCGAGCGCGATCCAGGCGACTCGGGGCTCCATCTGCTGCTCGGCGTGGTCGCATCGGCGCGCGGGCGCGACGCCGAGGCCAGGCGCCTGGTGCTCGAGGCCAACCAGCTCGCTCCGCGCGACCAGGTCACGATCGGCGCGATTCAGGAGCTGAACGATTCCGGCCGCCTCGACCCGCGCGAGGTCGACGAATGGATCCGCGAGGACGTGCGGCAGCGGATCGGCCCGGACTGATGCGCCGGCCGCGTCATCCGTCCGAGCGCCGGACTACCTTTCTGCGTGCGCGAATCCGGCGTGAGAAGTTGTGTACCCCAAACAGCGGCACCGGTACCCGCAGGACCCAGGATCGGTGTACCACGTACTGTGTGTCGGGCGGGCATCGGGCTTCGTTTGAACAGCTTCTGGACAACTTCCGGTAACGAGTGTTAACTTGTTTGACGCCAACCTGATTCCCGTGTTACCAAGGACAAAGATGCAGATGAGGCTCATCGCCGCAGTTGGCTTGGGGGTACGGGTGAGCACTCAGACAGAGTCCATTCAATGGGACGGAATCGAGACAAGGAGTTCGCTGGTCCAATGACGCGTTTCAAGAAGCTTCTTGCGGTGGTGGGAGCAACCGCGTTGCTCGCGCTCTCCGCACCCGCCGTGTACGCACAGTCCGGCAGCGAGGGATACGGCGGCTCCAACGTCGTGGCAGGCCTCGAGCAGGGCGGTGGCGGCGACAGTGGTGGTCCGACGGCAGCTGCGACCGACGAAGGTGGAAGCCTCCCGTTCACGGGAGCGGATCTCGGAGTTCTGGCGGCGGCAGGTGGCATTCTGCTGGCCCTCGGCCTCGGGCTTCGCCGGCTGACGCATCGTCCGACGGCCTAGTCGTACAACCTTCAACGTCTGTCTTCAACGAGCCCGGTATGCGGATCTCCCGCTGCCGGGCTCGTGTACGTCACGGGACCCTTGCGCTCGTGGCGATGCTCGGCTGCTGCCTGGCACTGAGCAGCGGCTGCAACGCCTCGGATAGCAACGACGAGCAGGCCGGGCCGTCTGCACGCGCCAAGGCCAGCGGTGTCTGCGACCGATTCGCATCGGCGCGGGCGCGGGGCGGCGGCAACGGCACCCGCACCCGGCCGTTCCGGACCTTCGCGCAGCTCGTGCGCTCCCTCGGGCGCGGCGCGGTCGGCTGCCTGGCCGCCGGCCGCTACGAGCACCGCGGGGTGGTCGAGCTGCAGCAGCCCGGCATCACGATCCGCCCGCTGGGGCGCGCACGCGGACGGGTGGTGATCGACGGGGCGGTGTGGGTCATGCCGCGCGCCCGAGGGGCACGCATCGCGCGCCTGAGCCTGGTGTCCCACGATCCCGTCTTCACGATCCCGCTCAAGATCCAGGCCGACGACGTGACCGTCATCGCGAACGACATCACCACCTCCACCAGCATCAGCTGCGTGCTGATCGGGTCGAGCCGAACCGTCACCGGCACCGTGATCGAGCGCAACCGCATCACCCGGTGCGGCCGCCAGGGCAAGCACGACCACCTGATCTACGTGCAGAAGAGCCGCGACGCGGTGATCCGCAACAACCTGCTGACCGACAACGCGGGCGGCTGGGCGGTGCACCTCTACCCGGACGCGGACGGCACCCTGATCGAGCACAACGTCATCGACGGGAACCAGGGCGGCGTGATCTTCGCCGGCGCGAGGGGCGAGACCTCGGACGGCAACGTCGTCCGGGAGAACGTGATCACCTCATCCTCGCCGCGCTACAACATCGAGTCCTCGTGGAGCGGCGGCCCGTTCGGCTCAGGCAACGCCGCCTTCGACAACTGCGTGTTCAGCTCCGGCCTGGGCGCGCCCTCGGGCGTCGCCGACGAGGAGGGCTTCGAGGAGTCGAACAACCGCCTCGCCACCGCCGACCTCTACGTCAACCATGACGCCGGCGACTTCCGGCTGCGTCCCGGCACCGCCTGCGCACCCGTGCTCCGCGCCGCGGCGGGCCTGCCGCTGCTGCCCCGCCGCTAGCGGCGCACGACCAGCCGGAACGCGACCTTCCGCGCGAACGCCCGTGCCCGCTTGAGCCGGCTCGCATAGTAGCCGCGGAAGCGTGCCTCGGCCGCCGCCAGCTCGGGACGCGGCGCGACCGCGTTGAGCGCCGCCAGCTGGTCGATGTGCAGCTGGTGGTACGCGTTGCTGGCGATGTTGACCTGGCGGTGCGGATACAGGTCGTAGCGCGACCAGTAGCCCAGGTCCCAGCGGTCGACGCTGCGCGCGAGCGCTCCGAGACCGTCCTCGAAGAGCGCGGCGGAGGTTGCGTCACCGAGGCCGATGGCCACGTCGCGCACGCCCCACAGCGCGAAGATCGCGCCGTTGAGCACCATCGAGGGCTGCGCGGTCGGGTACTCCTCGAAGAAGGGGCCGTCCTCCACCTCGATCTGGACGCCGCCGTCCGCGGTCGGGATGCGCAGCGGCTGCATGGCCGCCAGGGCCGCCTCCGCCAGCGCGTCCTCCCCGGTCTCCGAGTGCACCCGGACCAGCAGGCTCGCCCCCTCCCCCTGTGCCATGCCCGACAGCCAGCCGGCATCGAGCTCGAAGGTGTGCCAGAACGGGAACTCCTGCCGCCAGCCGCCGGCGAGCGGGCCCGACCTGGTCTGGGTCTCGAGCAGGTACGAGCAGACCGAGCGCGCCGCCTCGAGCCACTCCTCGCGGCCGGTCTCGAGCCAGTGCTCGTATGCCCCCAGCCCCCACTGCGCCACTCCGACGTGCATCTCCTTGCCCAGGGGCAGCAGATCCGCGCTCGGCCAGCGCGGCGAGCTGGCCTTGACGCGCATGTCGAGGTAGTAGCCGTTCACGCCGTCGGCAGAGATCCGCGTGCCTAGCGGCTGGTCGAAGGTAATGCTCAAAAAACGCCGCAGGCGGCCCGGGCGCGCAGAAACGGCCATCGGGCCGGCACGATAGCCGGCTCTGTGCACGCAACCCCCTGCGGGCCGCCTGGACGGTTGTTCGACCACCCCGCTCCTGGTTCGAGGCCGCCAGCAGAGCCGCCGATCGGTTCAGGGTGACGATCCTTCGTGGAAACGCCCTCGTCCCTTGCCCAAAGACCCTCCTGCTTGCCCTGGGAGCCGCTCTCGCGGTCTGCCTGGGAGCGCTGCCCGCCAGCGCCCAAGCGGCGGCTGAATGCGCCCGCGTGGCCTCTCCGTCCGGCTCCGATCAGGCGCCAGGCACCGAGGCCGCTCCGTTGCGCTCCCCCCAGCGGCTGCTCGACTCGCTCGCGCCCGGCCAGACCGGCTGCCTGCGCGGCGGCACCTACACCGCCGACTACAACATCCTCTCCACGCGCCGTGGCGGCAGCCCCGGCGCCCCGCTGACGCTGCGCAGCTATCCGGGCGAGCGCGCCAAGCTGGTCGGGATCATCGACATCGCCCAGGGCGCCGACTACATCACCCTGTCCGGCCTGGCCATCGAGGGCACCGGCGCGGGCGGCGCCAACACGGTCAAGGTCTACTCGCGCGGCGTGGTGATCGAGAACAACGACATCACCAACGCCTGGCACGGGCGCAGCTGCCTGATGCTCGGCAACATCAGCGGCGGCGGGCAGGCGGTCGGCACGGTCGTGCGCGGGAACACCTTCCACGAGTGCGGCGACCCGGCCAACGGGACCCACGACCACGCCATCTACGCGTCCAACATCTCGGGCGGCGAGATCGTCAGCAACCTCTTCTACAACTCCGCCGCCTACACCATCCAGCTCTACCCGAACGCCCACAACACGCGCTTCGCGCACAACGTCGTGGACGGCGGCGACCCCTCGGTCCGTGGCGGCCTGGTCTTCGGCGGCGACGGCTCGCACGCTTCGAGCAACAACCTCGTCGAGAACAACATCATCACCCACGCGGCCACCTCGGCGATCACCTCCTACTGGGAGGGCCCCGTGGGCACCGGCAACGTCGCCCGCAACAACTGCGTGTGGGGCTCGCGCGGCGGCCCCGACATCACCCGCGCCTACGGCTTCGCCTCGCTCGGCAACACGGTGGCCAACCCCGCGTTCACCAGCCGCGCGAGCCGGGACTACCGGCTCACCGCCGCGAGCCCCTGCACGGCCATGCTGCGCGGCGCGCCCACCAGCGCGCCCGAGAAAGCCGCGGTCAAGCGCAAGCGCATCCGCCACCTGCGCCGCCTCACGATCACCCTGCGCTCCCTGCGCGCCGCTGCGCGGGCGTCGGGCCGCGGGCACAAGGTGCGCCGCGTGGAGCTGCGCGGACGCGTGCGCGGCGCCACGACCGGGCGGATCTCGATCGTCGTCCAGCGCCGCAACGTCGCCGCCGGACACTGGGGCCGCCAGCACGTGCGCGTCGTGCGCCTGCGCGGGAAGGCTCGCTATTCGGTCACGCAGTGGCTGCGCCCCGGCCGCTACCGGGCCTGGGCCAAGGTGCGCGATGCGGACCACGACCGGGCGGCGCATTCGAAGCGCGTCCGGTTCCGTGCGTAGCGGCAGGTACCATGCGCGCGTGCGACAGCTCGTGCCACCCTGCCGCAGCTACACCTAATCGCCCCTAGCGTGCCCGAGCGTCACGACGTCGCGATCTACTCGCCGTACGGCTCGCTCTTCTATTCGTCGGGCGAGACCGGCGGCGGAGCCGAGTTCCAGGCCTACACGCTCGCCCGCGAGCTGACGCGGGCCGGCATGGACGTCGCGCACCTGGTCTACCCGATCAAGCAGCGCGTGCCGACCGAACAGCCCGCGCCCGTCGTGATCGAGCGCCCCGCCTACCGCGGCGGCGTGCGGCTGATCGGCGCCGGCGTGGAGGCGCTGGATGTGTGGCGCGGCTTCCGGCGCGCAAACGCGCGCTGCTACGTCGTGCGCGGCTCCGGCGGCCATGTCGCCGCGGCAGCCGGCTTCTGCCGCGCCTACCGACGCAAGCTCGTCTTCTCGAGCTCGAACGACCTGGACTACGACGAGACCCGCGACGACCGGCGTCCGCAGGTTTGGCGCTCGTACCGCCGGGCCGTGGCGCGGGCGGACCACATCGTCGCCCAGACGGGCCGCCAGCTCGAGCTGGCCCGCGCCACGTTCCCGGGCGTTCCGGCCGCCCACATCCCCAGCTTCGCCCAGCCCGCCGAGCGGGCGGGCAACACCCCGTCGGCGTTCCTCTGGGCCGACCGGCTCGTGGAGTACAAGCGCCCCGAGCTGTTCCTGGACCTGGCCGCGGCGCTGCCCGATGCCCGCTTCCAGATGATCACCCTCGAGACCGACGAGACCGCCTGGTACCCCGAGCTGTCCGAGCGGGTGCGCCGCCGGGCCACCGAGCTGGCGAACGTGGAGCTCGTGCCGCCGCTCGACCGCACCCAGATGCTCGAGCGCATCGCGAACGCGATCGCGGTGGTCAAGACGTCCGAGGTCGAGGGCATGCCGAACACCTTCCTCGAGGCCTGGGCACACGGCGTGCCCGTGCTGTCGCTGAGCGTCGATCCTGACGACCGCATCGCCGACAACGACATCGGCGTCGTGGCGGGCGGCTCGATGGACCGGCTGACCGAGGCGGCGAGCCAGCTCGCCGCCGAGCCAGGGCTGCGCAGCGAGATGGGCGAGCGGGCGCGCACGTTCATCAGCGAGGTCCACTCGCCGCCCGCGGTCGCCGAGCGGTGGCGGGGCATCCTCGAGCCCCTGGTGCGGTGAACCGCCCCCCCGAGCAGGGGCGCGACAGCATCGTCCGCAACGCCGCCTTCGCGGTCGGCGTGAAGCTTGTCGGCTCCGCCTTCACGGCGGTGCTCACGATCTTCCTGGTCCGCTACCTCGGGCCGGCCGAGTACGGCGTGTTCGCGCTCGCGATGGGCGTCGGCGGCCTGGTGCTGATCCCGTCCGACCTCGGCATCTCCCACAGCGCCGCGCGCTTCATCGCCGAGCTGCGCGGCAAGCCCGAGTCGGTGGCGGACGTGGTCGCCGACGCGGTACGCCTGAAGCTGGTGGTCAGCGGCGCGTTCTCGCTCGCCATGATCGCCACCGCCGGGCCGATCGCCGCGGCCTACGACACTACCGAGCTGGAGTGGCCGCTGCGGATCCTCGCGATCGCCGTCTTCGGTCAGAGCCTGATGCTGCTCTGGGGGACCGTCTTCGAGGCCCTCGGCCGCCTCTCCGTGTACCTGCGCGTGGTGGCCGCCGAGAGCGCGATCGAGGCCGGCGCGTCGATCGTGATCGTCCTGTTCGGGACCGGCGCCGCCGGCGCGATGGCGGGCCGCGCCGCCGCCTACGCCTTTGCCGCCGGCTTCGGCGTGGTGCTCGTCGGGCGCACGCTCCAGCGCCGCATCCGGCCGCGCCGCCGCGGGCACGGCCACGCCCGCCGGATCGCCACCTACGGCTCGGCGCTGGTGCTGGTCGACGGCGCCTTCACCCTCTTCGCCCACATCGACGTGCTGCTGATCGGCGCGCTGCTCAGCATCTCGGCGGTCGGCCTGTTCGAGGCCGCCTTCAAGCTGGCCGGCTTCCTCGGCTTCATCGGCATCCCGGTGCGCAGCGCCGTCGCGCCGCGCCTGGCCCGGGACGAGAGCGGCCCCAACCGCGACGCGCTCGAGCGCGCGCTGCGCTACCTGCTGCTGTTCCAGGGGGTCGCCCTGGCGCCCATGATCGTCTGGGCGGAGCCGCTCACCCGCATGGTGCTGGGCAACGAGTACCTGGGCGCGGCCAACACCCTGCGGGCGTTCGCCCCGTACGCGATGCTCGCGGCGATCTCACCGCTGCTGGCCGGCGCGGTGAACTACCTCGGGGCGGCGCGCAGGCGCGTGCCGATCGCGATCGGCGCGGTGCTGGTCAACGCCGCCATCGACGTGGCCCTGCTGAAGGAGATCGGCATCGTGGCGGGCGCGATCGGCACCGACGTTGCCTACTTCCTATACGTCTCCGCCCACCTGTGGCTCCTGCGCCAGCTGATCGGGATGCCCCTGCTGCCGCTGCTGTCGCCGGTGCTCGGCTCGCTGGTGGCCGCCGCCGGGATGGCGCTCGTGCTGCTGCCGTTCGGCACCGAGGAGGTGGCGACCCCGGTCATCCTGGCGGTGGGCGCGCTGGGCTCGGCGGTCTACTTCGGGGTGCTGGTGCTGATCCGGCAGATCACGCGCGCAGAGCTGGCTGCCCTGTGGAGTCGGCTGAGCGCGCTGCGCGGCGAGCGGCCCACTCCCCCCGACTGATCTCGAGCAGGACCGGGCAGAGCGCCATCAGCAGCCACAGCTGCTTGCTGTACTGGCGCGAGCCGAAGAAGTCCGCGGCCAGCAGCGCGAACAGCACGACCACGATCGCGCGCGCGAGGATCTCCACCTGGCGGTCCCCCGACTTCGCCGCGAAGCCGATCGCGCGCAACGCACACACCAGCGCGAAGCCGATGATCGCCAGGAACAGCGCCAGCCCGACGACGCCGAGCTCCGCCAGCACGTTGAGGTAGGTGTTGTGCGCCACCTTTGGCTCGTCGACGATGAAGTCGTCGCGGATCAGGGCGCCCGGCGCGATCAGATAGTGAATGGAGGAGACCTCGAAGTTGCCGGCGCCGACCCCGCGCAGCGGCTCGGCCTCGACCATGCGCCAGCCGACCGTCCAGATGTCCGTACGCCCCGTGCCGCCCTCGAGCTCGGTGACGCGGCTGCGCGCCTCCACCGACGCGAACGCGCCGAAGTAGACCACGGTCGACAGCACCACCACCACCGCCAGCGCGATTGCGGCCGGCCGCCGCCGTCCCGGCGCTAGCAGCACCGCGGCGATCAGGGCGGTGCCCAGGGCCACGAGGCCGCCGCGGGAAGCCGTCATGAACACAGCGATCGCGCACAGCGGGACGACGATCGCGCTGGCGAGGCGCAGGATCGGCTGGCCCCGCAGCGCCACCGCCAGAGCGGCGGCCAGCGCGCCGCCCGCGACCAGCGAAGCGGCGGTCTCGTTGGCGTTGCCGAGCGCGCCCGAGAGCCGCCCCTCCTCAACCGGCACCGGGCTGACCAGCCCGTAGGCCGCCGCGATGAACGCTCCCACCACGAGGCTCCCCACCACCCACAGCAGCTGCTCGCGCGTGCGCACGCCCGCGAACACGATCAGGAACAGCATCGCGTTGGGCAGGTAGCGGGTGGTGGCCTCGATCGCCGCAGACGGATCCTCGGCCCACGACGCGCTCATCAGCGCCCAGCCGACGAACACGATCAGCACGAAGATGAAGGCCGGGTAGCTGAAGACGCGCTCGCGCTGCTCGCGGTCGCCAGCGGTCACGAGCGCGAGCCAGGACAGCATCAGAACGAGCCCCAGCAGCTTCGGCAGCGAGAGCGTGCCCTGCGCCTCGGTCGGCAGGATCGTGTCCAGGAACGTCATCAGGGCGAACAGGCAGATGCCCAGCGTCAGGTTCGACATCGCCACCACCAGGAAGACGATGGCGAGGACCAGGCCGATCGCCAGCGGCGGGCTGAAACCCGCCAGCACGCCCACGAAGAAGGCAGAGGCGAGCAGGCTTGCGGTGAGCAGCCTCGTCGGAAGCTCAGCCCGTGCGGTCAACGGGCGGGCCCCTCAGCGCTCGGCCGAGGAGGCCGAACTCGGTGACTCGACCGAGGAGGAGGAGGTCTTCTGCTCGAAGTTGACGAGCCAGTCCGACTGCGCGGCGCGCCGGCGCTGCGCCTCGCGGTAGTAGCTCGACTCCTCGGGTCCGGCACCGCCGACCACGACGAACCCGGCCGGGCGGATCCCGTTCTGGTCCAGCAGGTCGCCCAGGTGGGCGAGCTGCGTGAGGTTGCTCGAGCCGAGCCGCGTGACGATCACGACATCGTCGACCTGGCGCGCGAGCGGCATCGCGTCGATCACCTGTGTGAGCGGCGGCGAGTCGAGCACCACGTAGTCGGCAAGGCGCTTGGCGTCCTCCAGCAGGGCCTCGGCGGCCGGGAGCGACAGCACCTCGGCCAGCCAGTCGTCGGCGCGGTCGACCAGGAGCGCGCAGAGGTTGTCTCCGAAGGGCGGCGCCAGCACGAGCGCATCCTCGAGCGCCACGTTGCCGAGCAGCACGTCGCCGATGCCGACCCGGGCGCGGACGCCGAGCGCCTCGCCAACCGTCGGGCGGCGGAAGTCGGCCTCGATCAGGATCACGCGGTTGCCGGCCAGGGCCAGCGACGAGGCAAGGTTGATCGCGGTCGTGGTCTTGCCCTCCGACGGGGAGGGACCGGTGACCAGGATCGAGCGGCTGTTGCCGTCCTCGCGCCGCTGGGCGGCCAGCATCGTGCGCAGCGTGCGGAAGGACTCGAGCGTGGCCGCGGACAGCTCGCCCGGCGGCAGGGCGCGGCGCTCGCGCTCGCGCGGGCCGATGCCGAAGCGGCGCTTGCCCAGCGTGTAGGTCGGCGCGCGCTTCTCCTTGGGCACACGCGCCAACACGGGAAGGCTGTAGAGCTCGCGCAGCTGCTCCTCGCGGCGCAGGCGCGGGTCCAGGGCGCTCATGGCAAAGGCTCCGCCGATGCCGAGGATCAGGCCGGCCAGCAGGCCCGCCGCGATCGTCAGCGTGGGCCGCGGCGCGAAGGGCGATTCCGGCGCGTCCGCGCGCGTCTCGACTCGGATCGTGGGGTCGCCGGCGGCCCGAATCGTCTGGAGCTGAGCCAGCTGCTGGGAGATCGCGTCGGTGTTCTCGCCCGCCGCCTCGGCGGTCTGGAGATCCTCGCGGATGCGGCCGAGCAGCTCGTCGGCCTCCTTGCGCACGAGCTCGGAGCGCGTGGCCACCACGCCGGTCGCGAACCCGTTGGCGATGTCGCGGGCCTCCTCCGGAGAGTCCGCCTGTGCCCGTACAGCCACGATGTTGCTCTGTGCGACCGGCTCGGCGGTGACCTTCTTCAGGAGCTCGTTGACGCTCTCGTCGAGGCCGAGCTCGCGCTTGACGCGCTCGGCCACGTTGCGGCTGGTCACCAGCCGTGAGGCCGTCTCCACGTCGCGCGTGGGGTCGCTCGACTCCCGGATCAGCGGCAGGCCGGTCAGCGAGCTGTCGTCGCGCGGCGCTGGGATGACCAGGAGGTCGGCCTCGGCCTCGTACTTGTCGGTGGCGACGGCGAGGTAGCCGGCGGCGACCAGCGTGGTCGTCAGCGTGACGAGGAGGATCAGGCCAAGGCGTTCTCGGAGAGTGCGGAAGTAGCGCTCGAGCCCCGAGATGCCCATCTGGGGCCGGCGCCAGCCAACGCCCGCAGAATCCCGAGCCGCTTGTGAATCGGCCGAATTCATGCGACTACTATGACAGCAGCCTTCGGAGTGTCTGTGCGTTGGTCAATGCCGCGACGATCGCTGCCGATAATAGGTCCGGAAGCCATATGACGATCGTCCGCACACACGTTGCTCTCATCATCGGCTTGGTCGCCCTGCTTCTTGACCCCGCGGCCGCAGCGGCCCAAACGAGTGCCGATGGATTCGTGGGCGACGGCGTCAAGGTGGTCATCCTGGTGCTGGCCGGGATCGCCATCGCGGCAGTCGTCGCGGCCCTGTTCGAGGTCAGCTTCCGCTCGGTGCGCGAGCGCAAGTGGAACAGCGACAGCGCCCCCGTGCTGAGCGCGCTGGCCGCCCACCGCTACTACCAGCGCGTGCTCTACGGCGTGGCGCCCGCCGCGGTCGCATCCGCCATCGCGCTCGTGCGCGGGGTGAGGATGTCGGCGGTGGTCTTCCTCTTCGCCGTGATGACCATCACCGCGACCGCCCTGCGGGCCAACCCGCGCCCGCTGCACCTGATGCCGATCGCGCGCATCGTGTTCAACGCCTTCGTGCCGGCGGCCGGCATCGCCGTCGCGCTGATCCCGGGCGCGTTCGGCGACCCCTTGATCGGCCCGGAGACGGCTGCAGCCGCACTGACTGCGGCCGTCGCCACCACCTTCATGGCGGCCTGGCTCGAGTCGCGCTTCGAGTCGGACCGCCCGGTCTGGACCGCGGTCATCGGCAGCGCCTCGTTCGCCAACAAGCTGGCCTCCGAGGTCGAGGACACCGGGATCCGCGGCTACAAGGTCGTGGGCTACATCGGCGAGGAGCTTGCCGGCCAGCCGGCGCGCGTCCCCTGGCTCGGCTCGCTGGACGACGTCCGCGCGGCGGTGCAGCAGGAGTCGATCGACCTGCTGGTGATCGCACCGCAGAGCCGCCGCCTAGAGATCTTCGAGCGCGCGGCGCGCGAGTGCCTGGACCTCCCGGTCCGCATGATCGAGGCGACCGCCCTCTACGAAGGCCTGCTCGGCCACGTCCCGATCGGCACGATCAATTCGGCCTGGTTCCAGTTCATCATGCACCCGCGCTACTCGCCCTCCTCCCCGCTCTCCAAGCGCGCGCTGGACCTGTTCGTGTCGGGCATGATGCTCGTGACAGCGCTCCCGGTCATGCTGATCTGCGCGCTCGCCGTGAAGCTCGAGGACCGCGGCCCGGTCTTCTACCGCCAGCGGCGCGTCGGCGAGGAGGGCCGCGAGTTCGACATGCTCAAGTTCCGCATGCTGCGCCCCGACGCCGACGAGCTGTGGGGCAGCCTCTCCGAGGAGGACATGCTCACCCGCGTCGGACGCGTGCTGCGCAAGACGCACCTGAACGAGCTGCCGCAGCTGTGGCAGGTCTTCAGGGGAGAGATGAGCCTCGTGGGCCCCCGGCCCGAACCGCCCCAGCTGGTGAACGAGCTATCCGGGCTCGTTCCCTATTACGAGCGCCGTGCGCTCGTGAAGCCGGGGCTGACGGGTTGGGCCCAGGTTCGCTGCGGCTATGCGGGCAGCCGCTTCGGGACCGCGTGGAAGATGTGCCACGACCTCTACTACATCAAGCACCGTTCGGCGGCCTTCGATCTGCTGATCCTGCTGCAGACGGTGCACGTCCTCGTCGAGCACGACCGGGAGGAACAGCTCCCGGCCAAGGACTTCATCCTCGGCGAGACGATCGAGTTCGTCGGTCGCTGACCGCCCGGTGAGGCAAGGGGGATCATGGTGAGCGAGCCTCGGCCGCTGCGCGTGGCGGTCTACGCGGACAACTGGTACCGGCCGACCCCGGACGGCGTCTATGCCGACCGGTCGCTCGTGCTCTTCATCGCCGGCGTGGCCGCCGCGGCGGAGCACACGATCCTGCTCGGGCAGCTCGATCCCGACCTCCCGCGCGCCCACTACAGGGTGCCCGACCACATCGACTTCGTGGGACTGCCGCCGTATCCGAGCATGCTCAGCCCGCGCGCGCCGCTGGCCATGCTCGGCTCGCTGCGCCGCTTCTGGCGACTTCTGCCGGAGGTCGACGTCGTCTGGCTGCTGGGCCCGCATCCGCTCTGCCTGGCCTTCGCCGCGCTGGCGGCCCTGCGCCGCAGGCGCGTGACGCTCGGCGTGCGCCAGGACTTCCCCAAGTACGTGCGCACGCGCCACCCGGGCAAGCGGCTGGTGCACCTGGCCGGCGACCTGCTCGAGGGCGCCTACCGGCTGCTGGCGCGCCGCGCGCCCACGGTCGTGGTCGGCCCCGACCTGGCGGCCAACTTCAAGCGCGCCCGCCACCTGCTCCCGATCTCGGTCTCGCTCGTGCGCGACTCGGACATCGCCGATCCCGAGGAGGCCGCCGCCCGCGTCTGGAACGGCGAGCGCACCGTGCTCAGCGTGGGCCGCCTCGAGACGGAGAAGAACCCGCTGCTGCTGGCCGACGTGCTGGCCCGCCTCGACGACGGCGCCTGGCGCTTCTTGATCTGCGGCGAGGGCCCGCTGGAGCCGGAGCTGCGCAGCCGCCTGCGCGAGCTCGGGGTCGAGGACCGGGCGGAGCTGCTGGGCTACCTGCCGATCCACGGCGGCCTGATGGACCGCTACCGCAGCGCCAACGCCTTCCTGCACGTCTCCTGGACCGAGGGCATGCCGCAGGTGCTGCTCGAGGCGTTCGCCGCGGGCACGCCGGTGGTGGCCACCGCCGTCGGAGGGGTGGCGGAGGCGGCGGGCGACGCCGCCCTGCTGATACCACCGGGCGATCCCGACGCCGCCGCCGCGGCGCTGGCACGGATCGCAGCGGAACCTGAGCTGCGCAGGCAGCTAGTCACCAGGGGCGTGGAGCGCGTGCGCGGACGCACCCTGGAGGCCGAAAGTGCCCGCGTAGCGCGGTTTTTGGCCGATCCGACGGTTCCAGCCGACCGCGCTGGTTAGCTTCCGGCCACAGGTTGCCGAATCGCCTCGGCCATCCGAGGCGAACGGGGGATCCACTTTTTGGGGCTAATCACCTGCTCAGCCAGGTGACGCGCTGCTCTCAGGCGCGAGTCCGTCAGCTAACCCCGTAGGCCGTCAAAGGGAGAGCCGTTGAGACACGCCAGCGCCGTGCTTGTTGCCGCTTTGCTCGCCTTCTGCGGGGTGCCCGCGACCGCGTCTGCGGACGACGACCCGGAGCAGCGCATGATCGAGGCGATCAACGCGGCGCGCAGCCGCGAGGCCGGCCTGCCGGCGCTGCGTCCGGCGCCGCCTTTGGAGCGCTCGGCGGGAGTCTTCTCGCGCTGGCTGCTCCAGAACGACCTGCTGGCCCACCGCCCCGCCGTCTCCACGGGGCGCGCCTACCGGCACTCCGGCGAGGCGCTCGCGATGCACTTCTCGAAGAAGGCGCGCATCAGCGCCACCGTGAAGGGCTGGCTCGCGTCGCCGGCCCACCGCGGACTGGTGCTGACGAGCTCGATGAACCTGATCGGGATCGGCCACGCCAGCGGCCGCTCCGGGGGCCGTCCGCGGACGGTCTGGGTGGTCCAGCTCGCCAGGCGCTAGGCCGGCTTGCGCGGCACCAGCACGGCCCGCTTGAACTCCGCCACCAGCGTGCCGTCCTCCTTGTGGACGCGCGTGTGCACACGCACCACGCCGCGGTCGGACTTCGACTGCGAGGGCCGCACGTCGAGCACCTCGCTCTCGGCGAACAGCGTGTCGCCGTGGAACACCGGCGCGGGGTGCGTCAGCTCCTCGGTCGCCAGGTTGGCGATCGCCTTGCCGGACACGTCGCCGACCGACATCCCGAGCGCCAGCGAGTAGACCAGCGGGCCCACCACGACGTTGCGGCCCTGCTGGGACTCCCGGGCGTACACGTCGTTGATGTGCAGCGGGTGGTGGTTCATCGTGAGCAGGCAGAACAGGTGGTCGTCCGCCTCGGTCACGGTCTTGGCGGGCCAGTGCTTGTACACGGCCCCGACCTCGAACTCCTCGAGGTAGCGGCCGTAGGAGCGGGCTCCAGAGGCCTCCCGGGCTGCCTGGTCTGTCTCGATTGCTTCAGTGGCGTCGGTCATGCGGCGCGCAATCCTATCTAGGTCGCTACCCCGGCCAGACGCGTGAGCCGCGCAGGCGGCGCATCGTGCGCGAGACCTTCATGCGGAAGCGGCGCTCGTCGTCGCCGTGGTAGATGCCGATGCGCGGCCAGGCGAGCGGGCGCGGGCGCGGCAGCCGGGACGGCAGGGTGCCCGCGGCCGCGTAGCCCGCGGCTGCGGCGGCCTCCACGACCCGCTCGTCGTGGTCGCCGTACGGGTAGGCGAGCGTGGCGCAGGGCCGGCCGAGCCGCTCCTCGACGGTGGCCCGGGACTCCACCAGCTCCGCGCGCAGCGCCTCGTCGCCGAGCGTCGTGAGGTGCGGATGCGTGCGCGTGTGGGACCCGACCTCCCAGCCCGCGTCGGCCAGCTCGCCGAGCTGGCTCCACGACATCGGCAGCAGCTCGTCCTCGTGGGGCCCCCCGATCCAGTTCTCGATGCCGCCCCAGGCCAGCGGGCGCTCGGGGGTGTCCAGGTAGGCCGTCGGGGCGTAGACCGTGGCGGGGAAGCCGACGGCGTCCAGCAGCGGCTTGGCCAGCTCGAGCACCGACAGGTAGGCGTCGTCGAAGGTGACGGCCACGGTCCGCCCCGGGCCGGGCCGCGCGACCGCGCCCTCGAAGGTCGCGCCCGTGAAGCCCGCACGGACCAGCACCTGGAGCTGGCGCTCGAACGCGGCGGGTGTCACGGACAGCGGCGCCGGGAAGCGTTCGCTGACCGCGTGGTAGCAGAGCACGAGCAGGTCGGCCATCCGCCCGGATCATGCCGCAAGCGCCGGGCGCTAGATTGGGCGCCCCATGCGCAACCCACGTGACTTCTTCAAGCCGCTGGCCGTCGACGCACCGGAGCCGCTGCGCGAGATCCCCTTCAAGCCGTCGCGGATGATCCACTTCCTGGATTTCTCGAACGAGAAGATGGCGGCCAAGGCGCCCGACATCGCGCGCCAGACCGACATCCTGCTCGGCAACCTCGAGGACGCCATCCCGGTCGACCGCAAGGAGGCCGCGCGCCAGGGGCTGATCGACGTCGCGCGCAGCGCGGACCTCGGCGATACCGCGCTCTGGACGCGCGTGAACAGCCTCGAGAGCCCGTGGGTGCTGGACGACCTGACCGAGCTGGTCACGCAGATCGGCCACCGCCTGGAGGTGATCATGGTCCCGAAGGTCGAGGGCCCCTGGGACATCCACTACGTGGACCGGCTGCTGGCCCAGCTCGAGGCGAAGGCGGGCCTCGACCGCCCGCTGCTGGTGCACGCCATCCTCGAGACCTCGCAGGGAGTCGTGAACCTCGAGGAGATCGCCACCGCGAGCCCGCGCATGCAGGGCATGAGCTTCGGCCCCGCCGACCTGGCCGCGTCGCGGCGCATGAAGACCACCCGCGTGGGCGGCGGCCACCCCGGCTACCGCGTCATCGAGGACCCCGACCCAAACGATCCCGAGGCGCCGCGCGCCAGCGCGCAGCAGGACCCCTGGCACTACTCGATCGCGCGCATGGTCGACGCCTGCACCAGCGCCGGGATCCTGCCCTTCTACGGGCCCTACGGCGACATCAAGGACACGGCCGGCTGCGAGGCCCAGTTCCGGGCCGCCTTCCTGCTCGGCTGCGTGGGCGCCTGGTCGCTGCACCCGGCGCAGATCAAGATCGCCAAGCAGGTCTTCTCCCCGGATCCCGAGGAGGTCGCCTTCGCCAAGAAGGTGATCGAGGCGATCCCGGACGGGCGCGGCGTCCACATGATCGACGGCAAGATGCAGGACGACGCCACGTGGAAGCAGTGCAAGGTGATGGTGGACCTGGCCGAGCAGCTCGCGGCGCGGGACCCGGAGCTGGCCACGGCCTACGGCTTCGAGCCGGTCGGCGCCTGAGCGCCGCCGGAGTGGCTAGGGTTCCGCGGCTCCTATGAGGTTCTACGAGTACGAGGCCCGCGAGATCGTCAAGCGGGCCGGCATCCCGGTCACCGATTTCGGCTTCGCCACCACCGCCGACGAGGCTCGCGCGATCGCCGAGCGCATCGGCGGCCCGACCGTCATCAAGTCGCAGGTGCTCACCGGCGGGCGCATGAAGGCCGGCGGCGTCCAGTTCGCCGACACCGCGGACCAGGCCGCCGAGCACGCCGAGGCGATCCTCAAGCTGGAGATCGGCGGGCACATGCCGCGCGGCGTGCTGGTGGACCCGAAGGCCGAGCTGATCCAGGAGTACTACGCCGGCGTCGTATGGGACGGGCTGCGCAAGCGCCCCGTGATGATCTTCTCGCCGGTCGGCGGCATCGACATCGAGCAGGTGGCCGAGGAGCAGCCGGACAAGGTCGGCAGGCGCCACTTCTCGACGATCCACCCGTTCAGCGACTACATGGCCAAGGAGACGATCGCCTCCACGGGCGTCACCGGCCGCGCGCTGACCCGCATCACCCCGATCCTCACACGCCTGGCGAAGCTGTTCGTGGAGAACGACATGACGCTGGCCGAGATCAACCCGCTCGCCGAGCTGGCGGACGGCTCGTTCGTCGCGCTCGACGCCCACATGGACATGGAGAACGAGGGCCGTCAGCGCCACGCCAAGCTGCTGGCCGATCTGGGCGTCGGCGACGAGGAGACGCGCGAGGCGCGCGAGCCCACGCCGTTCGAGCTCGCCGGTGAGGCGGTCGACGCCATGGACCACCGCGGCGTGGCCGGCAACGTGACCGAGTTCGACGGCAACCTCGGCCTCGTGATCGGCGCCGGCGGCGGCTCCCTGACGCTGTTCGACGCGGTCCGCGCCCACGGCGGGCGGCCGGCCAACTACTGCGAGATCGGCGGCAACCCGTCGGTCCGGAAGGCGTGCGGCCTGGCCAAGCTGGTGCTGCAGAAGCCGGGCGTGGACCGGATCGCCGTGATGATGTCGATCGTGTCCAACACGCGCGTCGACATCGTCGCCCGCGGGGTCGTCAAGGCCTGTCTCGAGCTGGGCTACGACCCCGGCGAGAAGATCGCCATCTTCCGCATCCCGGGCGCCTGGGAGGACGAGGGCTTCAAGATCCTCGAGCGCTACGGCGTCGAGTACTGCGACCGCTCGGTCTCGATGCACGAGGCGGCGCGGCGCGCCGTCGAGAAGATCCAGGGAGCGGCGGCCTGATGTCGATCCTGATCGACGCACAGACGACCTTCATCGTCCAGGGCATCACCGGCCGCGAGGCCGTCAACCTCACCCGCGAGTGCCTCGACTACGGCGAGGGCGCCCGCATCGTGGGCGGAGTGACGCCGGGCCGCAAGGGCCGCGATGTCCACGGCGTCCCCGTGTTCGACACGGTCGCCCAGGCCGTCGAGCACCACGGCGGCCCGATCCAGGGCTCCGTCGTGACCGTCCCCCCCGCCTTCACGAAGGACGCCGTGTTCGAGGCGATCGACAACGGCATCGAGCTGATCGTGATCGTGACCGAGCGCATCCCGCGCGGCGACGTGGCACAGATGGTGGAGCTGGCCTCGCTCCGCGGCGCCCGCATCATCGGGCCCAACTGCCTGGGCGTCATCGTGCCCGACGTGATCAAGATGGGCGGTATCGGCGGGCCGGCCAAGGACGCCGCCAAGGCCTACTCGCCCGGCCAGGTCGGCGTGATCTCGCGCTCGGGCGGCATGACCACCGAGATGTCCTCGACGCTGACCGCCGCCGGCCTCGGCCAGTCGACCGCCGTGTCGATCGGAGGCGACGCGATCATCGGCTCCTCGTACGCCGAGCTGATGCCGCTGTTCGAGGCGGACGAGCAGACGCAGGCGATCGTGATCTACACCGAGCCCGGCGGCCGCATGGAGGC
>JAXDII010000051.1:0-11602 GCA_034664085.1 Thermoleophilaceae bacterium
GGGTTCTCGAGGAACTCCTTGATCTCGTGCAGCTCCTCGACCGCCTCGTCCACGCCGGCCACGTCGCGGAACGTGATCTTGGGGGCGTCGGCCGACATGCGCTTCGCGCGCGACTTGCCGAAGGACATGACCTTCGAGCCGCCGCCCTGCATCTGGTTGATGATGAAGAGCCAGAACAGCAGGAAGATCACGAACGGCAGGATGTAAGTGAGCGCGGTGAGCCACCCCGAGCCGCCCTTTGCCTTGACGTCGATCGGGATGTTCTCGGCCTCGAGCTGGTTGATCAGGTTCTGCTCGGTGTTGTCCGGATAGGCCGTCTGGTACTTGCGGCCGTCGCCCTTGAGCTCGACGTCGATGCGGTTGTTCTTCGTCTGGAGCGTGACCTCCTTGACGCGGCCATCCTCGACCTGCGTGAGGAACTCCGAGTAGAGCGGGTCCTTCTGGCGCTCCCCAGGGGAGATCAGCTTCTGCGCGAAGAACGCCAGAACGACGACGATCAGAATTGGAAAAGCAGCGCTCTTGAAGAATCTGCTCACGTTGAGCCTCGCCTGAGACCAGTACGCACCGGGTGACGTTTCGTCTCAAAGTGCGGATTACGGGTGAAACGACAGCGTAGCAGCGGTGTATCGGTCCTCTTAGCCGTTTTCGCCCTCCAGCACCGCTACGTACGGGAGGTTGCGGAACCGCTCGGCGTGGTCGAGCCCGTAGCCGATCGCGAAGCGGTTCGGGATCTCGAACCCGACGTAGCGGATCGGCATGTCCACCTCGCGCCGCTCCGGCTTGGTGAGCAGGGCGCAGACCTCCAGCGTGGCCGGGTTGCGCGCCCTCAGCATGCGGAAGAGGTAGGAGAGCGTCAGCCCCGAGTCCACGATGTCCTCGACGATCAGGACGTCGCGCCCCTCGATCGACGCGTCGAGGTCCTTGAGGATGCGCACGACGCCGGAGGAGTCGGTCGAGGACCCGTACGAGGACACCGCCATGAAGTCGACCTCGCAGTCGATGTCGAGGTGGCGCATCAGGTCCGAGAGGAAGAAGACGGCTCCCTTGAGGACCCCGATCAGCAGCAGGTCGCGGCCGGCGTAGTCGCGCGAGATCTGCTCGGCCAGCTCGCGCACCCTGTGCGCGAGCTCGTCGGGCTGCACCAGGATGTCGCCGACATGCGGGTCCGTCATGTGGCGCGAGTGTAGACAGGCTCCCCGGCGACGCACACCTGGGCCACGCTGTCCTCGCGCGCGAGCGCGAAGACCGCGCCGAGCGCCTGCTCCGCCGACTCGCTGCGGGCCAGCGCCGCGGCGAGCGTCCCGTCCGCCGGCGGGCGCAGCAGCACATAGTCGGCCTCGCTCCCGGGCGTCAGGTCGCCCACCCGGCCGCCGAGCCCGAGCGCCTGGGCGCCCGCGCGCGTGGCGAGCCAGAGCAGGTGCGCGGGGCCGAGGCGCACGCCGTCCGCCGCAAGCATCTGGGCCTGGTAGGCCATCAGCCCTTCGTTGAGCAGGCAGAGCCCGGTGCCCGCCCCCACGTCGGTGCCCAGCGCGAAGGCGACCTTTGCGTCGAGGTGGCGGCGCATGGGAAAGATGCCGCTGCCGAGGAACGCGTTGCTGGACGGGCAGTGCGCGACGCTCGCCCGCGCGGCCGCGAGCCGCTCCAGCTCCGAGTCGGTCACATGGACGTCGTGGGCCAGCACCGTCGACGGGCCGACCAGCCCGTGGCGCTCGTAGGTCTCCAGGTAGTCGCGCGCCCACGGGAACCGCTGCGCGACGGCGCGCACCTCCTCCGGGTTCTCGTTCAGGTGGCTGGTGACGAGCGCGCCGTCGAGCTCCGACGCCAGGGCCCCGCAGGACTCGAGCATGTGGTCGGAGCAGGAGAGGGAGAAGCGCGGCATCACGGCGTAGCGCAGGCGGCCGCGGCCGTGCCAGCGCTGCGCCAGCTCGAGGCCGGCGTCGTAGGCGGCGTCGGGCGCCAGGTGGAGCTCGGGAAGCAGGTCGCGGTCGGAGACCACCAGCCCGCTCGCGATCCGCAGCCCGCTGCGCTCGGCCTCGGCGAACAGCAGCTCCTGGGCCGCCGGGAAGTGGGAGCCGAAGACGAGCGCCGTGGTGGTGCCGTTGGCGGCGAGACCGCGCACGACGTCGCGTGCCAGCGCGCCGGCGTAGGCGGGGTTGGCCAGGCGCGCCTCCTCGGGCAGCGTGCGAGCGCGCAGCCAGTCGAGCAGCTCCAGCCCCATCGCCCCGACGATGCCGAGCTGGGGCCAGTGGACGTGGGTGTCGACGAAGCCGGGGAGCAGCAGGGCGTCGCGGGCGTCGACGAGCGTGGCGTCCGGATGCGCGCCCCCCACCGGGGGGAAGTCTCCGGCGGCCACGATTCGCCCCTCGGCGACCGCGACGGCCCCGTCCTCGAAGCACTCGAGCGCGTCCGGTTCGGCAAACGGGTCGCGCGGCGTGTGCATCACCCGCGCGCGCACGATCGTCACCGTCGCGGCCAGCGCTAGGTCTCCCCGCGGTCGATCCACTTCGGCCGCACGTCCTGCGGCTCGAAGGCCCGCAGGCGCTCGATCAGCGCCCGCGGATCGCGCTCGACCATCAGCATCGCGCGGTGCTCCTCGTGCAGGAAGCGCTCCTCCACGGCGTGTGCGAGGAAATCCGAGATGCCTGCGTAGTACCCGTCGACGTCCAGCAGCCCGCATGGCTTGCTGTGCAGGCCGAGCTGCGACCAGGTGTAGACCTCGAACAGCTCCTCCAGAGTGCCGAGCCCGCCGGGCAGGGCGACGAACGCGTCCGAGAGGTCGGCCATCAGAGCCTTGCGCTCGTGCATCGAGCCCACCACGCGCATGTCCGAGACCCCGCGGTGGCCGATCTCCTTGTCCACCAGCGCCTGCGGGATCACGCCGATCGCCTCGCCGCCCTCGTCGAGCACCGTGTCGGCCAGCTTGCCCATCAGGCCCACCCCGCCGCCGCCGTAGACGACGCCGATCTCCTCCGCCACGAGCAGCCGGGCGAGCTCGGCCGTTGCCTCGGCGTAGGCCGGGCGGGCGCCTGGGCTGGATCCGCAGAAGATGCAGACTCTTCGCACCGGCTGAGCGTAGATTGACGGCCGTGAGGCCGTCGCCACACCCGCGCGTCAAGGTCTGCTGCATCCAGAGCGTCGAAGAGGCGTGGATGGCGATCGAGGCGGGGGCCTCGGCGCTCGGCCTGGTGTCCGAGATGCCGAGCGGCCCGGGCGTGATCTCCGACGAAAGCGCCGCCGAGATCGCCGCGCAGGTGCCGCCCGGCGTCGACGCCTTCCTGCTGACCAGCCTCCCGGCCGCCGAGGCCATCGTCGAGCAGAACCGCGCGATCAAGGCGCGCGCCCTGCAGCTCGTCGACGCGCTGCCCTCCGGCGCGCACGCCGAGCTGCGGCGCGCGATGCCAGGGGTGAGGCTGGTCCAGGTCGTGCACGTGACCGGGCCCGAGTCGGTCGGCGAGGCCGTCGCCCTGGCGCCCGAGGTCGACGCGATCCTGCTCGACTCCGGCAACCCGGCGCTGGAGGTCAAGGAGCTGGGCGGCACCGGGCGCCGGCACGACTGGGAGATCAGCCGGCGCATCCGCGAGGCGGTCGGCGTGCCGCTCTACCTGGCGGGCGGCCTGCGGCCGGAGAACGCGCGCGAGGCGATCGAGACGGTGGCGCCCTTCGGCCTCGACGTGTGCTCGGGGCTGCGCTCCGGCGACGATTTCGCGCTCGACCCGGACAAGCTCGAGCGCTTCGTGGCGGCGGTGCGCGCCGCCTAGACGAACGGCTCGCCCGGCAGCGCGGGCGCCTGGCGGCCGGTCAGCCAGCGCAGCACGCTCGCTCCCACGTCGGCCAGCGGGCCGTCGTGGCGGCGGCCGCCGTGCCCCTCGAACACGGCCAGCAGCGGCGCGTACTCGCGCGTGTGGTCGGTGTGGGGCGCGTCCGGGTCTACGCCGTGGTCGGCGGTCAGGACGAGCAGGTCGTCGTCGCGCAGCTGGCCGAGCCAGCCGGCCAGCGCCGTGTCGATCTCCCGCAGCGCCTGGTGGAAGCCCTCCACGTCCTTGCGGTGGCCGTAGACCTGGTCGGTGTCGACGAGGTTGACGAAGACCAGGCCGTCGTCGAGGTCGTCCAGCAGGCGCGTGGTGGCGGCGATGCCCTGGGAGTTGCTGTGCGCCTCGTGCGTCACGTCGATCCCCACCCCGGCGAAGAGGTCGCGCACCTTTCCCACCGCGTGCACCGTCACGCCGGCCTCCTGCAGCTCCTCCAGGTACGACCGCCCCGGCGGCGGAGCGGCGTAGTCGCGGCGCCCCTCGCGCCGCCGAAAGTCGCCCTCCTCGCCCTCGAACGGGCGCGCGATCACGCGCCCCACGCGGTGCTCGCCGTCCATCGCGGCGCGAGCGGCCTCGCAGGCCGCGTACAGCCCGGGCTCGTCCAGCACGTCCACGTGGGCGGCGATCTGCAGGACGGAGTCGGCGGAGGTGTAGAGGATCAGCTCGCCGCTCTCGCGGTGGTGCGCGGCGAAGTCGTCGATCACCTCGGTGCCGCTGTACGGGCGGTTGCAGCAGAAGCGGTGGCCGGTGGCGCGCTCCAGCGTCTCGATCACCTCCGGCGGGAAGCCGCCCGGGTAGGTCGGCAGCGGCGCCGGCGGCACCACGCCCATCAGCTCCCAGTGCCCCGTGGTGGACTCCTTGCCGGGTCCCAGGGGCGCCAGACGGCCGTGCAGAGCCGGCTGCTCCGCCGGGTCCACGCCGCGCAGCGGGAGGATCGAGCCCAGCCCGAGCCGCTGCAGCGTGGGCAGCTCGAGGCCGCCCACGTGCTCGGCCAGATGCCCCAGCGTGTTGGAGCCGGCGTCGCCCTCGTAGGCGCCCGCATCGGGCAGCGCGCCCACGCCGCACGCATCAAGGACGATGACTGCCGCACGACGCATTGCCGACCGATTATGTCGCTCAAAGCGATCGCCATACTGATTCTGTGATCCGCCGCCTGCCCCACGTCGACCGCGTCGGGATCGAGGAGCGCGCCGCGGTGCTGGGCAAGCGCTCGATCAAGACGACCGCCAAGCAGCAGGGCATCCGCCTCGCCGTATCGATGGTCGACCTCACGACGCTGGAGGGCGCAGACACCGCCGGCAAGGTGCGCCACCTGTGCGCGAAGGCGGTCTGTCCCGCGCCGACCATCCCGGAGATCCCCTCCTGCGCCGCCGTGTGCGTCTACCCCTCGCTGGTCGGGGTCGCGAGCGACGCCCTGGAGGGCACCGGCGTGCGCGCCGCCTCGGTGGCGACGGCCTTCCCCTCGGGCCAGGCGTCGCTCGCCGTGAAGCTGCGCGACACCGAGGAGGCGGTCGCGGCCGGCGCCGACGAGATCGACATGGTGATCTCGCGCGAGGCATTCCTGGCGGGCGACGACCACCGCGTGATGGAGGAGATCGTGCGCGTCAAGGAGGTCTGCGGCGACGCCCACCTCAAGGTGATCCTCGAGACCGCGGAGCTCGGCTCCTACGACCACGTGCGCCACGCCTCGATGATCTCGATGGAGGCCGGCGCCGACTTCATCAAGACCTCCACCGGCAAGGCCGCCAGCGGCGCCACGCCCGGTGTCGTGCTCGTGATGCTCGAGGCGATCCGCGACTACGCGGAGCGCAGCGGACGGGCCGTCGGCATGAAGGCGGCCGGCGGTGTCTCCAACAGCAAGGCGGCGCTGCACCGGCTGGTGCTCGTCAAGGAGACGCTGGGCGACGAGTGGCTGACCCCCGACCGCTTCCGCATCGGCGCCTCGTCACTGCTCAACGACCTGCTGATGCAGTACCAGAAGACCCAGACCGGGCGCTACGCTCGCCCCGAGGACTTCTCCGCCGAATGAGCGCACCCGAGACCCGCACCTCCATCGTCTGGGACTACGCGCCGGCCCCCGAGTCGCCCGACCACGTGCGGCTGCGCGACAGCTACGGCCTCTTCATCGACGGCGACTTCCGCGACCCCTCCGACGGCGCGCGCGTGCCCACGATCAACCCGGCCACGGAGGAGCCCGTGGCCGAGGTCGCCTTCGCCGGCCCCGCGGACGTGCGCCGCGCCGTCGAGGCCGGCCGCCGCGCGCAGCCGGGCTGGGCCGCGCTGTCCGGGCTCGAGCGGGGCAAGTACCTGTTCCGCATCGCGCGCCTGGTCCAGGAGCGCGCCCGCGAGCTGGCGATCGTCGAGTCGATGGACGGCGGCAAGCCGGTGCGCGAGTCGCGCGACGTGGACGTTCCGCTGGCCGCCGCGCACTTCTTCCACTACGCCGGGTGGGCGGACAAGCTCTCCTACGGCATCGGCGGCCGCTCCGCCGAGCCGCTCGGCGTGGCCGCGCAGATCGTGCCCTGGAACTTCCCGCTGCTGATGGCGGCGTGGAAGCTGGCGCCCGCGCTCGCCTGCGGCAACACCGCCGTGCTGAAGCCGGCCGAGACCACCCCGCTGACCGCGCTGCTGCTCGCCGAGATCCTCCAGGAGGCGGAGCTGCCGCCGGGCGTCGTGGGGATCGTGCCGGGCGACGGCGCGGCGGGCGCGGCGCTGGTGCGCGAGCCGGACATCGACAAGGTCGCCTTCACCGGCTCGACCGCCGTCGGCAAGGACATCCAGGCGGCGCTCGCGGGGCGCGGCGTGTCGCTCACGCTCGAGCTGGGCGGCAAGTCGGCCAACATCGTGTTCGAGGACGCCGCGCTCGACCAAGCCGTCGAGGGGATCGTCAACGGCATCTTCTTCAACCAGGGCCACGTCTGCTGCGCAGGCTCACGGCTGCTGATCCAGGAGAGCGTGGCCGACGTCGTGATCGGCAAGCTCTGGGAGCGCATGGGGCGCCTGCGCGTGGGCGACCCGCTCGACAAGAACACCGACGTGGGCGCGATCAACTCGCGCGAGCAGCTCGAGCGCATCCGCTCGCTGGTCGCTGCCGGGGAGGACGAGGGAGCGCTGCGCCGGTCGGTGACCTGCGAGCTGCCCGAGCGCGGCTGGTGGTTCGCGCCGACGCTGTTCACGGACGTGGCCCCGGCGCACCGGATCGCGGTCGAGGAGATCTTCGGGCCGGTCGTATCGGTGATGACGTTCCGCACCCAGGCGGAGGCGATCGAGAAGGCCAACAACTCCACCTACGGACTGGCCGCCGGCATCTGGACGGACAAGGGCGCCAAGGCGTTCGAGGTGGCGAGCGCCCTGCAGGCCGGTGTTGTCTGGCAGAACACCTACAACCACTTCGATCCGACCGCCGCCTTCGGCGGCTACAAGGAGAGCGGCTTCGGCCGCGAGGGCGGCCCCGCAGGCCTGCGCCCGTACCTGCGCGTGTCATGAGCCGGCTCGCCGTCCCCAAGACCTACAAGCTCTACGTGGGCGGGGCGTTCGTGCGCTCGGAGTCGGGCCGCTACGACCGCCACGGGGACCGCAACGTGCCGCGCGCCTCGCGCAAGGACGTGCGCGACGCGGTCAAGGCCGCGCGCGCGGCGGCGGGACCGTGGGCGGCCCGCACGGCCTACAACCGCGGGCAGATCCTCTACCGGGCCGCGGAGGCGCTCGAGTCCCGGGCTGCCGATCTCGCGGTGGAGCGCTCCGAGGTCGAGGCGTCGATCGACGTGCTGGTGCACTACGCCGGCTGGACGGACAAGCTCGCGCCCGTGCTGGGCGGCGTGAACCCGGTGGCCGCGCCGTTTCTGTCGTTCTCGCTGCCGGAGCCGACCGGCGTGGTGGGCGTGGTCGCGCCCGATGCGCCGCCGCTGCTCGGCCTGGTCGCCGAGCTCGCCCCGGCCCTGGCGGCCGGCAACACCGCCGTCGCGATCCTCTCCGAGGCCGAGCCGCTCGCCGGCCTCGACTTCGGCGAGGTGCTGGGCGTCTCGGACGTCCCCGGCGGCGTGGTCAACCTGCTTTCGGGCCGGCGCGGCGAGCTGACGGAGGCCTTGGCCGGCCACCCCGGCGTGGGCGCCGTCTCAGACGCCGGCGGCGACTCGGCCCTGGCCGCCGACATCGACCGCCTGGCCGCGGAGAGCGTCACCCGAGTGCGTCACGCCGAGCCCACCGCCTCGTACGAGGCCGCCGTCGCCGACGCCCTCTCGCGGCTCGAGGCCGTCACAGAGCTGAAGACCGCCTGGCACCCCGTCGGCGCCTAGGCCCTAGGGGGGTTGGTCGCTTTATGGGTTGATCTCGACCCAAAAGGCGACCAACCCCCGCAGGCCCGCGCCGCGGGCGCTAGTCGAGCGCGCCCTCCAGCCGCAGGATGCGCCGCAGGATCGCCAGTGACGAGGCGTAGGTCGAGTCCATCCCGTAGTAGCTGAGGCCACGGGCGCCCAGCGTGCGGGCCTGGGTGTAGGGCGTGTCGGAGGCGTAGTGGATGATCCCGAAGTCGATCGGCAGCTTCGAGAAGTTGACGGCCTCGTTGACGGGGTGGCGGTCGGCGTCGGCGATCTCATACAGGGCGTTGCAGTACGGCCCGGCCTCCATCTCCACCACCGTGAACGCCTCGCGGTAGTAGAAGTCGAGGTAGGCGCGGTTCTGCAGGAACGTGCTCTTCACGGTCACGGCACGCTGGTTGTCGAGGCCGCTGCCGAAGCGCAGGTCGCCGGCCAGGTCGTCCACGCCGAACGCGTTGTCGAGCCAGTAGGTCGACCCGGAGTGCTCGTCGTGGACGACGCTCGAGAGCATCACGTCCCCCACGTCGGCGTTGAGCGTCGCCGCCTTGCCGAGCACGTACACGCCGCGCAGCGCGGCGCTGTCCACGGCGACCTCGCGCAGGATGTTGTAGGCCGCCACGCCGAGCGGATAGTCGATGTTGACCACCACGGCGTCGCTCTCGGCGAGCGCCTCGGCGTCCACCTGGCCCAGGCGCGAATCGAGCCGCTCCGGGTGCAGCTTGGCGAGCGGGATGATCTGCGCCGGCACCCGCAGCGCCGTCTTGCTCGGGAGGTGCGACACGCCGCTCTCCTGCTCGGAGCGCCGCCGGGCCGCGCGGCCCTCAGCCCCGTGCGAGTCGAAGTAGAGGCGGGCCACGAAGTAGAGGAAGTTCTCCCAGGAGCCCTCGGCGCGGCCCTCCCGGAAGGCGGCAAGCTCCTCGCGCAGGATGTCGCCCTCGGGCAGCGAGTCGACGAACTGCACGAGCGAGGCCTCGCGCTCCAGCGCGACGCCGGTCGCGATGTTGACGAGGCTGTGCGTGTTCGAGCTGACCAGGTACATGGGGCTGTTGGTGAGGCCCTGGTCCGACAGCCGCTCGTGCACCGGCTGCCACCAGCGGCGCGTCATCCGCGCGTAGCCGACCTGGGTGCCACCCAGCATCCGCACGCGCAGGTTCATGCGGCGCTCGGCGACCAGGCGCATGCGCTCGTCGAAGCGGTCGCCCCAGGCCGCGCGCAGCCGCACCCAGTCGTCGGGGGAGCCGCCCAGCGCCTGGGCGTACTCCTCCGGCGTGGGCGCGTGCTCGGGCGGCCAGCCGGCCGCGCGTTGGCGCACGCGGATCTTGTTCCACTCGATCTGGAACGCGACCAGCGTGGGGATCAGGTCGTCCACGTCGGACGCGCTCGCCAGCAGCACGGCGTGCGTTCCGGAGCCGCTGTCGTGCCAGCGCCGCCGGCGGGCCGGCGCGTCGGCCTCGTCCCACTCCTCGATCTCGATCCCGCTGCGGGCGAAGACCTCGGCCTCCTGGCCCATCACCACGAGCTCGGCCCCCGCGATGGCGTCGGGCAGCCGCCGGATCGCGTAGATGAACGCGCCCAGGTCGGGCTCGTCGCTGCCCGCCAGCGGGTGGAGGCTCGAGCCCATCGCCCGGTGCGACGACTCGAGCACCCTCAGCGCCGTCTCGCCGCTCGATCGCAGCAGCGTGTTGTAGGTGCGCTGGTAGAGCTCGACCTCGTCGCTGAGGCGCCCCGTGTGCTCGTCTGTGGGGCTGGCCAGGATAAGCCTGGATACGACCAAGGAACTACTCCTTCACGTACGGCACGCCGATTGCGGCGGGCGGTCGGGAACGGCCGATGACGCCGGCCACCACGACCAGTGTCAAGACATATGGCAATGCTTGGAATAGCACGGCCGTCGATTCGGAAAAGGCCGGCAGGCGCTGTGCGAGTGCGGTCGAGAAGCCGAACAGGAGCGCGCCGGCGAGCGCGCCGAACGGCCGCCAGCTGCCGAAGATCACCGCCGCTAGCGCGATGAAGCCGCGGCCGGCGGTCATCTGCTCGTTGAACGAGCCGAGCAGGCCGGTCGACAGGTACACGCCGCCGACGGCCGCCAGCGCGCCGGACGCGGTCACGGCGAGGTAGCGCGTTCGCAGCACGGGCAGACCCAGGCTGTCGGCGGCCCGCGGCTTCTCGCCCACGGAGCGCAACCGCAGGCCCCCGCGCGTGCGGAACAGGAACACACTGAGGATCGGCACCAGGAGCAGCGCGGCCCAGGTGAGCAGGTTCATGTGGCCGATCGCGTCTCCGATGAAGGGGATGTTCTCGATCAGCGGCAGCGTCACGGTCGGCACCCGCGAGATGTCGGAGGGCGTGCCCTGGTCGCCGTAGTGGTAGATGAATACGTACCCCGTGATGCCGATCGCGAGGATGTTGATCCCGGTGCCGCTCACCACCTGGTCGGCCCGCAGGCGGATCGAGACGAACGCGTGAAGCAGGCCCATCAGCGCGCCCGCGGCGATCCCGACGGCGATTCCGAGGAACCACGAACCGAACAGGTCGGCGCCGAAGATCCCGAAGAACGCGCCCATCAGCATCATGCCCTCGAGGCCGATGTTGATGACGCCGCTGCGCTCGGAGAGAATGCCGCCCATCGCGCCGAAGATCAGGGGCGTGGCGAAGCGCAGCATGCCGGCGGTCAGGGCCGACCACACGAAGACCCGGTCGAGATTTCCCTCGCCGGACTTCACGGCGATCACCGCGAGCAGCGCTCCCAGCACGGCCATCCCGACCGCGATCCAGCCGAGCCGTCGGTCGCCCTGGCGGGTGGCGTAATAGCCGGCGGCGACGCCGACCGCGGCAAGCACGACCGAGACGGCCGGCGTGCGGATCAGCAGCGGAGGCAGCGCGATCCACGCCGCCAGCACGCCGAGCGCGATGCCGGCCCAGCCGGCCGTGCGTCCGGAGATGCTCACACCCCTGCCTGCGGCCACCGACGTGCTCACGGCTCAACCTCCGCGGCCGGCGGTGGGGCCGCGCGACCCCTGCGGAAGATGCCGCGGCCGCGGCTGATCAGCGCGAGCACGAGCACGTCGGCGCTCACAATGAGGATGACGAGGCCCTGGATGATGAAGGTGAGGTTCCCGGCCAGCGACGGCTCGAAGATCGTGGGATCGAGGTTGCGCTGCGATGTCCCGCTGATCAGCGCGCCGAACAGCAGAGCCGCCGCGAGCGTGCCGACCGCCGTGTTGCGCCCGAGCAGCGCGACGGCGATCCCGATGAAGCCGAAGTAGGCGATCTGGATGTCGTTGGTCGCGACGCGGAACTGCCAGCCGAGCACGTCCATGGCGCCCGCCAGCCCGGCGAACAGGCCGCAGACCGCCATCACGAGGATGTAGTTCTTGCCCACGCTCATCCCGCTGTAGCGGGCGGCCTCGGGGTTGAAGCCCACGGCGCGCACCTCGTAGCCGATCGTCGAGCGGTTCAGCAGGAACCAGAACACGA
>JAXDII010000069.1:0-32571 GCA_034664085.1 Thermoleophilaceae bacterium
ACGAGATCACGGCCCCGTCGACCGGCACGATCGAAGAGCTGGGCGTGTCCGAAGGCGGCTCGATTGCCACCGGGGAGACGATCGCCGTCATCAAATAGATGGCAGGCGGGATGGCAGCCGGGGGCTCGCGCCCCCGGACCCCCGCTGATTCCTGGCCGGTTTGCTGGCCGCGCCGGGCTCGCTTTCCCGGACCCCCGCGGATTCCTGGCCGCGTTGATGGCAGCCGGGGGCTCACGCCCCCGGACCCCCGCTGATTCCTGGCCGGTTTGGTGGCCGCGCCGGGCTCGCGCCCCGGACCCCCCGCTGATTCCTGGCCGGTTTGGTGGCCGCGCCGGGCTCGCGCCCCCGGACCCCCGCTCATTCCTGGCCGGCCGGCTGTCGCTCGAGGGGCTCGCGCCTCCGGACCCCGCTGCTTCTCGGGCGCTAGCGCGCCGCCAGCAGCCGGCCCATCAGGCGCAGGCGGTCGTCCGCCTCGCCGGGCCATTCGTCGACGTCCGCCGGCCACCACGCCCACTCGTCGTGCTCGTGGTCGGGCACGGGCGCGGCCGAGTCGGCCACCGTCGCCAATCCGACGAGCATCACGACTCGGTTCGGCAGGCCCACCAGCGCCTCGACGCTGAGGCGCTCGGGCTCGAGCTGCCACTCCTCCTGGAGCTCGCGCGAGAGCGTGTCGGCCGGGCTTTCGCCGAGGTCCACCGCGCCGCCGGCCCCGAGCGCCCAGCGGCTCGCCCAGGTCGAGACCCACGCCGCGCGGCGCCCGGCCAGCCAGCGGCCGTCCTCGGTGCGGACCACGCAGAGGGCGGTGAGGCTGTCGCAGCCGTCGCCCTCGACCAGCCGCAGCGCCCAGCGGATCGGCTGCAGGTCGAGCACCAAGCGGCCGGCTTCCTCGCGCCACCCGGCCAGGCGCGTGGCCAGGCCATCGTGCGCCGGCGAGCCGCGCTCGCGCAGCCCGTCCACCGCCGCGTCGGCCAGCCGCTCGAGCTCCTCGGGCGGCTCGAACGCCTCGGGCAGCCAGCGCGCCTCGACCTGGTCGGACTGCCAGGGGCCGCGCGCGAGGAGGCCTCGAACCGAAGTCATTCGCGGGAGCCTAGTCGGCACCCTCACCAGGCAAGCTCCCGCTCGCGCAGCAGCACGCGCGCGCAAAGCGAGCCGGCCTGCGCCGCCGGGACCAGCTCCGCGGGGTCGCCCCAGCGCCAGTCGACGTACTGCGTGCCGCCCCCCGGCTGCGGCACCGAGAGCTGCCCGGCCGCGATGCGCGCAGACCAGTCGCGCATCGCGATGCGGTAGTCCGGGCGCTCCCCCTCCGCCTCGCCGACCAGCTCGACCAAGTCCAGCTCGACGCCGAGCTTCTCGCGGCCCGCCCGCTTCAGCGCCTCCTCCTCGGACTCCCCGGCTCGCAGCGACGCCGCCGGCAGGCCCCACACGCCGGGCAGGCTCTCATCGCCCTCGGGCCGCCGCACCAGCAGCATGCCGGCGGCGGTCTCGATGACGAGCGACACCGAGCGCTTGAGGGGCTTCACAGAGCCAGCGTACGCGGCGCCCTCCGCCCTCACCGCACGCGCAGCGCGGCCAGCTCCGGGTCCGGCTCGCGCTCGATCGTGTCGAGCACCGCCATGAACGCGGCGATCACGCGCGAGTCGAACTGGGTGCCGGCGCAGCGCAGCAGCTCGGCGCGCGCCGCCTTGGTTCCGATGCCGGGCCGGTAGACGCGGTCCGCCGTCATCGCCTCGTAGGCATCCGCGACGGCCAGGATCTTCGATTCGAGCGGGATCTCGGAGTCCGTCAGTCCCGCGGGGTAGCCCTTGCCATCCGGGCGCTCGTGGTGGGCCTGAACCCACGCACGCAGGTCCTCCAGGCCGCGGCCGCTCAGCACCTGGGCGCCGATCTCGGGGTGCGTTCGGATCTCCGCCAGCTGGGTGGTGCCGAGCCGCCCGGGCTTGCGCAGGACGGCGTCCGGCACCCCGATCTTGCCGATGTCGTGCAGCACGCCGGCCACCTGGATGCGCCCGACGCGCTCGGGCGGCAGGTCCAGCCGCGCCGCGATCAGCCCGCAGTAGCGCCCGACCGTCCGCGAGTGCGCGCGGGTGCCGGCGTCGCGGATGTCGAGCGCCTCGGTCAGCGACAGCAGCGTGTCCAGATGGGACTCGTCGACCCCGCGGCCGCCCCCATCCGGGGCGAAGATCGCGGAGATCTCCGGGTTGAAGATGATCGAGCGGTTGCGCCCCAGCGCCTTGGCCGCGTAGAGCGCCTGGTCGGCCGACTCGATCACGGCGTCCACGGTCTCCCCGTGGTCGGGGTAGGTCGCCACGCCGAAGCTGAAGGTGACCGGCACAGAGTCCCGCCCGAACTCGCTCTCCACCGCGGCGCGAATCCGCTCGGCGGTCAGGTAGGCCTCGTGCTCCGCGGTCTCGGGGAGCAGCATCGTGAACTCCTCGCCGCCGGTGCGGGCGACGGAGTCGCCGGCGCGCCGGTGAGACGTGAGGTTGCGGGCGACTCGGATCAGCGCCAGGTCGCCCGCGCGGTGCCCCAGCTCGTCGTTGACCCTCTTGAAGTGGTCGAGGTCGCCGACCACGATGCTCAGTTGCCGCGACCCACGGCGGGCGCGCTGGAGCTCGACGTCGAGCTCCTGGTCGAGCGCAAGCCGGTTCTTGAGCTGGGTGAGGGGGTCCGTGCGCGCGGCCTCGGCAAGGCCGCGCACGAGCTGAGTGACGCCGCGGCGCACGGCGCGCAGCAGCACGGCGACCGGCACGATCACGCCGACGAGCGTGATCCAGCTCCCGATCACGTCGTGGTCGGGCACGGTGGCGAACAGCACGACCAGATAGCACCCCGCCATCAGCGCCAGCTGGAACGCGGCTTGCCGCACTCCGAAGAAGTAGGCGGCATACAGCGCCACCCAGGCGTACAGCAGCTCGATCGACGTCGACGGGCCGTCGCGCGCCAGCAGCAGGTCCGCTGTCACCAGCAGCGTGCCCAGGGTGGCCGCCGCGTGCAGGGTCGAAGGACGGATCTGCTCGGCGCTGAAGCTCAGCACCACCGCGCAGATGGCGCCCGCCGCGGGGATCGCGAAGCGCGTCGCCAGATCCGCGTCCTGCTGCGGCAGCACGGCCAGCACGAGCAGGATCAGGGTGAGGCCGGTGAAGATGCCGCTGCCGACCCGCGCCGCGAATGGCGTGCTGGGTTCGACTGGAGGAATGGCAAGCGCGTGCGGCGCCTCCCGCTGAGCCGCCGGGGCCACCATGTCACTCCTGTCGAGCAGTGCACCCGGCGGGCTAAGTGCCGGCGCCCCCCGATGGCCAAATCGCCGAGGTTCAGGCGCCGAGGTCTTCGCGCAGCGCCGCGAGCTGATCGCGCAGGGCCGCCACCTCGTCCTCGAGGCGGCCGACGCGGGCGGCGAGCCCGTCATCTACCGGAGCGGGAGCAGCCGGCGCCGCGGCCGGAGCCGGCGCGGCAGCCGGCGCCGCCTCCGCCTCCGCCTCCGCCTCCGCCAGCAGGTGGGCATAGCGCTGCCCGCGCTCGCCGGGCCGGCGCGGCAGCGCCACCGCGAGCTCGCGCTCGACCAGCTCCCCCAAGGCGCGGTCGAGCTCCTCGCCCGAGTCGAAGCGATGCAGGCGCTCGCTGCGCTGGCGCAGCTCGCCCGCGGTCTGCGGCCCGCGCAGCATCAGCACCGTGATCAGCGCGAGCTGGGCGTCGCTGAGGCCGAGCGCCTGGTCGAGCAGGTGCTTGTACTTGACCGAGCGCGCCGTCGACCAGCTCGCCAGCGTGGTCCACTTGCGCTGGCCGAGCCGGTCCAGCGCGGCCCGCACGGTGGCCTCGTCGTAGTCCTCGACAGGGTCCCGGTTCGTGGCCTGGTTGCAGGCCAGGCGCAGCGAGTTGAGCGTGAGCGGATACTGGTCGGGGGTCGTGCGCTGCTTCTCCACCAGGCAGCCGACGACGCGTATCTCGACGGCGTCCGGTTCCACGAATGCGTAGCTTAGGCGTGGTGGGGGTCTATGGACGCATCCTTCGCACGCCGGGCGTCGCCCTGATCGTGCTCGCCACGCTGATCGGCCGAATGCCGATCGGCATCAGTGGCCTGGCGATCCTCCTATACGTGCGCGAGGTGACCGGCTCGTTCGCCGCGGCCGGCGCGGCCACCGGCGCGCTCGCCCTCGGCAGTGCCCTCGGCGCGCCGCTCCAGGGCCGGCTGGTCGACCGGCGCGGCGTGGGCATGCTGGTGCCACTCGCGGTCGTGCACGCCGTCGGGCTGCTGGGCGTCTGGGTGGCGGGAGCGGCGGACTCCGCCCCGGCGGTGCTCGTCGCCGTCTCGCTGCTGACCGGGGCGGCCATCCCCCCGGTGTCGTCGGTGCTCCGCTCTCGCTGGCCCTTCCTGATGGCCGAACAGCCCGAGCTCGTGGCGAGCGCCTTCGCCCTCGACTCCGTGCTGATCGAGATCATCTTCGTCGTCGGACCGCTGCTCACGACCATCGTGGTGGCCACCGTCGGCCCGGAGTACGCGCTGATCGCGTCGGCGGCGTGCGTCATCGGCGGCACGCTGATGCTGCTCAGCGGCCTGGCCGGGCGCCCGGGGCCCGAACAGGCCGAGAGCGACAGCCACGCCTTCGGGCTTGGCGCGCTAGCCGAGCCCGGGCTGCGGACGCTCGTGTTCGCCAGCCTGCCGGTCGGCTTCACCTTCGGCGCGATGGAGGTCGTGCTGCCCGCCTTCAGCGAGGCCGAGGGCTCCAAGGCGCTCGCCGGGGTGCTGATTGCCGTATGGGCGCTCGGCAGCGCCGCGGCCGGCCTGATCTGGGGCGCGCGCGGCACGCACGTCTCGCTGCTCCAGGCGCACCTGCGCTTCGCCTGGCTGCTGCCGCTGGCCATCGTCCCGCTCGCGCTCGCGACGTCGCCGCTCGTGATGGGCTTCCTGGTCGTGCTCGCGGGCCTGCCGATGGCGCCGCTGGTCGCCTCGCGCAACCAGCTCGTCGACCGCCTCGCCCCCGTTGGGACCGCCACGGAGGCCTTCACCTGGCCGCTGACGGCGCTGATCGCCGGCGTCTCGCTGGGCGCGGCCGTATCCGGAGCCGTCGTCGAGTGGAAGTCCTGGAGCGCCGCGGTGCTGGTCGCCACCGCGGTCGGCGTGGTCGGCGCCATGGTCGTGCTGCTCCGCCGCAACACGCTTGCGCAGCCGCTGCCTGCGTGAAGGTAGAGTCGCGCCCATGGGAGTGATCAAGGGCGACCGCAGCGTCGAGATCGATGCACCGATCGAGCGCTGCTACGAGATCGCGGCCGACGTGGAGAACGCGCCCGAGTGGCAGGACTCGCTGAAGGACGTGGAGGTGCTGGAGCGCGACGGCGAGCGCCGCCCGCTGCTGGTGGAGACCGAGTCCGACGCCAAGGTGAAGACCGTGCGCGCGGTGCTGCGCTTCTCCTACGAGCCGCCCACGGCGATCCGCTGGGTCCAGGAGAAGGGCGACTCCAAGTCGCTGATCGGATCGTGGGCGCTTGAGGATCTCGGCGGCGGCCGCACCCGGGCGACCTACGCGCTGGAGGCGGACCCCGGCCGCATGCTCGGCATGCTGCTGCGCGGCCCCGCCGAGGCCAAGGTGCGCGACTTCCTGCTGGGCGACGCCGCGGCGGGCCTGAAGCAGAAGGCCGAGTCGCCCTAGCCGCTGGCGCGCAGGGCGGCGCGCGCGGCATCGAGGTCCGGGTGCGGCTCGATGCGGGTGACCTTGCCGTCGGTCACCCAGTGCAGGGCTGTGGCGAACTGCTCCACTTCGATGCCGCTGGTGGCGCCGCGGCCGGCGACACGGACGCGCGCGATGACGACGTCGCCCTCCTCGATCAGTTCGAGCACCTCGTAGCGAACGTCCTCCATCAGCCCCTCGAACGCCTCGAAGTAGCGGCGCGCCCCGGCGTGGCCCTCGTAGGTGTCCGGCTCGGCCGACAGCGAGGGCGGGATGACGGCGACGAAGTCGTCGGACAGCAGTTCGAGCGCGGCGTCGAGCTGCCCCTGCTCGAACCGATCGAACAGGCGCCGGACCGTCTCGGGCTTCGACTCGGCCATCGGCGGGCCACGTTACCCGCACGGCTACGCTCCTGCTCGTGCGCCGCCTCGCCGTGCTCGCGTTCTGCCTCGCGCTCGCCGCGCCCGGAGCCGCGGCCGCGGCGCCCCGCTCGGTCGCCGACGCCCCGATCCGGGCGGTGTCAGCCGGCGAAAGCCAGGTGGGCTATCGCTCGGTGGGGCACGGCCGCCCGCTGGTGCTGATCATGGGCCTGTCCGGGACCATGGACGCCTGGCCGCCGAGCTTCGTGGATGCGCTGGCGGCCAAGCGACGCGTGATCGTCTTCGACAACGAGGGCATCCGGCGCACCACCGCCGGGCCGGCCCCGCTGACGATCAGCCGGATGGCCGACGGCACGGCCTCGCTGATGCGGGCGCTGCGATTGAAGCGAGCCGACGTGCTCGGCTGGTCGATGGGCGGGATGGTCGCCCAGTCGCTGGCCCGCCGGCACCCTCAGCGGGTACGCCGGCTGGTGTTCTGCGCCACGGCGCCCGGCGACGGGAACGCGACCTTCCCCAACCCCGACGTGCTCGGGGACCTCACAGACTCGGCGGCGGGCGGCGTGTTCACCCGGCTCTTTCCCACGAGCACGAAGGCCGCCGAGCGCTACATCCAGCAGATCGTGTCCTACCGCAACGCGAGCCCGGCGGCGCCGGCGGAGGTGACCCAGGCCCAGTTCGGCGCCTCGGCGGTGTGGCTGTCGGGCGGGGACCCCTCGGGGCATCGGCTCGGGCGCCTGCGCGTGCCGACGCTCGTGGGAGCCGGCGGCCTTGACCGCGTGCTGCCCACGCCGAACCAGCGCTACCTAGCCGGGCGGCTGCCGCGTGGGCGCCTGCGCCTCTACGAGGACTCCGGCCACGGCTTCCTGTTCCAGCACCAGCGCGACTTCGTGCGCGCGGTCGAACGCTTCCTGCGCTAGCGGACCGCTTCGAGCGGCGCCTCGACCTCACGTGCGAGCGCCTCGAGCAGCTCGCCCAGGCGTGCGCGCACGTCGGGGTCGGCGAGGTCGCCGTCGGGCGTGAAGGCGTTGGTGGCCAGCGCAACGGGCAGCTCCTCGTCGAGCACCCGCGCGCCGGCGTGCCGCAGCACCTTGCGGAGCTCGGCCTGCGCCCAGACCGCCCCGAACAGGCCGGTGCTCGCGCCGATCACGGCGAACGGCCGGTCGCGCAGCGCGTTGTCCGGGAACGGGCGCGAGGCCCAGTCCACGGCGTTCTTGAGCACGCCCGGGATCGAGGCGTTGTACTCGGGCGTGGCGATCAGCACCGCATCCGCCTCCGCGATCCGCTCGCGCAGGTGCTCGACCGCGCCGGGGCCGGGGTGGATGTCCGCGTCCTCGTCGTAGGGCGGGATCGCCGCGAGCCCGTCGAAGAGCTCGAGCTCCGCCCCGGGCGGCAGCGCATCCGCCGCCGCCCGGAGCAGGCGCTCGTTGTGGGACCCGGCCCGGAGCGATCCGGCTATGCCGAGAATCCGCATCGGAGCTAGGCCGCCTCGGGCTGGATCAGCGCCAGGCTGACCTCGATCGCGACGTCCCAGGCGAGGGCCTCGCCGCCGCCCGGGAGCTCCATCTGCCAGTCGAAGCCGAACTCGCGGCGGTCGACGGTCGTCTCGAGCTCCAGCGCCGCGCGCACGCCTGCCGCGGTCGCGACGGGCTCGCTCCACGTGCCGCTGGCGACGATCGGCCGGGTGACGCCGGCGAGCGTGAGCTCACCCTGCAGGCGCGCGCCGCCGTCTTCGGTGAGCTGGATGCCGGTCGAGCGGAACTTCACCTCGGGGTGGTTCTCGGCGTCGAAGAAGTCGGGGCCGAGGACGTGCGCCCTGAACTGGGGCGGATCCTGGATCGAGATCGATTCCGCGCGAGCCGCGCCCTCGAGCGCGAGGCCGTCATCGCCGGCCGTGAGCGTGGCGCTCACGTCGTCGAGCGTCCCGCGGAACGTGCCGGCGCCCGCGTAGCGCACTCCGAAGGCAAAGGTCGAATGAACCGGGTCGGTGGCGTAGGTGCCGGAGAAGGACTGAACTGCCGTTGTCATGGAGGGTCTCCCTAGATCGTGGTTAGCTACCACGATGGTACTCTACCAGCTATGTTCAGAGGTAAGCTCGCATTCATGGCCCAGCCTCAATCGACCGCCGTCGATCGCATCCCCTACGGGGTGCTGCTGGCTCGGCTCGGCCACGAGGCGACGGCGCGCTTCCGCCGTTCCCTGCGCCCGCTGAACCTCGGAGCGCAGCAGTTCATCGTGCTCAAGCAGCTCCAGGCGATGGGCTCCTGCTCCCAGGGGGCGCTGGCCGACGCGCTCGGCATCGACTACAGCAACCTCGCCGGGGTCACCGCCGAGCTCTACCGCCGCGGCCTGATCGAGCGCGGTCGCGACGAGACCGACCGCCGGCGCTACGTCGTGGAGCTCACTGCGGAGGGCATGCAGGTGCTGACGGACGCCGACAAGGCGATCGGCACCGGCGAGGAGGGCATGCTCAGCGTCCTCGACGACGCCGAGCGCGCCGAGCTATGGGACCTGCTGCGCCGCATCGCCGACTCGCTCGAGCTCTGTCCGAACTCGGAAGCCGCCGCCTGCGCCGAGGCCGCGGCCGAGGTCGATCAGGACGTCGTGCCGTCCTCGCCGTCCCAGTAGTCGACGGCATCCGAGCGCCGGAAGAAGGCCCTCAGTCCGCCTCCGCGTGGCAGCCGCTCGCCCACGCCGAGCTTGTCGGAGTCGGGGTAGATCACGATGTCGGGCTGGCCGTGGCTGCTCGCCGAGATGAACGTGACGGTCGCATCCGTGTGGTTGACGAGCTGGTGGGCGCCCCGCTCGCCGAGCGGGAAGCCGACCGCCTCGCCCTCCTCCAGCTCGCGCGTGCCGTCGGGCGTGCGCAGCGTCGGCCGCCCGCGCAGGACGATCACCAGCTCCTCGTCGGAGTAGTGGAAGTGGTACGGGTAGGCGGCCTCCCCGGGCGGCAGCTCCCAGAGGCTGCAGCCGAGCCGCTCGGTTCCCAGCTCGTATCCGATCCGGGCGCGGCGGGAGCGGAAGCCTGCCGGCCGCTCCCCTTCCTCGAAGGCAGGGTCGTAGATGTTCGGCATGCCGCAGTTCTAGCGGCTGGCGCCGTCCTCAGGGCTGGAGCAGCACCTTCACGACGCCGTCCTCCTTGCGCTGGAACTTGCCGTACAGCTCCGGCGCCTCGACGAGCGGCACGCGGTGGGTGGCGAACGCCTCCACACCGAGCGGATCGCCGTCCATCAGCAGCGGCATGATGTCGTCCACCCAGCGCTTGACGTTGGCCTGGCCCATTCGCAGCTGCACCTGCTTGTCGAACAGGGTGAGCATCGGCAGCGGATCGACCATCCCGCCGTAGACGCCGATCAGCGAGATCGTGCCGCCGCGCCGCACGATGTCGATCGCCGAATAGAACGCGTGCATTCGGTCGACGGCCGCCTTCTCCATCAGCGTCTCGGCCACCCGGTCGGGCAGCAGCCCGACGAGCTGCTGGGCGATCTTCGCGCCGGTTGCGCCGTGCGCCTCCATGCCGACCGCGTCGATCACCGAGTCCGTCCCGCGACCGTCCGTCATGGCGCGGATCGTCTCCCCGAGGTCGTCCTCGTGGCCGTTGAGGTCGATCACGTCGGCCCCTCGCTGGCGCACCCGCTCGATCCGCTCGGGCACGAGGTCGACGCCGATCACGCGATAGCCGCGGTGCAGGGCGATACGGGCGCTCATGTCGCCGATCGGCCCGAGGCCGAGGATGGTGACGCTGCCGCCGTCGGGGATGCCGGCGTACTCGACCGCCTGCCAGCCGGTCGGCAGGACGTCGGAGAGGAACACGAAGCGGTCGTCGGGCGGCCCCTCCGGCACCTTGATGTGGCTGAACTGCGCCTGCGGCACGCGCAGCAGTTCGGCCTGGCCACCCGGGACCTCGCCGTAGAGTTTCGTGTAGCCGAACAGGGCCGCGCCCATCCCGCGCTCGCGCACCTGCGTGGTCTCGCATTGCGTGTAGAGCTGCTGGTCGCACATGAAGCAGTGGCCGCACGAGATCTGGAAGGGGATGACGACGCGGTCACCGGGCGAGATGGCGGTGACCTCGCTGCCGACCTCCTCGACGATGCCCATCGGCTCGTGCCCGAGCACGTCCCCCTCCTCCATGAACGGTCCCATCACCTCGTAGAGGTGGAGGTCCGAGCCGCAGATGCCGGACGAGGTGATGCGCACGATCGCGTCGGTCGGCTCCTCGATGGAGGGGTCCGGGACGGTGTCCACCCGTACGTCCCGCTTGCCGTGCCACGTGACTGCCTTCATCGTCTCCTCGCTATCCCGAGGCCTCGGCGAGGTGGGCCTCGCGCAGCTTGCCGAGCGCCCGCTCCTCGATCTGCCTGACGCGCTCGACGCTGAGGCCGAGGCCGCCGGCGATCTCGCGCAGCGTCTGGGCGCGGCAGTCGAGCCCGTAGTGGGCGGTGACTATGTGGCGCTCGCGGCCGACCAGGTGAACCCGCTCTCGGCGCAGCCGCTCGATCTCGAGCCGCTCCTCGACGCGCTCGTACTCGTGCTCCGCGCCCGGATCGGCGAGCAGCTCCCCCGGGGAGGACACATCGTCGTCGCCGGCCGGCTCGTCGAGCGTGCGCGGGGCGCGGTCGACGGCAACCAGGCTGCCGATCTGCTCAGACGTGAATCCCGTAGCGGTCGCCATCTGATCCACGGACGGCTCGCACCGGTGCGCCTGGACGTGCTCGCTGCGAGCGCGCTTCAGTCGGGCGAGCTGTCGAGACGCCCGGTCCGACAGCACCACCGGGCGGGTCAGCTCCGCGACCAGCTGCTGCATGGCCTGGCGCACCCACCACGACGCGTAGGCCCAAAAAGGCGTGCCCAGCTCGGTGTCGTAGCGCTCGAGGGCGCGCAGCAGGCCGACGACGCCTTCCTGCGTCAGCTCGGCGTGTTCCACCCCCGGCGCGTGGCGGTACATCCGCGCCACGCTCATGATCCCGGGCCAGAACGCCTCGACGAGCCGTTCACGGGCGCCCGCCTCGCCGGCGGCGGCGCTCGCCACCATCCGACGCTCGACCTCCGTCGAGATGCGCGGCCAGCGGGCGGCGCCCTCTTGCAGCCTCGAAACGGATCCTGCGGCCACGGTTGGCGAAGCTACGCTCCGCCCGAGCCCGCCTCTATCGGGGACGCTTCAGAGCTGCCGTGGGGCTTGCCCCATTCGTTGGATGGGGTCCCCACCGCTGTCGCCGTTGTGGGGTTTTCCCCATTGTGCCGCGACCGATGATCCGGGAGGTTCTTGTCGCCTGGGCGCGCGCCGCGCGCGATTTTCCGTACCCGAGACCAGCGAGGTCCACCACTGGCCGCCGTGCCATCCCTCTCCGCCGGCGAGCACGTCTGCCTTCTCTTCGACGCAGACGCCGACCGCGACTCCTACGTCACGGGCTTCGTGCGCGAGGGGCTGGCCGCGGGAGACAAGGTCATCTACCTCACCAACGGGGCCAAGGTCGACGAGGACCTGCGCAAGCTGAGCGACGGCGAGTTCGACGCCGCGGCCTGCCGGAGCACCGGACAGCTCACGGTGATGACCGTCGAGGAGACCTACCTGGCCGGCGGGCGCTTCGACACCGAGGCGATGGTGCAGCTGGTTCGCGGCGCCGCGCTGTCGCTCTACGGAGAGGTGGACACGGACGGCCCAGGGGCACCCGGCTGGGGGCTGTGGACCGCTCGGCAGCTGACAGATCTCGTGGAGGTGCGCTCGACCGAGGCCGGCACGGTCGTCCGCCTGCGAATGGCTCTCAGCTGATGGCCGGCGCGACTGGGATCTCCGCCCGTACCAGCGTGCCCTGGCCGGGCTCGCTGGTCAGGCTCAGGACCCCGTTGAGCGCCCCGACTCGATCGTGCAGGCCACCCAGCCCGCGCCCTGCCGAGGACAGCTCGGCCCCGCCGATGCCATCGTCGGCGACCTCGAGTGCCAGGAAGGCACCGTTCACCTCGAAGCGGACGCTGGCCAAGGAGGCCCGAGCGTGCTTCACCACATTGGTCAGCGCCTCGGTCACGAAGAAGTAGAGGCTCGACTCCAGCTCGGGCGGCAGGCGTTGCTCTGGCAGGTCGATCAGCTTGATGGGCAGCGTCAGGCGCCCGGCGAACGCGGCGACGGCCGCTCCCAGCCCGCGGCTGCTGAGGATCAGCGGATGGATCCCGGCGACGAGCTCGCGCAGCTCGGTGACGCCGAGCTTGGCGTGGTCCGCCGCCTTGTCCACCAGCTGCCGAGCCTCGTCGGGATCGGAGCTCCACTTCTGCTGAGCCAGCTGCAGGTTGATGAACACCGTGGCGAGGTCCTGCTGGGCCCCGTCGTGCAGATCCTGCGTGACCCGGCGACGGGCGGCGTCGCCCGCTTCGATGATGCGCCGCTGCGCCGCGCGGGCCTCGGCAGCGCGGGCGTCGGCGATCTCGCTCAGATGGCCCTCGATTCCCTGCCGTTCCGCGATGTCGTTGAACGTGAACACCGCGCCGCGGCCGTGGCGCAGTTCGATCGGTGACGACGAGTGCGAGACCGGCAGCCTCGATCCGTCGCGCCCGACCAGCCAGTCCTCCTCCACGCGCACGGGCTCGCCGGTGAGGCGCGTCTGCTGGGTGGGACAGCCCTCGAGCCGCAGCGGCAGGCCCTCGAGCTCGGAGGGCGCGTCATAGCCGAGCACCTCGCTCGCGGCGCGGTTGGCGTAGCGGACGAGACCGTCCTGGTCGACCACGCACAGCGGCTGGGCAGCGGAACCCAGGACGCTCTCGAAGAACCGCCCGGCATGCTGGCCCGGTGTCTCGGTGACCTCTGCTTCGTGCAAACAGTCCTCCGCGCCTGGAGTGGCGATTGTATTCCCTCCCGTGCGCCCAGAGGCCCATCGGTAGCGTGGGCACATGGCTGACGGGCAACCGCTGCGGATAGTCGTCGGCGAGGACCAGCCGCTGATGCGCGAGGGCATCGTGCACGTGCTGCGCGACGGCGGGTTCGAGGTCGTCGGCACCGCGGGGGATGCGGAGGACCTGATCCGCAAGGCCCGCGCCCACCGGCCGGATGTCGTGGTGACCGACATCCAGATGCCGCCCACACGGACGGACGACGGCCTGCGCGCCGTGCAGGCGATCCGCGAGGAGCTGCCCGAGATGGGGGTGCTCGTACTCTCCCAGTTCCTCGAGGCGCAGTACGTGCTCGACCTGGTCGGCGACCGCGCGGAGGGCGTCGGCTATCTGCTGAAGGACAGGGTCGGCGACCTGGTCGGCTTCATCGACGCCGTCAGGCGCGTCGCCGCGGGCGGCTCGGCGCTCGACCCCGACGTCGTCCAGATCATGGTGGGGCGCCGCCGCGTCGACGACCCGCTGGAGTCGCTCACGCCGCGCGAGCGGGAGGTGCTCGCCCTGATGGCGGAGGGACGCTCCAACCGCGGCATCGCGCAGCAGCTGGTGGTGACGGTCGCCGCCGTCGAGCGCCACGTCACGAGCATCTTCGCCAAGCTCGGGGTCGACCCGGCGCCCGAGGACCACAGGCGCGTGCTCGCGGTGCTGGGCTACCTGGGCCGCGAGGGATAGCGCGGCGGCTCGTCCGAGGGGCCGCGCGCCGGGAAGCGCGCCGCCCCGGACGCCGGGAATGCCTGGCGGCGCGGGCGCGGCAGCTCGGCGCCGCAGCGCGCGCAGTGCTCCACCGTGTACCAGTAGGCCGCGGTGAACGAGCTGGCGCCGCAGGAAGAGCAGTTGACGTATGGCATCCGTGCCGAGGGCGAAGGCGGGATCAGGCCGTGGGCTGCCCCCGCCCGCTGCGGCCCCAGCCACGGCTGCCGCCGGAGCCCGGAACCCTCGCCGAGCCGGCGTCGCGGGCCGGCGCCGGCTGGGAGGAGAGCTCGCGCAACAGCCGGTCGGCGTCGTCCGCGACCTCCTCGTCTGCCAGCACCACGTACTCGTCCGCCTCCATGCCCGCGATCGACACGAAGTCCCTGCGGCCACGGGTCAGGGCGTGCATGAGCAGCCCCATCAGCGTTCCGGCAACGGTGCCGAACCAGAGGCCGTCCAGGATCAGCCAGCCACGCGCCACCACGGGGTCGAACCAGCTGAACACGGCGAACAGCCACCCGATCAGCAAGCCGATCACGGCTCCGGTCAGCGCACCGCGCAGCGCGGCTTCGCCGTATCCCATGCGACCGGTGACTTTTTCCACGTACTTGAGGCCGCGGCCGAGGATCGTCGTGCGCTCCACGGGGAAGCCGTTGTCCGACAGGAAGTCGACGGCCCGCTCGGCCTCCCGATAGGTCCCAAACGACACCAGCTCACGCCGTGCACGGGTAGCCCCGGCACCGCCCGGTGAGTGATCTGTGGAATCCGTGTTCATGCTCGGTCAATTAGGGCGCCCTGCGCGCGGGTCAAGCCTTGAATTGCTCCCACACCGCCCTAAGACCCCCTGTGACCAGCGAGAGGAGCAGCAGCAATGGCGAAGGCGGTAGGCATCGATCTGGGCACCACCAACTCCGTGGTTGCCGCAACGATGGAGGGGGGCCAGGCCGAGGTGATCCCCAATGCGGAGGGCGCGCGCACGACGCCGTCCGTGGTGGCGTTCACGGAAGACGGCCAGCGGCTGGTCGGCCAGGTCGCCAAGCGCCAGGCCATCCTCAACCCGGAGGCCACGATCTACTCCGCCAAGCGCTTCATCGGACGCAAGTGGGGGGAGGTCGACGAAGAGGCCAAGACCGTCTCGTACAAGGTCGCCAAGGGCGAGAACGACGCCGTCCGCTTCGAGGTGCGCGGCAAGCAGTACGCGCCGGAGGAAATCTCCGCGCTGATTCTCCGCAAGCTCGCGGAGGACGCCGGGAAGTTCCTCGGCGAGCGCGTGACCGAGGCCGTGATCACGGTGCCCGCCTACTTCAACGACGCCCAGCGCCAGGCGACCAAGGACGCCGGCCGCATCGCCGGCCTCGAGGTGCTGCGCATCATCAACGAGCCGACCGCCGCGGCGCTCGCCTACGGCCTCGACAAGAAGGGCCAGGAGACGGTGCTGGTGTTCGACCTCGGCGGCGGGACCTTCGACGTCTCCCTGCTCGACGTCGGCGACGGCGTGATCGAGGTGCGGGCGACCAACGGCGACGGCCACCTCGGCGGCGACGACTTCGACAAGCGCATCGTCGACTGGCTCGCCGACGAGTTCAAGAACGACCAGGGCATCGACCTGCGCAACGACCCGCAGGCCCTGCAGCGCCTCTACGAGGCCGCCGAGCGCGCGAAGGTGGAGCTGTCCTCGCAGACGACCGCCCAGATCAACCTGCCGTTCGTCACCGCGGACGCCTCCGGCCCCAAGCACCTGAACATGTCCCTGACGCGCGCCAAGTTCGAGGATCTCACCCGGGACCTGCTGGAACGCTGCCGCGGCCCGGTCGAGCAGGCGCTTGCCGACGCCAAGCTGACCGCCGACGACATCGACGAGGTGATCCTCGTCGGCGGGTCCACCCGCATGCCGGCGGTGCAGGGTCTGGTGCGCCGGCTCACCGGCGGCAAGGACCCCAACATGACCGTCAACCCCGACGAGGTCGTGGCGCTCGGTGCCGCGCTCCAGGCGGGCGTGCTCAAGGGCGAGGTCGAGGACGTCGTCCTGCTCGACGTGACGCCGCTGTCGCTCGGGCTGGAGACGCTCGGCGGCGTGATGACGAAGGTCATCGAGCGCAACACCACCATCCCGGCGCGGCGCTCCGAGGTGTTCTCCACGGCGGAGGACAACCAGACGGCGGTCGACGTGGTCGTCCTGCAGGGCGAGCGGGAGATGGCGGAGGACAACCGCCAGCTCGCACGCTTCCGGCTGGAGGGAATCCCGCCCGCCCCACGCGGCGTGCCGCAGGTCGAGGTGACCTTCGACATCGACGCCAACGGCATCCTCAACGTGTCCGCGCGCGACAAGGAGACCGGGACCGAGCAGACGGTCACGATCTCCGAGAGCACCAACCTCGATCAGAGCGAGGTCGAGCGGATGGTGAGCGAGGCCGAGCAGCACGCCGGCGAGGACCGCCGGCGGCGCGAGGAGATCGACGCCCGCAACGAGCTCGACTCGCTGGCCTACCGTGCCGAGCAGCTGGTTCAGGAGCTCCAGGAGCGCCTCCCGGTGCACGAGAAGGCGCGCGCGGAGCAGCTCGTGGCGGACGCCCGGAGCGCGATCGAGCAGCAGGCCGGCCTCGACCGCGTGCGGCCGCTGATCTCCGACCTGCAGCAGATCGTCCAGGCGCTGCCGAGCGCCGCGGCGGCGAGCGCCCAGGCGGGTCCCACGGACGGCGGTGGCAACGGTGCCGGCGACGCGGCGGCGGACGACGAGGAGGTCGTGGATGCCGAGTTCACCCGCGAATGAGGGCGAGGAGCGCGTAGCCGAGCGTGAGGCGCCCGCAGACGGCGCCGACGCACAGCCCAACGGCGAGCTGACCGAGCTGCAGGGCCGCTACGACGCGCTCGAGGACCGCTACAAGCGCGCGCTCGCGGACGTCGACAACTACCGCAAGCGCGCGGGCCGGGAGGTCGACCGCCGGGTCGAGGAACGCCGCGAGACGCTGCTGCGCGACTGGCTCGAGGCATTCGACAGCGTGGAGCGCGCGATCCGGATGGGCTCGCCGGAGAACCCGCTGTTCCAGGGGCTGCGCGCCGTGCTCGAGCAGATGGAGGCGATCCTCGAGCGCCAGGGTGTGACCCGCATCGGCGCCGCCGGCGAGCAGTTCGACCCCGAGCGCCACGACGCCGTGGCGGTGGTTCCCAGCGAAGAGCTCCCCGACCGCACGATCGTGGAGGTGACCCGCACCGGGTTCGCCCTCGGCGATCGGGTGCTGCGACCCGCACAGGTGGTCGTCTCGCGCCACCCTGCGGCCGAGGGCTAGATGGCCGTCGCGTACAAGGACTACTACGAGGTCCTCGGGGTCCCGCGCGACGCCAGTGCCGACGACATCCGGGCGGCCTACCGCCGGCTCGCGCGCCAGTACCACCCGGACGTGAACAAGGAGCCGGAGGCCGAGGATCGCTTCAAGGAGATTTCGGAGGCCTACGAGGTGCTGCGCGACCCCGAGAAGCGCGAGCAGTACGACCGCCTGGGCGCGAACTGGAAGGCCGGCCAGGACGTCTCCGGCACGAGCGGCTTCGGCGGCGGCTTCGGCGGCGGACCCGACGGCGGGTTCCGCGACGTGCGCGTGGACTTCGGCGGCGGCGGATTCGGCGGCGGCGACTTCAGCGACTTCTTCGAGGGCATCTTCGGTGGCCGCGGACGGGGCCGCGCGAGCGGCGGCTTCGAGGGCTTCTCCTCGCGCGGCAGCGACCAGGAGACGACGCTGGAGCTGTCGCTCGAGGAGGCCGCCCGCGGCGGCCGCCGCCGCATCACACTGGCCGACGGGCGCGACTACGAGGTGAACATCCCGCCGGGCGTGCGCGACGGCCAGCGCATCCGGCTGGCCGGCGAGGGCGCGCGTGGGCCCGGCGGCGGGCCCCCGGGCGACCTGATGCTGCGCGTGCGCCTGCGGCCGCACCCGCAGTTCGACGTGGACGGCCGCGATCTCGAGGTCGAGCTGCCGGTGACCCCGTGGGAGGCCACGCTCGGCGCGACCGTGGAGGTACCCACGCTCAACGGCACGGCACGCGTGCGCGTTCCGCCGGGCTCGTCGTGCGGCCGGCGGCTGCGGCTGCGCGGCGAGGGCCTGCCGGATCCCGGCGGCTCGCCCGGCGATCTCTACGCGACCGTCGAGATCGAGGTCCCCAAGCAGCTGAGCGACGAGGAGCGCGAGCTCTGGGAGCGGCTAGCCGGCACCTCCTCCTTCGACCCGCGGAGGAACCGCTGATGGCGCTCACCCAGGTTCACACCACAGGGACCGTGATGGTCGGCATCGAGGTCGTGGCGCGCGAGGCCGGCCTGCACCCCGACCTCGTCCGGCGCCTCGTCCGGATGGGCGTGGTGGACCGAAGCGGCGGCACGCGCGCCACCCCGCTGTTCCGCAACGACGCCGCCGGCGAGCTCGCCAAGGCCGCGCGCCTGCGGCACGACCTAGGCCTCAACTACGCCGGCGCCGTGCTCGCGTGCCAGCTGCTGGCGCGCATCGACCAACTGGAAACGCGGCTGCGCCGCTACGAGCCCCGAAACGATCGCCCGAGGTGATGGCATGGACCCCGAACGGCTGACCCAGAAGACCCAGCAGGCCCTGCACGACGCGCAGACGAAGGCGCTGCGCTACGGGCACACCGAGGTCGACGTCGAGCACATGCTGCTGGCGCTGCTGGAAGATCCGGACGGCCTGATCCCGCGCCTGTTCGCGCGCCTGGACGTGGATCTCCAGGCCCTGCGCGAGGGCATCGAGGGCGCGCTGGAACAGCGGCCGCGGGTGAGCGGCCCGGGCGCCGCGCCGGGCCAGGTGTACGTGTCGCGGGCGCTGAGCCAGGTGCTCGACACCGCGCAGCAGGAGTCCGAGCGGCTGAAGGACGAGTACGTCTCGGTCGAGCACGTCGTGCTGGCCATGGTCGAGACCGGCACGGACACCGCGGCGGGCCGGCTGTTGGCCGAGTTCGGGCTGACCCGCGAGCGCTTCCTTGGAATCCTCACCGAGGTGCGCGGCGCGCAGCGCGTGACCAGCGCCACGCCGGAGACGGCCTACGAGGCGCTGGAGAAGTACGGGCGCGACCTCGTCAGCGAGGCCCGCAGCGGCCGGCTCGATCCGGTGATCGGGCGCGACGGCGAGATCCGGCGCGTGATCCAGATCCTGTCGCGCAAGACCAAGAACAACCCGGTGCTGGTGGGCGATCCCGGCGTCGGCAAGACGGCGATCGTCGAGGGGCTCGCCCAGCGCATCGTGCGCGGCGACGTCCCCGAAGGCCTCAAGGACCGGACCGTCTTCGCGCTCGACATGGGCTCGCTGGTCGCTGGCGCGAAGTACCGCGGCGAGTTCGAGGAGCGCTTCAAGGCGGTGCTCACGGAGATCAAGTCGGCCGAGGGCCGCATCCTGCTGTTCATCGACGAGCTGCACACCGTCGTCGGCGCCGGCGCCGCAGAGGGCGCCATGGACGCCGGCAACATGCTCAAGCCGATGCTCGCGCGCGGCGAGCTGCACTGCATCGGCGCCACCACGCTGGCCGAGTACCGCCGGCACATCGAGAAGGACGCCGCGCTGGAGCGCCGCTTCCAGCCGGTGACGATCGACGAGCCGACCGTGGAGGACACGATCTCGATCCTGCGCGGCCTGCGCGAGCGCTTCGAGGTGCACCACGGCGTGCGCATCCAGGACGCCTCGCTGGTGGCCGCCGCGACGCTGTCGCACCGCTACATCACCGACCGCTTCCTGCCCGACAAGGCGATCGACCTCGTGGACGAGGCGTGCGCCGTGATCCGCACCGAGATCGACTCGATGCCGCAGGAGCTCGATGCGATCACGCGCCGCGTGATGCAGCTGGAGATCGAGGAGGCGGCGCTGGAGAAGGAGTCCGATGCGCCTAGCCGCGAGCGCCTCGAGACGCTGCGCCGCGAGCTGGCCGACCTGCGCGCGCAGGCAGACGCCATGACCGCCCAGTGGGAGGCCGAGCGCCAGGCGATCCACCGTCTCCAGGCACTGCGCGAGGAGCTCGAGCAGATGCGCCGGGAGATCGAGGAAGCCGAGCGCTCCTACGACCTCAACCGCGCGGCCGAGCTGCGCCACGCCCGCCTGCCGGAGCTGGAGCGGCGGCTCCAGGCCGAGGAGGAGCGGCTGAACGAGAAGCGCGGCGAGTTCCGCCTGCTGCGCGAGGAGGTGACCGAGGACGAGATCGCCGAGGTCGTCGGACGCTGGACCGGGATCCCGGTCGCCCGCCTGATGGAGGGCGAGCGCGAGAAGCTGCTGCGCCTCGACGAGGTGCTCCACGAGCGCGTGATCGGTCAGGACGAGGCCGTCCGCCTGGTCGCGGATGCGGTTATCCGTGCGCGCGCGGGGATCAAGGACCCGCGCCGGCCGATCGGGTCGTTCATCTTCCTCGGCCCCACCGGCGTCGGCAAGACGGAGCTGTCGCGGGCGCTGGCAGAGTCGCTATTCGACTCCGAGGACAACATGGTGCGGCTGGACATGTCCGAGTACCAGGAGCGCCACACCGTGAGCCGGCTGATGGGCGCCCCGCCCGGCTATGTCGGCTACGAGGAGGGTGGGCAGCTCACCGAGGCGGTGCGCCGCAAGCCCTACTCCGTGGTTCTCTTCGACGAGGTCGAGAAGGCACACGCGGACGTGTTCAACACGCTGCTGCAGATCCTCGACGACGGCCGCCTCACCGACGCACAGGGCCGCACGGTCGACTTCCGCAACACCGTGATCATCATGACCTCGAACATCGGGTCGCTGCACCTGCTGGAGGGGCTCAACGACAGGGGCGAGATCGAGGAGGAGGCGCGCGGCCTGGTGATGGGCGAGCTGCGGTCCCACTTCCGGCCCGAGTTCCTCAACCGCGTCGACGAGATCGTGCTGTTCAAGCCGCTCACGCTCGCCGAGATCGAGCGCATCGTCGACCTGCAGATCGCCGATGTCCAGCAGCGCCTGACCGACCGCCGTCTCACGCTCGAGCTCAGCGAGCCCGCGCGCGAGCTGATCGCGCGCGAAGGATACGACCCCGTGTACGGCGCCCGGCCGCTGCGGCGCTTCATCCAGCGCGAGGTCGAGACGCGCATAGCGCGGGCGCTGCTCAGCGGCGAGATCCGCGACGGCGCCACCATCGTGCTCTCGGCCGAGGGCGACGAGCTGCTGGTGCGCTGGCGCAACCCCGAGGCCGAGGAGGAGCCCGACACGGCGGCCGAGACGGTCGGAGCGGCGGCGTGATCGACGTCGAGCTACACACACAGGACGTCCCGGACGATCAGGCCGAGGCCGCGCGCGAGCGGATCGCGTCGCTGGACGGCCAGGCCGCGCGTCCCATCACCGGCGCGCGCCTGACCCTGCGCCGCGCGATGCCGCGCGGGGGCCGCCCCTACGTTGCGGACGCGACGCTGCTGTACGACGGCCGCCTGCTGGCCGCCCACACCACCGGGCGCTCGCCGCTCGAGGCCGGGGACCTGGCCGCCGAGCGGCTGCGCCGCCAGCTGCGCCGCATCCGCGACGCCGAGGTGGCGCAGCGCAACGAGCCGCGCGTCCTCCAGGCCGCCGTGGCGGAGCTCGACACGGGCACTCGCTACCTGCCCGAGGCGACCCTCAAGCCGCCCCGGGAGCGCCAGATCATCCCGCGGCGCCCGTTCGTGGACGTCCCCCTGCCGACGCTCGACGCCATCGACCTGCTGCTGGACCTGGACGTGGAGTTCAGCCTGTTCACGCACGAGCGGACGAACGAGGACGTGGTGGTGCACCGGCTGCCGGACGGGCGCATCGGCCTGCTGCACCCGCCGGGCAGCGTGCTGGCTGACGAGAGCGACCTGCTGGTGACCGAGCCGAGCCGCTACTCGGAGCCGCTCACGCTCGAGACGGCGCGCGCCGAGGAGGATGTGCTCAACCACCGCTTCCTCTACTTCACCGCCACGGAGGACGGGCGCGGCAAGGTGCTCTACCTGCGCTACGACGGGGACTACGGTCTGGTCGAGCCGGCCTGAAGGCCTACCTCCCCACATATGACCCAACTGCAGACAGAGGCCGGGATCGTGCGGGTGCCGGCCGGGACCTGGAAGGTCGATCCGACGCACTCGAGCGTCGCGTTCGAGGTCAAGCATCTGATGATCGCGACGGTGCGCGGACACTTCTCGGAGTTCGATGGCGAGCTCGAGGCGGCCGAGGACGACCCCGCCAACTCGCGCGCGCGCGGAAGCGTGAAGGTCGCCAGCATCGACACCGGCAACGCCGAGCGCGACGAGCACCTGCGCTCGCCCGACTTCTTCGACGCAGAGCGCTACCCGGAGATGCGCTTCGAGACCACGCGCATCCAGCACGTGGAGGGCGGCCGCTACCGCGTGGCCGGCGACCTCACGATCAAGGACCAGACGCGCGAGGTCGAGGTCGACGCGACCGTCGAGGGCGCGGCCGAGGACCCGTGGGGCAACGAGCGCGTCGGCGTCTCGATCCGCGGCACGGTCAACCGCACGGAGTTCGGCCTGACCTGGCAGCAGGCGCTGGCGTCGGGCGGGCTCCTGGTGGGCGAGGACGTGCGCATCCTGATCGACATCTCCGCCGTGCGCGCCTGAGCGACCGATGAGCGTGCCAGGCACCTGTCCGCACGTGGCCCAGATCCGCCCGGTCGTGCCGCGCACCCCGCAGGGCTGCGAGGAGTGCCTGCGCATCGGGTCTCCGTGGGTGCACCTGCGCGTCTGCCTCAGCTGCGGGCACGTCGGCTGCTGCGACTCCTCGCCCTACCGCCACGCCCGCGGCCACGCGTATGCCGACACCCATCCGATCGTCCAGTCGTACGAGCCCGGCGAGGACTGGCGCTGGTGCTTCTTCGACGAGACCTACGTCTGACGCTGGTGCACCATGCGCACCGCCATGGCGCCCTCGCCCACGGCGGAGGCCACGCGCTTGATCGACCCGCAGCGCACGTCGCCGGCCGCGAACACGCCCGGCCATGACGTCTCGAGCGGCAGCGTGCTGCCGGCGTCCTCGCCGGTGATCAGGTAGCCGCGCTCGTCGAGCGCGAGCTGCCCGTCGAGCCAGCCCGTGACGGGCAGGGCGCCACAGAAGATGAACAGCTCGCGCGCCTCGATTCGGCTCCGGTCGCCGGTTTCGCCGTCCTCCACCACCACCGCCTCCAGCAGGCGGTCGCCCACCAGCTCGCGCACCTCGCTGTGCAGGTGGACCACGACGCCCGGCGTGCGCTCGATGCGGTCGGCCAGGTAGCGCGACATGTGGTCGGTCAGGTTGCGCTCGCGCACCACCAGGTCGACGCGCTCCGCGTGCTGGGCGAGGAAGACCGTCGCCTGTCCGGCCGAGTTGCCGCCGCCGACGACCACGACCGGGTGCGCCCGGCAGAGCGCGGCCTCGGTCATCGTGGCGGCGTAGTAGACGCAGGTCGGCTCGAACTCCTCCAGCCGCGGCACCGGGATCTTGCGGTAGCGCGCCCCGGTCGCGATCAGGACCGTGCGGCCCTGCACCTCCTTGCCGTCCTGTGAGGTGACCAGGTAGTGCCCGTTGAGCTGCTCCAGCGAGCCCGCCTCGACCGACACGCTGATGCGCGCGCCGAAGCGCTCCGCCTGGATGGTCGCGCGCTCGGCCAGCTCGGCCCCGGAGATGCCGGCGGGAAAGCCCAGGTAGTTCTCGATGCGCGATGACGTGCCCGCCTGCCCCCCGGTGGCGACCCCCTCGAGCGCCAGCGTCGACAGCCCCTCGGACGCGCCGTAGACGGCGGCCGCCAGCCCGGCGGGACCGGCACCCACGACGATCAGGTCGCAGACGGTCTCGCCGGAGCCGTGATCGCGAAGGCCGATCGCCCCGGCCAGCTCGGCGGTGCTCGGGTTGCGGAGCACCTGCTTGCCGCGCCAGATCACGATCGGCGCCTCCTCGGGCGCCACGCCCAGCCCGCGCAGCAGGGACTCCGCCTCATCGTCGGAGTCGAGGTCGATCCAGCGATGCGGCAGCCGATTGCGCGCGGCGAACTCGCGCAGCCGCCGGGTGTCGTGCGAGTAGCGCGAGCCCACGATCTTCAGGCCGGCCCCCACCCCGATCAGGTACTCACGGCGCTGGATGAAGGCGCGCAGGATCACGTCGGCGAGTGCTGGTGAGTCGGACACGAGCCCGCGCAGGCGCTCGACCGGCACGGCCAGCACCTCGCCCGGCTCGCGAACCACAGCCGTGAAGAAGGCGGCCTGGCCGGTGAGCAGGCTCAGCTCGCCGAGGAAGCGGCCGGGCCCATGCACCGCGATGCGGCGGCCGTGGGTCTCGTCGCCGTCGAGGACCTCGACCTTCCCGGCGAGGACCACGAGGAAGTCGTAGCGCTCGTCGCCCTGCCGGAAGAGGACCTCGCCCTCGTGCGTGGGTCGGCGCTCGCCGTGCCGCTCCACCTGCGCGATCTGCTCCTCGTCTAGCCGCGGAAAGGCACCCAGGGTGTCGGGGGTCTCCCGCAACTCCTCGGCGGCTGCCATACCGTCAGCCCGTGGCGCTGGGAGTCGGGCCGAGTTGGCGTTCGAGCCATGCGTCGAGCTGCGGCCGGGCGGGGGCGCCGGCCAGCCGGTCGACCTCCTCGCCATCCCGAATCAGCACCAGGGTCGGGATCCCCCGGATCCCGTAGCGGTCCGCGATGTCCGGCGCGTCGTCCACGTTCAGGCGGATCACCTTGACCCTGCCCGCGTGGCTGCGAGCGAACTCCTCGACCGCCGGCGCGACCCAGCGGCAGGGTCCGCACCACGGCGCCCAGAAGTCCACCAGCACGGGCACCGAAGCCTGGATCTCGACGTCGAAGTCGCTCGAGCCGGCGTCCACGAGCCAGGGCAGCGGGTGGTGGCAGACGGCGCAGCGGGGGGTGCCCTCCGCGGACGGTGCCAGGCGGTTGCGCTTCCCGCAGTTCGGACACGTGACAGTCGACGTGGCCATCGGCTTGGATAGCTAGGCCGCGACTGCTCCGAGTCAACCCGCAGAGCCGTTGACGGCGGGCGCCCTTTGTCCTATTGGGAGCGGCAGTGGCAAACGATCTGATGGACACCTACGAAGCGTGGCGCGAGGCGTCGGGCGACGTCCAGGACGCCTACGAGTGCTGGACGACCTGGGTGGCCGACGACCGCGACGTGGCCTTCGCCGGGTACCTGTCCGCGCTCCAGCGCGAGCAGCACGCGGCCGGCCTCTTCCAGCGCGCGGTCGAGACCGTGCGCCTGTCCGCCGCGGCCTAGTCGGCGCCCGTCGCCGCCAGCGCCGGCAGCCGCGCCGCCAGGATGTCGAACTTCTCGATCGTGGGGGGCGCGGAAAGCAGCTCGTCGCCGCGCTCGCCGAGCGCCGACGCCACCGCTCCCTGCAGGTGCGCCTCCCGCCCGGCCTCGTTCGGGAAGGCGTCGAAGATCGCGAACGTCGACGGCCCGAGCCGGACGCCGAACCAGACGATCGTGTCGGGCTCGTCCTGGACCAGCGTGAGCGCCTTGCGCACGAAGCCCTCGACCTCCTCCTCGCGGCCGGTCCTGGCCTCGAGCCGGACGAGCAGCCCGACGGTGATCAACTCGCGCTGCGCAGCCATGGCTTCTCCTCAGCGGCCCAGGGTGCGGTCGTGGTCCTCCACGGCCGCCTGCAGGATCGAGATGAGCTCGCTCACGCGGTGGCGGGTGAGCCCGACCCGGGCCAGCGTGTTGATCGGGACCTCGGTCAGCTGGCCGAGCTGCTGGTTGATCTGCTCCGGCGTGCCGATCAGCGGCGGCCCGGTCACCTGGCCGAGCGTGACCACGAACTCATCCGGCTGCTGCTGAACGAGGAAGTGGTTGGCGAACAGGATCGGTACCTCGTCGAATTCGACCCACGTCAGCGGCAGGTCGAACGCTCTGCCGGCTTCTGCTTGAGAGCTCATCCCCGTGTCCCTAGGACGAACGGGGGACCGGTCAAGTGGCGGGCAGCCCAGAAGCCGTAGAGCAGGGACCACGCCGAAGTGCTTGGCTCACCATTCTCGCGGCCTAACTGAGCCCGCGTGGCATCAGACCTCGCTCCAGGCCTGCCGGTTCGCCTCTTCATCGAGGCGCTCAACGCGCGTGACCTCGACACCCTGCGCACGCTCGTTGCTGACGACGTGGAGTTCCGCAACGCCGACGGCGCCGCGCTGCGCGGCGAGGAGGGGCTCAGGGACATCGTGATGGCGGCGGAGGACACCGACCTGCTGCTCGCGCGCGAGGGCGCCGAGCGCGTCGAAGGCCACGACGGCATCGATCACCTGACCGTGCCCGTGAGGGTGCTCGTCGGGCGCGGCGAGCTGCACGGAACCGCGGTCTCCGACATCCGGGACGGCCGGGTGGCCGCGTTCGCCGTGGTGAGCGTCGACTAGCTCAGTTGGCGCAGTAGCGCCCTCTACACGCCCCGCCAGGGCACCGCGGCCGGCCCGGTGACGCCCGGCTCGGCCGTGAACAGGCCCCGCCGGGCCGTCGTGATGAACAGCGTCGACTGGCCCCGACCGCCGAAGCAGCAGCTCGTCACGTGGTCGGCAGGAACCCGGACGACGGTGTCCAGGCACCCGCCGGGCGTGTACCGGTGCACCGCGCCGCCGCCCCACAGTGCCAGCCAGATGCAGCCGTCGTCGTCGACGCACAGGCCGTCCGGGCTGGCCGCCGTCTGCTGCAGCTCGGTCACGCGGCGCAGCGCGCCGAGGCCACCCGTCTCGATGTCGTAGTCGAACGCCGACACCTGCCGCTTCGCCGAATCGGCGAACCACATCGTTCCGCCGTCGGGGCTCCAGCCCAGACCATTGGAGACCGTGAGGCCGGACAGCACCGGCGTCACGACGGGCCCGGCGTCCAGCCGGTAGAGCTTGCCGGCCCCGGGGGCGCAGTCGTTGTGCATCGTCCCAGCCCAGGCGCGGCCGCGCGGGTCGCACTTGCCGTCGTTGAAGCGCAGCTCCGGCCGGTCGGCGATCACGGCCAGCAGCGCGGAGGCGTCGCCTTCCTCGCAGAGGGTCTCGAAGCCGTCGGCGTCGGCCAGCAGAAAGCCGCCGTCACCCGCCGGCAGCGCGGCGCCCACCGCGCGTCCGTGCGTGTGGGTCCGCAGCACCTCTCCGCTGGCCGAGCTGACGTGCACGCGTCCGGCGAGGATGTCCACCCAGGACAGGACGCCGCGCTCGGCGTCCCACGCCGGCCCCTCGCCGAGGTCGGCTGCCACGTCCGCGAGCAGCTCTGCGTCGAGGGAGCGCCGCACCGCAACCAACGACCCGGCGGGCGGTCAGGATCGTTTCAGCCGTTCACGACGCGATACCTGAGGTGGGTGACCGCCGGGGACTCGATCACCCGCGTGCACTCCAGCTCGGGAAGCTCGCCGCCGCGATCGTCGAACAGCCGCACGCCGCCACCGAGCAGCACCGGCGCGACGTGGATCTGAAGCTGGTCGAGCAGGCCGGCCCTGAGGTACTGCTGGGCCACGTCGGCGCCGCCGCCGAGCGCGACGTCCTTGTCGCCGGCGGCAGCCCGGGCCTGGTCGAGCGCGGACTCGATGCCGTCGGTGACGAACGTGAAGGTGGTCTCCCCCTTGGCCAGCGGCTCACGGTCGTGGTGGGTCAGCACGAAGACCGGCATGCCGAAGGGCGGGTCGTCTCCCCACCAGCCGTCCCAGGGGTCGTCGCCCCACGGGCCGGGGCCGCCGCCGAACATGCCCCTGCCCATCACGACCGCCCCCGCGCTGCCGAGCGACTCCTCGAGCACGTCGTCGTCGGGACCCGCCGTGCCGCCTTCCATCCCGTGGCGCTCACGCCAGCTGGCCAGCCGGTAGGCCCACTCGTGGAGCCGCTCGCCGCCCTCGCCGAGCGGCTCCTCCTGGCTGGGGTTCGGCCCGGCGACGAAGCCGTCGAGGGACATCGTGATGTCGAAGGTGAGCATCGAAGTATGGTCCCGCAAATGAGCGCATACCTGGTGAGCAGCTACAGGGTCACGAATCCCGACGCGTTCCAGGGATACGGACCGGCGGTCGTGCCGACGATCATGGCCCATGGGGGCGAGATCGTCGTTGCCGACTACGAGTCGGAGGCACTCGACGGGGAGCCGGCGCCCACCACGGTCGTGATCCGCTTCGAGAGCAAGGAAGCCGCGCGCGCGTGGCTGGAGTCCCCCGAGTACGAGGCGATCAAGCACCTGCGGACCGACAACACCGAGGGCACCACCGCGGTGCTGGTGGACGAGTTCACGCTGCCCGGGTGACGGGCGCCTATCGGACGGTGAGCGTTCCCTGCATCCCGGCCTGGCGGTGGCCGTCGACCGAGCAGTAGAACGTGTAGCTCCCCGGCGTCAGCCTCGCCTTCACGGTGGAGGTGCCGCCGTCCTTGACGATCTTGCCCTGCTCGGCCACGCCGCCGCCCTCGATCGCCACGTTGTGCGGCACAGCAGAGTCGTTGGTCATCGCGATCGTGACGGTGCCGGCCTGCGCTTCGAGCGCCGACTCGTCGAACTTCAGCTGGCCGGTGGGGTCGGCCGCGAGCCGGGTCTCGCCGCCAGCCGGGGCCGGCGCGGCCTCCGCCTCAGGCTCCCCGCCCTCGTGGTCCTCGAGCGCCCCGGTGATGATCGCCGAGGTGATCGTCGCCGCCGCGAGCAGCACCGAGGTCGCCCCCGCAAGCCAGGCCAGACGGTCCGTGCGGGGGAAGTCCTCACGCAGCACGCCCAGCGCCGTCACGGCCAGTGCCCATAGCGCGAGCAGCACGCCGAAGATGTGAAAGGCGTTTACCGCACCGATGAGCACGTAGGTGCTCACAGGCAAACCGTAGCTCACCTTGATGCGGCGGACACGGAGGTCTAGGTTCAGATGTGCCCCAGACCGGAGGTGTCACATGGCCGGCAAGAGCGATCAGCTGCGCGAGCGCTACCAGCAGTTCTCGCAAGGTGATCTCGAAAGCGCCCTGTCCAACTGGTCGGACGACTTCACGTGGGAGGGCGGCAACTCCGAGGACATGCCCGGAGGCGGTACGCACGAGGGCAAGGAGAACGCGCTCCGGGTGCTCCAGGAAGCCGTGGGGAGCTGGGATGAGTTCAAGCTGGTCCCCGACGAGTTCTTCGAAGACGACGACACCGTCGTCGTGCTCGGCCACACCGAGGTCAGGAAGGGCGATCAGTCAGCGAAGCTGCCCGTCGTCCACATCTGGCGCTTCCGCGGCGACGACGAGGTGGTTCGGCTTCAGATCCTCACCGACACGCTGCAGGGCGCGCGCCTGCTCGGCAGGGCCTGAGGCAGCTCGCGCGAGAGCCTTGCTGGAGCATCGTGTCCCCATGCTCCAGCGTTCCACCCGGTCCGTGGACCGTGCTAGTTGAGGTGCTAGCGTGCCTGCGCGTGGTGGCTTCACCACGCCCGTGCGCCTCTCTCGCTTCCAGCCGTCACCTGCATCACGCGCACTCTGCTCGCTGATCGGCCTCGCCGCGCTCGCCGCCCCAGCCGGTGCGCTGGCAGCGCCCACACCGGCCCGGGCGCCGGTCTCGACGCTTGGGGCCCTCGTGCAGCTGCACAGAGCGAGCGGGTGCCTGGTCGATCGCTCCAAGCCGCGCCCCGGATGCAAGTCCGTGCGCGCGTTGCGCGGACCCGCCCCCTTCCTCGGCTCCAACGCCGTCGCGATCAGCCGAGACGGAAGGAACGTCTACGTCGCCTCGTCCAGCAGCGACGCGATCGCCATCTTCAAGCGCAGCGCGAAGACCGGCAAGCTGACCCAGCGCTCGGGCGCCGGCGGATGCATCGCCGCGAAGGGCGCGGGGGGCTGCGCGAAGGCACGAGGACTCAACGGCCCCAACTCCGTCGCCGTGAGCGCGGACGGGAAGAACGTCTACGCGACGTCGCTCGTCAGCGACGCCGTCGCGGTCTTCCGGCGCAACCGGGCGACCGGCGCGCTCACGCAGGCCCGCGGCCGGAGCGGCTGCATCGCGGACAGGGCGACCTCCAGCTGCGCCACGGGCCGCGCGCTCGACGGTCCCGACGTCGTCGCAGTCAGTCCGGACGGCGCCAATGTCTACGTGGGGGCGTTCACCGGCAACGCGGTCGCGGTGTTCGCCCGTAACGCGTCGACCGGCGCGCTTACGCAGCCCGCCGATACCACCGGCTGCATCGTCAACACGCCCACCGACGGCTGCACCACCGGCCTCGCGCTGGCCGCACCCGAAGGGCTGGCGATCAGCGCCGACGGCGACAACGTGTACGTCGCAACGGCGGTCAGCAACGCCCTTGCCGTGTTCACCCGCGACGCATCCACCGGCGCGCTGACGCAGGCCACCGACGGCACCGGCTGCATCGTCGACAGCCCGCTCGCCGGCTGCACGACCGGCACCGAGCTCGGCGGCGCGAACGCGGTGGCGGTCAGCTCCGACGACGCCAGCGTCTACGTGACGTCGCTGACGAGCAACAGCCTGACGACCTTCGACCGCACACCCTCGACCGGCCAGCTCACCCAGAAGACCGGCACGTCCGCATGCGTGATCTACGTGTTCGCGGTCGGCTGCTCGCTAGGACGGGCGCTCAGCGAGCCCGAGGGAGTCGCCGTCTCGCCCGACGGCGCCAGCGTCTACGCCGCGGCGTTCGGGTCGGACGCAATCGACGTCTTCAACCGCAACACGACCGGCGCGCTGATCCAGAAGCAGCGCCGGCGAGGCTGCATGACCTCGAGCGCGACGCCCGACTGCACGCCCGCGCGTGCGCTGGGCGGTGCCAGTTCGGTCGCCGTCAGCCCCGACGGCAAGCACGTCTACTCGGGCGCGTTCGACAGCAATGCCGTCGCCGTCTTCAAGCGGGTCACTCGTGGGAAGGGCTGACATGGAAGGAACCGGGATGGACAGGTCGGACAAGGATGGGATCACCCGCAGCGACCTGCTGAAGACCGCGGCCGTTGCCGCGCCCGTGCTCCTGCTCGGCGAGCACGCCGCCACGGCCGCAGCTCAGAAGCGCCGGGCGCTGCCCGACCGCAAGGTCGCGGGCATGAACGTGCTCGTCTTCATGACCGATCAGCAGCGCGCGATCCAGCACTTCCCGCGCGGCTGGGCCAAGCGCAATCTGCCCGGCCTGACGCGCCTTCAGAAGCACGGCCTCACGTTCGAAAACGCGTTCACGAACGCCTGCATGTGCTCGCCGGCGCGCTCGACGCTGATGTCCGGCTTCTTCCCGGCCCAGCACGGCGTCAAGTACACGCTCGAGACAGACATGCCCTCGCCGCAGTACCCGCAGGTGGAGCTGGCGACGACCTTCAAGAACCCCGCCACCGTCGTGGCGGCCGCCGGCTACACGCCGGTCTACAAGGGCAAGTTCCACTGCAACAAGCCGGCGAACGGCTCGACCTGGGTCCCCTCCGACGTCAACCAGTACGGGTTCACGCGCTGGAATCCGCCGGACGCGGGCGGCAACCAGGACATCCCGGAGGAGGGGGGCGGGATCTACGACAACGACGGCCGCTTCATCAACTCCGAGGGCACGGCCGACGCCGGCACCGAGGGCGCGGTCCAGTACCTCGGCTCCACCGCCGCGCAGAGCCAGCCGTTCTTCATGGTCGTCTCGCTGGTCAACCCGCACGACGTGCTCTTCTACCCCAAGACCTACAAGAGCGGCGGCTACGACGACTCCTGGCTGCAGGGCGAGATCGAGGTGCCGAAGACGGCCGGCGAGGACCTCTCGACCAAGCCGACCGTGCAGAAGCAGTTCCTGCGGCTGTTCAACGCCTCCGGGCCGATCCCCACGCCGCAGATGAAGCGCAACTACCTGAACTTCTACGCCAACCTGATGAAGGCCTCGGACGCGTACCTGGTGAGGATCCTCAACACGCTCGAGAAGAGCGGCCTGCTCGACAACACCCTGGTGATCGCGACGGCCGACCACGGTGAGATGGGCACCGCCCACGGCGGGATGCGGCAGAAGAACTTCAACGTCTACGAGGAGTCGACGCGCGTCCCGCTCGTCTACTCCAACCCGCGCCTGTTCAAGAAGCCGCGCACGAGCGAGGCCCTCGTCTCGCACGTCGACTTCCTCCCCACGCTCGCGACGCTCGTCGGCGCACCCGCCGACGCACGCGACTCCTGGCAGGGCGTCGACTACTCCGACCAGATCCTGAGCCGCTCCCCGAAGAAGCCGGCCCAGAACTACACGGTCTTCACCTACGACGACTGGCAGTCCGGGCAGTCGCGCGGTCCGTACCCGCAGGCGCCGAACCACATCGTCAGCATCCGCGAGCGGCGCTACAAGATCGCCCGCTACTACGACGCCGCCGGCAAGGTGCCGGACCAGTGGGAGATGTACGACCTCGAGCGCGACCCGCTCGAGCGCGTGAACCTCGCCTACAAGGGCCACAAGCGCACCCCCGAGCAGCAGCGCCAGTACAGGCGGCTCCGCCGCAAGCTCGCCCGCGTCGAGCAGCGGCGGCTGCAGCCGCTGAACTGAGCGCGTGCGTCAGGACGGCGGCTGTGCCGACCTGACGCGCACGGCCTGTGGCCCCTTCTACATCAGCGACACGCGGCACTCCGCGGGGCCGCCCCTCAGACCAGGACCTTCTCGCGCTCCTCGTCCGGCTCGGGCTCGGCTTCGGCCTCGACGGTCTCCGGGCGGCCCTCCAGCGAGACGTGCGGGAGCACGCGATCCAGCCACGCCGGCAGCCACCAGGCGCGGTCGCCGAGCAGCGTCACCACCGCGGGTGCGATGACCATGCGGACGATCAGCACGTCGATCAGGATCGCGAGGCCCAGGCCGAGGCCGAACATCTTCCCGATCATGTCGCTCGAGGTGACGAAGCTCAGGAAGACCGCAGCCATGATCAGTCCGGCGAACACGACGACCTTGCCGATGCGGCCCATCCCGTGGATCACGCTTGCGCGAGGCCGGTCCCCCTCGTTGTAGGCCTCGTGGATCCGGCTGAGCAGGAAGACGTTGTAGTCCATGCTCAGCCCGAACAGGATCGCGAACAGCATCACCGGCAGGAACGAGATGATCGGGATGCCCGAGTCGGCGCCGATCAGGCTCGCGCCGATGCCCTCC
>JAXDII010000091.1:0-28798 GCA_034664085.1 Thermoleophilaceae bacterium
GAGGACCCCCAGCACGGAAAGCCTGAATCGCAGCCCGCGCCGGCGGCGCGCCTGCAGCTCGTCGGCGTCGGCGTCGCTGAGCACCGGCACGGCGACGTCGGGGACGGCCTCGACCGGCGCGACGAGCGGGATCGCGGCGCGCACGCGCGTGCCCTGTCCAGCCGGGCTCTGCAGCTCCAGCGAGCCGTCCAGCGCGCCCACGCGGTCCTCGAGGCCCTGCAGCCCGGAGCCGCTCCCGAGCCGCGCGCCGCCCTTGCCGTCGTCGCTGACGGTGACGATCAGGTGGCCGTCCTCCGGCGTGACGGCGACGGTGGCGCCGCTGGCCTCGGCGTGCTTGTCGATGTTCACCAGGCACTCCGACACGACGAAGTACGCAGCCGCCTCCACCTGGCCGGGCAGGCGCGCCGCCGGGGCCGCAACAACCTCGACGGGTACCGACGCCCGTCCGGCGAGGTCCTCGAGAGCCGCCCCGAGCCCGCGGTTGGTGAGGATCGCCGGGTGGATGCCGCGGGCGAGGTCACGCAGGTCCTTGAGCGCGTGCCCGGCCTCGTCGCCCGCCTGGCGCACCAGCTCGGCGGCGTCGGGGTCACCGTCCGCCGCCCGCTTCTCGGCCATCCGCAGCGTCAGCGCCAGCGCCACCAGGCGCTGCTGCGCCCCGTCGTGCAGGTCGCGCTCGATGCGCCGCCGCTCGGCGTCGGCCGCCTCGATGATGCGCGAGCGGGCGTCGCGCAGGTCGGACACCTCCGCCGTCAGGGCCGGGTCGGCGTTGGAGCCGAGCAGCACCTCCGCGTAGCTCGCGTAGAGGCGGCCGAGCGCTCCCAGCGCCGGAATGCCAAGCACCAGCAGGATCACGCCGAGCGGGGCGAGCGCGAGCGCCTCCAGCAGCGTGTCGACCTGGAACAGGCCGAGCTCCACGCCGTCCGGCACCGCCCAGTAGGAGAGCGGCAGCGTGAGGGTGTGCAGTCCGGCGGACAGGACGACCGCGGTGACGATGAACGACATCAGCCCGAACGGGAACTGGAGCAGCAGGAACGCGAGGTCCTTCCAGGTGGCCGGGTCCGCGAGCCGCGCGCGCAGCCGAGCCCAGGGGCCGCGGTCGGGCAGCGGGCGGTACGGGCTGGGGATGGCCGTGCCGGTGAGCGCCCCGATGATGCGCCGCTCGCCCTCCGCCAGCCAGCCCCAGGCGTACACGGCGCCGATCAGGATCGGGATGCCGATCAGCGTGACCGCCAGCCCCACGCCGAGCGAGATCGCCGTAACCAGGAACACGAACTCGACTACGCCGAGCACGCCGGCGAACAGCAGGTAGCCGATCCGCCCGTACGTGACGGGGCTGAGCAGCTGCCTCTGCAGGCGGGCGATCACGGCAAACACAAATCTATGCCCGCGCGGACTGCCGGTCTGTACGGAAAGCCGTACCCGCGGGGGCACCTGGCACCATGCCGCGCGTGGCGCACTGGCGCGCACACGCGTTCGTTGCTGCGGCGGGGGCTGTGGTGATCGCCGCTGCCCCCGCGGGCGCCGGGCGGGCGGAGACGCGTGGCACGCTCGACGTCGCCCAGAGCGTCGCCGGCGGGGCGTATCCGGAGGGCTCGATCTCCTACCTGCGGGTGCGCAGGGGCCCGCGCGTGGTGATTCGGCGCTCCCGGCCCGGGCCGATCAGGGCGCGGCTCCACCCCCGCCCCGGCACCTACCGCGTGACCAGCTTCCAGCGGCCCTGCCAGGGCGACTGCTCCGGCTGCTCGGGGCGCGTCCGCGTGTTCGCCGGCGAGACGAGCCGCGTGGGCGTCGTCACCCGCCCGGGCAGGAGCTGCAGCGTGGCCGCGAAGGAGCCGCCCGCGTTCCCGGCCGCCGCACGCGTGAGGGCCGCGCGCCGCTACGTGCGCGGCCGCGCCGTCACGTCGCTCGCCCTGATCGACTCCCACGGCCGCCTGCGCGGCTTCGCCGCCCGGCGCCGCTACGTGTCCGCCAGCGTGGTCAAGGCGATGCTGCTGGTGGCCTACCTGCGCACGCTCGGCGACCGTGGGGCGAACGCGGGCGACCGCGCGCTGCTCGGGCCGATGATCACGCGTTCGGACAACGACATGGCCGACGCGGTCTACGGGCGCGTCGGCGACGCCGGGCTGCTGGCGCTGGCGCGGCGCGCCGGCATGAGCGACCTCACGGTTACGGGGCACTGGGGCGGCGTCTACTTCAGCGCGGCGGATCAGGCACGCCTGTTCCTGCGGATCGACTCGCTCGTGCCGCGCCGCTCGCGCGCCTATGCCCGCGGGCTGCTGTCGTCGATCGTGCCCTACCAGCGCTGGGGCTTCTCGCGCGTGGCGCGCCGCCACGGCTGGAGCATCTTCTTCAAGGGCGGCTGGCGCGGCACCGCGAGTGGCCGGCTGGTGCACGAGGCGGCCCTGTTGGAGCGCGGCAGCCAGCGCTTCTCGCTGGTGGTGCTGAGCGACGGCAACCCCTCGCACGAGTACGGCACGGAGACCCTGCGCGGCGTGGCCAGGCGGATCTTCCGGTGAGGCGGGTCCTGATCCTGGCCGCCTGCGCGGCGCTGGTGGCGGCAGCGGCGGTCGAGGCGACGTCCCCCGCGCACCGCCGCGCGGGCCTGGTCGACGTCCACCGCTACGGGCCCGGCATCCGCGTCGAGCTGGTGTACGGCACTTCGCACAACCTGACCGGCGGGCGCCTGCCCGGCTACTGCCGCGACTGGGCGCTGCTGCTCCACCCCGTGGCCCGCGACCTGGGCCGCGTCCAGCGCCGCCTGGGACGGCGCGGGCTGGGCCTGCTGGTGCTGGACGCCTACCGGCCCGCGCGCGCCTCCCGCGCGCTCGTGAGGTGGGCGGAGAGCAGCGGCCGGGGCGACCTGGTCGGCACCTACATCGCCCGCCGCAGCCGGCACAACACCGGCGGTGCGGTCGACCTCACCCTGGTGCGCGCCTCCGACGGCAGGCGCCTGCGCATGGGATCCGCCTACGACGAGCTCGGCCCGAGCGCGCACACGCTCAACGCCAGCGGCCGCGCGCTGCGCAACCGGCTGGTGCTGGAGCACGCGATGGAGCGCTTCGGCTTCACCGGCTACTGGCGAGAGTGGTGGCATTTCGAGCACCGGGCCGCGGGCGATCGCTACCTGGATCTGACCTTGGGCTGCTAGGCAGCGATAATGGGCACATGGCGCTTGGACAGGATCTGCTGAGGATCGCCCTCGCCCAGATCGACCCCACGGTCGGGGACATCGAGGGCAACGCCCGCAAGATCGCGGAGCGCAGCGCCGAGGCGCGCGAGCAGGGCGCCGCGCTGGTGATCTTTCCCGAGCTGGCGCTGAGCGGCTATCCGCCCGAGGATCTCCTCCTGAAGACGGCCTTCCTGGAGCGCACCGGCACCGCGCTGGAGGAGCTGGCCGCGCAGACGCACGGGATCGCCGTGCTGGTGGGGTTCCCCGAGAGCGCGGACGACGTCTACAACTCCGCCGCGCTGCTTGCCGACGGCGAGGTGGCGGCGGTCTATCGCAAGATGTACCTGCCCAACTACGGCGTCTTCGACGAGCAGCGCTACTTCCAGTCGGGCGCCGAGGCGGGCATCTTCGAGCTGAACGGCGTGCCGATCGGCGTCTCGATCTGCGAGGACATCTGGGAGCCCGGCCCCCCCGCCATGACCGAGGCGCTGGCCGGGGCGCAGGTGATCGTGAACCTCGCGGCCTCGCCGTACCGGATCGGCTACGGGCACGGCAGGGAGCGCATGCTGGTGCAGCGCGCCGTGGACAACCTGGCCGCCGTGGTCCTCGTGAACACGGTGGGCGGCCAGGACGAGCTGGTCTTCGACGGCCACAGCCTGGCCGTCGACCAGGACGGGCGCGTGCTGGCGCGCTGCCCCCAGTTCGAGGAGAGCCTGGCGATCTGCACGATCGACCCCCGCGAGGTCGCCTCCGCGCGGCTGCGCGACACGCGCCACCGCGCCAACGTGCGCCGCCAGCGCCGCGCCGCCCCGGTGGCCGAGCCGCCCGTGGTGCACCTGGCGAGCCTCGAGGTGGAAAGCGGCGGGGACACCGTGGGCGGGGCGATCGCTTCCCTGCTCGGCGCCGAGGAGGAGGTCTACACGGCGCTGCGCACCGGCCTGCGCGACTACGTGGAGAAGAACGGCTTCGACCGCGTCGTGCTCGGCCTCTCGGGCGGGATCGACTCGGCGCTGGTGGCGATGGTCGCCGTAGACGCGCTCGGCGCCGACCGGGTCACCTGCGTGTCCATGCCCTCCCCGTACTCCAGCGAGGGCACCCGGTCCGACGCCGAGGCGATCGCCGCCAACCTCGGCGTCCAGCTGATCGAGATCCCGATCGCCGAGGCGATGGACGCTTACTCCGACATGCTGGCGGAGGTCTTCGAGGGCCGCGAGCCGGACGTGGCCGAGGAGAACGTGCAGGCGCGCATCCGCGGCAACCTCGTGATGGCGCTCTCGAACAAGTTCGGCTGGCTGGTGCTCGCCACCGGCAACAAGTCGGAGCTGTCGGTCGGCTACGCCACGCTCTACGGCGACATGGCGGGCGGCTTCGCCGTCATCAAGGACGTCTTCAAGACCTGGGTCTACAGGCTCGTGCGCTGGCGCAACGAGCAGGCGGGCACGCAGCTCGTTCCGGCCAGCGTGCTCGACCGGCCGCCCTCCGCGGAGCTGCGCCACGACCAGACCGATCAGGACTCGCTGCCGCCCTACGACGTGCTGGACGCGATCCTCACCGGCTACGTCGAGGAGGACTTGGACGCCGTCGAGCTCGTGCGTCGCGGCCTGCCCGCCGACGACGTGGAGCGCGTGATCCGGATGGTCGACCGGGCCGAGTACAAGCGCCGCCAGGCGCCACCCGGGATCAAGGTCTCCACCAAGGCGTTCGGGCGCGACCGGCGCCTGCCGATCACGAACCGCTTCGAGGCGCGCGTGGAGCCGCAGGAGCGGCGCCTGCGGGCCCTGCAGTAGGGCCGCCTAGGCGGCCTTGGAGGCCTGAGCGGGCCGGACGGCGAGCGTGACCCTGGAGACCGCGCAGAGACGGCCGCCGTCGTCCGTGAACTCGACGTCCCAGACCCAGGTCGTGCGGCCCCGGTGGCGGGGCGTGCCCTCGGCGTTCACGTAGCCGCTCGTGACCGGGCGCAGGAAGGTGGTGTGGTTGGACTGGCCGAGGGCGAAGTTGCCGTCGGGACTCACCGCCACGACGGTCGCCCAGGAAACCATGGCCTCGGCGAGCGCGGCGTACGTGCCGCCGTGGACGAGGCCCATCGGCTGCTGCACGCGCCGCTCGGCCGGGACGCGGCCCCGGCAGCGCTCCCCGCTGGCCTCGAGCAGCTCGAAGCCGAGCACGTCGTCGAGCGTGCCCGCCGGAGGGTAGGTCCCAAAGGCCCCGAGGTCCAGTTCCGCCACCGCGGGCACACTACAGTTCCCCCTGCTCATGGCGACCTTCGATCAGCTGTCTGACGAACAGCGGGCGATCGTCGAGCTGGTCCTGCAGCAGGGCAAGAGCTACGACGAGCTGGCTGGCATGCTCGGCATCCCCGAGGCGCGCGTGCGCGAGCTGGCCCGCGACGCGCTGGTGGACCTGGCGCCGGTCAGCGTGCGCGGCGTCGAGGAGGACTGGCGCGGGCAGCTGGCCGACTACGTGCTCGGCCAGCAGGCCGGTCCCGAGGCCACCGCCACCCGCGGTCACCTGCGTCGCTCCGAGGCGGCGCGCAGCTGGACGCGCTCGCTGCTCGACTCGCTGGAGCAGCTCTACGCCGACGCCGGCCTGCCGGAGATCCCGGACGGCGAGCGTGGCTCGCGCCGTGCCGCAGCCCCGGCCCGGCCCGCTGGAGAGCGCTCCCCGCTGGCCCCGGCCGGTGGGGGAACCGTGCAGCGCCGCCGCATCCTGGCCGCCGCCGCGGCGGCCGTCCTGATCCTGCTCGTAGTGCTGGTCTGGCCCGTCGGGCTGCTGACCGGCGGCGACGGCGACGGCGGCAGCGCCGACGCCGGCCAGGACGCCGGCGGCGACGCCCCGATCTCCACCCAGATGGAGGGCGCGGCGGTGATCGCCAAGCAGGGCGGGAAGACCCAGATCCTCGTCACCGCCCAGGGGCTCGAGCCGAGCACCGACAGCTCCGCCTACCAGGTGTGGCTGTACGACTCGGAGGCCAAGCGCAAGTCGCTGGGCGCGACGGTGACCGATCAGCAGGGCAACCTCCAGGTCGTCGGCGAGCTGCCGGCCGGCTATGAGCAGTACAAGTTCATCGACGTCACGTCGGTCGCGGTGACCGGCCAGGGCGACAGCCAGAGCTTCGAGAACGGACCGTCGGTGCTGCGCGGCCTGCTCGAGCTGTCTGAGAAGCCGGTCACGACCGGCACCGGCAAGCAGAAGGCCACCGTGCTGGCCAACGTCCAGCTCGTTCCGCTGCCGTCCTCTGGCGGCTAGGCACTACGGCCCTGCTGGCCGCGGTGCACCGCTAGGGCAGGAGCTTCCCGGGGTTCATGATCCCGGCCGGGTCCAGCCGCTCCTTGACCGCCCGGATCAGGTCCAGGCCGGCCTCCCCCACCTCCGCGGGCATCCACGGGACGTGGTCGCGTCCGACCGCGTGGTGGTGCGTGATCGTCCCGCCGGCGGCGACGATCGCGTCGCAGGCGGCGGACTTGGCCGCTCGCCACTGCTCCAGCGGGCGCTCATCCTGCCTGGCCAGGAACGTGAAGTAGAGCGACGCGCCGGAGCGGTACAGGTGCGAGACGTGGCACATCACCAGCGGCGGCGTCCCGCGCTCCGACAGCGACCGCCGCAGCGCGCCGGTCACCGCCGCGTACAGCCCGGCGAGGCCGCTCCACGAGCCGGCGGTCTCCACAGTCTCGACGAACACGCCGCGGTCGAGCAGGGCGTCGCGCACGTACGGGCCGGCGTAGCGCCCGCGGCTCCACGCCTCCCCGGGCCTGCGGCCGAGCGTCAGGCCGCCTCCGGCGCGCAGCAGCGCCCCTGCGCGAACGCGGCGGCGCTCCACGTCGTCCTCGTCACCCTCGAAGCCCACGATCGCGATGCAGCCGCCCGCCCGGCCGCGCAGGCGCAGGTAGGCGCGGCCGACGCGCTCGCCGGCCCCGCCCCTGGATGCCAGAGCGAGCGACAGCCGCGTCTCCTCCTCGTCGGAGAGCCGCGCCACGTCCGGCGAGGCGCCGGCCTGCTCCATCACGCGGAAGGCCTCGCAGCCCTCGGCGAAGGACCGGAACGACCAGCCCTCGTAGCGGCGCACGGCGGGCAGCGGGCGCACACGCAGGGTGGCCTCGCAGATCACGCCCAGGACGCCCTCGGAGCCCACCAGCAGCTGCCGCAGGTCCGGTCCGGCGGCGGTGGCGGGGACGGGCCGGCAGGAGAGCTCCGCCGCGGGGGCCACGAGCCGCAGGCCCTCCACCAGCTCGTCGATGCGCCCGTAGCCGGTGGACGCCTGGCCTGCCGATCGGGTGGCCACCCAGCCGCCCACGGTGGAGTACTCGAAAGACTGCGGGAAATGGCCGAGGGTGAGGCCCTCGGCCGCAAGGCGCCGCTCCGCCTCGGGCCCGAACAGCCCCGCCCCGAGCGTCGCGGTCAGCGACGTGCGGTCGACGCCGGCCAGCCGGTCCAGGCGGCGCAGGTCCAGCGTCACCACCGCGGCGCAGCCGCCCGCCACCGGGTCCACCCCGCCCACCACGCTGGTGCCGCCGCCGAAGGGGACCACCGCCACGCGCGCCTGGGCGCACGCCGCCAGCAGCGCCCGCACCTCCTCCGCCGAGCCGGGCTCCAGCACGGCGTCGGGGGCGCCGTCCAGCGCGCCCGTGCGGAGCCGCACCAGGTCGGGGTAGCTGCGCCCCGCCGCGTGGCCGACTCGCGCCTCGCGGTCGTCGCGCAGGTGCTGCTCCCCCACCACGCCCGCCAGCCGCTCGCGCACCGCGCGATCGAGGCGCGACGCGGGGAGACGCACGTCCTCGCGCGCGACCGGCGCCTGGCGCGCCGCCGGGTCGAGCCCGAGCTCCTCGCCGAGCAGTGCCAGCGCCGGCTCGGGCAGCGCGACGTCGTGGCCGTCCTCGCCCCAGCCCCACCACCTCACGGCTGCTCACCCGCTCCGAACAGCCTCTCGAGCCCCGTGAGCGCGCCCTGGACCTGCCGCGTGCCCGCCGAGCGGAACTGGACCGGGGCGAAGCGCGCCCAGCCGCGCGGCTTCTGGTCGAGCGCGATCACCACGCGCGTGCCCCCGTCGGCGGCGGACAGCTCGACGGTGGTGGTCGCCTCGGCCAGGATGCGCTCGAAAGGCGATTCCTCGACCTCCTGGCGCCACACCAGCCGCTCCGGCTCCGTGGCGGATACGCGTGTGTAGTCGGCGCGTACGGTCCTGCCCTTCGGGGAGCTGAGCACGGTCGTCCAGGCCGCTGCGGTGGCCTCCTCGACCCGGGTGACGCCGGGCCACCACTGGGCCAAACGGGCGGGGTCGCTGATCAGGCTCCAGACCTCCTCGCGAGCCGCCGGAACCACCGTCTCGCGCCGCACGATCACTCGTCGTAGGTGAGCAGCGAGTGGACGTCGTAGCCGGCCAGCCGGTCGCGCCCGCGCAGCGATGCCAGCTCGATCACGAACGCGCATCCTGCCACGACGCCGCCGGCCTGCTCCACGAGGCCGCACAGGGCGCCGGCCGTGCCGCCGGTGGCCAGCAGGTCGTCGTGCACGAGCACCCGCGAGCCGTCGCGCACCGCGTCGGCGTGCACCTCCAGGGCGTCGACCCCGTACTCCAGCTGGTACTCCACCGACGAGACCGCGCGCGGCAGCTTGCCGGGCTTGCGGGCGAGGATGAAGCCTGCGCCGGCCGCCACCGCCACGGCGGCGCCGAGCACGAACCCGCGCGCCTCCGCGGAAACGACGTAGTCGATCTCGCGCGAGCGCGCATAGTCGGCCAGCTGGTCGGTCGCGTAGCGCAGCGCCTCCGGGTCCAGGAACAGCGTCGTGACGTCGTAGAAGAGGATCCCCGGCTTCGGGAAGTCGGGGACCCTCCCGATGTGGCGATCCAGATCCAGCGTCAGCGCGCGAGCTTGCGCAGGTCGCGGATCAGAAGCAGGTGCTTGAGGTGCGAGGCGATCGCGGCGAGGTTCTCCAGCGCCTCGACCGCCTCCTTGCGCCGCTCCGGGTTCCGCGACCGCAGCGCCGGCGCCAGGATCTGCTCGAGCAGGGCGGCCTCGCGGTCGGCGGAGGTGCGGAACACGCGCAGGTTGCGGCCCCCCACGCCGAAGCGCTTCAGCTCGGTCACCGCGCGGATGATCTCGCGCTCGGTGTCGTCGTAGAGCTGCTCGCCGTCGCGCCGCTCGCCCTTGATCACGCCGTAGTCCTCCAGCTCCTTGACCAGCGCCTGGTCGGCGCCCGTGTCCTCGAGGACGTCGTCGAGCCGGTAGAGCGAGCCCGGACCGCGCAGCGCCACCGTGGCACGGCGCGGTGAGCGCGACTCCGCGCTGGCGGGGCCCTGCGGCGTCTCCGGCTCGGCGAGGCCGGCGGCCAGCTCCTGGCGGATCACGCGCAGCGGCAGGAACTCGTCGCGCTGGAGGCGCAGGATCGTGCGCAGGCGGTCCACGTCGGCGGGCGCGTAGAGCCGGTAGCCGCCCGGCGTGCGCCGCGGCGACAGCAGCTTCTGGTCCTCCAGATAGCGCACCTTGGAGATCGAGATGTCGGGGAACTCGCGCTCGAGCTGCTTGACGACGGCCCCGATCGTGAGGGCCTTCTCCTTGCGCGGCGGCGGCCCGCTGGCGATCTCGGTGCTCATCGCTCGTCCAGGTAGGTGAGCTTGTACTTGCCCACCTGGAGCTCGTCGCCGTTCTGGAGGCGGTGCGACTCGATCCGGCGCCGGTTCACGTAGGTGCCGTTGAGGGAGCCGAGGTCGTCGATGTAGAGCCCGTCGCGCCGGCTGACGAGCAGGGCGTGGTTGCGCGACACGGTCACGTCGTCGAGGAATATCTCCGCTTCGGGGCTGCGTCCTATGGTCATGCGCTCGCTGGTCACGTTGAAGGCCTCCCCGGCGCGCCCGCCGCCCGATCGGATCACGAGCGTGGCGCCCTCGTGGGTGACCTCCTCCAAGTCGACCGGCTTCAGCTCGCCGGACTCGTCGACTTGGTAGACCTCGGTCGTGTCACCGCGCTTGCCGGTCTCGGCTTCGCCCAGGAAGGCGCCGCACTTCTGGCAGTAGTTCGCGCCCTCGGCGTTGACGAAGCCGCATTCCGGGCAGTGCACGGCTACTCGACGTCTCCCTCCGAGGGAATGCCCTTGCCGGCGAGGATGTCGGTCAGCTGCTGCACGTCCGCGCCGCTGATCACCGTCTCGCCCTCTTCATGCTTCTTGCGCAGCCGGTTGACCAGCTCCGCACGCAGGATGTCGATCTTGCCGTGCAGGATCCGCCGGCGGTACGACACCTCCTGCTCCTCCTCGGTGAGCTGCTGGATGAGGTCCTTCAGCTCCCGGTCCGAGAGGGCACCGAGATCGGGGAATGTGTCCAATGCGTTCCTTTCGGAAGGTTGGGCTGGGCCGGAGACGCGGACTATACCGATGCTCAAGTAGAGGTTGAGCCTTTGCGCAAGCCTCGTAGTCCATCTTGCAGGTAGAGGGCGGTGGCCGCAAGGGTCATCGCGATTCCGAGGTAGAGCAGCGCCTCGGACACCCAGGTCTCCACGATCATGGCCAATCCGAGCGCGCCCATCACCGGCCACACGGCCCAGCGGCCCAGCATGTTCACGTTCAGGTCGACCCCGCGCCGCAGCGCCAGCTGCGTCAGCAGCAGCATGAAGGCCTCGCGGGCCGCCAGCACGAGCAGCGCCCAGCGCGGCAGCAACTCGAACTCCCAGGCGACGATCGCGCCCGAGATCACCAGCAGGCGGTCGGTGAGCGGGTCGAGCAGCGCGCCGAAGCGGCTGTACTGGCCGGTGATCCGGGCGGCCATGCCGTCGAACCAGTCGCTGGCCGCGATGAAGGCGAACAGGAGCGTGGCGGCCGTGTCCCGGCCGTCGTCGGACCCCAGCGCGAGGACCAGGAACAGCGGGACCAGCGCGATGCGCGCCAGGCCGATGGCGTTGGGGATCGTGAACGGGTGGAGCGCCTCCCCCCTCCTCGTCCCGGGAGGAGGCCCGCCCGACCGGTCCAGGCCGACCAGGCGGCGGAACGTCAGGGGAGGCTTTGCCACAGCTCCGCGGCGGCCTCTGCGGCGCCCTCGAGCGGCAGCGAGCGCTGCTCCTGTCCGCGCCGGATCTGGACGTCGATCTCGCCCGACTCCACCCCCCGCTTGCCGATCGTGAGCCGTAGCGGGCACCCGAGCAGCTCGGCGTCGGCGAACTTCTCGCCGGGGCTGCCATCGCGGTCGTCGTAGAGCACGTCGAAGCCGGCCGAGCCGAGCTCCTCGTACAGCCGGTCGGCGACCGCGCGCGCTTCCTCGCCCTGCTTGCCGAGCGTCACCAGCTCGATGTCGAACGGGGACAGCGAGCGCGGCCAGGAGATGCCCTGCTCGTCGTGGTACTGCTCGATGGCAGCGGCAACGATGCGCGCCGGGCCGATCCCGTACGAGCCCATCACGATCGGCTGCTCCGCTCCATGCTCGTCCAGGTAGCGGGCGCCCAGGGGCTCCGAGTAGCGCGTGCCGAGCTTGAAGATGTTGGCGACCTCGATGGCCGGCTCGATGCGGATCTCGCCGCCGTTCGGGCAGCGGTCGCCGGCCTCGACACGGCGCACGTCCGCCCAGGTGGGGTCGAAGTCGCGGCCGGGCTCGACGCCGCGCAGGTGCAGGTCGGGTGCGTTGGCGCCCGTCACCAGCCCGTGCAGGCCGTGCAGCGCCTCGTCGGCCACGACGTCCGCGCGCGTCCCCACCGGGCCGATGAAGCCCGGCACGCTCCCGAACAGCTCGCGCACCTCGTCGCCCTCGGCGGGCCGGAACGGGGCACCGAGCGCGTTCTGCAGCTTGATCTCGTTGAGGCGGTGGTCACCGCGCACGAGCACGAGCACCGGCCCGCGGCCGTCGGCGATGACCGGCATGGCCTTGATCAGCGCACCCGGCGGCACGCCCAGCTGAGACGAGACCGCCTCGATCGTGGTAGCGCCGGGCGTCTCCACCGGCTCGGGCGCGTCGAGGCGCTCCGGCAGCCCGTTCACGGGCTGCGGCCCGGCACTTGCCACCTCGATGTTGGCGGCGTAGCCCGCCTCGGACAGGGCGACGTCGTTCTCGCCCGCGGCGCAGGGCGCCATGTACTCGTCCGCTCCCGAGCCGCCCATCATGCCGACGTCGGCCTCCACCCGGTACCACTCGAGGCCGCTGCGGTCGAAGATGCAGTCGTAGGCCCGGATGTGCTGGCGGTAGGACTCGTCGAGTCCCTCCTCGTCGCGGTCGAACGAATACGAGTCCTTCATGACGAACTCGCGTGTACGCAGCACGCCGGCGCGCGGACGCGGCTCGTCGCGCTCCTTGATCTGGAAGTGGTAGAGCAGCTTCGGCAGGTCGCGGTAGGAGCGGATCTCGCGCGAGACGTGGTAGGTCACCGCCTCCTCGTGCGTCATCGCCAGCACCAGCTCCGCGCCGCGGCGGTCCTTCAGCTTGAACAGCTCGTCGATGTCGTAGCGGCCGGTGCGTTTCCACAGCTCAGCGGGCAGCAGCACGGGCATCAGCATCTCGCAGCAGCCGATCGCGTCCAGCTCCTCGCGGATGATCTGCTCGACCTTGCGATGGGCCCGCCAGCCCGCCGGCAGCCAGGTCCAGAGGCCCGCTCCGACCTGGCGCGCCAGCCCTGCGCGAACCACCAGGCGGTGCGAAGCGGCCTCCGCGTCGGCGGGGTCCTCGCGCGTGGTCGGCAGGAAATAGCGTGAGAGGCGCGTCACGGGGGGGCGACTATAACCCCAGGCGCTCAGTTTCCGGCCAGAAAAGCCGATCTAGGGGAGATGGAGGCTTCGCCGAGCCCCCGCACCGCTCTACGCGCGTGCTGGTGCATCGCTGGGCTGCTGATGGCGGTGTACGTGCTGCAGGTAGCCACCGGCTTGGCGGGCGACGCCGTGACAGCGGTCCTGCAGGACTACCTCTACAACGCGCTGCTGCTCGCCGGCGCCGGATTCTGCCTCTGGCGCGTCGCCGCGGTCCGCGAGGAGCGGCTGCCGTGGCTCGTGATGGGGCTCGGCATCGTCGCCTGGACGGGCGCCGACATCTTCTGGACCGCCGCGTACGCCGAGGATCCGAACGCGCCCTACCCCAGCATCTCCGACGGGCTCTGGCTGGTCTACTACCCCGCGGCCTGCCTGACGCTGGCGCTGCTCGTGCGCTCGCGCATGAAGCGCGCGCGCGGGAGCCTCTGGCTCGACGGGCTGATCGGGGCGCTTGCGACCGCTGCCGTGGCGTGCGCCGTGGCCTACGGACCCGTGGTGCACGCCGGCGGCGCCGGAGGCCTCAGTCCCGCGGTCGCGACGAGCCTCGCCTACCCGATCGGCGACCTGCTGCTGCTCGGCCTGGTGGTGGCGATCTTCGGGCTCGCCGGGTGGCGGCCCGGGCGCGCCTGGATCGTGCTCGGCCTGGGCCTCGCGCTGAGCGCCGTGGCCGACGGCATCTACCTGGTGCAGACCGCCGAGGGCACCTACACCGACGGCACGCTGGTCGACACGCTGTGGCCCGCCTCCTCGCTGTTGGTGGGACTGGCCGCGTGGCAGCCCGCCAGCATGCGCTCTTCCTCGAAGGAGGAAAGCGTGCGCGCCGTGATCGTGCCGTTCGTGTGCGGCCTCGTCGCGGTGGTGATCCTGGCCTACGACCACTTCACGCGGGTCAACGGAGTCACGCTGGTGCTGGCCGCGTCGACGCTGCTGCTGGTGCTGGTCCGGACTGCCCTGATCTTCGCCGAGAACCGGCGCGTGCTCGCCCACAGCCGCGGAGAGGCGCGCACCGACCCGCTGACGGGACTCGGCAACCGGCGCAGCCTGATGGACGACCTCGACGAGCAGCTGCCGCTGGCGACGCTGGACGCGCCGTGCGCGCTCGTGCTGTTCGACCTGGACGGCTTCAAGGAGTACAACGACGCCTTCGGCCACCCCGCCGGCGACGGCCTGCTCGCACGCCTCGGGGCGCGCCTCGCGGATTCCGTCCACGGCCACGGCCAGGCGTACCGCCTCGGCGGCGACGAGTTCTGCGTGGTTCTGCATCCCGGCGTGGCCGGCGTGGAGCCGCTCACGGCGGCGTGCGTGGCGGCGCTGTCCGAGCAGGGCGAGGGCTTCGAGGTGACCACGTCCCACGGCGCGGTGGTCTCGCCCCAGGAGGTCATCTCCCCGACCGCGGCGCTCCAGCTCGCGGACCGGCGCATGTACGCCCGCAAGGGCGGCCGCGGCATGTCCGCGGGCCGCCAGTCCCGCGACGTGCTGCTGCGCACCCTCTCAGAGCGCCAGCCGGACCTTCACGCGCACCTGCGCGACACCGCCGACCTCGCCCTCGCGGTCGGCCGCGAGCTGCGCATGGACCCCGAGGAACTGGACAACTTGGCGCGCGCCGCCGAGCTCCACGACGTGGGCAAGATCGCGATTCCGGACACGATCCTCCAGAAGTCGGGGCCGCTCGACGAGACCGAGTGGGGCTTCATGCGGCGCCACACGATCATCGGCGAGCGCATCCTCCTCGCCGCCCCGGCCCTGCGCCCGGTGGCGCGCATCGTGCGGTCCACCCACGAGCACTGGGACGGCGCCGGCTACCCCGACGGCCTCTCCGGGCAGGCGATCCCGTTGGGAGCACGCGTGGTGGCGGTCTGCGACGCGTTCGACGCGATGACCACCGACCGTCCCTACCGCTCCCGCATCGAGAACCCGCAGGCGCTGGCGGAGCTACGCCGGTGCGCCGGCTCCCAGTTCGACCCCCAGGTAGTGGCCGCCCTGGTGCGCATGTTCGAGCGCGAACAGGCAGCGCCGGGCGCCGGACGGCCCGTGCGGGACGCGACGGCGGCGTAAGGGTGCTATGCCCGGGTGAAGCGCCGCCCGGCGGTGGGGCTTGCCTGCTCGTCCAGCTCGATTCGCTTCGCCTTGGGCGCGCCCGCCATCGGCAGGGGCTGGCCGTCTGAGAGCACCTCGCCGGCCGCGGCGGCGGCTTCCATGGCCGCCAGGCGCTCGGGCGTGAGCTCGTCGGCGTTCTCCTCTTCGATGCGCTCGAGCCAGGCGGCGCCCTCGGCGGCCTTGCCCTCGTCCACGATCACGCGACCGACCTTCAGGGACTTGTCGATCTCGGCGAACAGCTCGTCGACCAGCCGGTCCTGCGGCACCTTCCGCAGCGGCTTGCCGTGGGCGAAGATGAGCCCTTCGTTCTTGGCTCCGGTGATGCCGAAGTCGGCGTGAGACGCCTCGCCGATGCCGTTGACCGCGCAGCCGAGCACTGCGACCTCGATCGGCTCGTCGTACTGGCGCAGACGCTCTTCGATGTCTACGACGACGGTGTCCATGTCGAACTGGAGCCGTCCGCAGGTCGGGCAGGCGATCAGGACGGGCCCGCGCTCCCGCAGCTTGAGCGCCTTGAGGATCTCCCAGGCGACCTTGACCTCCTCCTCCGCGTGGAAGGTGGAGAGCGAGATGCGGATCGTGTCCCCCACCCCGTCGGCCAGCAGCGTGCCGAGCCCGACCGCCGACTTGAGCGACCCCGACCACTTCGTGCCGGCCTCGGTGATCCCGAGGTGCAGCGGGTTGTCGATCTTCTCCGAGAGCAGCCGGTTGGAGGCGATCGTGTTGGGGACGTTGGTCGACTTGATCGAGACCTTGAAGTCCTGGAAGTCGAGCCGGCCCATCAGGTCGACGTGCTCGAGCGCGGCGCCCACCAGCGCCTCGACCGGGTTCTCGCGCTCGAGCTCGTGGAGGTGCTTGGGCAGCGAGCCGGAGTTGACGCCGATCCGCAGCGGAACCTTCGCCACGCGGGCCTTCTCGACGACCTCGCCGGTCTTCTCGTGACCGCCGATGTTGCCCGGGTTGATGCGCACGCAGTGGGCGCCCGCGTCGATCGCCTTGAGCGCCAGCGTGTGGTTGAAGTGAATGTCCGCGATCACGGGGATCGGCGACTCCTTGACGATCCGCTCCAGCGCGCGCACGTCGTCGTCGCGCGGCACGGCGCAGCGGACCAGGTCGCCGCCAGCGTCCGCAATCGCCTGGATCTGACGCATGGTCGCGTCGAAGTCGGCGGTCTCGGTCTTGGTCATCGACTGGACCGCGACGGGCGCCCCGCCGCCGATCTTCACCCCGCCGACGTCGATCTGTCGCTTGGAGGCCATCGACCCCCAAGGGTATCTAGGAGTACAGCTCCTCGATCTCCTTCGCGTACTTCGCGTTGATCGGCTTTCGCTTCAGCTTCATCGTCGGGGTGAGCTCCTCGCCGCCCGGCTGCCACTCGGCGTCGAGCACCTTGTAGCGCTTGACCTCTTCCACGCGGGCCATCTGGTCGTTGGCCGCCGCGACCCCGCGCTCCACCTCCGCGAGCACCGCCTCCTCGCCGTGCTGCTTGGCGAACGCAGGCGCCACGTCGGGGTCGAGCGTGATCAGCGCGACGTTGTAGGGGCGCCCGTCGCCGATCGCGATCACCTGGCCGATCACCGGGCTCGCCGCCTTCACCCTCGCCTCGATGTTCGCCGGCGACATGTTCTTGCCGCCGGCGCTGATGATCAGCTCCTTCTTGCGGTCGACGATCGACAGGTAGCCGTCCTCGTCGAACTCGCCCACATCGCCGGTGTGGAGCCAGCCGTCCGCATCGATCGCTTCCCTCGTCTGCTCGGGCTGGTTGCGGTACCCCCGCGTGACCACCGGGCCGCGGATCAGCACCTCGCCGTCTTCGGCCAGCTTCATCTCCACGCCCGGGGAGACCGGCCCGACGGTGCCGATCTTGATCCGCTCGGGCGGGTTGCAGGTGCCGTAGCCGGTCGTCTCTGACATCCCCCACAGCTCGGCCAGCGGGACGCCGATGGCGTGGAAGAACTCGATCACCTCTCGCGGCGTGGGAGCGGCCCCCACGTTGACCGACTCCACCGAGTCCAGGCCGAGACGGGCGCGCATCTTCGAGAGCACCAGCTCGTCCGCCTTGGCGTGCTCGGCGCGCAGCTCGTCGGGGACCGGCTCGCCGGCCTGCTCGAGCCGCACCTTGCGCAGCCCGACCCCGAGCGCCCACTCGGTCGCCTGCCGCTTCGCGTCGTCCTGCTCGGCGGCCACGCCGGCCTCGATGGCGGCCTTGAGCTTCTCCCAGATGCGCGGCACCGCGAAGAACCAGGTCGGCCTGACCTCGGGCAGGTAGGCCACCACCTGGCGCGGGTCGGGGCAGTCGGTGGTGGTGAAGCCGAGCAGCATCGGCAGGTAGTGGGAGCAGGCGCGCTCGGCGATGTGCGCCATCGGGAGCCAGGACACGACGCGCCCGTCGCCGGGGAACGCGATCACCTCGTCGAAGCCGTTGACGGCGGCGATCAGGTTCGAATGCGTCAGCTCGACGCCCTTCGGCGGCCCGGTGGTGCCGGAGGTGTAGATCAGCGTCAGGACGTCGTCGGGCTCGACGGCGCGCCAGGCCGCGTCGAAGTCGAAGCCGTCGGCGGCGTGCGACTCGGCGTCGATGCCGTCCTCGTCGTCCACCACGATCACGTGCTCGACGCCGGCGAGCCCCTGCACGCGGTCGAGGAAGGCCTTCTCCGTCACCAGAATGCGCGCCTCGGCGTCGCCTAGCTGGTACTGGACCTGCTCCGCCGCGTAGGTGTTGTAGATCGAGAAGGGCGTGGCGCCCAGGTGCAGGGCGGCCGCGTCGAACCAGTGGAACTCGGGGCGGTTGGTGAGCATGATCCCCATGCTGGCGCCGCGCTCCAGGCCGAGGCCGGCCAGGCCGGCGGCCACGCGCCGCACCTTGTCCGCGTACTCCGCCCAGGTCAGCGAGACCGAGTCGTCCTTGAGGCGCAGCGCAGGACGGTCCGGATGGGCCGCCGCCGTGAGCTGGAACGCCTCCGCGACAGTCGACGCGTCGAGACCCTCAGGCCTCTCGGTCCGGCGCGCGGTACCGACGGTCATGTGCGGAATCTAACGTGGAATCAGCGGACCTGGAACCCCTCGCCGGAAAGCCGGTCGATGTCGTTCGAAAGCCCGATCAAGAACAGCAGGATCACGAGCATGAAGCCCACCACGCCCGCCCGCTCCATGACGCTGAACGGCACCGGCTTGCGCCTGACCTTCTCGACGATCGCCCAGAAGATGTGGCCGCCGTCGAGCGGCAGGAACGGGAACAGGTTCACGATCGCCAGCGACAGCGAGATGATCGCGAGGATCCCGATCACGTCCTCCATCTGGTTGAGGATCGTCTGGCGCGTGGTCTCGTACGAGCCGACCACGCCGGAGATCTCCTTGCGCTGCTCGGAATCGATCAGGCGGGCTGGCAGCTCCAGGGTGGCCTTGGTGAAGAACCAGTAGCGGTCGGCGGTCGTGTCGAGGGCGGCGCCCAGCGACAGGTCCTCGCGCTGGTCGGTCGCCCCGTACTGGAAGCCGATGCGCGTGCGCTTCGCCTCCGGGTCGTAGACCGGCGTCAGCTCGAGCTGGCGGCGCTCCCCGTCGCGCAGCACGGTCAGGCGAGCCGGCTGCTCCGCCTTGCAGCCGGCCTTGGGCGGGTCCTCGGCACAGCGGTGGGCCGAGATCCGCTGCGAGATCTCCTGCGGCTCCACGCGCCGACCGTCAACTGCCACGATCTTGTCGTCTACCTGCAGCGCGCCCGCGGCGGGATAGCCCTTCTCGATGGCCGCGACGCCCGTCTCGTACGGCCCGACCGCGAAGTAGAAGATGAACAGCAGCACGAACGCGACGACCAGGTTCACGGCCGGGCCGGCCGCGATCACCACCACCCGCTTCCAGACCGGCTGCGCGTAGTACGCGCGCGTGCGGACCTCGTCGGGGAGGTCCTCGGCCGGGTTCATCCCGCTGATCTTCACGTAGCCGCCCGCCGGGATCGCTCCGATCGCGTACTCGGTCTCCCCCACCTTCTTGCTGAGCAGCGTCGGCGGGAAGAACAGCGAGAACTTCTCCACGCGCATCCCTACGGCCTTGGCCGCCGCGAAGTGGCCCAGTTCGTGCAGGATCACCAGCAGGGCGAAGCCCACGAAGGCCAGCAGCCAGCTCACGCGGCCACCCCGCGCGCTATCTCGCGCGCCTGCGTGTCCGCCTCGTAGAGGTCGCTGAAGTGGCGCACCGGCTTGGCCGGCAGCTCGGACAGCGTCGACTCGATCACGTGCGGGATGCCCGTGAAGGGCAGATCGCCGAGCAGGAACGCGTGCACGGCCACCTCGTTGGCGGCGTTCAGCACGCACGGCGCGGTGCCGCCGGCCGCGGCGGCCTCACGGGCGAGGCGCAGGCAGGCGAACGTGCGCGTGTCGGGTGCCTCGAAGGTCAGCTCGCCCACCTCCACCAGGTCGAGCGTCGGCACCGGCACGTCGGCGCGGTCCGGATGGTGGAGCGCGTAGGAGATCGGCACGCGCATGTCCGGGTAGCCGAGGTGGGCGAGCGAGGCGCCGTCGTTCAGGTGCACCAGCGCGTGGACGATCGACTGCGGGTGCACCACCACGTCGAGACGGTCGTACGGGATGCCGAACAGGTGGTGGGCCTCGATCAGCTCCAGCCCCTTGTTCATCAGGGTCGCCGAGTCGATCGTGATCTTGCCGCCCATCGCCCAGGTCGGGTGGGCGAGCGCGTCCTCGCGGGTGACGCCCTCGAGGTCCGTGCGCCCGCGGAAGGGCCCGCCGCTGGCGGTCAGCACGAGCCGGTCGACGGTGCCGCGGCGCTGGCCCTCGATCAGCTGGAACAGCGCCGAGTGCTCGGAGTCGACCGGGATCAGCTGGGCGCCGGTGGCCTCGGCCAGGGCGGTCACCAGCTCGCCGCCGACCACGAGGCTCTCCTTGTTGGCCAGCGCGAGGTCGATGCCTTCGCCCAGCGTCGCCACCGTCGGCCCGAGGCCGGCCGAGCCGACGAGCGCGTTGAGCACGAGGTCGCAGTCCGTGTCGGTGATCAGCTCGACGAGCCCCTCGGCGCCCGAGAGCACGTTTGCGTGCTCGCCCGCCCTGGCGGCGGCATCGGGATCCGCGAGCGCTATGCGGTCGACGCCGAAGCGCCGGGCCTGCTCCAGGAGCGGCTCCCAGCTAGAGGATGCGGCCAGGCCGACGACCTCGAGCTCGTCGCTGTGCTCGACCACGTCGAGCGCCTGGGTTCCGATCGAGCCCGTGGACCCGACGATGAGGATTCTGCGCACCCAGCCCAGTCTAGGAGCCGGCGTGCAGTACCTCGAGCAGTGCCGCCACGACGGTGGGATCGAGCTGCGTGCCGGCCACGCGGCGCAGCTCTGCCTCGGCGTCCGCGGCGGTCAGGGCGGCGCGGTAGGGCCGCGCCGTGGTCATCGCCTCGTAGCAGTCGCAGGCGAACAGCACACGGGCGCCGAGCGGGATCTCCTCCCCCGCCAGGCCGTCCGGATACCCGCCGCCGTCCCAGCGCTCGTGCGCCGCGCGCACCAGCGGCAGCGTGTCGGCGAGGAACTCGACCGGCGACAGGATGCCCTCGGCGATCAGCGGGTGGCGCTCGACCGCCGGCCGCTCGTCGGTGGTGAGCGGACCGGGCTTGTTGAGGATCGCCTCGGGCACGCCGAGCTCGCCGATGTCGTGGAGGGTCGCCGCGTAGCGCAGCGCCCGCAGGTCGTCCTCCCCCATGCCGAGCCGCCGGCCCACGGCCTCGCACCACTGGACCATCGAGGCCGGTCCTTCGAAAGTCGATGCCGCCCGCGCGTCCAGGGCCGCCCTGAGCGCCTCCGCCGTGCCGAGCTGCGCGCGCTCGAGCTGCTCGTGCAGCAGGGCGGAGTACAGCGCGGCGGACACCTGGTGGGCGGCGGCCCGCAGCATGGTCACGTCGCCCTCGTCGAAGCCGTTCGGCTCGGTGGACTGCACCGTCAGGACGCCCCAGGCGCGGCCGCCCACCATCAGCGGCGCGTCCAGCTCGGAGCGGATGTCGGCCGCGGCGGGCGTGCCGGCGTAGTCGGGCTCGCGCGTCACGTCCGGGGCGAGCACGACGCGCCCCTCGCGCAGGCAGCGCCCGACCAGTCCGCGGTCGCCGCGAAGCGTGTATCCGTCCATCTCCGGGCGCCGGAACGCCCCGGCGCCGGCGGCCTGCTCCAGCTGCCCGTCGTCGCGCAGGCGGATCAGCGCGGTCGCCTGCGCGCCCATGGCGGCGTGGATCTGCTCGACCGCCGCCTCGACCATTGACTGCTCGCCCATCTCGCCCGCCAGGCGGGCGCCGAGTGCGCTGGTCAGCTCGACCTGGCGCGTCCAGCGCGCCCGCAGGGCGACGTCCTTGCGCGCCGAGCGCGGCGGGATCGCGGCGCGCAGCAGCAGAGCCGCCTCGGCGCGCCCCTCCTCGAGCGCCGCCGTGCGGGTGTCGGAGTACAGCTCCAGAAGCCAGGTGAGATCGTGGTCGGCGGCAGCGGCGGCCAGCACGCTGGTCCGCCCCATCAGCTCCAGCAGCGCGCGCTCGGCGCGGTCGGTGGAGGGGTCGTCGACGCTCGCGACGAAGGCCCCGGCGCCCGCCTCGATCAGGCGCGACGTGGCCGGATAGTCGGCGACCGCGTAGACCTCGTTGTCGATTCCGAGGTGCAGGCCCTCGAGCCGCTTGTCGCGCCCGTCGGCCACGGAGATCGTGTGGATCGTGTCGCCCCCGACAGGCGTGAAGGAGATGGCCCAGGCAGCCGCGTTGAGCGCCTCGGAAAGCGCACCTGCGACCGCCTCGATGCGCTCGAGCGGCCCGTCGTCGGCCAGCTCGCGCTCGAAGCGGGCGGCCAGGTCACGGGTGGCGTCGCGCACGCGCTCGCGGCTGGTCCGCCTGAGCGTCCGCCGTTCCGGGCGCGGACCGGGGTCGGTGGCGCGCGAGCCGGCAGTGAAGACCTGCCCGCCGCCGTTGCGCTTCGCGCGGTAGAGCGCGGCGTCGGCCGCGCGCATCAACTCTCCGAGTGTCTCCACCCCGCGCCCGAGTGCTGCGGCTCCGCACGAGATCAGGATGCCGTCGCCCGGCTGCTCCGCGAGCGCCGCGAGGGCCGCCGCGGCCAGCGCGCGTGCCTCGCCGACGCTGGCGCCCTCCATCACCACGCAGAACTCGTCGCCCGACAGGCGCCCGACCAGGCTGCCCGGCCGCTCGGCCGCGACCGCGACCAGCACGTCGGACACCCGCTGAAGGGCGCGGTCGCCGGCGTCGTGGCCGGAGCCGTCGTTGATCGCCTTGAGCTCGTCGACGTCGCAGAGCACGACCGCCAGGGGCGACTTGCGCTCGGTGGCGCGCGCCACGGCGCGCTGGAGGCGCTCCTCGAGCGCCCGCCGGTTGGCGAGGCCGGTCAGCGGGTCCTCGTACGCGAGCCGCGAGACGCGCGAGAACAGCTCCGCGCGGCCGATGGCCACCGCGAGCTGCCCGGCGATCGTCTCCAAGAAGCGGACGTCCTCGCTGCGGAAGTGCGGCTGCCCGGGCGCGGTGGTGGCGTAGACCTCGCCCCATGCCTCGCCCTCGACGAGGATCGGCACGCCGACCTCGGACTCCTTGCCGAGCCGGATCAGCCGTTCGGCGGACACCGGGTCGACCCCGTCCGCGTTGAGGGAGTTGAAGTAGGCGAGGCCGTCGATCACCAGCCGCTCGGCGGTGCGGTCCTCGGCCAGCGGATAGACCTCGGTGGCCGGATAGCGCTCCTCCCCCGGGCCGAGCTGGCCGACGTTGATGACCGTGCGCAGCGTGCCGTGCTCGCGCTCCCAGCGGCTCACCGATAGCGAGGCCGCGCCGATCGCGGCGCGGGCCTCCTCGGCGGCCACCTCCAGCACCTCGGCGAGATCGTGCGCGCCCGCCGCGGCGGCAGCCACGCGCAACAGTGCCTCGCGCTCGGAGCCGGCATTCCTCGGTTCTGCGCTCGCATCAGCGGCGCCCGAAGGGCTTGTCGAGGCAGGCGAGATGCCCCAGGCGGGCTCCACGCCATAAACATCGGGCGAAGTCGCTTCGAGCTTGAGAGAATCCGGGCTGAGTGCGGTTCGGGATCTTCTACGAGCACCAGGATCCGCGGCCCTGGGAAGCCGAACGCTCGGAGCACGCGCTGCTGAAGGACGCCCTGATCCAGGTGGAGCTGGCCGACCGGCTGGGCTTCGACTACGTCTGGGAGGTGGAGCACCACTTCCTCGAGGAGTACTCGCACTCCTCGGCTCCGGAGGTCTTCCTGGGCGCTGCGGCGGCGCGCACGCAGCGGATCCGGCTCGGCCACGGGATCGTGCAGATCCCGCCGGCCGTGAATCACCCCGCGCGTGTTGCCGAGCGGATCGCCACGCTGGACCTGATCTCGGACGGTCGCGTGGACTTCGGCACCGGCGAGTCCTCCTCGGCCGCCGAGCTCGGCGGCTTCCTGGTCGACCGCACCCGCAAGCGCGAGATGTGGGAGGACGCGATCGACGCGATCACCCGCATGTTCGTCGAGGAGCCGTTCGCCGGCTGGCAGAGCGAGTTCTGGGGCATGCCGGCGCGGAACGTGGTGCCGAAGCCGCTCCAGCGCCCGCATCCGCCGCTGTGGGTGGCCTGCAGCCGGCGCGAGACGATCCAGTTCGCGGCCCGCAACGGCATCGGCGCGCTGTCCTTCTCGTTCGTCGAGCCCGAGGACGCCGGCAAGTGGGTCGAGGACTACTACGCGCTGATCGACTCGGACGAGTGCGTGCCGGCCGGGTTCGCCGTCAACCCCAACGTCGCCGTCGTGCTGCCGATGATGATGCACGACGACGAGGCGACCGCCATCGACCGCGGCATCGACGGCGCGCACTTCTTCGGCTATTCGCTGGCGCACTACTACGGCATGGGCCACCACCAGCCCGGCCGAACCGTGGTGTGGGACGAGTTCCTGGCCAACCGCGACGAGCGCGGCTTCGCGCGCGAGCTGGTGACCCCCGACGCGGCGCCGCTGGCCGTCAAGATCATGCAGCACGGGCTCGGCTCGCTGCGCGGAGCGATCGGCACGCCCGACCAGGTGCTCGACCTCTGCCGCCGCTACGAGGCCGTCGGCGTGGACCAGGTGATCTTCGTGCTCCAGGCCGGCGCGAACCGCCACGAGCACATCTGCGAGAGCCTCGAGTTGTTCGCTCAGCGCGTGCTCCCGCACTTCGCCGACGGGCGCGACCAGCGCGAGCGGGCCAAGGCCGAGCGCCTGGCGGGAGCGGCCGAGCGCGCCTTGGCGCGGCGTTCCCCGCCGCGGACGGCGCCGCCCGGCTACACGATCGACGAGCAGGCCGAGCTGGAGCGCACGGCCCGGGCGCGCCGCGACGGCGGGCTGCGCCGCCGCCTGGCCGAGCTCGGCGAGGAGGCGCGGCGCTCGCTGCGGCGCCAGGGCCAGGAGGCGGTGGCGCGGCTGGTGCGCGGCGCCAGCGACGAGCAGCTGGAGCGCCGCTTCGGCAGCGACCTCGCCCAGCGGGCCATCTTCACCGGGATGGCGCGCCAGTTCGAGCCCAAGCTCGCGTTCGGCTTCGAGGGCGACATCGCCTACGAGCTGGCCCACCACGGCAAGGGCAAGCCGCCCTCGCGCTGGACGGTTCGGGTGCGCGACAGCGCGGCAACCGTGATCGCGGGCGCCAACGGGCCCGCGTCGGTCACCTTCAAGCTCAGCGTGCCCGATTTCGCGCGGCTGCTGGCCGAGGAGGTGGACCCCCAGGAGCTGCTCTTCTCCGGGCGCTTCGACGTGGACGGCGACCTGACGCTCGCCACGCGCGTCCCCGAGATGTTCGGGGCGCCGCCCCAGTTCTAGGTCCTAGTCGTCGCGGCGGACGAGCTTGAAGAAGGTGCTGCCCTCGCCGTCTGCCTTCTGCTCCTGGGAGAGGAAGGCGAGGTTGCGCTCGTCGAAGACGCGGAACCACTCCTCCCACGACACGTGCTCCAGCGACTCCTCGCCGGCCCCGCCGGGGAAGTCGATCCTCAGCACCCCGCCGTCGCCGTCCTCGGTGCCGCGCACGATGGCGGGCTTGCCGCCGCGCTCCTCGGCCCAGCGGCGGATCTCGTCGTGATCCGTGGTGACCTTCGTCTCGGACTGTGTGTCTGTCTCGGCCATGCAGATGGCACTAGGCCGCGATCAGCCGTATCCCAGCCCCACCGCCGCGTAGTAGCCAACGACGACCGTGAAGAAGACGGCATCCAGGCGGTCGAGCACACCGCCGTGCGCGCCGAACAGCCGGCCGGTGTCCTTCACCTCCAGGTCGCGCTTGATGAGCGACTCGAACAGGTCGCCCAGCGGCGCGGCCAGCGCCACCAGCAGGCCGATCAGCAGCGCGTCCCAGCCGGTCAGCCAGTCCTGGTAGAGCCCGGCGCACCAGAAGGCCAGCGTGCCGCCGACGACGCCGCCCACGAGCCCCTCCAGCGTCTTGTTGGGCGAGATCAGCGGGGCGATCGGGGTCCGCCCGTAGCCACGCCCCACGAAGTACGCGAACGAGTCCCCCACGAAGGTCCCGATCAGGACGTTGAAGAGCAGGCCCATGCCGGTCGCGATCGTCTTCCCGCCGTCCTCGATCTCCAGCTCGCGCAGCCAGATCGCGTGAACCATCGCGAGCCCGACCCAGAGCACTCCGAAGAGCGTCGCGGCGATCGCCCACGAGACGTTGGCGCGGCGCGGGCGCAGCGTGGCCAGGAAGAACGTGACCGGGAACGCCGCCACCAGCACCATGACGACGTGGCGCGGCTCGCCGTAGAGGGCGGCCAGCAGCATCGCGGTGAGCGTCACGAAGCCGGCGAGGGCCGCCGGCTGAACGCGGTCCATGAGCGTGTAGAGCTCACCGAGCGCGATCACGCCCAGCACGGCGAGCGCGAGCGCGAACACCTCGCCGCCCTGCCAGACGATGAAGATCGCGAACGGCACCGCCAGGATGGCGACCGCCAGCCGGCCCGGGAGGTCCGACCCGCCGTGGCGCGGCTCGCGCCGCGGGGCGTTCCGGGACGCCACGCGCTACCTCGCCCCGAACCGGCGCTGACGCGCGGCGTACTCCTCGAGCGAGTCGGCGAACACCTCGCGCGAGAAGTCGGGCCAGAGCTCGTCGCGGAAGACGAACTCGGCGTATGCGAGCTGCCACAGCAGGTAGTTGGAGATGCGCTGCTCGCCGCTGGTCCGGATCAGGAGGTCGGGATCGTGCATGTCGGGTGCGTAGAGGTGGCGCCGGAAGTCGTCCTCCGTCTCCCCCGTGAAGGTTCGCGCCGCGTCGACGATCTCCGCCCTGCCGCCGTAGTTGAACGCGACGAACAGCGTGATGCGGTCGTTGTCGGCGGTCGTCTCCTCGGCCCAGTCCATGCGCCGGATCAGCTCCGGGTCCAGCCCCTCGCGGCGTCCCACGAAGCGCATGCGCACGCCTTCCTCGTTGAGCTCGGGCGTCTCGCGGTCGATGCGGCGCCCGAACATCGCCATCAGGCCGTCGACCTCTGCCTTCGGGCGCGTCCAGTTCTCCGTGGAGAACGAGTAGACGGTCATCTCCTCGATGCCGAACTCGACCGCGTCGCGCAAACGCGCCTTGACGACGTCGGCGCCGGCCTCGTGGCCGGCCAGGACGGGCAGGCCCTGTCGCTGTGCCCAGCGCCCGTTTCCGTCAGTGATGATGGCCACGTAGCGCGGCCCGGCGCCGTCGGGGGCCGTCACACCTCGAGGATCTCTTCTTCCTTGCCGGCGAGCGCGGTGTCGATGTCGCCGATGTGCGAGTCGGTCAGCTTCTGGAGCTCGGACTCGGCGCGGTGCTCGTCGTCGGAGCCGACCTCACCCTCGTCCTTGAGCTCGCGCAGGTCGTGCATCACGTCGCGGCGGATGTTGCGCACGGCCACGCGGCCCTGCTCCGCGATGCCGTGCACCACTCGGACGAGCTCGCGGCGGCGCTCCTCGGTCAGCTCGGGGATCTGGAGGCGGATCACGATGCCGTCGTTGGACGGCGTCAGCCCGACGTCGGACTCGAGGATCGCCTTCTCGATCGTCTTGATCGAGTTCTTGTCGTACGGCGTGATCGTGAGCAGGCGCGCCTCGGTGGCGGAGATCTGCGCGAGCTGCTTGAGCGGCGTGGTGGCGCCGTAGTAGTCGACCTCGATGCGGTCGAGCAGGTGCGGTGAGGCGCGGCCGGTGCGCACCGTCGAGAACTCGGCGCGGGTCGACTCGACCGACTTCTTCATGCGCCCCTTCGCGTCGTCCAGGAAATCCTTCAGGACGTCGTCGTTCATGCGCTGCTCACCACCGTCCCCACACGCTCGCCGGACACTATCCGGTCGATGTTGCGCTCGTCGTCCATGTTGAAGACGTGGATCGGCAGGCCGTTGTCCATGCAGAGCGACAGGGCCGTCGAGTCCATCACGGCGAGCCGCTGCTCGATCGCCGCCTGGTGGCTGATCTCGGCGATGAACGTGGCGTCCGGGTCGGAGCGCGGATCGGCTGTGAACACCCCCTCAACGCCGTTCTTCGCCATCAGCAGCGCCTCCGCGCCGATCTCCAGCCCGCGTACGGCGGCGGCGGTGTCGGTGGTGAAGAACGGGTTGCCGGTCCCCGCCGCGAAGATCACGACGCGGCCCTTCTCCAGGTGCCGGATGGCGCGCCGCTGGATGTACGGCTCGGCCACCTCGCGGATGTGCAGCGCCGAGAGCACGCGGGTCACGGCGCCGGCCTTCTCGAGGGCATCCTGCAGCGCCAGGGCGTTCAGCACCGTCGCCATCATGCCCATGTAGTCGCCGGTCGCCCGGTCCATGCCCTCCGCCGCGCCCGACATGCCGCGGAAGATGTTCCCCCCGCCGACCACGACCGCCATCTGCACGCCACGCTCCGTGACGCCGGCGATCGCCCGCGCGATGGCGGCGATGCGCTCCGCGTCGGCTCCGTAGGGGAGGTCGCCCATCAGGGCCTCCCCGGAGAGCTTCAGCAACACCCGGTCGAAAGCGGGTTTCACTCCTCCCCGACCTGGAACCGCTGGAAGCGTCGGATCACGACGTTCTCGCCCGTGTTCGCCGCGATCTCGGCGCGCAGGTCCTCGAGCGTCTTGCCGCCGTGCTTCTCCTCGTTGACGTGCGTCTGGTTGAGCAGGACGACGTCCTCGAGCCACTTCGCGAGGCGCCCCTCGACGATCTTCTCCTGCACGTTCTCGGGCTTTCCCTCGCCGGCGGCCTGCTCGCGCAGGACGCGCAGCTCGGCCTCGCGGTCCTCTGCCGGGACGTCGTCCGCCGACACGTATCGCGGGTTGGCCGCAGCCACGTGCAGCGCGACCTCGCGTGCGAACTCCTGGAACTGATCGTTGCGGGCGACGAAGTCGGTCTCGGAGTTGATCTCGACCAGCACGCCGATCTTGCCGCCGGCGTGGATGTAGCTGGACACCACGCCCTCCGCGGCCGTGCGCCCTCCGCGCTTGGCGGCCGAAGCCTGGCCCTTCACGCGCAGGATCTCGATCGCCTTGTCCACGTCGCCGCCGGACTCCTGCAGGGCGGACTTCGCGTCCATGATCCCCGCGCCGGTGCGGTCGCGCAGGGCCTTCACGTCTTGTGCCGAAATGGCGGTGCTCAACTTCTCTCTGCCTCTCTACGAATCGTCGTCGGGATCGAACGTGCGGCGCTCCCGCGGAGCGGCGGCGCCAGTGGCGGCCTCCGGGCGGGTGCCGCTCGGCGTGGCCGGCTCGTCCGGCGCGAAGCCGGCCTCCTCGGACTCGCGTCGGGCGCGCTCCTCCGCCTCACGGCGCTCCTGCTCCTCCTGCTCGCGCTGGGCCCGCTCTTCTGCCTCACGGCGCTCCTGCTCCTCGCGCTCGAGGCGGGCCGCCTCCTCCTCCGCGCGGAACCGCG
>JAXDII010000103.1:0-27067 GCA_034664085.1 Thermoleophilaceae bacterium
CCTCGGGCCCCTACACCACCGCCCGCACCACCGCCGTCCCCACGGCCGCCACCAGCACCACCACCAGCAGCGGTGCCCGCAGCGCCACGGCGATCCCGGCGCAGGCCAGTCCGGCGGCGCGGGCGTCGACGGTCAGGTCCTGGTCGCGGGTGAAGGTGTCGGTGAGGATCAGGGCGGTGAGCAGCGCCGGGGCGAGCAGGGAGATGACGGCGTAGGCGGCCTTCGGCAGCTCGCGGCCGCCGACGATCACCGGGCCGGCGGCCTTGACGGCGACGGTCGTCACGAGCAGTCCGGCGATCGTGATCCAGACGTCGCTCATCCCCGCCACAGTCCGATCAGGGCAGCGCTCGACGCGAGCAGCACGGGGATGCCGGGAGGCAGTACGGGAGTGAGGGCCAGCGCGATCGCGCCCCCTGCCAGCGCGGCGGCGACGGCGCGCGGCCGCCTCAGCTCGGCCGCGAGCAGGCCGAGGAAGAAGGCCGGAAAGATCGCGTCGAGTCCGAGCGATGCGGGGTCGCCCAGCGCGTCGCCGAAGAGCACCCCGATCACGGTGCCGCCGACCCACGCCGGGTACTGCGGCAGGCTGGCGCCGATCAGCAACTCGCGGTCGAAGCCCTCGTCGCCGCGCGCGGCCAGCGCCCAGGACGCGTCGACGATCGCCTGGCCCTCCGCGGCGCGGCGCAGGCGCCTGCCGCGCAGCGCGGGCGCGGCCGCCACGCCCATCGGGAGGAAGCGCAGGTTGAGCATCGTGCCGGTGGCGATCGCCGTCAGCGGATCGCCGCCGGCAGCGAGCACGGCCGTCGCGCCGAACTGCGCGGCGCCGGCGAACACCAATGCCGACATGACGATCGGGGCGACCGTGCCCATCAGCGGCTCCGCCACCACGCCGAAGGAAACGCCCACCAGCCCGCCGGCGAGGCCGAAGCCGACTCCGGCACGCAGCCCGCGCCGGTAGGGGGCGATGCGCCTGCCGGCCCGCTCTGCGGGGCCGCGCCGCTCTCGGTCGACGCTCATGCGGCTCGCAGCGGAGGCGCGTTGTGGAGCGCGGTGCGGCGGCCGAGCGCCACGGCGCCGCGCACGGCCGCCTCGCTGCCCAGCCGGGCGGGCAGCACCCGGCAGCGCATCCGCCGCCCGGCGAGCGCCCGCGTCTCGAGCTCGGCCTCGATCGGCACCCGCAGCCACTCGGTCAGCGGCGCGAAGTGGCCGCCGAGCAGGACCGCCTCGGGGTCGAGCAGGTTGGCAAGCGAGGCGACGCCGATGCCGAGCGTGCGGCCGACCTGGCTGAGTGCCTCCAGCGTGCGCGCGTGGCCGGCGCGGGCGCTCTCCGCCAGCATCGCGCCGGGCCATTCCGGCCGCGCTCCCTCGCAGCGCACGCGGGCGTCCCAGCCCGCGAGCCGCAGCAGCGCCTCCTGGCCGGCCAGGCGCTCCAGGCAGCCGCGGCCGCCGCAGCCGCAGGGCGGCCCGAACGGGTCGATCGTGAGGTGACCGAACTCCCCCGCGAAGCCGGAGGCGCCGCGGAACAGCTCGCCGCGCAGCACCACGCCGGCGCCGATGCCGATCTCGCCGGACACGTAGACGAAGTCGCTCAGCCCCCGGCCGGCGCCCTCGGTCAGCTCGGCAACCGCCCCGAGGTTGGCCTCGTTCTCGATACGCACCGAGTAGGGCGGGTACGCGAGCGCCGCTGTGAGCAGCTGCGCGACGGGCACGTCGACCCACCCCAGATTGGGCGCTACGGCCAGCCCGCCGTCGGGATCCACCAGGCCGGGCACGGCCACGGTGGCCGCGATCGGCTGGCGTCCGCCGGCGAATTCGAGCGCCTGCTCGGCCAGCCGCGCCAGCTCCGCGACCACCTCCTCTGGCGCGGCGGCGCGGTTGTCGTGTGCCACGAACGCGTGGTGGCGCAGCACGCCGGCCAGGTCGGTCGCCCGGACGGCGAGGTAGTCCACGTTGATCTCGAGCCCGAGCACGAACGGTCCCTCGGGGTCGAGCTCCACGCTCTGGGGCGGCCGCCCGACCCGGGCGGGACGCACCTCGGAGGGCGAGTCGCGCAGCAGGCCGGCGTCGATCAGCTCGGCGACCAGGCTCGACACCGTCGTCTTGTTGAGGCCGGTCTCGAGCGCGAGCGTCGCGCGCGAGCGCGGGCCCTCCTCGGCCACCCGGCGCAGCACCAGCCCGAGGTTGTGCTCGCGGACCGACCTCACCGCAGTCCGAGGATGAGGTCCACCGCCAGCTGGTCGAGCCGCTCGTTCCGGCACTCGCGCGCGCCGAGGGCGTCCAGGTCGTGCCGCTCGGCGAGCAGCTCGTCGGCGCGCTCGGGCGAGTAGGCGCCCACGGTGTCGAGGGCCAGCTCGGGCACCTTGGCGTCGGCCTCGGCCTGGCGGATGTCGGCGTCCTCGCCCCACTGGGCCGCGCGCTGCTTGAGCGCCAGGTAGGTGCGCATGCAGCCGGCGGCGAAGTCCCAGATCCCCTCTTCGGACTCGACCCGCAGCGGGCGGGCGTCGAAGTGGCGCGCGCCGTCGTAGCCGGACTCCTCGAGCAGCTTGACGAGGAAAAACGCGTCCTTGAGGCCGACCGCGCCGAACCGGAAGTCCTGGTCGTAGCGGCCGACCCGCTGGGCGTTGAGGTCGATGTGGAAGAGCTTGCCGGCCCAGAGCGCCTGCGCGACCCCGTGGAGGAAGGACAGCCCCGCCATCGTGTCGTGCGCGACCTCGGGGTTCACGCCGACCATCTCGCGGTGCTCCAGCCGCTCGATGAACGACAGCATGTGCCCCACCGTCGGCAGGAAGATGTCGCCGCGCGGCTCGTTCGGCTTCGGCTCCAGCGCGAAGCGCATCTCGTAGCCGCGGTCGAGCACGTAGCCGCAGAGGAAGTCGATCGCCTCGCGGTAGCGCTCGAGCGCGTCGCGGGCCGGCTTGGCCGCGTCAGCCTCGACGCCCTCCCGGCCGCCCCAGAAGACGTACACCGGGGCACCCAGCTCGGCGCCCAGGTCGATCGCGCGCATCACCTTCTGCAGCGCGTAGCGGCGCACCTCGCGGTCGTTGGCGGTGAACGCGCCGTCCTTGAAGACCGTGTGGGTGAACAGGTTGGTCGTCGCCATCGAGACCTTCATGCCGGTCTCGTCGAGCGCCTTGCGGAACTCCCCCTTGATGCGCTCGCGCTCCGAAGCGTCAGCGCCGGGCGGCAGCAGGTCGTCGTCGTGGAAGCAGACGCCGTAGGCGCCCAGCTCGGCGAGCTTGCGCACCGTGTCGGGCGGGCTCAGGCCGGGGCGCGTCTCCGCGCCGAACGGGTCGTTGCCCTTGTGGCCCACGGTCCACAGCCCGAACGTGAACCTGTCCTCGGGCTTGGGTGTCAGATCAGGCACCGTGCCTCCTTGCAATTAGTTGGGGCGCCCAACAAACTAGCCGCGTGGCCGAAGCGGGTCAATTCGTCGCGGGGGTCGACTGCTCCACACAGGCGACCAAGGTGCTGCTCGTGGATCCCGAGGACGGGCGCGTGGTGGCCTCCGGGCGGGCGCCCCACGAGGTGACCGGCAGCGGCGGCGCGCGCGAGACCGACCCGGCGGTGTGGTGGGAGGCGCTGCGCGCCGCGCTTGCGGAGACCGGGCGCGCCGGCGAGGTGGGCGCGATCTCGGTGGCCGGCCAGCAGCACGGGCTCGTCGTGACCGGCGCGGACGGCGCCCCGCTGCGCCCCGCGGTGCTGTGGAATGACACGCGCTCGGCGCCCGATGCCGCGGCGCTGCGCGACGCGCTCGGCGCCGAGGCCTGGGCGGAGCGCGTGGGCGTGGTCCCGGTCTCTTCGTTCACGGTCACGCGCTGGGCCTGGCTGCGGCGCACCGAGCCCGAGGTGGCGGCGGCGGCGCGCGCCGTGCGCCTGCCGCACGACTGGCTGACCGAGCGCCTCTGCGGGCACGGCGCCACCGACCGCGGCGACGCCTCGGGCACCGGCTGGTGGTCGACGCGCGACGAGGACTACGCGCGCGAGGTGCTCGAGCTGCCCTCCGTCGAGCTGGACCGCGCCCTGCTCCCCGACGTGCTCGGGCCGCGCGAAGCCGCCGGGACGGTGCACGCGGCGGCCGCCCGCGAGCTCGGCCTTCCCGACGGGACGATCGTGGGTCCGGGCACCGGGGACAACATGGGGGCCGCCCTCGGCCTCGGCCTGCGCCCCGGCGAGCCGGCGGCCAGCCTGGGCACCTCGGGCACCGCCTACGCCGCCATGAGCGAGCGCGCGGTCGACCCGAGCGGCATGATCGCCGGCTTCGCCGACGCGGCCGGCGGCTTCCTCCCGCTCGCGGCGACGCTCAACTGCACGCTGGCCGTGGACCGCGTGGCCGGCTGGCTGCGGCTCGACCGCGAGGCGGTGGCACAGCACACCGATGTCACGGTCCTGCCCTACCTCGACGGCGAGCGCACGCCCAACCTGCCGCGGGCCGCGGGGACGGTCGCCGGGCTGCGCCACGACACCGAGCCGGAGCAGATCCTGCTGGCGGCCTACGAGGGCGCCGTTGCCTCCCTGGTCGAGGCGCTCGATCTGCTGGCGTCGGTGGGCTCGGGGCTCGAGCCGGACGCGCCGCTGGTGCTGATCGGCGGCGGCGCCCGTGGGCGGGCCTGGCAGGCCACGGTGGCGCGGCTGTCGGGACGCGCGCTGCAGGTGCCCGACGCGGACGAGCTGGTGGCGCTCGGCGCCGCGGCTCAGGCCGCGGCGCAGCTGACCGGAGAGCCGCCGGACGAGATCGCACGGCGCTGGGACACGCGCCGCGGCATCACCATCGACCCGCCCGCCGAGCCCGACACCGAGGCGCTGGCGCGCATCCGGGCGACGCGGGCGGCGGCGATCAGCCTGCTGGATCCGCAGCCGTAGCCGCACGACCGCGCGAGCCCGGCGAGCCTATGCGCCCGGCAGGCGCACCATGTACGTCGCTGTTGCGCGGTTGCCGCGCTTGTCGTAGGCGACGACCACCACGCGGTGCCTGCCGGGTCGGGCGGCCCAGCGATAGCTCAGCCGGTTCGCCCGCCGCGCGGCCACCCGGCGGCCCGCGATGCGCAGCTCCACTCGCGCGATCCCGGACTTGTCGCTGGCCCTGGCGCTCAGCAGCACGCGTCCGTTGTCCAGGCGGCGGCGGACCAGGCGCACGCGGGGCGGGGTGCGGTCCTTGGCCTTCGAGGTGCGCGACCGGCGCACGGTCGGGGCGGGCACGGTGACGGCGTACGAATCCGAGGCCGGGCTCTCGTTGCCGGCGGCGTCGCGCGCGTAGACCGTGTAGACGTGCTGCCCAGGCTCCACCGTCGTGTCGTCGAACGAGGGGGAGGGCGAGGTGCCGATCAGCACGCCGTCGCGGTAGACCGGATAGGTGTAGATGCCGACGTTGTCGCTGCCGGGCGACCAGGACAGCCGCAGCCCGCCGGCGATCAGCGTGTGCGAGAGGCTGTGCGGAGGGAAGGGGGCCTGCGTGTCGAGCGGCGGCGCGGCCATGTCGACCGCGACGCTGGCCGAGCCGGCTCCGGCCGAGATCGTCGTCACGCTGACCTGCCCGTCGCTGAAGCTCTCGCCCGGCTGGAGCGGCGCGTCGAAGATCGTGCCGCCGGGATGGGTGTCGATCAGCCGCGAGCGCGTCGTCCGGGTCGGGTTGTCGTTGACCCGGATGCTCACGCCCTTCACGACCCAGTCGTTGAGCGAGAAGTTGTCGAACACGCCGCCCCGGTCGCGGATCTCCACGTAGTACCAGTCCTGCACGGCCCCGCTGCTGTTGCGCGTGCGCGGGATCCGCAGGGTGGTCGGCGCGGTCGTCGGAGCGAGGGCCGAGGTGATCGAGTAGGTCCCCGACTCCGCGATCGTCTGGACGTTCGACGCCTGGAGGAGCCCGAGACGCTCGAGGTGCCATCCGTGGCTGTGGCGGCTGCCGTGGGCGCCCATCACGTCGAAGGGGTCGTTGTACTCGTTGAGGCTGCAGTTCGAGGAGATCGGCACGGCCTGGCCGCTGGCGCCCGCGCACGCCCAGCTGCCGGCGTGGTGCAGCCCGAGGTTGTGGCCGAGCTCGTGGCCGGTCACGCGCACGCTCAGCTCGCCGTTGATCCACGACTCGGTGCCCGGCATGTAGGCGAGCCCGGCCCAGCCGCAGACCGACTGGGGCGGGAAGACGTACATGACGTGCTGGTAGCCCGCGGCGTCGAAGCCGCCGGCGGCCGCGGCGGTCTTGGCGAGGGTCGCCCAGGTGCCGTAGTCGCAGCTGGTGGGCGTGGTCGGCAGCGTGTACCAGCCGTAGACGTCGCCGTCGAGGTTCCCGGTCTTGCCCGCCAGCCAAAGCTTGTCGTAGCTCTCCTCGCGGAAGAACGCGCTCGTGGAGTTGGCCCCGGTGAAGATGCTCTGCTCGATCAGCGCGGGTGTCCAGGGCTCGCGCAGGTCGGAGACGAAGTTGAAGGCGATCACGGCGGTCTTGCGCCCGCCGAGTGTGGGGGCCGCCTGCGGCAGCGAGGCGGTCACCGGGCCGACGAGGCCCGGGCCGGGCTCGTCGGCGAGCTCGACGGTGGCGCGCTCGGGTGTCAGCGCGGGCAGCGCCGTGGGCAGCACCGAGAGCGTCTCAGCGCCGGTGTCGAGCTGCCACCGGGTATCGGACCTGCCCTCGTCGAAGTAGTCGGCGTGTACGCCCTGGAGCGTGCCCTCAACCGGGTGATGGGCGCTCGCGGGAGCGGTCGACGCAGCCAGCAGCGCGAGGGCCGCGGCCATCGGCACGAGCAGCGTCCTTGCGGGGGCATTCCACACCCCCGTGGCATCGGCACGACCGCTCCCGCTCTGTAGCTCCCGCGCCGCCTGGTCGACGCATTGCGCGGCCTTAGACTGCGCGCACCTTGCGCCGCGCAGTGCTGCTGTCGCTGGTCCTCGCGCTCGCCCTTCCCGGGGCCGCGGCGGCGCGCGACTTCCCCAGGAACTTCCTGTGGGGCACGGCGATCTCGGGCTTCCAGTCCGAGGCGGGCGGCCAGCCGGCCAACGCCGACACGCGCAGCGACTGGTGGGCCTGGAGCCACGACGCCCAGAACATCGAGCAGCGGCGGGTGAGCGGCGACCTGGTCGAGCGCGGTCCCGGGCACTGGCGGCTGTTCCGCCGCGACGCCGGCCTCGCGCGGCGGCGGCTGGGCGCCAACGCCTTCCGCTTCTCGATCGAGTGGAGCCGCATCTTCCCGCGCTCCACCCGCGGCGCCCGCACGCCGCGCCAGCTCGACCGCCTCGCGAACCAGGCGGCGGTGCGCCACTACGCCGCGGAGCTGCGCGCCATCCGGCGGCGCGGCATGGAGCCGGTGCTCACGCTCAACCACTTCACGCTGCCGGCATGGCTGCACGACCCGATCGGCGTGCGCGCCGCCTTCGCCGGCGTCGGCCCCGACGATCCGCTCCCGGCGCTGGAGCGCGGCGGCTGGCTCGACGGCCGCACGGTCAGGGAGTTCGGCAGGTTCGCCGCCTGGGCGGCCTGGAGGTACGGCCGGCTGGTCGATCTGTGGGTGACGATCAACGAGCCGATGGTGGTCGCCGTGAACGGCTACGTGAACGTGGCGGGTGCGTTCGCCGGCTGGTTCCCGCCCGGCGTGTACTCGTTCCCCGCGGCCGTGCGGGCCGTGCGCAACCTCTCCAAGGCGAACGCGCTCGCCTACGACGCGGTCCACCGCCACGACGACCGTGCGCGCGTCGGGCCGGTCCACAACATGATCGCCTTCACCCCCGCCGACCCGGCGAGCGCGAACGACCGCGCCGGCGCCGAGCACGCCGACTACGTCTTCAACCGCGTGTTCCTGAACGCCGTGGTGAGGGGCATCGACGACCGCGACGTCGACGGCCGCATCGAGGCCGGCGAGCGGCGCCGCGACCTGCGCGGCCGCGCCGACTTCATCGGGCTCAACTACTACTTCCGCAGCCGCGTGACGGGCCTCGGCGGACCCGCGAGCACCACCGTGCCGCTGTTCGACTTCCTGCCGGGCAACACCTACAGCCACCCGCAGAACCCGGCGGCGCCGCCCTGCCCGACCACGTGCACGGAGTTCGGGTGGGAGATCTACCCCCAGGGCTTCCGGCGCGTCCTGCGGATCGCCGGCGGGTACGGCCTGCCGGTGTACGTGACCGAGAACGGGCTCGCCGACGCCGACGACGACCTGCGCCGCGACTACCTGCTGGCCCACCTGCGAGCGATGCGCGGCGCGATGCGCGACGGCCTCGCGCGCGTGAAGGGCTACTTCGCGTGGTCGCTGGTCGACAACTTCGAATGGGCGGCGGGCTACTACCCGCGCTTCGGGTTCTTCGCCTACGACCAGGGCACGCTGGCCCGCCGCGAGCGGCCCAGCGCCCGCGTGTTCCAGGGCATCGCGCGAACCGGCTCGCTGCCGGACCGCTAGCCGTCGAGCTGCGGCCTGTACGTCCCGAAGCTCCAGACGTTGCCCTCGGGGTCCCGGGCGGCGAAGTCGCGCGAGCCGTAGTCCTGGTCGGTCGGCGGCAGGACGATCTCCGCGCCGGCCTCCGCCGCGCGGCGGTGGATCTCATCGGGGTCCTCCACGACCACGTAGACGGTGGTTCGCCCGACGCCCTGATTGAACACCGGGTCGCCCTCGCCCGCCGAGCCGAGCATGGCCACCGCGTCGCCGAAGCGCAGCTCGGCGTGGACGACCCTGCCCGTCTCGCCCTCGTAGACGCGCAGGCGCTCGAAGCCGAAGGCCCGCTCGAGGAAGTCGATCGCGGCATGCGCGTCCTCGTACTTGAGGACCGGGTAGATCGACTGCATCAGCGGGCGGCGGCCGCGGCCACCAGGTTTGCCGCGCCGATCATCCCCAGCAGGTTCGGATGGATCGGGGCGGCGGCGTTGGCCGGCGCCAGCGGCTCCACCCAGCGGATCAGCGGCGGCTTGCAGGCGTCGTGGCCGATGCTCGCCCGGTACCAGTCGATCAGGCGGGCGCGATTCGCCACGGCCTGGGTGGCGAGCATCGCGTTGAGCTCCTTCTGCTTCTCGCGCAGGTACGCGATGTCGCCGTCGGCCACGGGCAGCTGCGGCCAGCACCCGAGCGAGCCGCGCTCGGGGAAGATCGCCGCGTAGTTGAGCACGAAGATCCGCGCCCGCGGGGCGCGCGCCCGGATGCCGCGGATCACCGCGGCCACCTTGGGCGCGGTCGCCGCGATCCGCTCGCTGATCTCGTCGCGGCCGTCGTGCACGTAGTCGGCCTTGCAGAAGGTGCCGGTCGGGACGGGGCTGACGCAGTTCTCGGCGATGCCGGTGAAGCCGATGTCGTTGCCGCCGATGGTGAACGTCACGATCCGCGTGTCGGCGTCGAGGGCGTCGAACTGCGGTGGGTTCGGCCCGGGGGTGACGTCCTGCGGGGCCGTCATGTCCTCGGTCGTGGCTCCGGAGCAGCTGGGATCGCGGAACGCCGGCTGGCCGAGCCGCGGCGCCGCCAGGTGGGCGTAGTTGCTGTTCGACTTGAGGCACCCGAACGGGGCGATCTGAAGCGGGATCAGCGGGCCGGCCGTGTAGGAGTCGCCGAGCGCGACGTAGTCCGCCGCCGCCGGCGCCGGCGCGATCAGCGCCGCCAGCGCGGCGATCCAGGCGGCGGCTCCCCGTGAAACTCCCCTCGTGCGCATTGCCTCCTAATGCCCCCGCGGAGCGGATTTCACGCCTCCGGGAAGCTGCCCAGCTTTCCGTTCCGGTAGGTTCGCCGCCGTGCTCGCGACCACCGGTCCCCTCCGCGGCGAGCTGGAGCGCGCCCTCCCAGACCGCCCGTTCACCGTCCAGTTCTGGGACGGCACCGAGCTGCCGTCCACCAACGGCGGCGGTCCGCGCTTCTCGGTCCGATCCCCGGCGGCCCTGGGGCACGCGCTGCGCGCGCCCGGTCAGCTCGGCCTGGGACGGGCCTACGTCTCCGGCGAGCTCGAGGTCGACGACATGGATGCGGTGCTCGACCTGCTCGACTCCTGGAAGCCGCCCGCGCTCGACCGCAGCGCCCAGGCCCGGCTTGCGCTGGCCGCCGCGCGCGCGGCAGGCGTGATGCGGCCCCCGGCGCCGCCCACGAGCGAGCTGCGGCCGCGGGGCAAGCGCCACAGCCGCGAGCGCGACGCCCGCTCGGTGCGCCACCACTACGACCTGCCGCCCGAGTTCTTCCGGCTCTTCCTCGGCCCCTCGATGACCTACAGCTGCGCGCTCTTCTCGCGCGGCGCCACCACTCTGGAGGAGGCGCAGGAGGCGAAGCTCGAGATGGTCTGCACCAAGCTCGACCTGAAGCCGGGTCAGCGCGTGCTCGACGTCGGCTGCGGCTGGGGCAGCTTCGCCATGCACGCCGCGGAGCGGCATGGTGTCGAGGTCGTGGGCATCACGCTCTCACCGCCGCAGGCGGAGCTGGGCCGGCGGCGCGCGGCCGAGCTGGGACTGGCCGACCGCGTCGACATCCGCGTGGCCGACTACCGCGAGCTTGCCGACGAGCCGTTCGACGCAGTGGCCAGCATCGGCATGGTCGAGCACGTCGGGTCGAGCCAGATCGACGTCTATGCGCGCCAGGTGGCCCGCATGGTCAAGCCCGGTGGGCGCATCCTCAACCACGGCATCGCCCGCCTGCGCCACACCGACGCCGAGGCCGGCCCCTTCTCCGAGCGCTACGTCTTCCCCGACGCCGCCCCGCTCCACCTGTCGCGCACGCTGTTCGCGCTCGAGCGGGCCGGCATCGTCACAGAGCACGTGGAGGGCTTCGCACAGGACTACGCCACGACGCTAGAGCACTGGGCGCGCAACCTCGACGAGAACATCGACGAGGCGCTGCGGCTGGCGGGCCCGGAGCGCATCCGGGTCTGGCGGCTCTACCTACGCGCCGCCCGGCGGGGGTTCCTCAGCGGGTTCACCTCGATCTACCAAGCGCGCGGGCGGCGGGCCTGACGGCCCGCCCGTAAGATCGCTCGCGCAACCCGAAGAGGAGAACGATGAAGCTGATCGGCGCCGGCCTGCCAAGGACGGCAACCACCACGCAGATGATCGCCCTCGAGATGCTCGGACTGCCCTGCTACCACATGCGGGACATGATGGCCGACCTCTCCAAGAGCGTCCCGCTGTGGCGCAGGGCCTACGACGGAGAGGGCCCGTGGGAGGAGATCTTCGGCGACGCGCAGTCGACCGTCGACTTCCCCTCAGCCTTCTTCTGGCGTGAGCTGATGGACGTCTACCCGGACGCGAAGGTGCTCCTGAGCGTGCGCGACTACGAGGGCTGGGCGCGCAGCATGCAGGACACGATCGTCCAGATCTACTTCGGCGACACGCTGATGCACCACCTCGCACAGTCGCGCTACCACGTCGATCCCGCCTTCAAGGGCTGGGTCGACCTGATGACCGACATGGCGTGGGAGGGCCGCGGAGCCTTCGCTGGCAGCAAGGGCGAGACCGGGCCGATGATCGAAGCCGCCAAGCGCTGGGACCAGGAGGTCAAGGACACGGTGCCGGCCGACCGCCTGCTCGTGTGGAACCCCAAGGACGGCTGGGAACCGCTCTGCGAGTTCATCGGCCTGGACGTACCGAGCGAGCCGCTGCCCCACGTCAACGACACCGAGGCGTTCAAGACCCAACTCGTGGCGGGCCCCGCCGTGGCCGCGATCAACGAGTGGTGGCAGCGGGAGCAGCCGACCGCCCAGTAGAGCGCAGGATCCACAGGGCCGGCGCCGCGACCAAGGCTGTGCCGCCGATCGCGAGGGCGGCCACGCCCAGCTCGGTGAGGGCGAGGCCGCCGGCCAGGGCCAGCGTGGCGCCCGTCATCCCCGAGAGCAGGTCGTTGAAGCCGAGCAGCTTGCCGCGCTCGCCCGGCCGGGTCCGGTCGGCGAGCTCCGCGGTCGCCGCGACGAACGAGAGGTTCCACCCGAGGCCGAGCCCGAATAGGGCGATGGCCGTGGCCGGCACGCTCTCGATCCACAGCAGGCTGATCACCGAGACGCCCATCACCAGCAGGCCGCCGGAGAGCGACGGCCTGCGCCCGATGCGGTCGATCACGTCGCCGATCACGATCACCAGGGCGTACATGCCGACTATGTGAGCGCCGATGATCGGGAACACGTTGTGGCCCTCGTGGTGGTGATGATCGACCACGACCGCTCCTGTCAGGGTCATCACGGCGACCATCACCGCGAAGCTCGCCTGCGCCGCGATCAGCGCGGGGATCACGCCGGGCCGGCGCAGCAGCTCCGCGAGCGGAGCGGCCGGCTCCTCGTCGCCGGGCTCGTCGCCGGACAGCAGCACGGCGATCTGCTTCGGGTCCGGGCGGACCGCGAGCACGAGCCCGAGCCCGACCAGCATGAAGGCCCCCGCCACCAGCCACAGCGGAGCGAGCGCCTCGCCATCCAGGTCGCTGCCGGACAGCAGCGGGCTGAACACCGCCGGTCCCAGGATGGCGCCGAAGACGGTGCCGAACAGCACCAGCGCGATGCCGCGCGCCCGCCGCTCGGGCGGGTACATGTCGCCGGCGGCGGTGCGCGCGAGCAGCGCCGTCCCGCTGGCGGCGCCCACGCAGGCGAGCCCGCCCAGCACGGCAGGGGCGAACTCGGCGGTGCTGCCCAGCGCGGCGAGCCCGCAGCCGATCGTCCCGACGACGTAGCCGACGGCCAGCACGGGGATGCGCCCGAAGCGGTCCATCGCCCGCCCGGCCGGCAGGGCGGCCAGCGCTCCGCAGGCCAGCACGATCGCCGGGCCTAGGCCGAGGAGCCCTTGCACGTCGACCACCAGCACGAGCGTCAGCGATGCCACCGCCGCCGAGAGCTGGAGCATCGCCGAGTTCGCCGCGAGCGCGGCCGCGAGCAGCACGGTGTTGCGGCGAATCGGGAGCTGTCCCGGACTGTTCACGGGGGCGAGCCTAGATGCCCGGACCGGCGGGGGCCACGACCCGCTCGCCGGGCTGGGTGAGGGCCGCGCTCACCAGCCGCACGATCACGAGAGCCGAGACGGCCTCCACCGCCAGCAGCGCGAGCAGCACGGTCAGCTGCACGCGGGCCGCCTCGGCGGGCGAGGCCCCGCCCAGGATCAGCCCGACGAACGTGCCCGGGAGCGTGACCAGGCCGACGTTGCGGGTCTGGTCGAGCGCCGGGATCAGCCCCGTCACGGCGGCGCTGCGCACCAGTGGGTGCAGCGCCGTGCGCACGTTCACGCCGAGGGCCAGCCGCGTCTCGACGGCGGCCAGGTCGTCGCCGATCGCCTCCGCGAGGCGGCGGCCCGTGACCGCCGTCGCGGCCATCGCGCCGCCGGTGAGGATCCCGACGATCGGGATCAGCTCGCGCGGATCGGTGTCGAACGCGCCCGCGGCGAACAGGGGCACGGTGCCGACCGCCACTCCGACGGCGATGGCGGCGCCGGCGCGCGCGTAGCGGTCGCCGATGCCGGCGAGCCTGCGGCCGGCCGCGATCGTCGCGGTGGCGAGCATCACGGCCACGAACACGCTCGCCAGCCAGCCGTGCTCGAAGACGAGTGTGACGAAGGCGCCGACCGCGGCAAGCTGGAGGGCCGCGCGGACCGCCGTCACGAGCAGCTCGCGCTCCAAGCCGAGCCCGCCGGCACGCGAGAGTCCCACGGCCAGCACCACGAGCGCGGCGGCCACGATCACCTGGGTCACGGCCGCAGCACCTCCGCCGCCCGGCCCGCGGCCTGCACGGACCCGGCGCCGAGCCGCACCGCCCGCTCGGCGACGCGCGCGGCCAGCGGCTCGTCGTGGGTGACCATCACGATGGCCAGCCCGCCGGCGGCGAGCTGGCGGATCAGCTCCTCGATGTCGCCGGCGGCCTCGCGGTCCAGCGCCGCCGTGGGCTCGTCGAGCAGCAGCGCCGCCGGCTCGCGCACCAGCGCGCGGGCCACGGCCACCCGCGCGCTCTCGCCGCCGGACAGCTCGCGGGCGGCGCGCTCGGTGAAGTCGGGCGAGAGCCCGGCGCGCTCCAGCGCCGCCCCGAGCGCGGCCGGCGGCGGATCGTCGAGGCCGTAGGCGAGGTTGTCGCGCACGCTGCCGGGCAGCATCACCGGCGCCTGGGTCACCAGCCCCACGCGGCGGCGCAGCTCGCAGGGATCCAGCTCGCGGATGTCGCGCCCGTCGAGGCGGACGGCGCCGCCGGCGGGCTCGTCCAGGCGGACCAGGCAGCGCAGCAGGCTGGACTTCCCGCTCCCGGACGGTCCCACCAGCGCGACCGAGTCGCCCGCGCCGACGTCGAGCGTCACGTCCCGGAGCAGCACGCGCCCCGCGCGCGCCACCGTCAGGGTGTCGAGGGAGATACGCGGGGCGCCCATGGCGACCCCACACTAAGCCTCGGCCCGGAGCGCCGCTGCTACATCAGCAGCGCGGGCGAGTAGGGCTCGCCTGCGCTCTCGGCCTCGGGCCCCGGCGTGGCGGCGGCGGCGTGCTCCTTGAGCGTCGCCAGCGACTCGAGGAAGCGCTCGAGCAGCTCGACGTCCGCTTCGGACAGCCACGACATGATCCGCTCGGCAGGGGCGAGCACCGGCTGGATGTGCTCCGCGAGGTGGGCGTCGCCAGCGGCGGTGGCGGTGAGGACGCGCATGCGCCGGTCGTGCGGGTGCGGGCCGCGAGCCACGTAGCCGGCCTCGATCATCCGCCCGGCGAGGGCCGTCACTCCGCCCGAGGTGAGCCCGAGCCGGTGGCCCAGCTCGCCCGGAGTGAGTCCGCCCAGAACCGCCAGGTGCTCGAGCGCGGCGAGCTCCACCTGGTGCACGCCGGTCTGGCGAGCGCGGGCCGCGCGCTGGTACTGGCCGGCCAGCTCGACGCGGTGGAGCAGATGCCGAAGCCGCTCGTGCGGGCCCTTCTGCGGCTGCTGCTCGGCCTGAGATATTGGCTCTGTACTCATTGGCTCAGCTTCTCCAGGATGCGGCGCGTGACCCCCGAGGAGCGCTTCGCCGCGAACCTGCGACGGCTCCGAAAGGACGCGGGCCTCTCCCAGGAACAGCTTGCCGGCCGCACCGGCCTGCACCCGACGGAGATCTCGCGACTCGAGCGAGCGGTGCGCGAGCCGCGGCTCGGAACGATCGCCCGTCTGGCCCGCGGACTCGACGTGGACGTCGAGGTCCTGGTGTCCGGTATCCGCTGATCCCAGGCGCCTGCGCGCGACACGGACACGAATGGTACACATAAATTGAGCTATTGGCTCTAGGCTTCCTGGCTACGAAGGCGCGCTCGGAAGTTGTCACTCTCGCGGTGCCGGCCGACCAGGTGGCGGGGCTGGCCGGTGCCCTGAACCACCTCGGCACGGAGGCCGCGGGCGCCCGCGCGCAGGCGCTCGCCGCGCTGGCGCGCGACCTGGGCGCCGCGCCCGGCGAGCCGGTCCGGCTGACCGCTCCGGGAAACCTGCTGAGGGAGCTGCTGCTGGTGGCGGTCGACGAGGCCGGCGAGGCGCTCAGCGGCCTGTGCACGGCCCTGCTGCGCGGCGATGGATCGGCCGCAGCGGTGCGGGCGGGCGTCGCCGATCTGAGTGGCCTGCTGGACCTGCTCGACACCGTCGAGCGCTAGAGCGGCCGGCGAAAGAAGCTGAGCCGCGCGGTGGTGCCGCCGTCGACGTAGATCGTCTGGCCCGTGATCAGCTCCGCGGCGTCCGAAAGCAGGAACGCGGCCAGCGGGGCGACGTCCTCCGGCAGGCCGACCCGCCCGGCCGGGATCAGGGCGCCGTAGGCGGCGCTGTCGTAGCCCGGCCGCTGGCGGATGCGCGGCACCTCCACCACACCCGGCGCCACGGCGTTGACCCGCACGCCGCGCGGCGCCAGCTCGACCGCGAGCGCCCGCGTCCACGCGTTGACCGCTCCCTTGGTCGCTGCGTACGCGGCGTGCCGCGGAAAGCCGCCGTGCGCGTGGATCGAGCTGACGTTCACGATCGCGCCCGCGCCGGCGAAGTGCCCGAGGACCCGCTGGGCGCAGTAGAAGTAGCCGCGCACGTTGAGGTCGAACAGCTCGCCGAACACGTCCGGGCCGGTCTCCTCGAACGCCGCCTCACGGGTGACCGCCGCGTTGTTGACCAGGCCGTCCAGGCCGCCGAGCCGCGCGGCCACCTCGTCCACGACGCGCCGGCACTCGCCGACCGCGGACAGGTCCCCGCGCACGGCCACCGCCTGCGCGCCGACGTCGGCCAGCAGGGCCAGCGTCTGCTCCGGCGGCGTGTGCGCCGAGTGGACGCCCACGGCGGCGCCGCGACGGGCCAGCTCGACGGCGATCTGCTGCCCGATGCCCACGCCGGCGCCGGTCACGAGGATCCGCCGTCCCAGCAGGCTCTCGGTCACCCGGCTCTAGGCCGCCCGGGCCCGACCGCCCGGCGCGGCGGCGTCAGGCTCGGGCACGGCCTCGACGAAGCCGAGCTCGGCCGACAGCGCGGCGGCCGTGCGCGTGACCGCGGCGCCGATCTCGCTGTAGCGGTCGGCAGGCAGCCGCGCGAGCGGCGCCGCCACGGCCAGGGCCGCCACCGCCTCGCCGGTCTCGGAGAAGACGGGCGCGGCCAGCCCGCGCGTGTCCGGCTCGTGCTCGCGGTCCTCCACCGCGTAGCCGCGCGCCACGGTCCGGCCGAGCTCGCGGCGCAGCGACTCGGGCCCGGTGGTGGTGCGGTCGGTGTACGACTCGAGCGGCTGCTCGAGCACCGCGTCGCGCCAGCTCTCGCGCCAGGCGAGCAGTGCCTTGCCGGCCGCCGTGCAGTGGCAGGGGACGAGCTCGCGCAGATGCGGCCGGCAGCCGTCCCCGGCCGCGCCGGTGTCGTGCACCAGGCAGAGTGCCGACAGGTAGCTCGGCACGCACAGGTGGCAGTCCTCGCCGAGGTCCTCCCGCAGCGCCCTGACGTGCGGCACGGCGGTCTGCGTGAGCTCCGCCCGCTCGACGACCTGGCCGGCCAGCGCGACCACTCGCATGGTCGGCCGGTAGCGCCGGCGGCGGTCGTCGGTCACGATCACGTAGCCCTCGGCCTCCAGCCGCTTGAGCACGCGGCGCGCCGTACGCACGTGCACCCCCAGGCCCTCGGCCAGCTCGGGCGCTGACCGCGGCCTCACTGCCAGCAGCTCCATGGCGCGCAGCGTGCGCGTGACGTGCCAGGCCTCAGGCGCCGACATGCGTGCCCTCCGGCTGCGCCGCGGCCAGCTCGGCGCGCAGGGCGCCGACGGCCTCGCCGACAGCCCGCGCGTAGATGCGCACGTCGGCCGAGTGGACAAACACGGTGGAGCGGCCGCCGCCGAGCTCGGCCAGCAGCCGCGGGTCGCCGGGCCCCGCGATGCCCGAGGCGATGCCCGCCGCCTCGGCGGCGCGCTGCACGCGCCCGATCGCGGCGCGCATGGCCGCCGAAGCCGGCTCGACCGTGCCGCCGAGCGCGAGCGCGAGGTCGGCGCAGCCGACGACCAGCGCGTCGACGCCGCCGACGCTCGCGATCTGCTCCGCCGCCTCCACCCCCGCGACAGACTCGATCTGGGCAAGGCACACCGGCTCGGGGGCAGCGCCGGCGCGCCCGTAGCCGTCGGCGCGGCGGGCGGCGAACCCGCGCGTGCCGTGCGGCGGGTGGCGCAGCCGGTCGACCAGCCGGGCGGCCTCGGCCGCAGACTCGACGTGCGGCGCCACCACGCCGTCGACGCCCGAGTCGAGGATCGCCGCCAGGCGGGCGGGATCGGAGCTCGGCAGGCGCACCAGCGCCGCACAGCCGGCGGCGCGCACGGCCACGGCGAGCGGTTGCACATTGGCCGTACCGAGTGCGCCGTGCTCCAGGTCGATCCAGACGAAGTCGAGCGCCTCGGCGGTCAGCTCGCCGAGCGCCACGCAGGGGAGCGTGAGCACCGTCCCGACCAGCGACGCGCGGCTCTGCAAGCGGCTTGCAAGCCCGTTCGGGGCGCCTCGGTGCTGCAGGACCCTCTCCTCCTCGCGACCGTCCAACAGTGCCACTCATACGATGACTTCCACCGGGGGCTCCGAGAGCGCCCAGTTCGGTCCGCGGCTAGGAGAGAGAAGGAGAGCGAGGGGGCGCCCCACCCCCGTGGGCCTCCGCCTCGGCGTGCTCGCGCAGGTGCCCCTCGACTGTCAGCAGGTGGTCGCGCATGGCCTGGCGCGCCTCGTCGGCGTCGCCTGCGCCGATCGCCGCGAGGATGCGCTCGTGCTCGGGCAGGCCGCGCTGGAAGCGCGTCTGCGGGCGCGCGAGCGCGGCGAACGTGGCGCTCAGCGCGCGGTGGATCGGCTCGGCCATGCGCGCCAGCGGCCGGTTGCCCGCCGCCCGCACGATCGCGCGGTGAAACTCGATGTCGGCCTGCTGGTAGAGCGGCTCGGCCGCCGCGTTGGAGCGCGCCCGTGCCGCGGCGACGCGCATGTCGTCGAAGGCGCGGGCGATGCGCTGCACCGCCACGGGGGTCGCCCGCTCGGCCGCCAGACCGGCCGCTTCGACCTCGAGCAGGCGGCGCGACTCGAGGTACTCGGCGAGCACGCTGGCGGCGCGCCGGCCGGTGACGAGCGCCGTCAGCACGTCGGGATCGAAGACGTCCCACTCCTCCTCGGGCCGCACGACGGCGCGGCGCCCGTGATGCACCGACACCAGTCCGCGCTCGTGGAGTGCGCGCTGGCACTCGCGCACGACGCCGGTGCTGACGCCGAACTGCTCGGCCAGCTCCGTCAGGCTGGGCAGGCGCTCGCCCTCCGCGATCGCTCCGCCGGTGATGTCCCCGAGCAGCACCCGCATCACCTCGCGGTGGAGCGAAGACATGCGGTGAGTTAAGCGTGGCCGCCGAGGCCGGTCAAGGCACCCTGCGGTCAGTCCAGGCGGATCACCCCGAGCAGCAGCAGGAGCAGCAGGGTGCCCGCCAGCGACAGCAGGATCGAGCCTGCGCAGCCCAGCCGGTTCGAGAAGAAGAAGAACATCTGAGACTCCTGGTCGGCGTCCCGCCCGGCGCCAAGGCCGCGCCGGGCGAGGGGGAGAGGAAACCCTCGCTGCGGCGCGGCCGCTGGGCGGGCCAGCAGGACTCCCGGGGGACGGGGTCCGTCACCGGGGCCCTTAGGCCACGCCGAGTGGCGCGCAAGCTGCGGCGGTCAGGGCCGCGGGCGCCCGAGCAGGCGCCGCGCCACGCGCCCGAGCGGCCAGCGCACCCGCTGCAGGTACTGCATGCGCGGCGCGTCGCGCGACACCGCATCCACCGTCGGCGGCCCGGCGGCGGCGGGGCCGCCGACGCGGCGCCGGAACAGGCCGCAGCAGCCGAACACGCCGGCGAAGTCGCACTCGCGCGCCACCCAGCTGGCCTCCACGCCCTCGCGCACGGCGATCTCCGCGATCGCCGGGTCGTCGTTGCGCGCGTCCTGGAAGTCGTGGAAGAGCACCAGTCCGCCCTGTGGCACGGCCGGCTCGATCGCCGCCAGGTCGCGGCGCACGCCGCCGAGCGAGTGGTCGCCGTCCACGAACGTGAGCGACGGCCGCAGTCCCGCGAGCCGGCGCAGGGCGGCGCCGGCGCTGCCGCGCACCAGCACGACCCGATGCGCGACGCCGTGGGCGGACAGGGCGGCCGACCCGGCGCGCAGCGCGGAGGGATCGACGTCGACCGAGAACAGCATCGCGCCGGCGCCGGCCTGCGCCGCGCGGGCCATGATCGTGGTCGACCGGCCGCGGTAGGTGCCGATCTCGAGGATCGGGCCGGGCGCGAAGTAGGCGAGCTCGTAGAGCTTCAGCTCGTCCTCTGGCCGCAGCCAGCCGGGGACGTCGGCAACGACCTCTCCGATCTTGCGGTGCTCCTCGTTGACGAAGGCTTCGCCGAGCCGGTAGGAGGGGACGTAGCCCGTGTCCGCGCGCTTCTCCGGATGCAGCACCAGATCGGCCACCGCGCCAAGCCTATGGGCTGGCGTTTCCGCCTCGGCGCACAGGGCACGATGGGGGCATGCTGCTCCGGGGGGTCGTGCTGCTGCTGGCCGTGCTGGGCATCGCCGCGTGCGGCCTGAGCGAAGCGCAGGAGGCCGAGGACTCGCGCAGCGCGCGCACGATCGCGACCGGGCTGAGCGTGCCGTGGGGCGTGGCCTTCCTGCCCGGCGGCGACGCGCTCGTCAGCGAGCGCACCACGGGCCGCATCCTGCGCGTCTCGCCCAACGGGCGCAAGCGCACCGTGATGCAGATCCCCGGGGTCGACACCGACTTCGGCGAGGGCGGGCTGCTCGGCATCGCCATCTCTCCGCGGTACTCCGGCGACGGTTTCGTCTACGCCTACTTCACCAGCGGCAGCGACAACCGCATCGTGCGCTTCCGGCTCGGCGGGAGGGTGAGGCCGATCCTGACCGGGTTGCGCCGCGGTGTGAACCACGACGGCGGACGCATCGCCTTCGGGCCCGACGGCAAGCTCTACGCCGGCGTCGGCGACGCGGGCGACACCGACCTGGCTCAGGACCGGCGCTCGCTCAACGGGAAGATCCTGCGCATGAACCCCGACGGCGGCGTCCCCTCGGACAACCCGTTCGGGAACTCGCTGGTGTGGACGCTGGGGCACCGCAACGTGCAGGGCCTGGCCTGGGACTCGGCGGGGCGGCTGTGGGCGACGGAGTTCGGGCAGGACCGCTTCGACGAGGTCAACCTGATCCGAGCCGGCCGCAACTACGGCTGGCCCGAGGTCGAGGGCCGCGGGTCGACCGACGGCGGGCGCTTCACCGACCCGGCCGTGACGTGGCGCACCTCGGAGGCCTCGCCGAGCGGCGCGGCGATCCGGCGCGGCACGCTGTTCATCGGGGCGCTCCGGGGCGAGGCCGTCCTGCGCGTGGGCCTCGAGGGGACCCGCGCGCGCAAGCGGCCGCCGCTCCTGAAGGGCCGCTACGGGCGCATCCGCACCGTGCAGCGCGCGCCGGGGGGTGCGCTCTGGGTGACGACGTCGAACAAGGACGGCCGCGGCGACCCGCGCCGCGGGGACGACCGCATCGTGCGCCTCGTGCCGTGAGCGGCGCTCAGCGAATCGCGGAGTTCAGGCGGTGCACGGCCTCGAACAGGCCGCCGCTCTGGAACATGTCGACCGCGACGAGCGTCGGCATCCGGCCCCGCAGCGCGCGGCACGCCTTGGCCCTGCCCTCCAGCGTGCCGGCCGCGTTGACGACCGCCGAGACCGCCGGGTTGGGCGCCACCGGCGGGGACCAGTGGTTGAGCAGGAACAGCCCGCCGGTGGTGCCGCCGCGGTTGGGCTGGCAGCTGGCGTTCCAGTTGGCCGGGTTGGTGATCGGGTCCACCGTCGGCCAGTTGTAGGGGGTCTCCTGGACCAGGCCCTGATAGCCCTCGCGGTACCAAGGCACCGGCCCGCCGTCGCCCTGGGTCAGCATCACGACCTGCTTGCGCCGGTTGATCAGCCTGCGCAGCGTCGGCCAGCGCGGGCCCAGCCGCCCGCGGTAGACGTGCCGGAGCAGGCCGCTGCGCCTGACCTCGCGCGCGAAGTCCTCGGGGCGGGTGTAGTCCTCGTTGATGATCACGAGCACGTTGGCGGGGTTGGCGCGCAGGAAGCGCCTGATCGCACGCAGCGCGTCGGCCAGCGGAGTCGCGCCGAGCTGGCACCCGATGTGGCACAGGTAGAGGCCGCTCTCGGGCGTGGGCACCGGGTCGTTGACGAGCGTGCCGTTCGGGCCGACGTGCGCGTAGTAGGTGTCGATCAAGAAGCCGCGCACGCCGGCGGCGAGCTGCTCCGGGATGCCCACCTGCTGGTTGGGGATCTGCCATCCCAGTGCCTGCGCGGACATCGAGTTGTGGGTGGCGGGCAGGACCACCTGGTCGAGCGGCCGGTGGCACAGCCGTCGCTCTCCGTTGCAGGAGAGCCGGTTGGCCGCCGCGGGTCCGGCTGCGGCGCCCAGCGCGGCGAGCGCCGCCAGGGCGCAAGCGAGCGCCAGCCGCCGGCGGTTTGCCCTCCTCATACGCGCCACACTAGAAGGATCCGCGCCCACGGCGCAAGGGACCGGGGCGGTCCTGGCGGAGCCCGACCCGAAGACTTGTATACTAGTCGCCATCGTCCCGTGGAAACGCGGTGCACGCGAGCCGGATGTTCTCGAGCCCGCAGGTTTGCCACCGCGCCGCGCATTCTCCGGGTCGATGCATTCCCTCCCTCCGGGCGTCTCCGTCGAAGCCACTAGCTCTGGCGGAGCCGCCCTTTCCCGCTACCGTTCGGGCAATGGCAGACCTCGCACGAAGCTCTAGCGGACCTCCCTCGCGGCGCAGCCGCGAGCAGCGCGCCTACCGGCTCGCCGTGGGCGGAGGCGTTGCGGGCGCCGTCACCGTCGTCGGCGCCGTGCTCGCGCTGGTCGGGGCCATCGGCTGGACGATCCCAGTGCTGGCCGCGGTCGTCGCGGTGATCTGCTTCCTGCTGTTCCGGCGCAGCGTCGCCTAGCCGCTACCGCGTCCGCTCCGCCTCGATGCGCCACAGCAGGCGGTCGAGCGCGATCACCTCCCGGGCCGCCGACCGGACACTCCCGGCGGCCTGCTCCTCCCGCCAGCCGCCGGAGCACGCCGCCGCCAGGCGCTCGCCGGCGTCGATCAGCGCGCCGTAGAGCGCATCGCGCAGAACGTCGGCCGCGGCGCTCACCTCGACCCCGCCCGGCGGCGGCTCGCCGGACGGGCCGAGCTGGTCGAGCAGGTCGCCGAGCTGCGCCAAGCGAGCCCGGTGGGCGGTCGCCTCGCCGGGCGCCCCGCCCTCCGTCTCGAGGGCCAGCTCGAGCGCCTCCGCTGCCGCCCGGTACAGCAGGACGACGGTCTCGCGCACGGACGCCGTCAGCCCTGCGGGAACATTCACGGACACGTGGGCCATCGCGCTCCTTTCGCCGAGGCACGCGAAGGAGGCCGGCTCGCCCAGGCGCCGGGAGCGCCGGTTGCGGGTGGGCGTATCGTGGGTGATGTGCCGAAGCTCGACCTTCGGTGCCATGCCCCGGGACGTGGTCGCGTCGCCGGGGCGCTTTGACTGGTCCGACCGAACTTACGTTCGCCTGCGGACGGAACGGCCCGGGGAGAAACTTTCTCCGCGAGCGCTTCTCCCGGGGCGCGACCACGTCCCGTGCTTCGGGCCCGAGGCGTGCGCCGGGCCACGCACGCGGCACGGCTGCCGCACGGGGCGGGTCGCGTCTAGCTCAGGCCCCGCCGCACACCTCGCACCCCGCCCGCCGCGGCACGGCCTCGCGCGTGACGCGCATGGTGCGCAGGTCGTAGATGTGCGCCACTCCGAGCGTCGCCGGCGCGCACAGGCCGGTGAGCTGGTGCAGCGCCTCGAGGGCCACCTGGCCGCCGACGAACGCGCACACCGGGCCCAGTGTCGGAGCCGGCGACGGGCGCCCGCGGCGCTGCTCGACCAGCTCGTCGTAGAGCGCATGCGACTCGCGGTAGGCGGACTCCTGGCACGCGTAGCACCCGGTGGCCGGGGGCGCGTAGAGCGGCCCGACGCGCGCCACCGGCGGGGAGTGGCTCATCGTGATGAACGGCAGCCCGGCGGCGCAGCAGGCGGCGTTGACCCAGCGCTCGATGTCGTGCGCGGGCCAGTCCGCCGCGTTCACCACGAAGTCCGCTCCGTCGATCGCCTCGCGGACCGCGTCCACCCCCTCGAGCCGGCGCGGCACCGACGTGAGCCGGCAGGCCGAGTCGAAGGCGGCGAGCGCCTCCACCGCGGCCTCCGTCTTGAGCCGGCCGATGTCGCGCTCGCGGTAGAGGATCTGCCGGTTGAAGTTGCTCTCCTCGACGCGGTCCCCGTCCACGAGCACCAGCTCGCCGACCCCGCAGCAGGCGAGCGCGTAGGCCGCCCAGCTGCCGAGCCCGCCGACGCCGAGCATCGCCACGCGCGCCTCGCGCAGGCGCCGCTGGTACTCGGAGGCCGGCGTCGAGTCGGTCGAGAGGTCGCTGAAGTAGCGCAGCTGGCGGTCGTAGCGGGCGCGGTCGCGGGCGGGCGTGAGGTCGTCGTCGGCGGCGTCCTCGAGCAGCGCCAGCTCGCCCAGGTCCGCCAGCGCCGAGCGCACCCGCTCGCGACCGAAGTCGCGCTCCAGCTCGGCGACGGACCGGCTGCCGTCCAGCGACTCCAACAGCCGCCGGGCCGTCTCGTCCGGCCGCTCGATCACGAGGTCCGAGCCGGCGCCCGGCCGCAGGATGTAGATGTCCCCGGCGGCCGACTCGACCGCGTCGAGCGTGCGCTTGAGGCGCGGCCTGTGCACGTGTGGGTTCCCTTCGGGCAGGCGTGCTCGGCCCGACGCGAGGCGCCGGGCCGAGCCGCTTCGGCTTACGACGCCTTCGTGAGCGACAGAGCCGGCAGCACCGGCTTGTCCGTCTTCTTGATCGTCACTGTGGGTCACCTCCTCTCGCGAGTCGCGCGACGTACATGACCTTGAGGTGAGCGCTCTCGTCCACGTGGGCGACATGGGAGCCGTCGTGGAGCACGCCGTGCACGCCCAGGCAGTCCAGCCCCGCCCGTCCCATCAGTCCCGTCACCCGGTGGGGCGGGTGGTGGGACTGGAGGTGGCGCGTGGCGATCCGTTCGTAGAGGCCGTTTTCGCGACGAGCGAACACGTCGATCTGCGCCGCCGCGTGGCATCCCGGCGGCGCGTCCGCGGTCGACTCGCCCCGCCAGAGGAAGACCGTGCCGTCGTCGGTCGAGACGTTGTCGAGCGCGAACGTCGTTCGGTAGGCGAGCAGCGTGTTGAGGTCGAACAGCGCGAGCCCGGTCGGGCTCAGGTGCGCGGCGATCGAGGCGAGCGCGCAGGACAGGTCCTCCTCCGTCAGCAGGTGGTTGAGCGAGTCGTCGAAGCAGGTGACGAGGTCGAAGGCGCCGAGCGGCTGAAGCGCTCGGATGTCCGCCTCCACGAGGCGCGCGTCCGGAGCCTTGCGGCTGGCTTGGGCGAGCATCGCGGGCGACAGGTCGCACGCGGTCACCTCGTATCCGCGGGCGCGGAAGGGGAGGAAGCTCTTGCCGGTGCCGCAGGCGAGGTCGAGGAGCCTGGTACCCCGCAGCCCGTAGCGGCCGCCGAGCTTCAGCGCGTGCTCCGTCCAGGCCTCGTAGTCGGACGCCTTCGTGAACGCGTCGTAGAAGGGGGCGAAGGCCTCGTAGCCGCCGGCGGGCGGGGCGATCGTCAGCATCACTGATCACGACCCGCGGAACGCTCAGTGGCGTTTCACCTTTCGGTAGGGTCGGCATCCGAGCGATCCGGAGGAGCGCGAGATGGCCAAACAGGAGCCTGGGCTCGTCGATCCGCGCCTGGCGAAGGCGCTCTCCCACCCGATGCGCACGCGCATCCTGTCGATCCTCAACGAGCGGGTTGCCAGCCCGAACGAGATCGCCGACATGATCGACGAGCGCTTGCCGAACGTGAGCTACCACGTGCGTGCGCTGCAGGATCTCGGCTGCATCGAGCTGGTGCGCACCGCGCAGCGGCGCGGCGCGGTCGAGCACTACTACCGGGCGCTGACCAGGCCCTTCTTCAGCGACCGCGACTGGAAGCGCCTGCCCCGCTCCGGACGCCAGGCGGTCACGGACGTCATCCTCGAGATGATCTGGGAGGACGCCTCCGCCGCAATCCGAGCCGGCACCTACGAGTCCCGGCCCGACCGTCACCTCAGCCGCAGCCCGCTGCTCGTCGACGAACAGGGCTGGGGCGAGCTCAACGACCTGCTGGCCAAGGTGCTGGCGCAGGCCGAGCGGATCGCCGAGCGCAGCGCGAAGCGGCTGGCGAAGTCGGACCAGAGCGGCGTTCCGACCCGGCTGGTGATGATGCACTTCGAGTCCCCCGAGGCCTAGCCCTGCTCCTCGAGCAGGGTGCGCAGGCGCCGGCGGGCGCGGTGCAGGCGCACCTTGACGGTGCCCTCGGGCAGCCCGAGCCGGCGTGCGACCTCGACCTGGGTGAGGTCCTCCGCGTAGCGCAGCCGCAGCACGCGCCGGTCGCTGTCCGGCAGGCGGCCGAGCGCCTGCTCGACGGTCACGCGGGTCGTGGTGCCGGCCAGCTCGGAGTCCTCGCGGTCGGGCTCGTCAGGCACGGCGTCGACCAGCTCGCGGCTGCAGCGCAGGGCCTGGCGGCTGAGCAGCCGCCGCGCCTCGTTGCGCGTGATCTCGAGCAGCCAGGGGAGTGGCTCCCCGGGCGACCGGCACGCTCGTCGGCTGCTCCACGCGCGCGCCAGCGCCTCCTGGACCGCCTCCTCGGCCTCCGCCCCGGGCAGGACGCGGCGGGCTTCCCGAAGACACCGGGATCGGAGTCCGGACCAGTCCCAGTTGGGTGCGGTTGAGGCTTCTTCGAGCATCGGGGCGTCGACCGCTCAAAAGTTTCTATGCAAACGGGGCACCGGGCTGGTACAACTCAAGAACCTCGCCCAGCAAGGGACTCCCAGTGGAGCGAGAGCGACCTGTTGAGCACGAGCGCCGACCCCCTGGTCCGCCGCACCCGCCGCGTGCGGGTCCTGGCCGCGGACAGTCATCCGCTCTACCGCGAGGCGATCACGCGAGCCATCAGGGAGCGGCCGGAGCTGGAGCTCGTCGGCGAGGCGCGTGACGGCCGCGAGGCGCTCGACGCCATCGGAGCACAGCGGCCTGACGTCGCGGTGATCGACAGGACGCTGCCGGGGCTGAGCGGGGACCAGATCCTGAACGCGGTCGCCCGCGACGGCCTGGCGACCAGGGTTGTTCTGATCGCCGCCGAGCCGGATCCCGGGCTCGTCTACGCGGCGATCGCCAACGGCGCCGCCGGCTACCTGACCAAAGACGCAGACGCCCGCGAGATCTGCGACACGATCACCGCGGTCGCGCGCGGCAAGACGGTGCTCTCGGCCGAGCTGCAGACCGGCATCGCCGGAGAGATCCGCATCCGCGCCGTGCACGATCGTCCGTTCCTGAGCGACCGCGAGCGCGACGTGCTCAAGCTGGTGGCGGAGGGGCTGACGGCGCCCCAGATCGGGAGGACGCTCTGCTTCAGCACCTCAACGGTCAAGACGCACCTGCACCACATCTACGAGAAGCTCGGAGTCGGGGAGCGCGCGGCCGCCGTCGCCGAGGGGATGCGGCGCGGCCTGCTGGAGTGAAGTGACAGAGCTGTGGCTTGAGCGGCCTCGGCGTGCGCCGGAAGACTGTCGGCGTGGAGGCGCTCGAGCCGATCAACGTCGGCATCCTCGGATGCGGCCACGT
>JAXDII010000025.1:0-89969 GCA_034664085.1 Thermoleophilaceae bacterium
AGCTCGCGGTCGACGTCGAGGTGGTAATCGAAGGTGGGCTGCCTGAACGGCGGCATCCCGCCTAGCATCGCCGACCGGTGCGCGGCAGGCAAGTATTCAAGGGTGCCTAGGCTTCCGCGACGTGTGCCGGTGCCTGGACGCGGGTAGTCGACACCCAACCAACGGAGGAGGGTGATGGAGACCGAGAGCGACCCAGGCCAGGAGCCGCAGGAAAGCGCCGACGAGCCCACCGAGGCGACCGGCGCGCTCAACGAGGACAACCCCAAGCCGCCGGAGGACGCAGGCCAGAAGGGCGCCGGTGCGGCAACCGACGCGATCGGAGGCCTCGAAGGCGGAAGCGAGCCGCACGACGAGGACGCCCGCGACCACGAGCGTCCCTAGGCGCAGTCCACCGGAAGCCCCGCCGTCCACGGCTGCGCCTGCTCGAACGCCGCGGCCGCCCGGAGGATCAGGGCCTCGTCCCCGTGGCGGGCGATCATCATGAGCCCGATCGGCAGCCCGTCCCGCGTGCGCCCGACCGGCATCGATCCGGTCGGCTGCCCGGTCATGTTCCACGGGACGGCGAACGGCATGAACGAGAGCCAGCCCGGGGGGACGTCCGCCCCACCGATGCGTGCGGGCGGCTCGCCGAGCGGGAACGCCGCGACCGCGGTCGCCGGGGTGAGCAGCAGGTCGTAGCGGTCGAAGAAATCCGCCATCCCGGCCCGGTGGCGCCACAGTCCATTCCACCCGCGGGCGACGTCCGCGCCGGTGATGTGCTCCGAGCCCGCCATCTCCTGCTGCGTCTCGGGCAGGAACTCGTCGGGGTGGTCTGCCAGGAAATCCTTCAGACCGGCCTGCACGTCGCTGAGGTAGAGCGGCGCATAGGCCGGCATCCAATCCGCGACCGGCGGTGCCTCCTCCACCACGGAACAGCCGAGGCCTTCGAACACCCGCGCGGCGGCGAGGGTCGCGGCGCGCACCTCGTCGTCGACCGCCAGCCGCCCGAGGTCGGGACTGCACGCGATGCGGGGGCGGTCCAGGGACGCCGCCAGGCTGGAGCGGTAGTCCTGGGGCGGCTCGCGCAGGGCGACCGGGTCGCGCGAGTCGTGCCCCGACAGCACGCCGAGCAGCAGCGCGGCGTCCTCGACCGTGCGCGACAGCGGGCCGCCGGCCACGAAGATGAGCGAGTCGCCCGCGTCCGGCCACATGGGCACCCGGCCGTGGGTCGGCTTGATCCCGAAGACGCCGCACATCCCGGCCGGGCAGGTGATCGACCCTGCCGAGTCCGTGCCCGTCGCCAGCGGCACCATGCCCGCGGCCACCGCCGCCGCGGAGCCGCCACTCGACCCGCCCGTCGTACGAGTGGGATCCCATGGGTTGCGGGTGTCGAGGAGGCGGTTGCGCGTCTCCCCCAGCAGCCCGAACGCCGAGGTGTTCGTCTTGCCGACGATCACCGCGCCGGCCGCCCGCAGCCGCTCCACCACCACCGAGTCGCGGCGCGGCACCCGATCGCCGAAGGCCCTCGTCCCGTACGTGGTGCGCAGCCCCGCCGTGTCCTCCAGGTCCTTGACGGCGACGGGAACCCCGTGCAACGGGCCCACCGGCGCTCCGGCGGCCAGCTGACGCTCCGCGCCCTGCGCCGCCCGCCGCGCTCCGTCGGCGTCGACGGTGATGAACGCGCCGAGCGTCGGGTCGACGGCGGCGATCCGCTCCAGGACGCTCTCGAGCACCTCACCGGGCGACAGCTCGCGAGCCGCGATGGCGCGCGCGATCTCGGTGGCATCGGCCTGCCAGGGCGCCGGCAACCTACGCCTCGCCGTCCCCCGCGAGCACACGCAGGCCGTCGGGCGGCAGGTAGGCCTGCACCGGATCGCCATGTACGTAGCGCACCGGCTCCCCGTCGCTCTGGAGCAGCACCTGCAGGCGATCCCCGGTCGGCAGGCGCACCCACACCTGGTGGGCGCTGCCGAGATAGACGACCCGTTCGACCATCGCAGGAACGCGGTTGGGCCCGGGGGCGTCGTGCGGCTCGAGGAGCACGCGCTCGGGCCGGATCACGACCCTCGCGTCGCCCGCCGCCTGCATCTCTCCGCGCCCCGCCAGCATCTCGACCTCGCCGATGCGGACTGTGCAGCCACCGTCGGCAGGGCGCACGGCCGCGGCCGGCATCAGGTTCGCCGTGCCCAGGAATTCCGCGACGAACGTCGTGCGCGGCTCCTCGTAGACGACGTGCGGCGGGGCCACCTGCTCGACGCGGCCCTGGTTCATCACGGCGATCCGGTCGCTCATCGTGAGCGCCTCCTCCTGATCGTGCGTGACGTAGATGAACGTGATGCCGACGCGCTCCTGCAGCGCCTTGAGCTCGACCTGCAGCATCCGGCGCAGCTTCGCGTCCAGCGCACCCAGCGGCTCGTCGAGCAGCAGCACCGCCGGCTTGAGCACGAGCGCGCGCGCGAGGGCCACGCGCTGCTGCTGACCCCCGGAGAGCTGTACGGGCCGGCGGTCGGCGAACGCTTCCATCTGCACCATCTCCAGCGCCTCGTTCGCGCGCTGGCGCAGTTCGGCCTTGCCGGTGCGCTCCCGGCGCAGGCCGAACGCGACGTTGTCGAACACCGAGAGGTGCGGGAACAGCGCGTAGCTCTGGAACACCGTGTTGACGTTGCGCCGATAGGCGGGCGTGGATGCCATGTCCACGCCGTCGAGGACGATCTCGCCGGCGGTGGGCTCGTCGAAGCCCGCGATCAGCCGCAGGGTCGTCGTCTTGCCGCAGCCCGAGGGTCCCAGGAGCGAGAAGAACTCACCCCCCGGTATGTGCAGGTCGATGCCGTCCACGGCGACGACATCGTCGAAGCGCTTGACCAGCCCCGTCAGCTTCACGTCACCGCCGGCCATCCCGCCTACCCCCGCGCCGCCGCGGCCTCGATGACCCGGTCCTGCGCCGGGGTGAGCTCGTGTCCTGCGATCAAGCGGTTCTCCTCTGCATAGGGGTCGGTCACGGCAGTGCGCCGGCCCGCCAGGACCTCGGCGACGGCGAGTCCGCAGAACGGCACGTAGAACTCGGAGTAGCCGCCCTCGTGGACGCCCACCAGGCGGCCGGCGCACAGCGAATCCGCCTCGTCGACGATCACCGAGGCCAGCGCGCGAAAGGTCTCCGAGTCGAGCAGCATCCGGCCCATCGGGTCGAAGACGCTGGCGTCGAACCCGCAGGCGACGACGATCAGGTCCGGCGCAAAGGAGCGCAGGGCCGGGACGACGACGCGCGCCATCGCCTGGGCATAGGCCTCGTGGCCCGAGCCGGCGGGCAGCGGAACGTTGACGTTGTACCCGTAGCCGTCCCCCTCGCCGCGCTCGTCGAGCCCGCCGGTGTCCACCGGGAAACATCGGTCCTGATGGATCGAGACGGTGAGCACGCCGGGATCCGCGTAGAAGATCGACTGCGTCCCGTTGCCGTGATGGACGTCCCAGTCCACCACGGCGATGCGCTCCATGCCGTGTCGAGCGCGCGCATGGGCGATGCCGACCGCGACGTTGTTGAACAGGCAGAACCCCATGCCGGCGGCCGCGCCAGCGTGGTGGCCGGGCGGGCGCACGAGGCAGTAGGCGTTGCGCGACGGCGCACCGAGCACCCAGTCGAACGCCGCAATCGCCCCTCCGGCGGCGAGACGCGCGATCTCGAAGCCGTCAGAGCCGAACGGCGTGACGCCGTCTCCGGCGTCGCCGCCGCCCGCGGCGCTGAGCGACTGCAGGTGCTCGACGTGCTCGGGGGTGTGGACGGCCTGCAGCGCCTCGAGCGGCGCGGGAGCCGGGCGCAGCGGCTCGAGGTGGTCGAGCAGGCCGCTGACGGCGACCAGGCTGTGCAGCCGCTGCTTGCTGGCCGCCGACTCGACGTGCGACCACGGCTGCAGCCAGCCGCCGGCGGGCAGCATCCCGGCGCCCGTGCCCGTGTCGTGCCAGAGGTAGCGCTCGTGGAACACCCACCCGGTGCGCGGCTGATCGATCACCCGTGCACCGCCGCGGCGCCCATGCCCCGGCGGCGCCGCAGCAGGAAGTAGGCGAGCGCCCCGAGCCCGACGATCAGGCCCGTCACCACCACGAGCACGGCGGCCGTGGCGTTCAGCGCGGGCGTCGCCGAGCCGCGAGCCGTGTTGTAGATCAGCATCGGGACCGTCTGGGAGGAGTCGTCGGATGCGAGGTACTGCGTGATCACGAAGTCGTCGATCGAGACGGCGAACGTGATCACCACGCTCGCGACGATCGCCGGCTGCAGGAGCGGGATCAGGACGAGCCGCAGCGCCTGGAGCGGCGAGGCGCCCAGGTCCATCGCCGCCTCCTCGAGGTCCGTCGGGATCGAGGCCAGGCGGCCGCGCATGATGACCACCACGAACGGGAGGCAGAACGTGATCTGGCCGACCGCCTGCGCCATCGTCCCCAGGTGCACGAACGTCAGCAGCTCGGTGAGCAGCAGGAACACCGCGATCGCCAGCACCAGCTCGGGAACGACGAGCGGCAGGGTGGCGAGCAGCCCGAGCGTCCCCGATCCCCTGCCGAACCAGCGGCTGAGGACGATCGCCAGCCCGACGCCGAGCGGCACCGCGATCGCGACGTTGATCGCCGCGAGCTTGAAGCTCTGTTCCAGCGCGTTGAGGTAGACGTCGCTGTGCAACAGCGACGTCGCCCCGTCGAGCCACCACTGGGTCGAGAAGCCCTGCCACACGCTGCGGGAGCGGCCGCCGTTGAACGAGAAGCCGATCGCGATCAGCGCGGGCAGCAGGGACCAGGCGATGTAGAGCCACACGAACGCCGTGAGCGCCCGCGGCCGGCGGCGACGGAGGGCGCTCATCGCAGCACCTGGCGGGCGGCCCGGGCAGTCGCGCGCAGGTAGAAGCTCAGCACCGCGGCCAGGAAGATCAGCAGGGTGGCTGCAAGCGCCGCGCCTACGGCCCGCTGCTGCGAGCCCTCGACGTACGTGTTGATCAGGTTGCCGGCCATGCTCGTGGTCGCCGCGCCCGACACGAGCTGGTTGGTGTAGTAGTCGCCGAACATCGGCAGCGCGATCAGCACGAGGCCCGCGAGGATGCCCGGCACCGACAGCGGCAGCGTCACGTGGATGAACGTGCGCACGCGGGTGGCCCCGAGGTCGCTGGCCGCCTCGAGGTAGCGCCGGTCCAGGCGCTCAAGCGACGCGTACAGCGGCAGGATGAAGTAGGGCACCCACCCGTAGATCAGCGCGATCACGACGGTGCTCGGGCGCCCGTCGAGCCAGCCGGACGGCTCGCTCACCACGTTCAGCCAGCCCAGCACCTCGTTGACGTAGCCATCGGGGGCCAGCAGCCCGACCCACGCCAGCATGCGCAGCATGTAGCTGACCAGCAGCGGAGTCACGAGCAGGACGAGCAGCAGCGCCTTGCTCCGGCCCGCGTGGATCGCGACGTAGTAGGCGACCGGATAGCCGATCGCCACACAGCCGGCGGCGGCCAGCACGATGTACAGCAGGGTCCGGGTGAAGACCCCCCAGAACTGCCCTCCGGACGGGCTCAGGCCCGAGATCACCTGCTCGAAGTTTGCGAAGCTCCAGTCCAGCGGGTTCCACGCGGGCTGGGGCTGGAACAGGATCGGGTCGAGCGACCCGAGCGCGATCGCGAACAGCGCGTACAGCGAGGCGACGACGAACAGGCCGACCCAGACGAGTCCGGGCCCGCCGATCGCCAGCAGGTACCTGAACGGATAGAACGAGCGACCGCGCACGGCTCGTACAGCGAGCGTGGTGGCTAGGAAGTCCCTGACGAGAGCGTCGCGAAGGCAGCCTCGTACCACTTGAGCTGCTCGGCGGTCGGCGTCGGATTGGGCAGCCCGTTCTCTGCCGCCTCGGGCGTGACGTAAACCATGTCCATCAGCGCCTCGTCGCCCGCGCCGTTCTTCACCAGGTAGTCGACGGTGAGGTCGTTCAGGGGCTGCTGATACCCGACGCCCGTGTAGTTCGCCAGCGCCATCTCGCCCTGCAGGAAGTGGTTGATGAACAGGTGGCCCAGCACCGGGTGCTCTGCGTTCTTCGGGACGCACCAGTAGTCGCTGTTCACCGAGCCGACGCCGTCCTCGGGGAACCAGAACTTGATGGAGTCGGCCGGGGCGCTCTTGCGCAGGTAGCCCGGCGCGAGGAAGGCGTCGCCGTTCCAGGCCTGGGAGAGGATCTCGGTGCCGTTGGCGACCGCCTGGAACGCCGTGTAGTGGAACTTGGTGCCGGCCTTCGTCAGCTGCTGGAGGTCGGCCACCGCCTTGTCGAGCTGCTTCTTGGTGATGGCCGGGAAGTCGGTCACGCCGTTGCGCAGGAAGCCGAGCGACAGCGGGTCGAAGACCTCGGCGTTCTGCAGTCCCATCTTGCCCTTGGCCTCAGGGGTGGACCAGAACACGTCCCAGGGATTGTCTGCGCTGGCCGGGTCGAGGTCGGGCAGCAGGTCGCCGCGCCACAGGATCCCGGTCGTCCAGATGTAGTTGGGGATCGTGTACTGCGAACCCTGGTCGTAGTAGGGGTTCGCGAGCGCCGGAAGGACGTTGCCCAGGTTCGGGATGTAGTCCTGGTTGAGCGGCTGGATCAGCTTTGCGGCGACGAGCTGCGGCAGGCGCTCGACCACGGGCACCCACACGTCAGCCTTGACGGCGCCGGAGGTGACCTTGCCCAGCGACTCCTGGAAGGTGGAGTACTTGGAGACCTTCGTCTCGACCCCGTACTTGGCCTCGAAGGAGCTCAGGACGTCGGGGCTGAGGTAGTCGCCCCAGTCAAGGATGACGAGCGGACCGCCCTCGGGCTTGAGGCCCGACTTGATCGCCACGTTGTCGTCGAAGAGAGGGAGCGTGACCGGGCTGGCCTTGGTGGCCACCGGGATGCCGCCGATCCCCTCCCCCTTGCCGGCCGGCGTCGCGGACGGCTCGTCGGACGATCCGCAGGCATTCAGGACCGCGCCGGCGCCCGACAGCGCGAACGCGGTGCCGCCGGCGCGCGCCAGGAGGCTGCGGCGAGACAGGGGGCTCATCGGGCCGCACCGGTCCCGACCGGAATCCCTCGGCATTCCACGCTCTCGTACCGGATCCCGAACACCATCTTTCCCCCTCTGGCTGGACCTGATTCGTCGCTGAACTAGCGAAACGCAACCTAGATCGTCAGGACGACAGTGTCAAGCGCGACGGTTCGTCGCGTTCGGCGGCGCGGGGTACCGGTATTGCACACGACCGCTGAGGCCGTATTCAGCGCCGCTCGACCGCGACGCGCAGCCCGAACGCGATCAGCACGGCGCCGGTGGTCCGCTCGAGCCATGCCTTGACGCGCGGCGCGGTGAGCACCCGGCGCGCGCGGTGCACGAGCCGGGCGTACGCGGAGAGCCAGATCAGCCCTACGACCACGTGGATGGCGGCCAGCGCCAGCGTCTGCGGCAGGACGACCGCGTCACGGTTCACGAACTGCGGGAGGAACGTCAGGAAGAAGAGCGCCGGCTTCGGGTTGAGGACGGTGCTGATCAGCCCTGCGAGGAAGGCGCGGCGCGGAACGGCGATGGCAGCCGGCGCCTCGGCCGGCGGCTGCCTGGAGGCCAGCAGCGCCTGGACGCCGAGGTAGACGAGGTAGGCGGCGCCGGCGAGCTTGACGCCGGTGTAGGCGGTCGCCGAGGCCACCAGCAGAGCCGACAGGCCGGCCGCGAGCGCGACGCCGTGGACCAGCAGCCCGGTGAGATTCCCGAAGATCGTCTTCTGCGCCAGCGCCGGGCCCCCGACGAGCACCTGCCGGGTGACGAGCGCCATGTCCGCGCCCGGGATCACCGTCACGAGCACCGAGCCGACGAGGAACGGGAGGAGCAGGTCGAGCGGCACGCCCACCGTTGCATCGTGCCACACGGGATCCCGATCCCCCGCCCGCTTGGCTTGACATATTCCGATACAGGTATATGTTCTTGCCATGGCCCGTGCAGCGACCACGGCGGATGCGTTCAACGCGGTGGCCGAGCCGCGCCGGCGAGAGATCCTCGACGTGCTGGCCGGCGGGGAGCGCCCCGTGAACGACCTGGTCCGCCTGCTCGGGATGGCTCAGCCGCAGGTATCGAAGCACCTGCGGGTGCTCCGCGAAGTGGGCGCGGTCGACGTGCGTGAGCAAGGACGCCAGCGGCTGTACCGGCTGAACGGCCACGCGCTCAAGCCCATTCACGACTGGGTGAAGAACTACGAGCGCACGTGGTCGGAGCGGTTCGAGGCGCTGGACGTCGTGTTGGAAGACCTCAAGCAGAAGGAGGAAGGAAATGGCAGTGAGTAGCGGGACAGCGACGGTGACCCTCCCCACCGATGAGCAGATCCTCATCACCCGGGAGTTCGACGCGCCCCGGCACCTCGTCTACCGGGCGTGGACCACGCCCGAGCTGGTCAAGCGCTGGTGGAGCGGAGACCGCGGCGAGGTGACGAGCGCCGAGATCGACCTGCGGGTCGGCGGCATGTGGCGGTACGTGATGATGGCCGAGGGCGGCTTCGAAGTCGCCTTCCACGGCGAGTACCGCGAGATCGTCCCGAACGAGCGGATCGTCTCGACCGAGGTCTTCGAAGGCATGCCCGAAGGGGAAGCGGTGGACACCCTGACGCTCACCGAGGTGGACGGGCGCACGACCCTCGAGGTCCTCGTGCAGCACTCGTGCAAGGAGCACCGGGACGCGCACATCAACTCCGGCATGGAGGCCGGCATGCAGGAGTCGATGAACCACCTGGAGCTGGTCGCGGTGTCGCTGCGGTGAGCGGGCTCTGTCAGCTATGCGCCACGCGTGCGTGGCTCGTGCCCGAAAGGGCCGCGGTGATGCCGAGTCCGATGTAGACGCCGCCGCTCAGCTTCGCCAGGCGGCGCCGTGCACGCTGGCCGCTGCGCAGCCGGCCGCCCACCGCGGCGGCCAGCAGCACGTACGCGCCGTCGCTGAGGATGGCGAGCAGCGTGAAGATCGTGCCCAGGACCAGGATCTGGACCGCGATCGGGCCGCCTGAGGGGCCCACGAACTGAGGCAGGAAAGCGAGGAAGAAGATCGCGACCTTGGGGTTGAGGAGCTGGACGAGCATGCCCCGGAGAAAGAGCCGCGAGCGAGCGCTCGACACGGCCTCCTCCGGCTCCTCACGCGCGAGCAGCTTGCGCACGCCGAGATAGACGAGGTAAGCCGCACCGGCGTACTTGACGACCGTGAACCCGACCTCGGAGGCGGCGATCAGCCCGGTGAGCCCGGCGGCAGCAGCAAGGGCGTAGGCGAACGTGCCCGCCTCGACACCCAGCACCGAGACGATCCCCGCCGCCCGCCCCTGATCGAGGCTGCGCGTGACGATGTAGATGACCGCAGGCCCCGGGACGGCCAAGAGAGCCAGGCTCGCGCCGACGAACAGCAGAAGTGTCGATGCCTCCGGCACCTGGCGGGCAGGTTAGCCGGCAAGCGGACGACGGGGGTCGAATAGGGCGCGGCCGGCGTCGAGGGGAGGATCGAGCATCAAATAGATGTCGAATCCTCCTCTCACGGTCGAACCCGCGAATTTCGGGGTGGGGACGCGCGCCCCGGGTAACTGCAAACCGTGCTGCGGCTCGAGCGTGTCCCGCTCGATGGGGTCGCTCCGGCGGTGGAGGCGATCCGGAGCCGGAACGTCTTCAACACCCGCGAGTGGCTGGACTTCGTCGCGCGGACCCAGAGCGCCGAGGCGATCGTCGCCCATGTGGAGCTCGACGGCGAGCCCGTCGGGGCCTTCACCGGCCTGGTGGTGCGGCGCTTCGGCGTACGCATCCTGGGCAGTCCCTTCCAGGGCTGGATGACCGGCCCGATGGGGTTCAGCCTCGTCCCAGGCGTAGCGCGCCGCGAGGCCATGGCGGCGCTCCTGCCGTTCGCGTTCAAGCAGCTCGGCTGCCTCCACGTCGAGATGATGGACCGGAGAGCCAGCTTCGAGGAGCTCGGCGGTCTGCGCGCACGGCTCGTCGATTGGCCCACGTTCGAGCTCGACCTGGCCCTGACCGAGGACGATCTCTTCGCCCACATGACGAGCGCCTGCCGCCGCGCCATTCGCAAGGCCGGGCGCGAGGGCGTGCGGGTCGAGGAGGCGCACGGGGTCGAGTTCGCCGACGAGTACTACGCCCAGCTGCTGGACGTGTTCGAGAAGCAGGGGCGGCGTCCGCCCTACGGCGTCGAGCGCGTACGCGAGATGATCCGCTGCCTCGAGGCGAGCGGCAACCTGCTGATGCTCCGGGCGGTCACCAGGGACGACGAGCGGATCGCGACGGCGATCTTCCTGGTGCGTGACGACTTCGCCTACTTCTGGGGTGGCGCGAGCTGGCGCAGCCACCAGATCCTGCGGCCGAACGAGGCCGTCTTCTGGTACGCGGTCCGGCGCTTCAGGGAGCGCGGCGTCCCGATGCTCGACCTGGGCGGCGGCGGCGACTACAAGCGCAAGTTCGGCGCGCGCGAGCGCCACATCCCGCTCCTGCGCAAGTCGCGGGTTCCGGGCATGCTGGCGCTGCGCGATCTCGCGGCCCGCATCTACAAGCGGCGGGCGACGCGGGCACCGGGCCTGAAGCCGGTCCCGAAGACGCAGCGGGGGCAGACGGCGTTCCCGCGCGCCACCGCGAGCGGGCTGCGCCCACGCGAGCGCCCGGCGGAGGCGGAAGCGTCCGTGCCGGCGGAGGGCGAGCCGAGCGTAGATCCGCGCGTTGAGGCAGATCCGCTTCAGCATTGACGATCCGAGGAGCGGACTTTCGGGCGAAAGCAGCGGCGTTGGAACCGCTATGGACGAGGACCATCAGCGGAAACCAGCGCTCGCGGGAAGCATCGGGCGGGTCGCGCGTCACCGTCCTCGCGGCGCACTCGCTCGGCATGGGAAGCAGCAGCGAGGGCGCGTTCGGCCCGGCGGTCGTCACTAGAGCGTTCGCGCAAACGCGAGAGCGAGTGGCCGGTTCTGAATTGCCACCCAAGATCCGGGGCGGTTCACCTAACCCGGGTGTGCAAGCGGGGCGCGTGCCGAGACTGCCGACTGGCTTCGCGCAAAGAGCAGCACTGCGGCGATGAATAGCGCCAGCCCGATCGGGCCGTAGGGCGGCGGGTGGGCGGTGATAAGGAACCCGGAGAGCCCAAGCAGGATAGGAACCGACACGGGCGCGTCAGCGTGACTCCGAAGTGCCACCCCGGCCGCGATCATCGCGGTGATGAAGGCAAGGCTGCCGATGCTGCCCAATACGCCGAAGGCGCGGATGAGAACGTTGTCGTTGTAGTCCTCAACCAGACCTGCCGCCGTCGCCCGCTCGCCCTCTGGGAGCCCGTTGATCTCGTTGACCAGAATCCCGGAGCCGATCCCTACGAGCGCCTCCCAAGCCCCGTACACCAGCACGAATAACACGAGGGCGACCCGACTGACCTGCGCCGCCGCGCCGTCGACCCCGCGCAGGAGCAGATAGACCGCGACACCCATCAGCGGGATGAAGACCAGCATCCCGAGGTGGACTACAAGCCACGGCGTGAGCTTGTCACTCAGGTCCGCGTACGTGATCGCCTCGCCCTCCCCCGTCGGATGGAACAACAGGAGCACCGCCCAAGCGAGTGGCACCCCGATCAGGAAGGCGAGTAGTTCGCGAGAGAACCGAGGCGAGTCCATCAGGGACTCCTTCCAGCCGGGTGTAGGGCGACCGTACACCGGCACGGCCGCCGCTTGAAGAGCCCCGCCGATGCTCGAGGGGTGTGGGGCCACCAATCACCACCTGCCTCATCGTCAAGGGCTTCAAGCCGTCCCCGATCCTCGACGACAGCCCGGTACGCCCGAGGGGGCGAGGGCTCCGGGAGTGCTGACCTGGTGGCGGTAACGCACCGTGCCATCGGAGAGGAATTCCACTGCTCATGACGTACAGACCGCAGGTCGATTTCCGTGCCTGAGCAGGCACCACAACAGCGCCAAAGGGCTCGAATCGCCGGCTGGCTCATGGCCTTGACGTTTCCCACGTCCATCCCCGCCGCGCTCATTCTCTACGACCCGGTGCTCAACGACACCGACTACATCCTCGGTGCCGGCGACGACACCCGCGTCACGCTGGGCGCCCCCTCTAAATCTTCCTGATGATCCGCAACGTCGGCACGGCGGTCGTGATGTTTCCGATCCTCAGGCGATACAGCGAAACCCTCTCGCTTAGCTACGTCGCCTCGCGCACAATCGAGGCGACGATCATCGGGGTCGGCGCGATCAGCCTGCTCTCCGTCGTCACCCTGCGCGACGACCTGGCCGCGTCCATCGGCGCGGAAGGAACCTCGCTCGACATCGCAGGGCAGACCCTTGTCGCGACCCACGACTGGACGTTCCTGCTCGGGCCGGGATTCTGCGTCGGCGTCAACGGCATCCTGCTCGGCTGGCTGATGTACCGCACTGGATTGATGCCGCCACGGCTCGCGATGCTGGGCGTCATCGGCGGTCCGCTGATCTTCGTGTCATCGATCGCGGTCCTGTTCGGCGCCTGCGAGCAGGACGGCCTGCACGCCCTCTTCTCGGTGCCCGAGGGCCTCGACGACGCTCGGTATACCGGAGGGGACGGGGCCTCCCTGCGCCCTGCGGCGGCTGCACCGTAGACGTTGCCTACGGCAGCAGTACTGCTTTGGACGAAAGCGGGAGCGACCCGCGGGCTCCCGCTGTGCATGGAAAGGAGAAGCTCGGTGCGTCGGTGAGACGGCAGTTTCGCTGCTCGACGCACTCAGCGATCAACGTCAGACGAGGGACGCCAGCACATCCTTGACTTTCGCCCCCGGACGCGAGGAGAGTGGGTTCCACCCCAAGGGAAGCGTCCTCGGTCGAGATCGACCGAGGGGGCGAGCAGGAAGGCGGGCTCGTACTTATTTCCGCAGCCCAGGCTCCGCAGCGTCGACGTTCTGGCCGCGTTGGCGCGCGCTGCGCGGGTTGGTGAGCCCGGCGTCGCCCTGTTAGGGCGTTCCCGACCGATGGAGGTCAGCATGAGCAGCACCGGCGCGCGCCCCGGTGGTTCGACGGAGGTCCCGGAAGTGGGGACGATCGACATGAAGCTCGAGGTCGTGACGTTGCCTGTCTCCGATGTCGAGCGGGCAAAGAGCTTCTACCAGAGCCTTGGATGGCGGCTGGACGCCGACCTGACCGCCGGCGACCACTTCCGGGGGGTGCAGTTCACGCCGCCCCGGTCGCAGTGCTCGATCCACTTCGGCAAGGGCATCACCACATGCGAGCCTGGCTCCGTTCAGCGTTTGGAGCTGGTCGTGGAGGACATCGACTCCGCCCGGGACGATCTCATCGGCCGTGGCGTGGACGTCAGCGAGGTGTACGAGCAGCGGCCCCCGGGCCTCGAGTCGGTGCCAGGGCGCTCGTATTTCGCGTACGCATCGTTCAGCGATCCGGATGGCAACGGCTGGCTACTCCAAGAGGTCACGACGCGGCTACCCGGCCGGGAATGGGAGGACTGACCATGGAAGTCGCCTCCCTGGCAGATCTGCTGCACGAGACGGCCGAACATCACGGCTCGTTCGAGGCGGTGGCCCCCCGGCACGACTGGTGGGACTGGTACGCGGCGTACATGGACGCTCGCCAGAGCGGGAGCACTCCGGACGAGGCCTCCGCCGCCGCCGGGCGCTACATGGCGGAGGTCAAGCACGTCGTCGTCGTGTGACCCCGGCACTCGCCGCCTGACCACAGTCCCCCGCATCCGGCGGGTCTCCGGTGAAGCGGAAGCGTCAAGGCCGCCTTCCGGTATTTCGGCGAAAGGGTGCAAGCGGTGGCTCGCGCAACGCATGGAAAACAGGGGCGCCCCGAGCGGACGGGTTCAGGGCTACTGCGTGTCGCGCGCTGCCTCAGCTCTGGTTGGTCGCCCGCGCCGACTCGTGGTCGGCCGTGGCCGCCCAGCTGCCGAGGAGCTTCAGCGCCTCCTCTGAGCGCGAGCCCGGCTCGGCGGTGTAGGTGAAGATCGTCAGCCCGGGGTCTGCGGCGAGGTCCAGCCGGTTGAAGGTCAGGTGGAGCTCGCCGACGACGGGATGATTGAAGTGCTTGACGCCGGTGTTGTGGAAGCGGACGTTGTGGGCGGCCCAGCGGGCGCGGAACGCCTCGCTCTGTGTTGCGAGCTCGCCGACGAGGTCTGAGAGGTCGCGGTTGTACGGGTCGCGGCCGGCGGCAGAGCGCAGGATGGCGACGGATTCGGTGGCGACGCGGTCCCAGTCGCCGTAGGACGCCTGTGCTCGCGGGTCGAGGAAGACAAACCGGGCGGTGTTGACCGGCCGCGCGGGCGTGGCGTACAGCTCGGAGAACAGCGCGAGTCCAAGCTGGTTGGCGGCAAGGATGTCGAGGCGCTCGTTGCCCACGAATGCGGCGGCGCCGGTGATCGCGTCGAGGGTCCACTGGACCTCGGGCCGGACGCGCTCCTTGGTCTGGCGCCGACGAGGCCGCGCTGGCGTGGGGTGTGCGGCGCGGGCGAGGTCGAAGAGGTGGGCGTGCTCGGCGTCGTCGAGCTGGAGCGCTCTAGCCAGTGCCTCCAGCACGCTCTCGGAGGCCCCGCTCATGTCTCCGCGCTCCAGGCGGGTGTAGTACGGAACGCTGACGCCGGCCAGGACGGCGACCTCTTCGCGGCGAAGTCCGGGAACGCGCCGACTGCCGTAGGAGGCCAACCCCGCCTGCTCGGGCGTGATACGGGCGCGGCGGGAGGTGAGGAACTCGCGGATGTCCTGCTTCGTGTCCACGAGACGCAGCGTAGACCCAGTTGTCCGCGGCTGGGGGACCCTGACAGTACCTCTCTCAACAGGGACTCCCACCTTCGCGAGATCCGCGCTTTGCTGACAGCCATGACTTCCACGAAGGCCGGAGGCTCCCTGATGAAGCACGTTTCGCTAGGCGGACTTGATGTCTCGCGCATCGGACTCGGCACGATGGCGATGTCCGGCTATTACCTCGATCCGAGCAGCAGCGAGCGCGAGTCGATCCGCACGATCCAGCGGGCGCTCGAGTTGGGCGTCACCCACATCGACACCGCCGAGATCTACGGCCCCTACGCGAACGAGGAACTCGTCGGCCGCGCCCTCGAGGGGCGTCGCGACGACGTGGTGGTGGCGACGAAGTTCGGCCTGGTCTCGCACGCCGGCGGTGGCCCAGGAGCTCTCGACAGCACGCCGGCGAACATCCGGACGGCGGTCGAGGGTTCCCTGAAGCGGCTGGGTACCGACCGCCTCGACCTCTACTACCAGCACCGGGTCGACCCGAACACGCCCATCGAGGACACCGTCGGCGCCATGGCCGAGCTGGTGGCCGAGGGAAAGGTCCTACACATCGGCCTGTCCGAGGCCGGACCCGAGACGATCCGCCGCGCCCACGCTGTGCACCCGATCGCCGCGCTTCAGACCGAGTACTCCCTGTGGACCCGTGACCCGGAGGCTGATCTGCTGCCGCTGCTGCGCGAGCTGGGCATCGGCTTCGTGCCCTACTCGCCGCTCGGGCACGGCTTCCTCACCGGGACGATCCGCTCCTCCGAGGAGCTGAGCGACGACGACTGGCGGAAGACCAACCCGCGCTTCACCGAGGGCAACTTCGAGAAGAACCTCCGCATCGTGGACGATGTCGAGGCCGTCGCGTCCGAGGTCGATGCCTCACCGGCGCAGGTTGCGTTGGCGTGGCTGCTCGCCCAGGGCGACGACATCGCCCCGATCCCCGGTACCAAGCGAGTTTCCCGGGTCGAGGAGAACACGGCTGCGGACGGCATCGAGCTGAGCGCCGAACAGATCCGACGCCTCGACGATCTCACCCCGGCCAGCGGCGAGCGCCACGAGGAGGCGAACATGTCCACCATCGACCGCTGACCGCCAGCGGTCCCGAGCGGCTTCCAGCGGATTCAGGCGTCCCCATCGCTTCCCTAGGGATGCTCGACTGTCGCTCCGCGGGGCGAGTTTTTGCTTGGGAAGCGAAGCGGACGACGGGGGTCGAACCCGCGACTTGCCGGCGGCCCCGAACGGCGTGGAATGACCCCGGCGGCCTAACGTCGACCCACGACGCGGTAAATGGCAGATCCAATGGCCTTCGCAACAGGACGTGCCACTCGGCTGTCGGAGTCCCAAATGACCTCGATCACCAGCTCGAAGAGCTCATCCTTGTCCGCGCCGCCGGCCACGAGTTCGCGTACTAGCCCCTCGATCTCCTCCATCGTCCACGTACCCACCTGCTCGATGGGATGCGACTCCTCCCCGGGAACCCACAGGTCGTCGGCCTTCGTGATGAATCGACGGCCGGCGGCGGACCACGCGAAGCTGCCAAGGAGACGATGGCGGTTACGCGGCACGGTCACTCCGAACCGCTCGGTGTACGCCTCCGCGAGAGCGGAGTCTGAAACGCCGCGGCGCTCCAACACAAGAAGGGCAATCTGATGGGGCACGAGGCCTAGGGGCACTTCGTCTAGATCCGCGCCTGCGTAGCCCTCCGGATCGAGTGACTTGAGGCTGCTCGTGCGGATCCGTGCAGCCGGGCCCGCGCCGCCTGGCCCATCGTCAGGAGCCGGCTCGATCGGCAGGCGCAGGTGACCGATGGACTCGTCTTCCGCAGGCGCAGGCGTCGGATTCAGTGTGGCTTCGGGACGCTCATCGTCGAGCAGCACCGACCGGGCGCTTACCTCGATTGCCTCAGCCGCCGGCACGGTGGTCGCCACGGTCTGGTGTGCGTCCGCGGTCTGATGGGAGGACTGCATGGCCTCGCCGGGCTCGACGACCGCCTCTAGCTCGAGGAGCGACGGGGCGTCCACGCCCCAGACGTCGGCGGCAAGCTGCTCGTTCGGGGTCAGGCTTGCGAGGTGCCGGAGGACCGCGTCGATCTGGGTGTCGGGATCACGACAGAACTCTGTGAACCGCACGCGGTGGAAGATCCAGCCGACTTCCTCGAGGAGTTGTTGGCGGTAGATGTCTTCAGGGATGAGCTCGCCGTCGACCGTCTGATGGTGCTGTTCACCGTCGGCCTCGACGGCGAGGCGTCGGCCAGCCTGGTCTGTGAGAACCAAGTCAATGAACTTGCCGCGGGAGGGCCATTGTGGGACGACCCGCAAGTTTTCATTCTGGGCAAGGCGGTCGTAGAGGTCCCGTTCGAAGTCCGACTGGAAGACATCCTCGCCCGAGGCGAGACGAGACTCCACGCTCGGGGCAGACCAGTGATAGGTCTGTAGGTCCTCTGGGGCGATGCCCACGGATCCGACAGCGGCAATCTGGGTCGGTGCCGGTCCTCGACCAGGATCAGAGCCAGCCCTCCAGGTGTGATGCCGCTTGGCATCGACCGCCGGCTTCTCGCGCGGCCCGCAGCGCGCGAGCGCATCGCGCACGCGCGAGATCAGTCGCGCCGGGTCACCGAGCGCTTCGTCCGCGAGGATGCGCTCCACCGTCCACCCAGCCCGTTCTAGGAGACCTTGGGCGTCGACGCGACGATCAGCAGTTGGAGGTGGAGCGGTATCGATTTCTCCGTCGATGAAGATGGCAGCGCGGGCCCAGCTTTCGGGATCGTGGACGACGAGGTCCACACCGACGCCGCACGCCACAAACTGCTCGACGGCTCGCAGGTTGGCGGCGATGAGAGCCTGAGCGGCTCGGCGGCGTGCCACGGTGAGCGGCTCGCGATGAGCCCGTTGTTCGATGACACGCACTAGGCGGTCGGGCTCTAGCGCGTGACGCAAGAACTGGCCTGAGTTGCCACTCGGGGGAAAGCGCTCGACGGGAGCGGACACGAAATGGATTGCCTGGTGGCGCGCGCGGGTCAAGGCAACATTCACGCGTTGGTCACCCGTCCTGCCATTCGTGAACGCCAGGATCGAGGGGCTCTGTGTCGTTGAGTACCGCCAGGAGTAGAGGATCACGTCGCGTTCGTCGCCTTGGAACCCATCGACCGTTGAGCAGATGAGTCGGCGTTGCTCCCGCACGGGCTGTGCCACGCGCCGCTCTACGAGCCCCTCGATGTGCTCGATCTGCTCCCGGAAAAGTGACAGCACGCCGATGCTGAGACCAAGGTAACGCTCATCGTCGAGTATCCGTACGAGTTCGTCAACCAGGTACTCAGCCTCGTAGGCGTTGACCTTGCCCTTCCCGATCGGCGGGACCTCCTCGAGCTCATGGATGAGGATCGCCGGCCCGAGGCCTCTGTCATCCTCGGCGTCGCGCATCACTCTCAGACCGTCGGCATAGAAACGGGTGTTCGAGAAGGCAACTAGCTCCGGCCGACATCGGAAGTGTTCGCTGAGGACGATCGGCGCCTGATCGCGAGTCGAGGCGAGCCCGAGGAGGCTGTTCTCGGTCTGGTCGAACAGCCCCGCGGGGTCGAGGTCGACCAGCTTCGACTGCGTTAGCAAAGCCTTGTTGGCGTTCCCAGCGAGGGAGCGCTTGAGGTCCTCATTCGAGAGCTGGTTGTCATCGCCGAAGACCACCGTGCACTTGGCTCGAGCAAAGATCGGCAGTGTCTGGTCCGGGTTGCATTGCGATGCCTCATCGAAGATCACGACGTCGAAAATGTCGTGGCGCAGCGGGAACATGCGGCATGCGTCCTCGGGGCGCATGATCCAGCACGGGAATACCTCTGTGAGGACGTCGACGTCGAACTGGGGGGAGTTCTTGAGCTCCTCAAGTCGGTCGAAGCGCTTGGCAGATGTGCCAATGGCCTTTCGGAAACGCTCCAAACTCGCGGTGAACTTCGGGCGGAGGAAGCCTTCGTAGATCCGCTGCTGAATCCGAAGAGAGAGCACCTGCCTTGCGTCGGCGAGGATCTTCTCGCGCAAGGACTTGAGCGCTTCAGCGAGGGCACGCGTCGTGTCTTCAGCGGCGATCGCTTGCAGACGATGCACAGTCGGTTGGGCGGCGAGCGCAGCGGCCAGATCCTCAAGGAAGCCTGGCCCCGGCCGCCCGTCAACGGCCGCGTGCTCGATGGCGGCGAGTGTCCGAGTCAAGGAGCCCGCGGGACCTTCCAGCACCTGCGCACGCTCCGCAAGTGCTGGCATGGCCGCAAGCTCGTCTGTCAAGGCCTGGAGTAGCGGTCGAGCGTCGTCGTAGCGCCCTTCGTCTACAGCGGAGTCAAGCTCCTGTAGGCGCTCCACCAGGAACGCCAAGGCCTCATTTGCGCGGATCTGTTCGTTGCCGCTGCGATCAGCGCCCAGCGCCGCTAAGGCGGCCTGCCAACGTTGGGTGTGCTCCTCGACTAGGTCTTCACTCAGTTCCGTTGTGAGTGCCTCGAGCGGGAGGCGGAGGCGAGTCTTCTCCCGGGCGGCCGCGCGCGCTGACTCGATTGCATTTGCGACTGCCAAGGCCCGTCGCACACGACTGAGATAACCAGTGACCTGCGTGGGGTCGTACTCGGTCTGAAGAGCGAGCTTCAGCTCACCCCCAAGTGCGCCCCCCTCGCCGCGTAGCCGTTCCCAGGCGTCCCAAAAGCGGGCCCATCGACCGAGCTGGTCCGCATTCAGGCCGGCCGCGCCAGGTGCATGCTCGTCGAGCCATTTGCGCGCAGCCTTTTTTTTGAGGAAGCTCTTCAGTAACGCGTGCTGCTGGGCTACTTGATGGCGCCGGGCGATGTCGGCCTTCACTGCATTGCGGTCATGTTGCAGTTGACGCGCGTTGTCGAATGCCCCCGCTATCTCCTCGACGGCCTGGCTGGCCTGGTCTCGGAGGTCGGTATCCGCCGCCAGTTCGTGCACGAACGCCCGAACCCGCTCGGGTTCAGGGTCGTCGCGGATCGCGGCGACCGGGGCGCGCAGGATGTCCCGGATCTCCTCCACGGTGGCGACTGCGATGTCGACCTCGGATGGTCGCTCGTCCGCAATGGGCTGCCATTGCCGCACAAGGTCTTGAACGAACGGATCGGTAGCTGCATCGAGCCGAGCTAGCTGGAGGCTCAAGAAGCTCATCAGCGCCTGTTGTCGGCCGCCGGTAGACGTTTCAGCCGCGATTGGCGACGCGCAAAGGCCGGCCCAGACTTGACGGTGCTCACGGGCAAGCTGACCCAGGCGTGATAGATCCTGCGCCACGCGATCGCGGTCAGGTACCGGCACCTCCGGATCATCGGCGGGCAGCAGGTCGATGCTCTCGATCGAGAGGAGCAACCGCTCCGCCTCAGCCTGTTCGCCCTCGGCGCGGTTGTTGAAGTCATCTCTGAGCTCCTGGTAGTGCTCGCCGTTCATACGCCGTCGTTCTTCGACCGCGGCGAGCTGCTTACGCAGGGTGTGCTGGTTGACCTTTGCGAAAAAGCCCTTGACGTCCTGGATCTGGCCTTGGAGTTCCCTCTTCGTGTTTGCGCTGGTTCCAACCATCGACGCGTAGAGGAATCGGAGCTCGATCTCGTCGAGCTTGTCCCGCACCACGGTTAGCGCCTGCTCTTTATGGCTGCATACGAGCACGCTCTTGCCCTCCGACACAAGATGGGCGGCCAGATTCGCAATGGTGAGGCTCTTGCCGTTGCCGGGTGGACCCTGAACCACAACAATGCGGTTCTTCTCGACGGCATCAACGACACGCCGTTGCGGACCGTTCGAGGGGAAAGGGAAGACAACCTCGTGGATGTCGAGCTGCTCAAGCTCGGGGCGGATTTCCTCGTCCGGAGGACGTAGAAGCACGGAGAGCGGGCGATCGTCGCGGACAAAGCCGTCGGGATGCGCGGCCATGCGATCAAGATCAGCCAGAAGGTACGGCGAGGACTTGTTGGCCAAGTAAAGAGCAGCGCCAGAATGCAGCTGGAGATGAGGCTGCAGCTTCGTGGCCTGTGCCGGCGTCACGCGCTGAGGCCACGGTTCAAGCCTGTCCTCCAAGGCTCTGACCTTCAGGCCAGGAAACACCCCGTGAAGCCCTCGCAAGAGCTCTTCGACCCGTTCATCATCCCAGCCGTCCGAGAGCTCAGCCTGTGCGTTGATCCCGAGCGTGACGATCTGGTCGGCATCGGTCTTCGAGAACGCGTTGGACCAAACCGAGGTGTTGAACCGTGGTGGCTCATCGGTGGCCGAGATGGAAACCGAACCGTCTGACTGACTGGCGACGGTGACAGTCTGCAGGAAGAGCGGGGCTAGCACGGGCTCGCAGCTCGAGGTGTTCTTCTTGAAAAGCGCCCCGTGCAGGAGTGGTCCGGCGTAGATCACCTCTCGTTGGTGCGCTTCGACGGCAGCCTTGAGGGCGAGTTCGCGCAGACGGTCCCAAACCACAAGTTGCTCGCGGTAGTGCTCGTGCTCAGCCTTGTTGCTTGGGTCAGGTGCCACCGGAGCGGGGATGGCCATCTTGCGGTGATGCAAGAGTTCATCGCGATCGATCAGCTGTCCGATATCGCACGGGAAGGCGGCTTTGCGGGCGGTTCGGACATCGGTTTGGGCCACATTCTGGGCGCCGATCACGCGAAGGCAGCCGGCGTGATAGCGAGCCACCGCTGACGCCAGTTCGAGAGTCTGCCGGTTGGTCACGGGCTGAATAGGGTCTGCGGCTTATCTCCCCGACCACGACGGACGACAGCTGCAACCCGTGCCTTCGAGTGGTGTGGGGATCGGCCCTCGACGACCTCGTGAGAATGACGCGTGGGCCGGTCATTACGCAGGCCTTCCTGTCCACAAGCTTCTATCGGCGACGATGGCGGGTCTCCTGAGCACTCCCGGCCGACGTGGCTATTGCGCCGACCTCGCTCCCTGACCGAGCGGTCGACGGCGGCCGCGCGCTCGCGCGAGTGAGCTGATTCCATGGCCCGCTCGGTCACGGCGACTGCACCACCACGCTGTGAGTCCCCTCCTTGCGCACCTCGAGTCCCTCGTTGATCCGCTCGGCGAGGGCCGCCACGTGGCTGATGACGCCGACGAGCAAGTCGTCCTCGCGCAGGCGCTCGAGCGCGTCGATTACCTCCTCGAGCGTCTCGGAATCGAGCGAGCCGAAGCCCTCGTCGATGAAGACCGCCTCCAATCGCGCCCCGAGGCCTTCGCCAGCGAGCTCGGTGACGTGTTTCGAGAGCGCGAGCGCGAGGCTCAGCGATGCCATGAACGTCTCGCCGCCCGACAGCGTCTTCACCGAGCGTGTTTCGTCGGCGTTGACGTGGTCCACCACCTCAAAGTGGCCGTCGCGCGAGAGCAGGCTGTAGCGCCGGTCGGTAATCCGCAAGAGTTCCTCGGATGCGCGAACGGCGAGCACGTCCAATGTCTCCTGGATCACGAAGTCCACGAAGTGATCGGCGCGCAGCTCGGTAGCGAGAACCTCGAGTACAACTACGCGCTGCTCGTCGGCGGCGATCCCGCCCTCGAGCCCCTCGCGCTGGCTTACACGCCGCTCGAGCATCTTCACGGCTTCCTCGCTGCGCACCTGCGCGGCCCCCGCGTCGCGCTCGTGCTGCTCGACCGCCGCCAGCACCGCCTCAGCGACGGCCTCTATCCCAACGCCCTCCGCCAAAATTGCGAGGTCAGCCTCGGCACCAGCGGCGTCGCGCGTCGCGGCGTCGCCCACGTCGCCGAGCCGGCGCGCGGCCTCGTCGCACCATGCGGCGAGATCCTCAGCGCGCGCGTCACGTCCGGGGGCCGCCTCCGGCAGCGCGGGGGCGACCGGTTCGTCCGTGAGCTCCGAGGCAACCCCTGCCGCGGTCTCTGCACGGCCGCGCAGTTGCTGGAGTCGGAGGTCGATCTCGGCTGTGGCCTCGGTCGCCTTCCCGAGTCGCTCGTCAGCCGCGGCGAGCCTGTCGCGGGCGGCGGTCTCCTGCTCACGGACGCCAGTCACGGCCGCCTCGGCCTGGACCGCCTTCTCGTACTCAGCGGCTAGCCGTGCGTTGGCGTCCGGCGGGATCTCATCGCCGAACCGACCCCGGAGGAGCTCGCGAGCGGCATCGCGGTCGGCGACCGCGAGTTTCGCGGCGTCCTCGAGTGCCTGACGCTCGACCGCCATTGCGTCCACCCGCCGCGACACGCGCGCGACCTCCTCGCGCGTTGCCGCGAGGGCCTCGTCCGCGGCACTATGCGCCGACTCTGCCTCGCCCAGCGCAGTTTCTACGACAGCGACCCTCTCCGTCGTCGACGCTAGCGCCGCCGCGACCGCGTCGGCGTTGCGTGCCCCGCCCAGCGCCTCGTTCAGGCCGACCTCGCACTCAGACACCCGCCGCTCGAGTCCAGTGACATCGGCGCGGGCCTCGGCGGCAGCGCTCGCCGCCGCCTTCGCCCCGGTCCTGCAGGTCGCAAGGGCCCGCTCCGCCTCCGCAAGGCGCGCGCCTGCGTCGGCGTCGACCGCCGGGCGCTCCTGGAGCTGGCGCTCGCAGACGGGGCATGGGTCGCCAGGGCCGAGATCCGCGACGAGTACCGCGACCGTGTGCTCACGCCGCAGCTGCTCGTGCGCCTGCTCTGCTGCCTCAACCCCTGCGGACGCGCGTTCAGCTGCGCGTGCAGCCTCCTCGGCTGTCGGTTGCGACTCGGCCAGCGCGACCCCGGCCTGCTCGGCGCGCTCTTCCGCGGTGCGCACGGCTGCGAGGACGCGCAGCGCCTCCTCGTGGGCGGCCTTCGCCGCGTCGCGCTGCGTCCTAGCACCGGTCTCGGCGGTGGCGGCGCCGGTGACCGCTGCGGCCGTCCGCTCGACTTGCTCCTGAGCGGCGGTGAGCTCAGACGTCGCCTCGGTCTCGCGCGTAGCGAGTTCGCCGAGCGCCCCTTCGCTCTCGGTCACGCGGCGCTCGAGCTCGACGAGCCTCTCGCTCGCGTCGCGCAACCGGCTCAGTTCCTCGCGACTGCCGGCCCGCTCAGTGAGCTTCTCGACCGCGGCGGTAGTAGCGGCAAGTTCCTCGCCGGCGGTCGCCACGGCCGCAAGTGCAGCCTTTCGCTCGACCGCAGCATCCCGCCGGTCGATCTCGGCCTGCACGCACGCCGACCGCTCGGCGCGCAGCTCCTTAGCCAGCGCCTCGCACTGCGCGGCAAGATCCGTCGCGCGAAGCACACGAGTCGCCGCCGCCGAGCGCCGCGAATCCAGTTCATGGGCGGCGACAAGAGCCTTGCGGGCGGCGGCTGCGCCCGCCGCGGTGGCACCGAGCGCTGTGTTTGCCTCGTCCAGCGCCTCTTCTGTGGCGTCAGCGAACTGGTCGGCGAGGATCCGACGCGTTTGCTCGCCACGAATCTTCAGCTCGCTGGCGCGTTGCCGCGCGAGCCCTGCCATGCGGTCGTAGTGGCCGAGGCCGAGCAACGCTACAAGCGTCCGCCGACGGTCGGCGGGCTCGCCCTTTAGGAACTTCGCGAACTCGCCCTGCGGCAGCACAACCGCCTTGCAGAAACTCTCGAAGTCGAGCTTGACGAGCTCTTCGACGGTCGCATTGAGCGCCTTGACGCCGCTGCGTTCGACCGCGTCGACCCAGGTGTCTCCCTCCAGCCGCTCTAGCTTGCCCTGCTGGGCGCCGCTGCGCGGCAGCCTGCGGCTCAGGCGGTAGGTCGAGCCGTCGACCGAGAACTCGAGCAGGATGCGCGCCTCGGCCTTACCGTGACTAACGAGCTCGCCGAGTCCATGACGTCCGATCCGTGCGACCTGGCCGTAGAGCGCGAAGCCCATTGCGTCCAGAAGGCTCGTCTTCCCGGACCCGGTGGGACCGGTGATCGCGAACAGGCTGAGCGGGATGAAATCGACCGGCTGGCGCTCGCGAAATGCCGTGAAGCCCTCTACCTCGAGCCTACGCGGGCGCACCGATCACTTCCTCGTGCAGGTCGTCGAACAACTTCATGACCGCGGGATCTGGCTCGGCGCCATGGCGCTCGCGGTAGTAGCGGTCGAAGAGATCGCGTGGCGAGAGCCGTCGGAGCTCGGCCGCCCGCTGCTCGGGGTCCTCGCGCTCGTACTCGAGCCGCACCTCAACAGCCGACGGCAGGATCGCTCGCACCTCGTCTGCGAGCCCCGGCTGCGGGCCGTCGCATTCCAGCGTTACGCGTAAGAAGGCGTCGTCATAGTCATCCTCTTGCTCGCGGAGCTGGTCGAGCGTGCCGCGGACGTCGAGCAACCGGCGGCCAGCAGTCAGCTTGACCGCACGAGGACGCGCCGGCGTGCCGGGTTCAACCTCCACGATTGTTACGGACTTGCTCTCGCCCGCCTCGCCGAAATCGAGCTGGAGGAGCGACCCGGCGTAGCGCGCCGGCGTCGCGGCGCCGGGGACCCCCTGGGGCCGGTGAACGTGACCGAGCGCGATGTACTGCACGGTCGTTGGCAGCGCCGCCGGGTTCACGGCGAAAATTTGGCCGATCGTAAGGTCGCGCTCACCGCCGCCCAAACGCGCTCCCGACACGAACAGATGGCCGGCCAGAAGCGTCACGCCGGCAGGATCGAGTCCGTCGCACAGGGCACGCAGGATGCGAGGCAGCTCCTCGGCGTACTCCTGGACCGGCTCCTCCTGCGCTCCCATCAGGTCCGCCGCGCTGTACAACAAACGTTCGGCGACCCACGGCAGGCACGCGACGTGAGCCTTTGAGCCGTCGCGGGCCGTCACCGTGACGACGCCGCCGCTGTCGGGACGGCGCACGTCTGAAACCACGTGTACCCCGGCGGCGCCGAATAGCCGTTCGACCGCCCCGAAGCGGCGGGCATTGTCGTGGTTGCCGGGGACGACAATCACCTCGGCGCCGGTCCCCCGTAGCGCAAGCAGAGCGTCGTAGACGATTCGCTCGGCCTCGGCCGATGGGGCGTACTGCTCGAAGACATCGCCGCAGACCAGCACGAGGTCGACCTCCTCGCGGCGCGCCGTCTCGACCAGCTCGGCGAGGACCGACTTGGCCTCATCTAGGCGCTGGCGCCGGTGGAGCGTGCGGCCAACGTGCCAGTCGCCCGTGTGGAGAACCTTCACGCGTCGAACCTCGCGAACGGGTCGGCACCGGCCTCTGCCGCCACCTCACTGACGCGTGTCGCCCAGGACGGGAACGGGAAACGGATCTGCAGCGGGAGCGGAATCTGCGGCTGCTGCAGGAGCATAGAGCCTGGCTTTAGGATCGCGGCGCGCTGGCGCGCCGGCGCACTGAGGAAGCCGTACTCGGCGCGCTCGGCCTCGGCGACATCGAGCCGCCCGACCACGCGAATCGCGGAGTTGGACACAATGCGGCGCTCGACCTCTGACGCCGTCTGCTGCGCGCCGACCAGGATGAGGCCGAGGCTGCGCCCGCGCTCGGAGATGTCGAGCAGCACCTCCTTGATCGGGCTCCAGCCCTCGCGCGGCGCGTACTTGTTGAGCTCGTCGAGGACGAGGAATACGAGCGGTCGCGCCTGACCGCTGCTCTCCTTGGCTTGGAACAGCTTCTTGACGACGACGCCGACGACGAAGCGCTTGGCGCGGTCGTGGAGGTTGTGGATGTCGATCACGGAGACCTGATTCGCGCCCCAGTCGATGCGGTGCTGCTCGATGTCGGCCGCATCCCGCCCGCGTATCAGGTGGCCACAGTGGAAGCGGGCGCCGTCAAGCCGGCGCAGAAAGGCCTGAACCGTCCCGGTGGCGATGGGGCCGCGCCAGGAGCCCGGGCCGTCGAACTCGAGGTGCACGCGGATCAGGTCGCAGAGTTCGTCGAAAGAGTGGATCGTGATGTCATTGTCCAAGGGGTCGGGCAGGACGACCGAGCCGGGGAAGTCGGGAATCGGCTTGTGATGGCGGTCGAGCATCGCCTCGACGCGTACGACCAGGTCAGCGATCTGGCTGCGCTCGTCGCCCTCTTCGGCGAACATGAACCGCAGGAGGCCGTCACGGACCACGTCGAGCACGGACCAGAAGTACGACGTGACACCGCGCTGGCGGCTGCCCGTATCCGGCACGGCGACATCGGTCCCCCGCTTGACGGGCGCCCAGAGCCCAACGGACTCGAACGGGCCTACGGGAAGACCGAGCCGACCGTAGACCTCGTGCTCCTCGATGGCGAGTCGGGCGTTGGGCTTGTCAAGGAAGAGGAGATCTTCGCCCTTCACGTTGAAAATTAGGGCCTTGGTGTTGGCACGCTCGGCGCCCAGCACCGGGGTGTGGAAAAGTGAGTAGAGGAGGAAGCTCGCGTAGGTCGTCTTCGTCGCGATGCCTGAGACGCCTGAGATGTTCACGTGCGCACCCCGGCGGCCGTCGAGGAAAGCGACGTCGATGTAGATGGGTTCGCCGTCGCGAGCGACACCGGCGATAAGGCGCTGCTCCATCGTGTCGAAGTACAGGGCCTCATCGCGATCGACCCCAGCAACGCGGAAGACGGCATCGCCCGGCCGCGGCGGCACGTACAACTCTGGCTCAAACCGCGTGCTGACAACATGCGCGGCGCGCGCTGTTTCGACGGGCAGCAGCCCCTGATCTGCGAGGAAGACGTCGCTGTCGAAGCGCGCACCCTCGTGGCGGGCGCGCACCATGTCGACGACGCCCGATATCCGCAGCCGGTCGGCGCCGGGGACCTCGGTACGGACGGCGACGACGTCGTCGAGCTGCAGAAAGTTCGTCTCATTGATGGCGACCCAGAAGTCGAGCGGCGTCGCATCCTGCGTCCCCAGGACCTTCCCGACCTCGGCACCGGCGGAGGGCGCGTCGGCTGCACCACCATCGAGGCTTGCTGCAGAGTCCTGCATGTCGTCAGGCAACCGAGACCTCCTCAAGGAGTCGCACTTCAATGGCGCGGCGCACGAGCAGCGCGTCGCCCAGGCGATGGCGGAGATGGCTCTCGAGCGCGCCTACCGGGTAGAGGTTCTGTGGCGCACGCGGGTCGTGGCCCGGGCGGCTCGCAAAGGCCGGTAGGACGCCACCGGCAAGCTCGGCCAGGTCCTGTGCCGCCGCAAGGCCTGGAGAAGCATCGACTTCCAGGCGTACGACACCCGCCATCGTGCCGTCAATCGCGCGGCCGTCGGCTAGCCGGAGATACCACGAGTAGCGCTGCAGCCGCTGATCGCCGAGCTTGAAGATTGGAGAGCGCTCGCCGGCACGGAGCTGTGACAGGACACGGGCTCGCAACGCATCGAGGTATGCACGGCTCTGACGCTTTGCCATCCCGACGAGGCAGCCGGGCATTGAGTAGCCGAGTGGTCCGTCGGCGACGACCAGCTCGGCACTGCCAGAGTGCAGGGCCGCCTTCGCCATGCGTGCCTCAGCGTCGCGCATTGCGTTCTGCAGCCCGCGCAGCGGGTCGAGCGGGCCCTTCCCCGCGACCGAACTCGGCTCGAAAAGCATTGAGTGCGCGCCGGCCTGCACCACGAGCGGGTCCGGCACGAGACCGCCGCCGACCACGACCGAGCGCCCGACCTCGACTTCGCCGATCGCCGGCGGCTTCGTCGACCAGGCGCAGCCGACGGCCCACGACCCGGCGAGGCCCGGGGCCTGGATGTCGTCCTCCGCCGCGAACAGGCTCGCGTCGATCCGTCGCACGCCGTCGATGAATGCACAGCAGGGCACTCGCTCATGCCGAGGAGCAGGTATCGGCTTCCATTCCCCTGCCTCTTCGACGACGAGATCCAGGCCAGCAGCCGGCTCGAGGTCTTCTACGAGCTCGACGGACGCGCCGTACTCAGGATCCCACGGGTCTACGCGTAGCCGCATGCCGTCATTCGTCGGGCTGGCGTCGTCGTCCTGACAGCTTTTACGAGATCTCCATCAAGACGACGTCAGGCTCGGGGAGATCAAGCCAAACGCCTAGATTTGGGGTGTCCTCGCGACCGCAAATCTCCGCATTGCAGGCGAGAACCTTCCGTTGGCTCCCGAGGACGAGAAGAACCTCCTGATACTCGCGCGCGTCGGAGCGGCTGAGGTACCCGACGCGTTCGCCGCTGATCCAAACTGCGATGGCCTGCTCGTCGTGCGGGTTCTCGGGCTCCCTTACGAGGGCCGCGGTCACCGGATGGCGAACGCGCTCCATTCCTCGCCGCCCAGTGATCGCCTTGAGCGCCGCGAGGTAGTGCGATTCACCGACGACTTCGACGCTGTTGCCATCACCTTCAACAAGGATCGCCTTGACAGAGATTTCACGCGGTGCCGAGCCGCGATTCGTAAGACGCGAAAGCAAGCCCACAGACTCATTATCGTCCTAATGTCGGACCGCTTGAGTTTTCTCCACTGGGATTGGCGAGTCGTCGCAGTCCCAGTGGCAAGACCTCGAACGCGAGCACGACTGGTCCCGAGGGCCAGCTGGCCGCCGCCACCAGGGCCACTGGTTTGTCCGAGACCCAGTAGGACCGGAGGGGGCGCGATCCGCCTCGCCGACCGCCCCGGAGCACCCATGTGGTACCCATTCGCGGTACCCCGCCCACTGCGACAGGCTCCAAATGGAGTCGGTGGTCGCGGGGAAATGATGGTATTTGCTGGACTTCTGTCTAAAGCGGACGACGGGGGTCGAACCCGCGACCTTCGGCTTGGGAAGCCGACGCTCTACCAACTGAGCTACGTCCGCGTGGCGGCCGTTCTGGCCGCGCGGGGCGATTCTACTGGCGCGGCGGCGGCCGACATCTAGTCTTCGGGCCGGGTCATGAGGAGGCTGCTCGCCCCCATTCCGATCGCTGTTCTGTCCGCCGTGGTGGCGCTCGTTGCGCTGCTCGCGTACGGGCTTGCCAGCACCCAGCCCGACCGCGGCATCGACGACGCCCTCCGGGCCGGTGAGCGCGAGGCGGCGCCGGCGGTGGAGCTGCCCGCGCTCGAAGGCGGCGCCAGGCAGACGCTCGCCGACTACCGCGGCCAGGTGGTCGTCCTGAACTTCTGGGCCTCCTGGTGCGACCCCTGCCGCGAGGAGTCCCCCCTGCTCCAGCGCTGGCACGAGCGCATCGCCAACCAGGACGCCGTGGTGCTCGGCGTCGACGTTCAGGACGTGGACGACGACGCGCGCAAGTTCATCGACGAGTACCGGCTCACCTTCCCGATGCTGCGCGACGGCAGCGGTGACACGCGCGAGTCGTTCGGCATCCTCAGCCTGCCCGAGACCTTCGTCATCGACCGCCAGGGCCGGATCGCCGCCGTCCGGCGCGGCCCGGTCGACGACCAGTTCATGCGCGAGCAGGTCCAGCCCCTCCTGGAGGAGCAGGCGTGAGGGCCACGGCCGTCGCGATCGCGCTGGCGGCGGCGCTGGCCCTGCCCGCCGCGGCCGTCGCGCAGGACTGCCAGAAGACGACCCTCGGCGACATCGAGGACGAGGTGATGTGCCCGATCTGCGGCACGCCGCTCGGGCTCGCCAGCGAGGCGCCCCAGGCCCAGCAGGAGCGCGCCTTCATCGAGCGGATGATCGCCGACTGCCGCTCCAAGGACGACATCAAGCGCGCCCTGGTGGCCCAGTTCGGCGACGCCGTGCTGGCCCTCCCCGGCGACACGGGCGGCGACGACGGCATCGAGGACGTGCTGGTCTACGCGATCCCCGCGGTGGGCATCGTGCTGGCCGGCGGCGGCATCGCCTTCGCGCTGGTGCGCTGGCGCGGCCGGCGCACGGGCACGGGCCGCGGCGCCGCTGCGGCCCCGGAGTCGGGGCGGCTTGACGCCGACATGGAGCGCTACGACCTGTGATCGGAGCCGACACGGTCGACACCACGGTCGTCGCCGCGTTCGCCGTCGGCTTCATCTCCTTCATCTCCCCCTGCGTGCTGCCGCTGGTGCCCGGCTACCTCTCGACGATCTCGGGCGTCTCGTTTGCCGACATCCAGGAGGGCCGCGGGCGCGCCAAGGTGCTCGGCCCCGCGCTGCTGTTCTGCCTCGCCTTCACCGCCATGTTCGTGGCCCTCGGCATGGGCGCCACCGGGCTCGGTCAGACGCTCAACGAGCACCGTGCGCTGCTGCGCGAGATCTCGGGCGTCGTGCTGGTGCTGATGGGCCTGTTCTTCATCGCGACGCTGTTCATCCCGCTGTTCAACCGCGAATGGCGCCCCGAGCAGCTGATGCGCCGTGCCCACACCGGCGGCCCGCTGATCGCCGGCGTCGCCTTCGCGGTCGCCTGGCTGCCCTGCACCGGCCCGACGCTCGGCGCGATCCTGACGGCCGCGACGAACGAGTCGACGGTCGGCGAGGGCGGCATCCTGCTCGCCTTCTACGCGCTCGGGCTGGCGGTGCCGTTCATCCTCAGCGCGCTCGCCTTCTCCACCTTCTCGGGCGTCTTCAAGTTCTTCCGCAACCACTACCGCGCGATCACGCTCGTCTCCGGCGCGGTGCTGATCGCCATGGGCGTCCTGCTCTACACGAACGAGCTGACCCGGCTCAACTCCGAGGCACTCCAGGCGATGGACGACCTCGGCATCAACTTCTTCAGCGACATCTAGGCCGCCAGGCCGGCCGCCTCGCTAGGCCGCCAGGCCGGCCGCCTCGCGGTCGGAGAGCAGCGTGACGAGCGCGTCGAACGCCTCCGCGTCGAGCTTCGTGCCCGCCTCCTGAGACATGATCGCGAGCACCTCGTCGGGTTCGAGCGCCGCGCGGTACGGCCGCTCCGCGCCGAGCGCGTCGGCCACGTCGGCGACCGCAAGGACCCGCGCGGGCAGGTCGATCTGGGTGCCGTCGAAGCCGACGAAGTAGCCCGAGCCGTCGAGCCGCTCGTGGTGCAGCGCCGACATCTGCGCCACCGCGCGCAGCGGACCGACGCGCCGCAGGATCTGAAGCGAGGTGTGCGGGTGCCTGCGCACCGCCTTCCACTCCTCGGCGTCGAGCGGACCGGGCTTGTCGAGGATGCGGCTCGACACGCCGAGCTTGCCGATGTCGTGCAGCAGCCCAGCGCGGTAGAGGTCGCGCTGCGTCGGCTCGTCCAGATCGAGCAGCTCGGCGAGCCCGACGGCGATCTCCGCAACGCCTGCCGAGTGGGCCGCGGTGAACGGGGACTTGGCGTCGACGACGGCGGCGAACGCCTCCGCGACGCGGTCGAGCCGCTCGGGGCCGGCCGTCGCCACGCGCTCGGCGGGCTCCCAGGCGGCCACGTCGGGCGCCTCCAGCCCGGCCCAGAACCGCTCGTCGCCCTCGAAGCTGCAGAGCGCGTCGGCCAGCGCGGGGTCGAACCAGGTGCCGCGGCGCTTGCGCACCACGTCGCACGCGGCCTGCGCTCCGCCGAGCTGCCAGTAGACCTCGGCCGTCTGGGCGATGCACAGCATCCGCCCGAGCAGCGGGATCCCGTCGCGCTCGAGGCCAGCCGGGTACCCGCGCCCGTCCCAGTGCTCGTCGAGGGCGCCGATCGCCTCCGCCACCGGCTCGTCGAGGCCGACCTTGCGCGCCACCTCGGCCCCGCGCTCACAGCGCAGCGCAGTGAGCGAGCGCGCGCCCTCCGAACCTTCGGCAATCAGCGCCCTGATCTGCCGCGCCTTGGCCAGCGGCGACGCGCCCGGCGCGGTGTTGCGCAGCAGGTGCCGCAGCGCCTGGGCGGGCCGGACGTGGTCGGTGGTCTTGCGCTCGCGCTTGACCACGGCGTCGGCGTTGGCGTAGAGAGACGCGACCTTGGCGGAGTTCGACGAGCAGCCGGCGTCCTTCAGCAGCAGGGCGTAGAAGAGCGAGGAGCGGTCCTCCTCGCGGAGGCCGATCTGCTCGCTGAGCCGCATGCCGATCAGGCAGGTGCGCTCGGCGTGGCCGCGCGGCTGGCCCTCGGTGATGTCGAGGGCGTGCGAGAGGGCGGCCAGCACCTCGGACAGGCGGAGCTCCATGGGACCTGATCGACGGATCGGCCCGCTGACGGGTGGCCGCCCGCCCGGTGTGGACGCATGGACTAGCGCCTAGCGCGCCAAACGGCGCAGGAACGGCACGACCGTGTGCAGGAAGCGGTTGCGGTCGGGCGCCGCGGCCAGCGGGTCCAGATGGCTCGCCCGCGGGTCCGAGACCACCCGGCTGCGCGGTATGCGCGACCGCCGCACGAGCGCCCGCGCGCCGCGCTCGACGCGCCCGTCGGTCAGGTCGGTGCCGTAGGCGTAGAGCGGCACGTCGATCGCCCCCACGTGGAACGGCCGCAGCCCGAGCAGCCGGGCGGCCGGCGTGCGCCGCAGCGGGCTGATCGCGTCCACGTCGAGCCGCAGCCGCTTCGAGAAGTACCACTGGATCGCGTTCGGCCGCTCCGACGAGTAGGCCTTCGCGAAGCGCCGAATCGGGGTTAGCTCGCCGTCGAGCCAGCCGCGCGGGTCGCCGCTGTCGGCCATCCGGCCGGCGTTGATGCGGATCAGCGACAGCACGGGCGGCGAGGTGGCCTTGTCGAACGCGTATCCGAGCGCGGCTTCGTTGGTGGCCCGCACCGGCGGCTTGAACTCAGGCGGAAGCGGGGCGTAGTCCTGCAGCACCGACGGCTCGTCCGGGCGCTTGTATGCCCACAGCGCGCCCGTCTCCGCGAAGATCCCGGCGATCTCGGGCAGGCCGAGGCCGAGCAGGTCGTCGAACACCAGCCCGCTGCGGATCTCGGCCAGGATCTCCCGCGCGCGCTCGAGGTTGGCGCTGTCGAAGCTGCCGAGCAGCCCGCCGTCGATCAGCACCATGCCGTCGATGTCGCGGTAGCCGGGCCGTCCGTCGAAGTCCCATGACGCGTAGGCGACGGTCGTGGACGCGCCGAGCGAGTGGCCGCCCAGGATGACCTGGCGCCGGCCGCCGGCGCGCGCCTTCAGGACGACGCGGCGCAGGTCGCCGAGCGAGACCTTCAGCCCCCACTTCCCGACGAACGGGACATCGGCGCCAACGACGCGCCGGTACTTGAAGCCGAGGTAGTAGTCCTGCGCGGCGACCGGGTCGCCACGCTCGAACACCGACGTGTCCTCGAAGGCGTTCTCGCGCCGGTCGACGATCCACACCTGGAGGCCCGTCACGCGCGCCACGATGTCGCGCGCGACCGGCGTGATCCCGCCCGCGCCGCCGAGGAAGCCCGGCACCAGCACGAGCACGCGCCTGGCCGCCCGCGGCCCCACGCGCTGCACGAAGACGCGGTCGTACTTCGCCGGTCCCGCGGCCGGCACGCCCCTGACCGAGGTCAGTCGCTCGGCCGCCGCAGCCGGTGCGCTTGCCCCGAGAGCAGCGGCCACCGCGAGCAGCACCAGGCGGGCGGGGCGAGCCACACGGGAACCCTACATCGAGTCTGGAGCCTCGACGCCGAGCAGGTCAAGCGAGCGCGCGAGCACGTCCTTGGCCAGCACCGAGATCACGATCCGCACGTCCTCGTCGCCGTCCTCCTCCGCCGCGCCGACCACTCGGCAGTCGCGGTAGAAGGCGGAGAAGTCCTGTGCCGTCTCGGTCGCGTAGACGGTCATCCGGTGCGGCGCGCGGCGCTCGGCCGCCTCGCGCACCTCGCCGGGGAACTCGAGCAGCCGCTTGACGAGCGCACGCGCCGAGGGATGGAAGTGCTCCGAGCTGGCCTGCAGGTCGGCGGCGAGCGCCTCCTGCACGCGCTGCTCCCCGGCCTTGCGCAGGATCGAGGCGATGCGCGCGTGCGCGTACTGCACGTAGTACACGGGGTTGTCCTGAGACTGGCTGCGGGCCAGCTCGAGGTCGAGGTCGACCGAGGTGTCGTGGCTGCGGGACGCCAGGTACCAGCGCGCGGCGTCCACGCCGATGTCGTCGAGCAGGGCGTCCAGCGTCACGATCGCCCCCGCGCGCTTGGACATCTGCGCGCGCCGCCCGCCCTCGAGCAGGTTGACCAGCTGCATGATCACGATCTCGTACGCGCCGGGGTTGCCGCCGAGCGCCGCCCACGCCCCGTACATGCGCTTGACGTAGCCGTGGTGGTCGGAGCCGAGCACGTTGATCGCGTGGTCGTAGCCGCGCGCCAGCTTGTCGGCGTGGTAGCCGATGTCGGTCGCGAAGTAGGTCAGCTCGCCGTTCGAGCGGCGCAGCACGCGGTCCTTGTCGTCGCCGGCGGCGGTGGTCCGGAGCCAGACCGCACCCTCCGACTCATAGACGCCGTCGAGCTTCGCCAGCACGCGGTCGAGGGCGCCGGACTCCTGCAGCGAGCGCTCGCTGAAGAAACGGTCCATGTGCACCCGGAAGCGGTTCAGCGTGCCCTCGATGGCCTCGAGCATCAGCGCGACGCCGCGCTTGGCGAGCTCCTCCGGGTCGGCGTCCGCGGCCCCCTCGATGCGCTCGGCCAGCCCCGCCACGTACTCGCCCAGGTACTCCTCCGGCTGCTCCCCGCGGGCGCGCGCCCTGATCGACTCGCCGAACTTGCGCACCTGCGTGCCGGCGTCGTTGACGTAGTACTCGCGGTCGACCGTGTTGCCGGCCAGCTCGAGGATGCGGGCGAGGGAGTCCCCGTAGGCGGCGTGGCGCGCGGCCGCCACGGTGACCGGCCCCGTGGGGTTGGCGCTGACGAACTCCACCTGCACGCGCTCTCCCGCGTCCCCCGCGCCGAAGCGCTCGCCCGCCCCGCGCATGCTCGCGAGCGAGTCGAGGTACCAGGCGTCGGTCATGAACAGGTTGAGGAACCCCGGCCCCGCGATCTCCACCTTCTCGACCGCCGGGCCGAGCCGCTCGCCGAGCGTCTCGCCGAGCCGCTCCGCGATCGCGCGCGGCGGCTCGCCGAGCGTGGGCGCGAGCAGCATCGCGGCGTTGGTCGAGTAGTCGCCGAAGTCGGGCTTCGGCGGGCGGTCGAGCTTCGCCGCGTCCAGCGGTCCGTCGCCGCGCAGCTCCGCGGCTGCGTCGCTGACGGCTCCGCGAAGATCTGAAACGGGATCGCTCACGCCCCATCAGAGATAGCGCATCCGCCAACTCCGGCGCCGGGACCTCAAGATCGCCGGTTGAAGCGTCGATAGCCGTGGAGGGTCCATCGCGACCCCCGTTGCCCCCCCATGCTGCGAACGAAGACCGTACCCGCGCTGGTACTCGTGCTTGGCCTCGCCGCCATCGCGGCGATCACGGTGTTTCAGCTGCGCGCCGACGCCAGCCGCGACGCCGAGCTGCGGCTCGCCGACGTGAAGCTCGAGCTCAGCAAGCTCCAGATCGTGCCGTTCCAGGCCAGCGCGACGACCGGCGGCTCGCCCGGGCGCGCGGGGCGTCGGCTGAGCGCGGGCAAGCAGCGGATCACCCGCACGCTCGACGACCTCGTCGGCGAGGGCGCGCCCGCCGAGCTGGAGCGGGTGGCAGAGCCCCTGCGCGAGAACTTCGACGAGCTCGACGCCATCTACGCGATCGGCGCGTCGGGGCAGGAGTACGGGCCGGCGGCCGACCGCCTGGCGGGCGAGGCCGCGCAGAACGAGGCCGCGATCACGGAGCTGCTGAACGCCGCCGGAGACGAGTACGACGCCCGGGCCGCGGTGGTCATCCGCCGTGCGCGCATCGGGTCGGCCATCGTGATCGTGCTGCTGCTCGGCGGATTCGCCTTCCTGTATCGGCGCGCGGTCAGGGCGCGCTCGGACGCCGAGCTGCTCTCCAGGGAGAACCAGAAGCTGCTCGCGGCCAGCCGCGAGGAGGCCCTGGCGGACGCGCTGACCGGGCTGCGCAACCGGCGGGCGCTGATGAACGACCTGGAGGCACAGCTTGCCGCCTCCGGGCCCGAGCGCCGGCTCATCCTGGCGCTCTACGACCTGGACGGCTTCAAGCAGTACAACGACACCTTCGGCCACCCGGCGGGCGACGCCCTGCTGATCCGCCTTGCCGAGCGCCTCGAGTCCGCGGTGAGCGGGCGCGGCACGGCCTACCGCATGGGCGGCGACGAGTTCTGCGTCCTCGTCCCCGTGGACGAGCAGGCCGGAGAGGACGCGCTGCAGCTCGCCGGTGACGCCCTCACCGAGTCCGGAGACGCATTCAGCATCGGCTGCTCCTACGGCGCGACCTACATCCCGGCGGAGGCCCAGTCGGCGTCCGAGGCGCTCCGCAAGGCGGATCAGCGCATGTACCAGGACAAGGCGGAGCGGTCCTCGGCCGGCCAGGAGAGCAAGGACGTGCTGATCAAGGTGCTGTGCGAGCGCAGCCCCGGGCTGTGCGACCACCTCAGCGGCGTCGCCGGCCTGGTGGAGGCGGCCGCGGAGCGGCTCGGACTGTCCGAGCACGAGGTGAAGCGCGCGCGCCTGGCGGCCGAGCTGCACGACGTCGGCAAGACCGCCATCCCGGACGCGATCCTCAACAAGGCCGGCAAGCTCGACGAGCAGGAGTGGGAGTTCATCCGCAGGCACACGCTGATCGGCGAGCGCATCGTGAAGGCGGCGCCGTCGCTCGCGCACACGGCGGCCCTGATCCGCTCGAGCCACGAGCGTTTCGACGGGCAGGGCTACCCCGATGGCCTGCGCGGTGAGGAGATCCCGCTCGGGGCGAGCATCATCGCGGTCTGCGACGCCTACGACGCCATGGTCTCCGAGCGCCCGTACCACGCGCCGATCGAGCCGGCGGCCGCGCTCGCGGAGCTGCGCCGCTGCTCGGGCACGCAGTTTCACCCCGCGGTCGTCGAGTGCTTCTGCGCGCTCGTCGAGGAGCGGGAGCTGGTCGAGCGCTAGTAGTGGTACGGCTCCCGGGCCAGGATCTTGTGGGCCCGGTAGATCTGCTCGAGCAGCACGACGCGCGCGAGCTGGTGCGGCAGCGTCATCGGGCCCAGCGAGAGCCGCATGTCGGCCTCCAGCTCGAGCCCCTTGGGTCCGCCGATCACGAAGCAGAGGTCGCGTCCCTCGCGGCGCCGCTCCTCGAGCCAGCCGCTGAACTGCTCCGACTCGAACGTCTCGCCCCCGCTCGCCAGCAGAACGCAGAAGGCGCGATCGGGGATGCGCGGGCGCACCTTCTCGTCCTCGCGCACCTCGACGATCTCGACCTTGGCGTGGCCGGCCAGCATCTTCCGATAGTGCTCGACGTCGTCTGCGAACGGGGGGCGCAGGCGCCCGACGGCGATCACGGAGATCCGCATCGGGGTGCGATACTACGCGCGTGCCCGAGGACGCTGAGCGCCACTTCAACATCCACACCGATCCCGAGACGATGGCGGGCCACTACGCCAACTTCGCCAACGTCTCCCATTCGGACTACGAGTTCACGATCACGTTCGCGCGCGTCGACCACGAGGTCGACGAGGGCGAGGTGCCCGGGGTCGTGGTGTCGCGGGTCAACCTCTCGCCGCGCTTCATGCGCGAGCTGATCGACGCGATGGAAGACAACTTCTCGAAGTGGCAGACGCGCGAGGGCATCCGCGACCTGCCCGAGTTCGGGCCCTCCGGCTCTAGCGAGCCGGAGTGAGCCGCACGTAGGCCTCGCAGACCGCGACCGCGCCCTCGACCGACTCCCAGGTGAGGTTGTCCGGGGTGTCGGACGGCCAGTGGTAGTTGGACGGGAACTTGGTGTCGTCCACGCCGCCCAGCGTGCACGTCGGGTAGCCGGCGCGCAGCGCGACCAGGCCGTCGGTGGCAGCCACCGTGCGCAGCCCCCGGCGTAGCTCGATGCCGGCCGCCGTGCCCGCTTGGGCGAGCATCTCGCGCGAGCCCTTCGTGTAGTAGCGCATGCGCAGCATCCCCTCCCCCTCCACCACGCACAGCTGCGGCGAGCCGACGCACTCGAGGCAGACGAACTCGGTGGTCGCCGGGGGCAGGGACCCGAAGTGGCGTCGCCCGAAGGCCTGCATTCCCTCCATGAAGGACTCCTCGGAGCCGGTCGACACGATCAGCACGCGCACGCCCCGCGGCGGGTCCTGGGCGAGCGCGTGTGCCAGCGCCACGTTCACCGCCACCGCGCTGAGGTTGTCGTTGGCGCCGGGGACCACCGGGCTCGAGCCGATGTCGGCCATCGTCGCGGTCGCGCCCACGGCGAAGAACGCGCCGAGCGCCTTGAACGGGCGGCGGCCCGTCAGCCCCCACAGCGCCAGCAGCAACGGACCGAGGAACACGCCGTAGAGGATCGGGATGCTCTGCTCCGCCTTCTCGTGCAGTTTCGGCATGCGCTCCATCGCCACGCGCGGCAGCGCCGGGTGGAAGACGAGCCCCGAGTGCGCGGCGTCGTGGTGCGACACGAACACGACCGTGCGCTCGGCGTTCGGATCACCGGCCTCGGCCACGACGTTGTAGGTGGCGCGGTGCGGCAGGGTGCGGCGGCGAAACCAGAGCTTGCCGCCCGACACGTCGTCGTACACGGCGGCCGCGGCGATCCCGCCGGCCAGCGCCGCGGCCTTGCGCCCGAACAGGGCTGCCAGCAGGGCGGCGACGTTCAGCAGGCCGAGCGGCCACCAGTACCCGCCGTGGGCGCGCTCCTCCTCCACGCGCACGTCGCGGCAGCCGGCGGCGCGCAGCTCCTGGGCGACGAGCTCGGCGGCCTGGCGCTCGCCCTCGGAGGCGGACGGTCGCTCGAATGAGGCGAGCTCGCGGACGACCCGCTCGATCAGCGTGCGGCGCATGGAACGCGGGAGCGTATCCACGCGGCTAGTTCGTCCGGTTGAAGGCCTCGCCCATGCCGATCCGCTGCATCGTGGTCGGGTGCGTTCCGAAGAGCAGGTGCCAGGCGCGCGGCGGGTCCGGGTCGGAGACGTTGCGCACCGCCAGCCGGCGCTGGAAGCCGACGAACGACGCCGGATCGTTGGTGGCGCGCAGCGAGAACGCGTCGGCGCGGGCCTCGACCTGGCGCGACAGCACGTTCGACGCCACCCCCAGGCCGAACGTGACGAGCGAGAGCGAGAGCGCGATCGCGGGCAGCACGATCGGTCCCGGCTTCCAGTCGGGGTCCCCGAGGCCGTGGCGGCGGGCGAAGCTCTCCGTCAGCCGCTGCGCGAGGAACGTGCCGGCCGGCGCAACCAGCGCCAGCCAGGCGAGGCCGCGCAGCAGGTCGTTGTGCTTCTGGTGGCCGAGCTCGTGGGCGACCACCAGCCTCACCTCGTCGCGCGGGAAGCCCGCGATCAGGTTGTCGTAGAGGACCACCCGCTTGGAGTGCCCCAGCCCGCCCACGTAGGCGTTCGCGGCGGTCGTGCGCCGGCTCGCGTCCACCCGGTAGACCTCCCCCACGTCCACGTCCGCTTTCTCCGCCAGCTCGAGCACGTCCGAGCGCGTCGGCCCGGGCGGGAGCTTCTCGAAGTCGTTGAAGAGCGGATCGATGACGATCGGGTAGAGCCAGATCGTGACCACGCCGAACGCGATCACCACGACCGCCGACGGCGCCCACCAGTTGCGCCGGAAGCGGCGCACCAGGGCCAGCGCCAGCGCGCCGCCGGCCGCGGCCAGGAGGGCGCCGATCGTGGCCGACTTGCCGACGTCCCAGATCCAGTCCGGCCAGGCCTGCGTGGACAGCCCGACGTCCATCGCCCGCTCGTGGCTCCACGCGGCCAGCGGCAGGCCGGTCACCACCAGCAGCAGGGAGATGCCCGCTCCCGCGGCGGCTCCGCCCAGGATCGGACGCCTCCCCAGGCGCTGGAAGACGCGCCCCGGCGGCCGCCAGGCCAGCAGCGCCAGCGTGCCCGTGCTCACCAGCAGCGCCCCCACGCCGATCAGGCGCTGAACGCTGCGGAAGTCCTCTGCGCGCTCCAGCTGGAAGGCCGTGAAGTACGATTCCACGTCCACGGCGGCCGGCTCGATCATGCCGCTGCGCGGGTAGAGCAGGAGCGTGGCCACCCCCGCCGCAGCCACCGTCACCAGAACCGCCAGCGGCAGCCGCGAGCGCTCCAATTGGCCAACGGTACCCCTGGCTCCCATTCCCCCGAAACTGTAGAAGCCACCCCGCGATGCGCATCGCCCTGCTGTCGGACGTGCACGGCAATCTGCCGGCGTTCGACGCCGTGCTCGCCGACGTGGACTCCGTGGACATCGAGCAGATCTGGTGCCTGGGCGACCTCGTCGGCTACGGCGCCCAGCCGAACGAATGCGTGGAGCTGGCGCGCAGCCGCTGCGACATCTGCCTGGCCGGCAACCACGACCTCGTCGTGACCGGCGAGATCGACATCGCGGACTTCTCCCTCAGCGCCGCCGCCGCGGCGCAGTGGACGCGCGACCACATCGGCGCCGACTCGCTCGAGTTCCTGAGCTCGCTGCGCCCCGCGGAGTCGGGCGGGCCGATCGGGCTCTACCACGCCTCGCCCCGCGACCCGGTGTGGGAGTACGTGCTGTCCACCTGGCAGGCGGACGAGTGCATGGACCTGATGGAGCCGCGCGTGGGCGCGGTCGGCCACTCGCACGTGGCGCTCTGGTTCCGGCGCGGCGCGGACGGGCAGGCCGAGGGGGCCGCCGCGGCGGGCGGCCTGGAGCGCGATCTGAGCGAAGGCCAGTGGCTCGTGAACCCGGGCGGCGTGGGCCAGCCGCGCGACGGCGACCCGCGCGCCGCCTGGCTCCTGCTAGACACAGAGGGGTGGAGCGCCGAGTGGCGGCGTGTCGACTACCCGATCGACGCGGCCGCCGGCGCCATCGAGGAGGCGGGCCTCCCCAAGGTGCTCGCCGAGCGGCTCTACATCGGACAGTGAGACTGCGCGCCTACACAACCCTGGCACTCGTGCTCGCCGCCGGCCTGGCGGCGGGCTGCGGAGCCGACGACGAAGGCGAGCCGATCCCGCGGGAGATCGCAGCCGAGCTCCAGGACCAGCTGCGGTCGATCCAGGACCGCCTCGAGTTTCCCGGCGGAGCCGCGTGCGGCGACATCACCGGCGGCACCGATCCCAACACGACGCCGGTGCGGCGCCTGATCGACTCGATCCCGGGCAGCGTGGAAACCGACGTGGTGAGGGCGCTGGAGGAGAGCTTCGACCACCTCTTCCAGCTCGTCGAGCGCGAATGCGCCGATCAGCCGCCGGAGACCGAGACGGAGACCGACACCACCGAGACGGTGCCGCCGCCGGAGACCGAGACCGACACCACCGAGACCGTGCCGCCGGTTGAGACCGACACGATCCCGACCGAGACCCTGCCGCCGGTCGAGCCCCCGGTTCCCGAGGCGCCGCCCTCTGACGGCGAAAGCGACGGCGACGGCGACGGCGGAGGCGGCTTCGGTCCCGAGGAGGGCGACGAATGAGCCCGCCCGCCGAGATCGCCGGGCGCTACCGGATCGACAGCCGGCTGGGCGCCGGCGGGATGTCCACGGTCTTCCTGGCGACCGACTCGGTGCTCGAGCGGTCGGTGGCGGTCAAGCTGCTGGCCGAGCACCTCGCAGAAGACGAGGACTTCGTGGCCCGCTTCCGCCGCGAGGCGCTCTCCGCCGCGCGGCTCCAGCACCCGAACATCGTGCAGGTGTTCGACTCGGGCCAGGACCCCGAGAGCGGACGCCACTACATCGTCATGGAGTACGTCGAGGGGCCGTCGGCCGCCGACCTGCTGCGCGAGCACAAGCTGCTCGACATCGACGAGACCGTGCGGATCGTCCGCGACGCCTGCCACGGGCTCGACTACGCCCACCGCGCCGGCGTGGTCCACCGCGACGTCAAGCCCGGCAACCTGCTCCTCGCACGGGAGACGGGCATCACCAAGCTGGCCGACTTCGGGATCGCCAAGGCAGCCGAGCAGACGCGCATCACGCAGGTCGGCTCGATCCTCGGCACCGCCGCCTACCTCTCCCCCGAGCAGGCGCGCGGCGAGGAGGCCGGCCCAGCATCCGACACCTACTCGCTCGGGGTCTGCGCCTACCAGTTCCTGACCGGGCGGCTGCCCCACGAGTACACGTCGCTGACCGAGCTGGCGCTCAAGCAGCAGCAGGACACGGTGCAGGCGATCACCGACCTCCGTCCCGAGGTGCCGCCCGAGCTGGACGACGCGATCCGGCTCTGCCTGGAGCGCGAGCCCGGGTCGCGCTACCGCTCGGCGCTCGAGATGGCGCAGGCGATCGAGGCCGGCCTCCACGGGCAGACGACCGAGGCCACGCGCGCCCTGTCGCTGTCCGACATGGACGCCACGCGCGCGCTCGACGCCACCTCCGCCACCCGCGCGATGCCGCGCACGTCCTACACCCCAGCTCCGGCGGCACCCGAGTACCACGAGTCCACCGCCGCGCCGCCCTCACGGCGCGACGGACGCGCGGAACGCCGCGCCGCCCGGCGCCGGCGCATGGGCAGCTTCTTCGCGCTGCTGCTGGTGCTTGCGGCGATCGCCGCGGTCGGCATCGCGGTGCTGGCCTCCAACGGCGGCGGGGACCAGGTCTCCCCCGTGAACGCCGACCAGGTCGAGCAGCAGCTCCAGGAGCTGCGCCAGTTCCTGTCCGAGCACTCGCGCTAGCGGGCGCCGGCCAGCACGCGCCTGCCCCGCTCGGCGAGGTCGCCGGTCGCGATCGCATCGCGCAGCTCGCGCATCAGGCGCTCCATGAACGTCAGGTTGTGCAGCGTGATCAGCCGCTTGGCGGTCAGCTCGCCCGCCCGGATCAGGTAGTGCAGGTAGCCGCGGGTGTGCTCGCGGCAGGCCGGGCACTCGCAGCCCTCCTCGATCGGCGCGCGGCTGGTGCGGTGGGCGGCCTTCGCGAGGTCGAGCCGCCAGCGGCTGTCGGGGTCGGAGACGAGGGCGGTCCCGTGCCGGGCCAGGCGGGTCGGGGTGGCGCAGTCGAAGGTGTCGATCCCCGCGGCCACCGCGTGGACGATGTCGTCCACGTCGCCGATGCCGAGCAGGTGGCGCGGCGGTTCTTCGGGCAGCCCGGCCAGCGACCACCCGACCACCTCGCGCATCTGCTCCTTCGACTGGCCGAGCGAGCCCCCGATCGCGATGCCGTCGCTGCCCGACCCGGCCACGTATGCGGTCGACTCCGCCCGCAGGTCCTCGTAGACGCCGCCCTGCACGATGCCGTAGAGCAGCTGGCCCGCCGGCGCGTGCTCGCCGTGCCAGCGCACGCAGCGGTCCAGCCAGCGGTGGGTGCGCTCCATCGAGGCGGCGGTGTACTCGCGCTCGACGTGGAAGGGCGTGCACTCGTCGAAGGCGAGCGCGATGTCGGAGCCCAGCGCGGCCTGGACCTCCATCGACGTCTCGGGCCCCATGAAGCGCTCGCCGCCGTCGAGGTAGGAGCGAAACCGGACGCCCTCCTCCTCGATCGAGATGATCATCGAGGTGTTCCGCTCGCGCCGGCGCTTGACCTCCTCGGCCACGGACCCGTGGCCCATCGAGAACACCTGGTAGCCGCCGGAGTCGGTGATGATCGGCCGGCGCCAGCCCATGAACTCGTGCAGCCCGCCCATCTCGGAGATCAGCTCGTGGCCCGGCTGGATGAACAGGTGGAAGGTGTTGCCGAGCACCATGTCGTAGCCCAGCTCGGCCACCTCGGCCGCGTGCAGGGACTTGACCGTCGCGGTCGACGCCAGCGGTACGAAGGCGGGCGTGCGGACGTCGCCGTGGGGCGTGTGGATGACCCCCGCGCGGGCGGCGCCGTCGCGGGCGGTGATCGTGAACGGAGCCACGGCGGAGAGCCTACGCAGGGCCCGCGGAACGGCGAAGGGGAGCCGCCCGGTCCGAGCGGCTCCCCTCGCGATTACTGCGACTCGCTGGCCGTGCCCTCGACCGCTGGCGGGCTGCCGTTGCGCTCGGGCGAGCCCACGCTGATCTGCACCCGGCGCGGCTTGCGCTCCTCGGGCTTCGGGATGCGCACCTCGAGCACGCCGCGGGCGAACCCCGCCGAGATCCCGTCGGCGTCGACCCCGTCGGGCAGCGTGAGGGAGCGGTTGAAGCTGCCGAACGAGCGCTCGATGCGATACCACCCGCGCTCCTGCGACTCGTGCTCGGCCTCGCGCGCGCCCGAGATCGTGAGCGCGCCGTCCTGCACCTCGATCGAAACGTCCTCCTCGGACAGGCCAGGCAGGTCCGCCTTCAGCACGAAATGATCCTCGGCCTCGACGAGGTCCACGGGCGGAACCCACCGGCGCACCTCGCGGTCGACGCCGAAGAACGTGTCGAAGAGCCGGTCCACCTCACGGGAGAACGGCTCAGGCTTCATCAGAAGAGCCATGTCTGCACCTCCATACAAACCGTGAAATGCATTGCGCGGGGCAGAATAAAATCTCAGTGGCTCTTTGTCAAGGTTGTTCCCGAGGCGGTCAGCCCTTGCGCAGCGGCCTGCCGGTCATCTCGTCCGGCTGCTCCTGCTCCAGCAGCGCCAGCACCGTGGGCGCCACGTCGGCCAGGGTGCCGTCGTCGCGCAGCTCCCCGACGTCCGCGGTGATCACCAGCGGCACCGGGTTCATCGAGTGCGCCGTGTTGGGGCTGCCGTCGGGCTCGAGCATGTGGTCGGCGTTGCCGTGGTCGGCGGTGATCACGCAGACGCCGCCCGACTCGTGCACCGCCTCCACCACGCGGCCGAGGCACTCGTCGACGGTCTCGATCGCGCGCACGGCGGCCTCGATCACGCCGGTGTGGCCGACCATGTCGGGGTTGGCGAAGTTGATGATCCCGAACCCGGGCTCGCCCTCCCGCCAGCCCGCCACGAACGCGTCGGCAGCCTCGGAGGCGCTCATCTCGGGCTTCTTGTCGTAGGTCGGCACGTCGCGCGGCGAGTCGACGAGGCGGCGGTCCTCGCCCGGGTACGGGTCCTCCTCGCCGCCGTTGAAGAAGTAGGTGACGTGCGCGTACTTCTCGGTCTCGGCCACGTGCAGCTGGCCGATGCCGCGGTCGGCGAGCGTGCTCGCGAGCGTCACCTGAGGGCGCTCCTGCGGGACCGCGACCGGGTAGTCCCAGTCCTCCTGGTACTGCGTGAGCGTGGTCAGCCTCACGTCGGGCGCCTCGCCGCGGTCGAACTCGTCGAAGTCGGGCTCGGCCAGCGCGCGGGTGAGCTGGCGCGCGCGATCGGGGCGGAAGTTGAAGAAGACGACGCTATCGCCGGCGCGGATGCGGCCGTCCTCGCCGACCAGCGTCGGCTTGATGAACTCGTCGGTCTCGCCGCGCTCGTAGGCGGCCCGCACCGCGGCCTCGCCGGCGTCGGCCCGGTGCTCGGCCTTCCCGTGCACGATCGCGTCGCAGGCGAGCTGCGTGCGATCCCAGCGCCGGTCGCGGTCCATCGCGTAGTAGCGCCCCGTCACCGTTGCGATGCGGGAGTTGCCCCAGCTCTCCACCTCGGCCACGTAGCCGGCGCCGGAGTCCGGGTTGGTGTCGCGGCCGTCCGTGAACGCGTGGATCACGACGTCCTCTACACCCTGCTTGGCGGCCAGCTCCACCAGCGCCTTCAGGTGGTCCATCGAGGCGTGCACCCCACCCGCGGAGACCAGCCCGAGCAGGTGGACCCGCTCGGCATTGCAGGCCTCCAGCAGCACCTCGTTCTCGAAGAACGAGCCGTTCTCGACAGCCTCGTCGATGCGCAGCAGGTCCTGCTTGACCACCGCGCCCGCGCCCAGGTTGAGGTGGCCCACCTCGGAGTTGCCCATCTGGCCCTCCGGCAGGCCGACCGCGGGCCCCCAGGCCGTCAGGGTCGTGTGCGGGTGGCGCTCCCAGAGCTCGTCGAAGACCGGCGTGTCGGCCAGCTCCACCGCGTTCCCGGGGCCCGGCTCCGCGAGCCCCCATCCGTCCAATACGACGAGGGCTACAGGCCTCACTGCGCCGCGGCGGACACGATCCGCGCGAAGCCCTCGGGGTCGAGGCTCGCCCCGCCCACCAGCGCGCCGTCGACGTCGGGCTTGGCGAGGATCTCGGCGGCGTTGTCCGGCTTGACGCTGCCGCCGTAGAGCACGCGGATGCGCTCGGCGGCCTCGGGCGAGCGGTCGGCCACGAGCGCGCGCACGAAGGCGATCGCTTCCTCGGCGATTTCGGGCGTGGCGACCTTGCCCGTGCCGATCGCCCAGATCGGCTCATAGGCGATCGTCACCTCGGCCAGGCGCTCCTCGGGCACCTTCTCGAGCCCCTCCTGCACCTGGTGGCGCAGCTTGCGCTCGGTCTCCCCGCGCTCGCGCTCCTCCTCGGTCTCCCCGACGCAGAGGATCGGCCGCAGCCCGGCCGCCAGCGCGACCGGCACCTTTTCCTGAAGGGCCCGGTCGGTCTCGCAGAAGAACTGGCGGCGCTCGGAGTGGCCGAGCACCACGCCGTCGATTCCGAGCTCGGTGAGCATGGCCGCGGACACCTCGCCGGTGAACGCGCCGGACTCCTCGAAGTGCATGTTCTGGGCGTACACGGCCACGCCGCTTCCCGCGAGCTTCTGCACGCACACGTCGAGGGACGTGAACGGCGCGCAGATGCCGACGTCGGCCGGACGCTCGCCCCCGCCGGCGAGCAGCTCCGGCAGGCGGTCGCAGTACTCCGCCGCCTGGGCCCGGGTGCCCCAGAGCTTCCAGTTGCCGACGATCAGCGGCTTACGCATCGTCGAGCACCTCCACCCCGGGCAGCGGCTTGCCCTCGAGCAGCTCCAGCGACGCCCCGCCGCCGGTCGAGAGGTGGTCCACGTCGTCGTCGAGCCCGAAGCGGGCGAGCGCCGCCGCGGAGTCGCCGCCGCCGACCACCGTCGTGCCCTGCGCGCGCGCCACCGCCTCGGCCACCGCGCGCGTTCCCGCGGCGAACGGCTCCATCTCGAAGGCGCCCATCGGGCCGTTCCAGAAGACGGTTCCGGCCCGCTCGACCTCCTCGGCGTACGCCGCGGCGCTGCGCGGGCCGATGTCCAGGCCCATCCAGCCGTCCGGCACGGCGGTGCCGTCCTCGGTGCGGCGCCCGGCCTCGGCGTCGAAGCGGTCGCCGATGACGAGGTCGGTCGGCAGCAGCAGCCGGCAGTCGGACCCCTCCGCCTTCTCGAGCGCCCGGCGCGCCAGCTCGACACCCTCCTCCTCGACGAGCGAGTCGCCTGTCGGGATGCCCTGCGCCCGGAAGAAGCTGAAGCACATCGCGCCGCCGACCAGCAGCGTGTCGGCGGTGTCGAGGAACTTGTCGATCAGGGCGATCTTGTCCGACACCTTGGCGCCGCCGAGCACCACCACCAGCGGCCGCTCGGGCGCCTCGACGATCGCTCGCAGCGTGGTGACCTCGCGCTCGAGCAGCAGGCCCGCGACCGCCGGCCGCAGGTGCTCCGCCACGCCCGCGGTGGACGCATGGGCCCTGTGCGCGGCGCCGAAGGCGTCGTTCACGTAGGCGTCGCCGAGGCTCGCCAGCTCCTCCGCCAGCTCGGGGTCGTTCTCGGTCTCGCCGTGCTCCCAGCGCGTGTTCTCGAGCACGAGCACCTCTCCGCGCCCGAGCCGGTCGACGCCGCGGCGCACCTCCGGCCCGATCACGTCGGGCGCCTGGAGCACGGTGGCGTCGATCAGCTCGCCGAGCCGCTCCGAGACCGGCTTCAGCGAGGTCTTCGGATCCCGTCCCTTGGGCCGGCCCAGGTGCGAGCACAGCACCAGCCGCGCACCGCGCTCGAGCAGCAACTCGATCGTCGGCAGCGCCGCGCGGATGCGCGCGTCGTCCGCGACCCGGCCGTCCTCGAGCGGCACGTTGAAGTCGACGCGGGCGAGCACGCGCTCACCCTCGCCGATCTCCAGGTCGCGGACGGTGCGCTTGCCGAATCCGGTCGTGGCGCCGGCCTCAGGCAACCGGCGCCCCAGCGAGAACCCGCTGCGCCAGGTCGACCACGCGGTTGGAGTAGCCCCATTCGTTGTCGTACCAGGAGACGATCTTCACGAGCTTGCCGTCGATCACCATCGTCAGCGGCGCATCGAAGATCGACGAGTACGACGAGCCGACGATGTCGGTGGAGACGATCGGATCCTCGTTGTAGCGCAGGATCCCCTCGAGGGCGCCGGTGTCCGCCTTGGCGGCAAACGCCTCGTTGATCTCCTCCTTGCTCGTCTCCCGCGACACCTCGCAGACCAGGTCGACGACCGACCCGGTGATCACCGGTGCGCGCACGGCGATGCCGTTCAGCTTGCCGTCGAGCTCGGGCAGCACCAGGCCGACGGCCTTGGCCGCGCCGGTGGACGTCGGCACCAGGTTGACGGCGGCGGCGCGTGCGCGGCGCGGGTCCGAGTGCGGCGCGTCCTGCAGGTTCTGATCGGCCGTGTAGGCGTGGATCGTCGTCATGATCCCGCGCTCGATTCCGACAGCGTCGTGCAGCACCTTGGCGACGGGCGCCAGGCAGTTGGTGGTGCACGAGGCGTTCGAGATCACGTGGTGCTGCTGCGGGTCGTAGGCGTCGTCGTTCACGCCCAGCGCGAGCGTCACGTCGGGGCCGGTGGCCGGCGCCGTGATGATCACCTTCTTGGCGCCCGCGTCGAGGTGCTTGGCGGCGTCGTCGCGCTTGGTGAAGAAGCCGGTGGACTCGACGACCACGTCGGCGCCCACGTCGCTCCACGGGAGGGCGGCGGGATCGCGCTCGGCGAACACGCGCAGCTCCTTGCCGTCCACGATCAGGCCGGTCTCGGTGTGTTCGACCTCGCCCGGGAACGGGCCCAGGATCGAGTCGTACTTGAGCAGGTGCGCGAGCGTCTTCGTATCGGTGATGTCGTTGACGCCGACCCAGTCGATGTCCTCACCGCGAGCGTGGGCCGCCCTGAACACGTTCCGGCCGATGCGCCCGAAGCCGTTGATTCCGGCCTTCAAGGCCATCTGTACTCCCTTTCGTCGGTGACCGCTTAGAGGGGTGAATCTATCTCAGGGGCGCAGAGGCGGCTTCTGCACGTCCCGGTGGACCACGTCGACGAGCAGGTCGCCGCGGGCCGCGTACAGGCGCGCCAGGTGCTCGGCGATCACCACCGAGCGGTGGCGGCCGCCGGTGCAGCCGATGCCGACGGTGAGGTGCGCCTTGCCCTCCTGCTCGTACGCCGGCAGCAGGTAGTCGAGCAGCGGCGTGAGCCGCTCGTAGAACTCCGCGATGCCGTCGGCGCCCTCGACGAACTCGACCACGGCGTCGTCGAGGCCGGTCAGCTCGCGCAGCTCTGCCTCGTAGTGCGGGTTCGGCAGGAAGCGAACGTCGAAGCTGAGATCGGCGTCGCGCGGGGTCCCGTGCTTGAAGCCGAAGGTCAGGAACGTGACGGCCAGCCTGCCGACCTTGCCGTGCGGCAGCATCTTGTCGGCCACCACCCGGCGCAGCCGGCTGGCCGACAGGTCCGAGGTGTCGATCGAGACGTCGCCGCGGTCCTTCAGCGGCGCCAGCAGCTCGCGCTCCTTGCGGATGGCCGACTCGACCGACCCGCCGTTGGCGAGCGGATGGCGTCGGCGCGTCTCCTTGAAGCGGTTGATCAGCACCGCCTCGGAGGCCTCGAGGTAGAGCACCCGGAACGGGACGCCGCGGCGATCCAGCTCGTCCAGCACCTTGACGAGGCTGTCGAAGTACGCGCCGCCGCGGACGTCGGACGCGACCGCGGCCCGCTCGACCTTGCTGCCTTCGTGGCCGAACAGGTCGGCCAGCGATCCGATCATCTCGGGCGGCAGGTTGTCGACGCAGAAGTAGCCGGCGTCCTCGAACGTCGCCATCGCCTGCGACTTCCCCGCGCCGCTGAAGCCGGTGATGATCACGAAGTCCTGGATCATCGGACCTTGTTGACGTAGGCATGGATGTCGCGCGCCACCTTGCCGGGCAGGCCGGGGACCGACTCCAGCTCCTCGCGGCTCGCCGACAGGAAGCGCTCGGGGGAGCCGAAGTGCTGCAGGATGCTGCGCTTGCGCGCCGGCCCGACGCCCGGCAGGTCGTCCAGCACCGAGCGCGTCATCGCCCGGTCACGGCGGCCGCGGTGGAACTCGATCGCGAAGCGGTGCGCCTCGTCGCGGGCGCGCTGCAGCAGCTGCAGCTCCGGCGTGTCGTGGCCGAGCAGCAGCGGCGCGCTCTGGCCCGGCGTGAAGACCTCCTCCACCCGCTTCGCCAGGCTGACCACCGTCACGCCCAGGTCGCGGAACGGGCCGAGCTCCTTCAGCCCGGCCGACAGCTGGCCCTTGCCGCCGTCGATCACGATCAGCGCGGGCAGCGACGCGAAGCTCTCGTCGTAGTCCTTGTCGTGCGGGCTGCGTTCGCGCTGGGCGACGTACTGCGCCATCCGCCGTGAGAGCACCTCTGCCATGGCCGCGAAGTCATCTTGAACTGCACCTCGGATGCCGAAGCGCCGGTAGTCCGACTTCTTCGGGGCTCCGCCCTCGAAGACGACCATCGAAGCGACCGTGTGCGCGTGCATCAGGTTGGAGATGTCGAAGCACTCGATCCGCATCGGGATCGCCTCCATGCTGAGGGCGCGCTGCAGGCGGTCGAGCGCCTCGATGCGCTGCGAGCGGCGGCGCTCCGAGCGCAGCCGGTCCTGGTCGAGCGCCAGCCGCGCGTTGCGCTCGGCCAGCTCGAGGATGCGCCGCTTGTCGCCGCGCTCCGCGTGCCGCACGTCCACGGGAGCGCCGCGGCGCTCGGCCAGCGCCGTCGCCAGCGTGTCGGTGGCCCGGACCGCCCGCGGCACGATCACCTGGGGCGGCACCGCGATCGCGCTCGCGTAGTACTGGAGCACGAACTCCTCCGCCACCTCGCCCTCGTCGCGCTCGGCGGCGTTCTCGAGGTAGAAGCTCTGGCGGTCCTGGAGCACGCCGTCGCGCACCTGGAACACCTGCGCGTTGGCGTCCGTGCCCTCGGCGGCCACGCCGATCGCGTCGAGCGTGCCGACCGCCTCGTTGGCGATGCGCTGGCGCTCGAGCAGCGAGCGGACCGCCTTCAGGCGGTTGCGCAGCATCGCCGCCTGCTCGAACTCCTGGTCCTCGGCGGCGCGACGCATGCCCGTGTCGAGGGCGCGCTCGATCTGGCGGTAGCGGCCCGACAGGAAGTCGATGATCGTGTCGACGTTGGCCCGATACTCCTCCTTGGAGATGTAGCCGACACAGGGCGCCTGGCAGCGCTTGATGTAGTAGTCGAGGCAGGGGCTGCCGCTGGCCCGGCCGGGGTCGGGGCCGTCGCAGGTGCGGTACTGGAAGACCTTGCCGAGCAGGTCCAGCGTCTCGCGCACGCGCTTGGCGTTGCTGAACGGGCCGAAGTAGACGCGCCCGCGCCTGTGGCGCTCGCGGGTGAAGTAGATGCGCGGGTACTCCTCGTCGAGGCTGATCCCGATGTAGGGGTACGACTTGTCGTCGCGCAGGCGGACGTTGAAGACGGGCCGGTGGCGCTTGATGAACTCCTGCTCCGCCAGCAGCGCCTCGGCCTCGGTCTCCGTGGCGATGAACTCGATGTCGTGCACCTGCGCGACCATCGCCGCGCGCGGCTTGGAGAAGTGGCCGCCGACGCGCTTGCGGATCGACCGCGCCTTGCCGACGTAGAGCACCTTGCGCTTGGCGTCGCGGAAGAGGTAGACGCCAGGGGCGTCCGGCAGCGCACGGCGCTGCTGCTTCAGGCGCTCCTCGCGCCGCTCGATCTCGGCTACGGCCACCGTGATCGAGGATATGCGGCGCCGGAGCCGATCAGGCGAGGAGGCGTACTACGGACTCCGCAACACAGGCGGGTTTCTCGGATCCCTCCACCTCGACGGTCCACTTGTAGGCGATCTGGTGCCAGCCGCCGCCGACCTCGTCGACGGACAGGGTCTCCACGCTCGCGCGGATGCGGCTGCCGGACGGCACCGGGGCCGGGAAGCGGATCTTGTTCCAGCCGTAGTTGAGGCCCATCTTGAAGCCGGTGGACTCCAGCAGCTCGGGCCGGAAGCCGTCGATCATCGCCAGCGTGCAGTTGCCGTGCGCGACCGTGGTGCCGAAGGGGCTCTCCGTCTTGGCGCGCTCCACGTCCACGTGGATCCACTGGTCGTCGCGGGACAGGTCCGCGAACTGGTTGATGTCCTCCTGGGTGACCTCGCGCCACTCGCTCGGACCGAGCGTCTGGCCGACGAGCGACCGGAGCTCCTCGATGCCGTTCACTGTGATCGTCATGGGCGTTCAGCCTACCCTGCGCGGATGAGCTTCCAGGAGATCCGTTACGAGGTGTCCGACGGCGTTCTGACGATCACGCTGGACCGGCCCGACCGGCTCAACGCCTTCACCCACACGATGCAGCACGAGCTGATCGGGGCGTTCGACCGCTCGGATGCCGACGACGACGTCCGCGCCGTCGTGGTGACCGGCGCGGGACGCGCCTTCTGCGCGGGCGCCGACCTCGGCGGCGGCGGCAGCACGTTCGACTGGCGCGAGCGGGAATCCGGCGCCGAGCCGGTGCCGCGCGACGGCGGCGGCCAGGTGTCGCTGCGCATCTTCGACTCGCTGAAGCCGGTGATCGCGGCGATCAACGGCCCCGCCGTGGGGGTCGGGATCACGATGACGCTGCCGATGGACATCCGGGTCGCGGCCGAGGGGGCCAAGATCGGCTTCGTCTTCACGCGGCGCGGCATCGTCCCGGAGGCGTGCTCGAGCTGGTTCCTGCCGCGCATCGTGGGGATCTCCCAGGCGCTGGAGTGGGTGGAGACCGGCCGCGTCTTCAGCGCCGAGGAGGCCATGGCCGGGGGCCTCGTCCGCAGCGTGCACCCGGCCGACGGCGTGGTCGACGCCGCCCGCGCGCTCGCGCGCGAGATCGCCTCGGAGACAGCGCCCGTCTCGGTGGCGGTGGCGCGGCGGATGCTGTGGACGATGCTCGGCGCGTCACACCCGATGGAGGCCCACCGCGCCGATTCGCGTGCGATGTTCGCGCGCGGCCAGTCGGCGGACGCCCGCGAGGGCGTGGAGTCCTTCCTCGAGAAGCGGCCCGCGGCCTTCACCGACCGTGTCAGCGACGGCCTGCCGGAGCTGTTCCCGGGCGCGGAGGAGCCGGTGTTCCGGTAGGGCTGTGGGCGCCTCGGCCGCTCGCGCTCAGCCGCGGTGGTACCAGGGCTCGGCGCGCAGCGCGGCGGCGAGCTCTGCGCGGCCGTCCGCGAGCACGGGCTGGCCGTGGGTGACCAGCACCCTGTCGAAGTCGAGCTCGAGCAGCGGCTCGAGCGTCGGGTTGAAGCGTTCGCGGTAGAAGCGGCTTACGTCGTCGTCGACGCTGCGCTCCGACCAGACGCGCAGGGCGCCGCCCACCTCGGCCACGGCGTCGCCGAAGGCGAGCGCGCGATGGCTCGGGAGGTACAGCGGGGTCTCGAAGCGCCGCGGCTTGCCGATCCGGTGCGCCGACACGCCGGCCGGCAGCTCGTCGCCCGGCTCGAAGGCGCGGAAGCCGGACTCGTCTTCGAGTCGCTTCCGGCACGCGGCGTGGCCCCAGATCGTCGTCTCGAGCCGGTCGCGGTAGCGGTCGCGCAGCTGCTCAGAGCTGCGCACGTGGTACGGGATCGTTATCAGGATCGCGAGCCGCTCGCCCAGCGCGGACTCGATCAGCTCGAGCACCGGCTCGGGCTCGGGCGGCAGCAGCGGATCGATCAGGACCGTCTCGTGGCCTGCCTTAAGCGCGAAGCAGGCCACCTCGCTCCCGAAGTCGCCCGGGTGCCACTCGGGGTGCCGTGTCGTCCAGCGCCAGAGGCCGGTTGCGAGTTGCTCCGGGGCGGCCGCCACTGGGCGGCACTATGGCGGGTCGTCAGCCGGCCAGGCGCTTGCGGAGCAGCTCCTTGCCCTGTTCCGCACCCTTGCGGCTGGTCTCCTGGGCGCGCCGGAAGAAGTCGGCGAGTTCCGAGTCGCCCTCGCGCTCGGAGTCCTGGACGTAGATCTCGAGCCGGAGCGCGTTGGACAGACACTGCTCCGTGAACCAGATGATGTTGTAGTCCTTGTCCTTGGTGCCGGTGACCTGCCCGGTCTCCGTGTCACTGATCGACATTGGAGCTCTCCTCCCCTGGGGATCGGTACCAGACAGTCGTACCCGGGCGGACCGCCGTCATTCCACCAGCCTCACCTCCATGCTCCAGGCCGCCGACGGGTCCCCGGCGCCGCCGAGCAGCCCAAGGATCTTCGCGACGTAGGAGCGCGTCTCCGGATAGGGCGGGATGCACATGCACCCCGCGACCGCGCCCTCGCCCGCGTTGTAGGCGGCCAGCGCCAGCGGGACCGACGCGAAGCGGCGCAGGAGGTCGCGCATCAGGTGCGCCTGGGCGTCGATCGCCGCGACGGGATCGAAGGGGTTGTCCAGTCCGACCGCGTCGGCAGTGCCCGGCATGAACTGGGCGATGCCCTGTGCTCCGGCCGGGCTGCGGGCGAACGGGTTGAAGCCGGATTCGGCGTAGAGCTGAGCGGCCAGGAGCGCCGCGCCCACGTTCCAGCGCTGCGCCGCGCGGGTGATCGCCTCGTGGTAGGCGGCCGGCACGAACGCCGGCAGCGTGCGGCCCCGCTCGCCGTCGCCGCGCCCCCCGAAGCCGACCGAGGCCGAGCCGGGGTTCATCGTGTAGCCGAAGTGCCAGGCTTCCCATTCGTAGCGCTTGATGAAGCCGAACCGGCGGCTGTTGGCTTCGAGCCAGGCGTAGGCCGCCGGCGGTCCGAGGTCGAGCTCCGTGGCGTAGCGGTGCAGGCTCGTGCCCGGCGGCGCGACCCACTTTGGATCGGGGTGCGCCGCGAACAGGCGCGCCTGCTCGGCGTCCGACCGGTAGCCGGAGGTGACCAGCAACGACAGTCCGGCTTCGCGCCGCGCAGCCGCGTCCATCCGATCGAAGACCGCGGCGACGTCGGGGCGCATCGGCTTGCCCTGCCGGTAGGCCAGCGGGCCGGAGTAGCCGCCGCCGCTCGCCTGCCCGGGCATTTCGGGGCCGCCGGCCCCGACGGTGAGCTCGGCGGTCGCCTTCGCACGAACCTCGACCGGGTGCCGCCGACCATCGGGCAGGCTCACGTCGGCCTCGTCGCGGACGGCAACCGTGACGCGCGTGGGCGCGAAGCGACTCTCGTCGAACGCGACCGCGACCCGCCGCTGCTGGACACCGTTGCGACGCGCGCCACGCAGCGCTGCCGCCCGGGCCAGCGCGACGTAAGCCGGGCTCGACAGGTACCGCGAGTTTGGGACTCCGCCCTCGAGCACGGCTGGCTCGAACAGCCGGGTGAAGTTGCGCCGCATCACTTGCGCGGCGGACACAGCCGCGAGATCGGCGGCACGCTGAGAGTGCCCGCGCGCGCCGAGTGCCTGCCCGAAGCCAAACAGTACGAGCGCGCCGGCCAGCACCGCGGCGAGCACGCCGAGCATGAGCAGGGCGGCCTGGCCGCACTCGCGGCGAGCATCGGTGCTCCGAGGTTCTCCCAAGGCCATGGACGGCACCCTCGCCGGCCCCGAGTCACGGCTCAACGCGCCTGTGCAACAAGTCAGCGATGCCCACGGAACAGGTGCGCCAGCATCCACCCGCTGGAGGGTCCGCTACTGCCCGCGCGTGAGGCTGGCGGGGACGGTCAGAGGAGTACCATTCCTTTAGCTGGCCCTGTGGCCAACAGTCCCGGCCGAAGAAGCGGTATTACGCCGACTCGCCGGATCCCAGCGCGACGAGGCAACGCACTATTGAGGCGACGGGATCGACTGCGGGGCCAGTTCTTGATTGACGACGACCCTGGTCGGGCATGGTTCGTGCGCGTCGCGGTCTGAGCGATAGATTGCTCGTAGATGGCGGGTGGCGACCACCCCACAGTTGAGCTGACAGTTTCCGTCAAGGCGCCGTGCCAGGAGTGCGGCGGCCGGGGCTACATCGAGACGGTGACCGCGGGCGGCCACATCGCTGCCGACCCGACGACGAAATGCCTGACCTGCAGCGGTAGGGGTCTCATCCCGGAGGACATGCCCCTCTCTCAGTTCCGAGAGCTACTGGCAAGTCATTTTCGCTAGCGGTTTCGGGCCCGGGACTGCTACCGCGGCGAGGTCCGCCACGGTGACCGGAAGGCGGACCCCGTCGCCTACCGCGAGCGTGTGCCCGATCCAGTCGGTCTCGACTCCGGGACGGCTAGCGAAGGTTCGCGCTCCTAGGGGAGGCCGCCTAACCCCGGGTGGTAGTGTGCTTCAGGATTGCTCGTACGTTAGGTCTCACTCTCTCTCTTCCTCTCGCGCGACCCCGATAGAGGGACCAGGAAGGCTTGAGGACGATGACGAGCAAAGAGCGACACCGTGCCGCCGAAGGGGCAGCGCGACGGCGAGGTGGACTGCACCGCGCCGACGGCGACCGCCAGGTTGGGCGGGCCATCAACGCCCGGCACGACCTGGCTACGCGCGGAGTTGGCCGTGCCTGGCTAAACCGCCGCGAGGTCGGCCGTGCAGATCCTCGCTACACGCACCTCGAGGCCTCGCACGATTAAGCCAGCCGCCCACGCAGCGAGGGGAACGGCGACGAGCGGCCGACCGCGGAATCCGGCAGCGACCCAAGGAGGTGGGCACCGTGAAAAAAGTCCCCGAGGGGCCGCCAACATCGTTCGTGATCGTCGAGCTAGCGACCCCGCCGCGCCAGGCGTTCCGCTTCGCGGAGCAGGCGGACGCCCTGCGTCTTGCCGAGCGGCTGCGCCGAGCGGACCCGGATGCCGCCGTCCGGACGCAAACGCCCGAGGAGGCGCGCGATGTACTACTCGACCTCGCGTTCCTCCCCGAGGACGCCATTGGCCCGCTGATCATCATGGAGTCGCGGCATCTCGACCGCAAGACCGTGCAGGGCCACTTCCGAGCGGTATCGAGCGCATGACGCTGAGCACGATCACACGCGATCGAGGAGCCGGCATCACGGCGGCCAATTGCGTCCGTGGGCGATCGGGAGCGGCGCCGACGCGTCACGAGCCCTGCCAGGCGAGACCGACGAGTGGACCCCCATGACGAACATCATCTGCGTTCTCTATGACGACCCCGAGAGCGGGTATCCGCCGTCCTACGCGCGCGACTCCATACCCACGATCGAGGAGTACCACGGCGGCCAGAAGACACCGTCTCCCGAGGACATCGACTTCACGCCGGGGGAGCTGCTGGGCTGCGTGTCGGGCGAGCTCGGGTTGCGCGAGTTCGTGGAAGGACGCGGGCACAACCTGATCGTCACCTCCGACAAGGAAGGCCCCGACTCGGTGCTCGATCGCGAGCTGCCTGAGGCCGAGATCGTGATCTCGCAGCCCTTCTGGCCCGCCTACCTGACCGCGGAGCGGATCGCAACAGCGCCCAAGCTCAAGCTGGCGGTGACCGCGGGGATCGGCTCCGACCACGTGGACATCGACGCGGCCATCGAGAACGGCATCACCGTCGCGGAGGTCACCTTCTCGAACAGCATCAGCGTCTCCGAGCACGTGGTCATGATGATCCTCGCGCTCGTGCGCAACTACATCCCGTCCTACCAGCGGGTGATCGACAGGGGCTGGAACATCGCCGACTGCGTGTCGCGGTCCTATGACCTGGAGGGCATGGAGGTCGGGACCGTAGGGGCCGGGCGGATCGGCTCCGCGGTGCTGCGACGGCTCAAGCCCTTCGAGGTGGGCCTGCACTACACGGATCGCCACCGCCTCCCCGAGGACGTGGAGCGAGAGCTCGACCTCACCTACCACGAGAGCACCCAGGACATGGTGCCCGAGTGCGACGTGGTCACGATCAACGCGCCGCTGCACTCCGAGACGGAGGGCCTCTTCGACGACGAGCTCATCGCACAGATGCGCCGCGGCGCATACCTCATCAACACCGCGCGCGGCAAGATCTGCGACCGCGACGCGATCGTACAGGCGCTCGAGTCGGGCCAGCTCGCCGGCTACGCCGGCGATGTCTGGTACCCCCAGCCCGCCCCGAAGGACCACCCCTGGCGGACCATGCCCCACCACGGCATGACCCCGCACACCTCGGGCACCAGCCTGTCGGCCCAGGCCCGCTACGCCGCCGGTACCCGGGAGATCCTCGAGTGCTGGTTCGACGACCGCCCGATCCGCGAGGAGTACCTGATCGTTCAAGGCGGCAAGCTCGCCGGGGCCGGCGCGCACTCCTACAGCGCCGGCGGCGCCACGGGCGGCTCGGAGGGGGCCGCCCGGTTCAAGGCCGGATGATGGTCACCACGCGCCGTCCAGGCTCCCGTGCGTAGTGTCGCCGGCGCGCTGCCGGTAGCCGGGCACGATCAGGGATGTGACGATCCCGTGCTCGACCGTCAACTCGTCGATCAGCGGCCAGAGCTCTGCCACCCGCTGCGGCCGGTCGATGTACACCGTGTACGTCGGGCGATGGCTCGCCACCTGGCCGAGCTTGTCGCCGTGCGGCGGTTCGTCGCTGGAGAAACCCCAGTCGCCCAGGATCGTCGTCGCCCCGGCGGCGCGGGCGACGCGCAGGCGGCGGGTGAGCTCGCTGTAGAGCGCGTGATCGCCGACGTTCGCGCTACGCCGGGTGTAGACGCGGATCGTTTGCCACACATCGGAGCGGTACGCGGCTGCGCTCGCCGCGCTCGGAGGAGGCTCCAGCAGCTTGCCGTCGTGTTTGACTTCGGCGATTCGCTCGAGCGTCACAACCGGTCGCGGAAGCAGCTCGGCAAGCTGGACGAGCGATCGCCGCAGCGGCTCCGGCGGACCGACGGAGATGGTCACCATCGGCGCTGAGGCGTTCCGGAACAGGCGAGCTCGCCGGCGCCGCCCGCCGAGCAGCCCGTCGACACCCGCGAGCACGATCGCGCCGCTCGCCCCGGAGTCCCGCAGCACGTTGACGGCCTCGCGATAGGCGATCCGCCCGCGCACCCGCTCGTCGGACCCGCAGTAGATCGTCAGCTTCGCCGCCCTGCCGTGGCCCTCCGGGATCTCGGCGCGAGCCACGTCGTCCGCGGTCGCGAGGCGCGCACGCTCGAGGGTCAGGAGACCTCGAGGCACGGCGCGGTCGACGTCATCGAGCACGGCCCTGATCCGGTCTCGAGCGTCGACCGCCCAGGCGAGCAGCGGGAGGTCCGTCGAGACGTCCGGGAAGCGCTGAGCATGTAGGAGCCGGTTGATCCCAAAGCCCTCGATGCCGCGCAACAGGGCGCCCACGGCCAGGCCGTGGTCGGCAAAGCAGTCCATCACGGCGTCGGCCGCCAGCCGCCGCCCGGACGTGACACCGTCCCCGAAGTAGACGGACAGCTTGAGCGCGTTGGCGATCACGCGAGCGCCCCGCCGATCAGCCATCCCAGGCCGGTCGTCGCCAGTCCGGCGACCATCGAGCCGAGCAGGTACAGCCACAGCACGGTCCACGCGCCGTCCTCGCCAAGCCGCTGGGCCTCGAACATCCAGGTGGAGAACGTGGTGTACGCGCCGAGCAGGCCGGTGCCGAGGGTCAGATGCGCATCGCCGGTGACGGTCAGGCCAGTGAGCAACCCGAGCAGGAATCCGCCGCTGAGGTTGACGGCGAACGTTCCGTACGGGAAGTCGCTCGGACATGCGGCCGTGAGGGCGCGCCCGACCCAGAAGCGCCCGTAAGAACCCGCTGCCCCGCAGAGCGCGACCCCCGTCCATGCAAGCACCTCGGTCATCCGTACCGCCGCCTCCGTGCGACGACGGTCGCCCCAACCGCCACCAGCATCCCCGCGGCCAGGCTCACCACGGCGTAGCCCGTGGCCAGCCCGGGATGGCCGTCCTTGGCCAGCGCGATGGTCTCGACCTGGAAGGTGGAAAACGTCGTCAGGGCGCCGCAGAAGCCGACGCCCAGCAGGAACCGCCAGTAGCGCGTCGGCGCCACCATCTCGGTCAGGCGCGTGGACGCCCAGGCGAGCACCAACGCGCCGGCGAGGTTGACCGTGAACGTCGCCCAGGGCCACTGCCCGGGCTCTCGCGGCAGCGCCTCCCCGACACCGGCGCGAACGAGCGCGCCGGCGGCGCCCCCCGCGAGGATTGCCAGAGCCTGCAGCCCCGGGACCGTCACCTGCGCGGCGTCGAAACCCGCTGGTGTCCGGTCGCCACGCGGAGTTCTCGCCGCGCCGCGACGCGGTCGGGGCGCGGGTCGGTGGCCGCGGGCCCCTCCGATCGCGGGAGCAGATTGCGCAGCTTGAGCGCAACGTGCACGGCGAGCCGCACGTCCGGGTCCTCGAGGCAGTCGCCGAGAATCTCGGTCGCCTGCTGGTGCCGGTGCCGGAAGGTGTTGCGGTGCATGAAACAGCGGCTCGCGGCAATGTCGTGACGCGGGAAGTCGAGCGCCGCCTCGAGCACGGTCACGAGGTTGGTGCCGTGCTCGCGGTCCCACGCGAGCAGCCCTCCGAGCAGGTCGTCGACGAAGGCACGCGCCTGACGGGTGCTCGCCGCGTTTCGCAGCAGTCTTTCGAGCGCATAGTTCCGCGCGCGCACGACCGGCTGCTCGGGATCCGCACGCGGCCCAAGCTGCCACAGGGCGTAGAGCTCGGCGACTCGAGCGCTCAGCGAGGCGACCTCAACCGGAGCATCGTCCGCGATCGCTTGCGCTCGCGAGGACGGCGCCAGGCTCCGGGCGTGTCCAATCATTTGCTCGAGCCAGTCGACGACGCGGCCGCGATCGCCGCCCGGGTGAAGCAGGACGATCCGGTCCTGGAGCGACGCGGTCAAGCTGCCGCCGGCGCGGGCGCGCGCCGCCTGGGCCACCGTCTCAACGACCTCCATCCGGGGAACGCTGCTGCGCCAGGCGAGAATCGCGGGCCAGTAGGAGTCCGCCAGGGAGAGCCCGAGCTCCGCGGCTTCGCGGCGGGCGGACTGGGCGCCGAGGCCGGAGTCAGTGACGAGGCGCTGCACGAAAGTCGCCGCGTGATCCTCGAGCAGCGCCACCCGGTGGAGCTGGTCGGCGAGCAGCGTGGCGAGGAGATCGAGCAGTCGCTCCCGCCCCGCGTCGGTGGCCGCGTCCTCCCCCACCGCCAGGAAGCCGAGCCGAGAGGTGGCCCGCGCGATCGGGATGATCGTCCAGCCCGGCGGGGCGACCAGCCGGCTCCGTGCGGCGGCGCCGGCGACCGCGAGCGCTTGTCTCCCCGCGTCGGTGTCGGGCGCGTGGCCGAGCGGGGTTCCGGTGGAGCCGACGAGTCCCAACGGGGCTCCCAGCTCGGGCTCCACGGCGGCGATTAGCCGCGCGGGATCGTCGCACCCGACCGCCACGCGGACGAGTGACAAGAGCGGATCTCGAGCTTCCGTGCCAGCCATTGCACGATCGCCACCGAGGCGATTGGCGCTTTCGCGACCGACTCAACGATAGTCCGATAGTTGAAGCGTGCGATGTGCATCGTGAACCGATCTGGCGCGGTCGCAATGCGATTTCCATGCGCCGCGCACAGCCTCGCGGCACGGCCCTTGACCGCCGCCGCCGGGTTCCCCTAAATGGGCTCCAGGCCGCGGAAAGGTGCCACAGGTCGCCGGCGGTGATCGATCAAAGGAGCGCTTATGCCAGAGGTCGTATTCAGCGTAGATCAGTCGAAGTCGATGGCCGATCAGGCGGTGCCCGGCCACAATCGCTGGCATCCTGATATTCCGCCCGCGGCGTCGGTGGCTCCCGGCACCGAGTTCCGAGTGGAGTGCCGCGAGTGGACGGACGCGCAACTCGGCAACAACGACTCCGCCAATGACGTGCGCGACGTCAACCTCGCCGTGTGCCACATGCTCAGCGGCCCGGTCGAGATCCAGGGCGCCGAGCCGGGCGATCTGCTCGTGGTGGACATCCTCGACCTCGGGCCGTGCCCGCCGCCTCAGGAGTACGGCGACGCGCCGGGCCAGGGCTGGGGCTACACGGGCGTTTTCGCCAAGGTCAACGGCGGCGGCTTCCTGACCGACCACTTCCCCGACGCTTACAAGGCGATCTGGGACTTCCACGGCCAGGACGCTACGTCGCGCCACATCCCGGGCGTCCGCTACACGGGCATCACGCACCCGGGCCTGTTCGGCACGGCTCCGTCGGCCGAGCTGTTGGCGGAGTGGAACCGCCGCGAGCAGGCGCTCATCGACAAGGACCCCGATCGCGTGCCTCCGTTCGCCCTCCCGCCGCTCGAGGACGGCGTGCTGGCGGGCACCCTGGATGGCGCTGAGCGCGACCGGGTCGGCCGCGAGGGTGCGCGCACCGTCCCCGCGCGGGAGAACGGTGGCAACCACGACATCAAGAACTTCACGCGCGGCAGCCGGGTCTATTACCCGGTCCACGTGGCCGGCGCGATGCTGTCGGGCGGCGACCTGCACTTCTCGCAGGGCGACGGTGAGATCACGTTCTGCGGCGCGATCGAGATGGGCGGCTTCATCGACTTCGGGGTCGATCTCATCAAGGACGGCATGAACAAATACGGGATCACCACGAACCCCGTGCTCATCCCCGGGCGCGTGGAGCCGCGCTACAGCGACTTCCTCACGTTCATCGGGGTGTCCGTCGACGAGACCACCGGCGAGAACTACTACCTCGACGCCTCCGTGGCCTACCGGCGGGCGTGTCTGAACGCCATCGAGTATCTGAGGAAGTTCGGCTACTCGGGTGAGCAGGCGTACCTGCTGCTCGGCTCGGCGCCGATCGAGGGTCGGATCTCCGGCGTCGTCGACATCCCGAACGCATGCTGCTCCCTGTACCTGCCGACCGCGGTCTTCGACTTCGACGTGCGGCCGAGCAGCGATGGACCGGAGCGGGCGGAGCGCGGTGTGGCCGCGCGGACGAGCTAGGGGTCGTGCCGATCTACCCCTTCACCTGCGCGGGATGCGGGCCGTTTGAGCTGTTCCGGCCCATGGCCGAGGCGGCCTCAGCCGCCTACTGCCCCGCGTGCGGTGCCGGGGCCCGGCGGGTGTTCACCCCGCCGGGCCTGGCGCTGCTCGCCACGCCCGTCCGGACCGCACTCGAAATGGAGGAGAGGAGCGCGCACGAGCCCGCGCTGGCGGGCGAGAAGCGAGGGCGCCCAATTCCGCACCGGCATGAAGCGCCACCGCCCTGGGTGCTCAGACACTGAGAGGAGGAATCGATGCTGCTCGGCGTGGTGTTGCTGTACGTCGGCGCGGTCTTGGTGATCAACGGCATCTGGCTACTCGGCCAGGCGCGCGTGGCTGCGGCGGGTGAGGGCGGGGCCACGGACGTGGAGACTCACCCGTTCTTCATCCAGAACCGCGAGGTCACGGTGCTCAACGTCTTCACCGGCTTCGTCGGGGTCGTCGCGGCCGTGACCCTGATGGTGCAGGGCAATCAGAACGAGGATCTAGGCTCGATCAGGGCGGCCGGCTACGTCCTGTTGTTCGCATTCACCTACCTCTGGGTAGCGGCGAACAACTTCCTGAACGCGGGCGGGCGCGCCTTCGGCTGGTACTGCCTGTTCGTGGCGCTCACCGCGATCCCGGCCGGGATCTTCACGTTCGACAACGCGAACGGCAACGACGCCTCGATCTACTTGGGGGTCGACTGGTTTGCGTGGGCGGTGCTGTGGTTCATGTTCTTCGTGCTGCTCACGCTCGACCGCCCGATCGCGCGGATTACGGGCACAGTGGCGGTACTGGAGGGGATCGGCACGGCCTGGGTGTTCGGCATCCTGCTGCTGGAGGACCAGCTCGCGTTCTGATCAGGACAAGGAGAAAGGCGTGGTTTCGACCGCGTAGCGGTTCGCGAGCATCCGGGCCAGAGCCCGGTCGCCGGAGATCAGGTAGAGGTCGTACGGGTACGCGTATTGGCTCCGCCAACCGCGTGTGTGGCGAACGGCGCGGCCCCAACCCGACACTCGCCCGACCGCAATGCCGAGCGCCCGAGCCGGCGTACGGGCGAAAAGCATCGGCCTCTCGCGCCGGCCCGCGGCGTACGCGAGCGCTTCGTCGCGGGCGTCGAACGCGTGGATGCCGCAGACGTGGTGCACCGCCGGCCGGGAGCCGTGCATGCCGCAGCCGGCCTCGAGCGCGCGGCGCGCGGGCCAGAGCGTGCTCACCCACCACGAGGCCAGCGCAGGACCGTCCTTGCTCTCGACCACCTGCCATACCCGCCAGCCGCTCAAGGGCTCCTCCGCGGAGTCCCGCGGGACGGGCTCCCTCGACGCGCGGCCCGTCACCCAGGAGGCGAGGCGGAGGGCCAGCTCGCTCAAGCCGGCAACGGGTCGGGCTGCGGACTCGGCACGCGCGGCGCGGGCTCCGGCGCCTCGACCGGGAGCTCCCTCGGCACGGGCGCCTCGACGGGCTGCACCTCTATCTCGCGCTCCGGTTGTCCGATGTCGGCCATGGGGCACCCACGGTACTGCGCGCGCCGTCACGGCGCCTCGGCCCAACGTGCCCGAGCCAACCTCGTCCGGTCGGGGTTCTACGGTGAACTCAGGCCACGTCAGGAGAAGCAGCACCATGCGCCGGATCATCGGCATCCAGCTCCATCACTCCGTCAACCTCGACGACGCCTCTCGCTTCGGAGCGAACATGCTCACCGCGCTCGAGGCTGCGCTCAAGCGCACGGACAGCCCCGAGATCCGCGAACTCCTCGACGAGTGCCGCCCCTTGGTGCGGCAGATCGGCGTTGCTCGCACCGCCGCGGGCCTGCGGCTCCAGATGCATCAGCGCGATCCCGACTTCAAGCGCTACGTCGACGGGGAGATGCCCTGGCCAGACGAGCTCGAAGAGGGGTTCGTCCCACGGTGCACCTGTGACGACCGCTGTCTGTTCCACGACATTGGCCGCGGGACGCCAGAGGACTGCAACTGCGACCACGTCTGCGGCCAGCACGGCGAGCCGCCCGCCAGAGCTGCCTGAGGGGGGCACCCTCGACAGGTTGCCCCCCCCTGGGGCGAGCGGGCACCGCCGAACTCGCACCCGCGCAGGTTTCTGAGCTAAGCGAGGGTGCCCGCCTCGACGTCGAGCCGCTCTCGGTCCGTCGGCTCCTCGTCGCGCTCGTGCTGGACGACCGGTGCCGGCGCCTCGAAGCGCTCGCGCTCGTCGAGCAGATACCGAAGCTCCTCGTCAAAGCGCTCCTCGCGCCGCCTCTCCCGGCGCGCCCACGAGTCGTGACACATCTTGACCACCTTCGGTATCGCGGTAACGTGAGGCGTGTCAGGAGGAGAGGGCATGGAGTTCAAAGCCGGCGATCGCGTGAAGGTTGAGTCCGAGTCGACCGAGCGGCCGCCTCGGACCGGCGTCATCGCCGAAGTGGTGCGCAGGGCTCCGTCCGCGCGCTACCGCATCAGCTGGGATGACGGGCACGAGAGCATCTACACACCCGCTGCGGGCGCGCTGGGTCCTGCCGAGCCGGAAAAGCAGGCGTAACGGGGTTCGCTACGGGTCGGTCTGATCGCGCACGAACATGCTGCGCACGTCCCGACGAGGTCGCCGAGGTCGTCCGGGCGTCGTTCGAGAAAGGCGTCGCCGGGCAGCGTCCCGGCACGGCAGCGTCGATCTGCGTCCGGTTCAGCCCGGCGTCGGTCGCAAGGAACACGGCGAGGTCGAGCGCGTCCAGGGCCGCTGCTCGGTTGACTGCGTCCAAGACGCACCGCTCGCAGTGGCTGCGTTCGTCGACCCCCGCATACACGCCGCAGGATGCGCAGCGCGTGCGGTGAACCATGGGGACCAACACTCCTCGGTGCCCGGGTGCGGCCGTCTGTGGAGCTAATGGCAATCCCTAGGGCCAGGGCTCCCACCTTCACGCGGAATCACGCGCAGGCGGTCTCGCCCTCCCACCCATAGTGGTCAAGGTGGCGTGCGAGCGATGACTTCCGCTTGTCGTCCAAAGCACTAGAGCGGCTGGAGTTGTATCAGCGTGAATGCGCGATCGGCGCTGGGGTTGACTTCGGTCTGCCATCCGACCACACGCCGTCCCGTCGCCTCCTCGATTGTTGCGCGGCACTCGTTGGCCACGCGCCCGGTGAGCACTTGTCGCGCTTCACGAACCAGTTGCTCGTGTCCGTCTTGGACAAGCGTTTTCTCGAGTGTCGTGAGCATGTCCTGCACGATGACCGCTACGTCGTCGTGCGTGCTGTACGCCTTCACCTTCGTCGGACCTCTTCCAGAGCTCCGCTTCAGCGCCCTTGTTATGGCGTTGCAGATCGCCATTGCAGCCGGGCCGTCGGTGGTGTTCCGCTCCTGGTTCGGAGAAACGAGGTTCGTCTCTGTCTTGCGGCCTCCACTTGGGACACCGCCCTCCGGCTTTGTTGTGCTCACGGGAGGTCCGGTGACAAGCGCCATACGAACTCCTTTCCATGTGGCGCGGCAAGGGCCGGGACGGCTCCCGAGCGACGCGATGTCCAACACTGCCGGTACAATAGCGCAATAGCTATTGCCGCAACAGCTATTGCTGCAATAGGCATTGCGCAATAGCCATTGCCGCAACCCCCAGTTGCTTTGGGGCTTTCCAATCGCCGCGACCAACGGAGCCAATGGCCGAAGACGAATTCCTTACCGCCCTCGCCACGCTTGAGGACGTCCTCGCCGACAACGGCAGGCGTGCAAGCCTGATCAAGAAGCGGATCGCCCAGCTCCGCCGCTTGCGCTCAAAAGGTGCGTCGTACACCGAGCTCGTCTCCGGCGATGACAGTCCGCTCATCGTCCAGCTGCTCACCGAGAGCTCAAAGGCACTGGACACCAGCGGCGCGATCGTGCGCCGAGCGGAGGCGCAGGCGCTACACGCCGAGGGCATGACGATGGAACAGATCGCGGACCGCTTCGGTGTCACACGGCAACGCGTCTCGACGCTCCTAAGCAAGGCCCGGGAATGACCCAGCCGGCGCTCGCGAACCGCCGCTTCCCATTCACAGGAGCACCGGAGGACCCGCTGCTGCTTTGCGCGACGAGCGGAACCGCCTGAGTACAAGCGCTCGCTGCTGCTATCCATGCATTTGCGAGAGCCACCGCTTGCAGGCGTAGCGCTTGATGAAGCCGAACCTGCGCAAGGTCCGCTACAACCTCGCTCATGTGCGTGCACTGCGTGGCGAGTTTGCCGCGGCGGCGGAATGGACGCTGCACGCGGCTGAGTCCGCGCGTACTGGGGCGATGAACGGTGTCTATCTCCTGCTCTACCTTCCAGCTCCTCGCACGTGGAGTCCTCCGGACGCCATCTGGAGCACTGCCGCGGTGGCAGCCGCGGATGTCGCCGGTACGTTGCTCGCTCAAGCACGGTGTCTTGAGGCGCTGGCCGGAAAGTACGACCGCGCCGAGTTCGCACAAGTCGTCGGCGACACTGCCGACCTCGGCGTTGCGGCTCTGCGCGTTCTCGGCTGGACCTGGCTAACACGATTCAACGATTCCTCGGAGGCTGAGCGTCTCTTCGACGCCGCCTTGGCGGACGCATCTGAGCAGGATGCCGACGTGCTCCAGCACGAACTCGACTATGCGCGGCGTGACTTGAGCAGCTCGTAGAGTCGATGTAGCGGTCACTCAGCGTGCTCCGACAGACCGCGACGGCGAACCTTCCCTCGGAGAGGAGCGTTACGCGATTGCGTGTGAGTCGTCTTGGTCGCTGTCGCTGGCAAGGACCCTGACTCCCTCGCGTACGAACAGAGTCGCCCCGAGCGTGAAGTCGCCAACGAGCGCTGTTCCTTGAGGGATCGCGGCAGATGGAATCGCTGCCGTGGACCACAGGCGCTCCGCTGTGTCTACGAAAGGTCCGGCACTGAAGTAGTGGCCATCGCCACCCTCGGCCTTGGCCTTCAGCGCGTCGGCCCAGTCCCGCGGATTCAACACGACAGCGTTCGGCGCTGCGTGCGGGCGCGTTGAGCCGTCGCCCGGCGCCGGCGAGGGTGCAGCCGGAGGCGACGATGAGCAGCTCTCCCCTTCATCCGTGACGTACGGTCCGCACCGGACGGTCGGCCCTTCGCGCGGCTCGCTCGCGGCTGAGCTTCGTGAACGTCATTCCGCTGATTGCGCTGTTCGTGGCCCTGGGCGGAACGTCGTATGGGCTGGCGAGCGGAGCGATCGGGAGCCGCGAGATCAAGAACAACACCGTTCGCAGCAAGGACATCCGCAACGGCCAGATCCTGTCGAAGGACGTGCGCAACGGCTCGCTGCTGTCGAAGGACTTCAAGGCCGGCCAGCTCCCACGGGAACCGGCGGGCGCCACCGGCCCTCCCGGCCGCTCGGCCCTGTCCGCCCTGCAAAGCGGTGAGACCATCCGTGGCGTGTGGGCGGTCAGCGCCGACGGCGCGGGCGCCAACTCCAATGCGACCGCGGTTTCGTTTCCGGTCCCGGCCCCCCAGCAGGTCGATTCGTTTCACGCCGTGGTCGCCTTCAACGACATCATCGACGGCGCCGGCTGCAGTGGAAGCGCAGGGGCCCCGGTAGCCGCGCCCGGGTTCGCCTGCGTCTATGTCTCCGCGTCGGCCGGCACACTCAACGCCGCTGGGGCCTTCGGCATCCGCTCGCCGGCTTTCGCCGACTCCGGCGCCATCGGCGATGGGAGCCCGGACGGGTTCGCGGTGCTGCCTCAGGGCATCGGCCCCTGGAGGGCTTACGGAACCTGGGCCTGCACGGCGCCGTGAGCTGAGCCGCAGATCGCCGCGCGTGGTTCGAGGCCAGCCACGCGATACTGGGGCGCTGCGGCTCCAATAAGGTCGCGCCACCCATGAAGATCGGCTTCCACCTCCCCCAGCGGGGTCCCGGGGCCACCCGCGACGGCGTGCTCGCGGTGGCGCGGGCCGTGGAGGACTGCGGCCTCGACTCGGTGTGGGTGGCCGATCACGTGGTGCACCCCGCCTCGAGCCGCAGCCGCTACCCGTACACGCCCGACGGCACCACCCGCTGGCGCGCGGAGGACGGCTTCCTCGAAGCCTTCCAGCTGCTGGCCCTCGTGGCGGGCGCCACCGAGCGCGTGGCCCTGGGCACGAGCATCCTCGTGCTGCCGATGCGCCATCCCCTGCTCGTGGCCAAGACCGTGGCCACGCTCGACGTCCTCTCCGGCGGGCGGGTGATCCTCGGCGTGGGCCTGGGCTGGTGGGAGGAGGAGTTCGCGGCCCTGGACGTGCCGTTCGGCCACCGCGGGAGCCGAGCGGTGGAGGAGATCGAGATCATGCGGGCCGCCTGGCGCGACGGTCGCGTCGCGTGGCAGGGCGATTTCTACCGCTTCGACTCGGTCATCTGCCGGCCGCGGCCGGTGCAGGACGGCGGTCCGCCGATCTGGATCGGCGGCATGGGCCCGAGAGCTCTCGAGCGGGCCGGAAGGTACGGCGACGGCTGGCACGGTGTGGGCGCCCGCTCTGACCGCATCGCGGAGGGCCGTGCGACCGTGGAGAAGGCCGCGCTCGACGCCGGGCGTGACCCAAGCGGGCTCGAGATCAGCACCTCGACGATCCTGCCCGACGATCCGGAGGACGCGATTCGCCGCATCGTGCGCCTGGACGCGTGCGGCGTCGACCATGTGGTGCTCGCGCCCAGCGGACCGGAGGACCCACCCGCCATCTGCGCCGCCATCGAGCGGTTCGCCTCGGACGTGGTGCCACACTTGCGGAGCCAGCTGCCGGACCCCGCGGGATCGTAGAATTCAAACAATCGGTTGATTGCCAGGCGAGCGTCGCGCCGTTAGGATGCACCGGTTGATGGCCCTCCGCAAGACCAGCATCGGCGACGCGCATGCCACCGTTGCGGTAGTGGGCCTGGGGCCTGTCGGCGCCCTGCTCAGCGGGCTTCTCGGCCGCCGCGGCGTGCACGTAATCGCGCTGGAGCGCAGCGTCGACGTCTTCCCTCTGCCGCGCGCCGCCCACATCGACCACACGGGCCTCCGCGCCATCCAGGAACTCGGCTGCGTGGACCAGCTTCTGGCCGAGATGATCCCCAATCCGGGGATCGACTTCTCCACAGCGCAGCTCGAGCTGCTGCACCGGATCCCCGGCGACAAGGGCAGCCCCTCCGGGCTCCCGGCGAGCATGTACTTCCACCAGCCGGAGTTCGACCGGACGCTGCGCCAGGCGCTCGGCGTGCTGCCGAGCGTGGACGTGCGGCTGGGCGCCGAGGTGACGGGCGTGGAGCTGTCGGACGACTCCGTGGCGCTGCGGCTCGCCGACGGCGGAAGCGTCACCGCGGACTGGGCGGTTGCCTGCGACGGCGCCTCCAGCACGCTCCGCGAGGCGCGCGACATACCGCTCGACGACCTCGGGTTCCACGCCGACTGGATCGTGGTGGACCTGGTGCTGAGCGAGCCCGTGCCCTCGCTGCCCGACCACGCGGTGACCGTGTGCGACCCGCGCCGTCCGCTCACCGCCATCCCCATGCCGGGCCCGCGCTATCGCTTCGAGTTCATGACCCTGCCCGGAGAGGATCCGCAGCTCGTGCAGAGCGCCGAGGTGGTCGAACGGCTGCTGGAGCCCTGGGTGCCGGCGGGCGTGGCGCGAATCGAGCGTGCCGCGTCCTACACCTTCCATGGCCTGGTCGCGGAGCGCTGGCGCGAGGGCCGGATGCTGCTGGCCGGCGACGCCGCCCACCAGATGCCGCCCTTCCTCGGGCAGGGCATGTGCTCGGGCATGCGCGACGCCACGAACCTGGCGTGGAAGCTCGACATGGTCGCGCGGCACGACGCGCCCGACTCCCTGCTCGACAGCTACGAGACCGAGCGGGAGCCGCACGTGCGGGCGATCGTGGAGGCGGCGGTGGAACTGGGGCGGATCGCCTGCGTGCTGGATCCGCAGGCGGCGGCGGAGCGCGATCGAGCGTTTCTGGCGGACTCCGAGGCATGGGGCCGGAACTTCGACTTTCGCCTGCCGCGCCTGTCCCCCGGCCCGCTGGTGCTGCCGGGCGGCGGGAACCTGTTCGTGCAGCCGCAGGCGCACGAGGGCGTCGCCCGCCTGGACGACCTGGTGGGGCCGCGCTTCCTGGTGCTGGCCCGAGCGAACGACGCCCTGGAGAGCAGCGCGAGTTTCTGGTCGGACCAGCTCGGCGCGCTCGTGACCACGCTCGACGAACTGCCGAGCCACGGCGAGGCCCTGCGCCCCTGGCTCGACCGTCGCGGGCTCGACGTGGTGGTGGTGCGCCCGGACCGGTACGTGCTTGGCGGCGGAGAAGGCCTCGACGCCATCACCGACGCCGTGCGGCCGGCGCTGTCCGCGAAGGCCGGGTGTGCAGGCGGTGCGTGACGTCTACCCGGCGGGCAACAGCGTGCCGCCCGCGTGCCTGGTGCCGCTCGAGCTCCAGCCGGACTACGGCGAGGTGCCGGGGCATCCGATCGGTGACCTGGCCAATGTGGCCGAGCGCGCATGCGACGCCCACGTGGAGTCCGGGCGCGGCGACGCCGTGGCGGCCGTGCACGCCTCCAGCGGCCGCCAGCTCACCTACGCGCAGCTGAGCCGCGACAGCTCGGCGCTCGCCGCGGGCCTGCGCGAGCTCGGAATCCGGTCCGGAGACCGCGTGGCGTTCCGCAGCGCGAACGTTCCCGAGGTGCTGACCGTGGTGCTGGCGGCGTGGAAGGCGGGTGCCGTGGTGGTGCCCACACCGGCGCAAGCACGCGCGGACGAGCTGCGCTTCTTCCTGGAGGACACGGGGGTCCGTGCACTGTTCGCCCACACGCGCGCCGACGTGATGGACCACGTGGCGGAAGCGTCCCGGGCCGCCGGCGTGGAGCACGTGATCACGTTCGGCAGCGAGCAGGAGGCGATCACCGGCCACTGGTGGGACGACCTCAAGCCCGAGGGGTCCAATGCCCCCTCCCCCGGATCCACGCCCAGCGACAGCGTCGCCGTGATCTGGCACACCGGGGGCACCACCGGGCAGCCAAAGGGCTGCTACCACACCCACCGCCGCCTCCTGGCGGGCGGCTATGCCACGGCGCAGGCCACCGGCGTGCGGCCCGACGAGGGCTGGGCCGCCGCGGCCCCGGTGGGCCACGCGCTGGGGTTCATGTACCACACCACGTGGACCCTCCTGCACGGCGCCAAGGTCGTGTTCGTCGAGGACTTCCACAGCCCCCACGCACTCAGCGAAGCGGTGGAGCGCCACCGCATCGGCACGTTCACCGCGATCACGGCTACCTGGGCCAGGATGCTCGAGGCGCTGGAGGAGCAGCCGCGGGACACGTCGTCGATAGGGCGCGCGTACGCCATGTGGCAGTCGGCCTCGTCCGCCCAGGTCTACGACGGCTGGAAGGCACGCGGGATCGAGCTGATGAACAACTTCGGCACCACCGCCTTCGCCGCCTGGGTGCTGGCGCCGCGCCAGTCGGAGAGCTTCCCGCGCGCATCGCTGGGCCGGGCGGCTCCGGGCTACCGCGTCGAGGCCGTGGAGCTGGAGGCCGACGGCGTGCAGACGGTGCCGGCCGGCACCACCGGGCGGATGGCGGTGAAGGGCCCGACGGGCCTGACCTACTGGAACCGTCCCGAGCTGCAGAGGCGCGACGTGGTGGACGGCTGGACGCTCGTGGACGACCTGATCCGCTTCGACGAGCAGGGCAACGCCGCCTACTTCGGCCGGACGGACTTCATCATCAGCACGGCCGGCTACAAGGTCGCCCCGGTCGAGGTGGAGCAGGCGCTGGCCAGACACGAGGCGGTGGGCGAGGTGGGCGTCGTGGGCGCCCCCGACCCCACCCGCCAGGAGGTCGTGGCCGCGTTCGTGGCCCTGCGCGACGGCTTCGAGGCGAGCGACGAGCTCAGGCGCGAGCTGCAGGTTTTCGCCAAGTCCAGCCTCTCCCCCTACAAGTACCCGCGCCGGGTGGAGTTCGTGGAGCGCCTGCCGCGCGACCACGTGGGCAAACTCCAGCAGGGCGTCCTCAAGGAGTGGGCCGCCGCCGCGGTGGAGGCGGGCTCGTGAACACCGGCGAGCTGGCCCAGCCGGCCCGCATGACCTCCTCGCAGGGCCTGGTCTACGAGCGCCGCGGGAACGGCGGGCGGCCGGTGGTGCTGCTGCACGGCTGGTGCCTGAGCGGGCGGCTGTGGACCTACGAGCAGGCCGACCTCGCGGCGAGCTTCGACGTGATCACGCCCGATCTGCCCGGGTTCGGGCGCTCGGACGGCCTCGCTGGGCCGTTCGTCTACGAGCGCTACGTGTCCGACATCCAGGACCTCCTCGCGGAGGCCGACCTCCATGACGCCGTGCTGGTGGGCTTCGCCTTCGGCGCCGCCGTGGCGATGGGGGTGGCCGCGCGCGACGCCTCGCGCCTGCGCGGGCTCGTGCTCGTGGGTACTCCCAGCGCGGCGCACTTCCCCGCCGACCGCATGGTCGCCAGCATGCGTCGCGACTGGCCGCAGTTCGCGCGGCGCTCGGCCGAGGTGATCTGCAAGAAGCCGCAGAGCGACGCCACGTTGCAGTGGCTGGGGAACATGTTCGGCTCCACCCCCCTGCCGGTGGCCATGGAGACCGCCGCGCTGCTGGGGATCTTCGAGCCGCTGCCGCTGGCGCCGCGAGTGCACGTGCCGACACTCTTCGTGCACGGTGCGGAGGACCACATCGCGCCGCTGTCGATTGCGGAGGACTGCGTCGCGCAGTGCCCGCAGGCCCGTCTGGAGGCGGTGGACGACTGTGGCCACCTGGTCCCGTTCGACCAGCGCGAGCGCTTCCGCGCCGCGCTGCACGGCTTCCTCTCCGAGTCTTAGACCCGTGTTCCCCAACGAGATAGGCAGGACATGACGAGCAGCCACACGGCCGTGGAGGTGCGCCCCGGCGAGGGCCTCCAGACATGGCTCATGCAGTCCCCCCCGGTCAACGCCCTGAGCCCGGAGTTCCTGGCGGAGCTCGACGCGCGACTCTCCGACGCGATCGCCGACGAGTCGGTGTCGGTGGTGGTGCTCACCAGCGGGCTCAAGGTGTTCTCCGCGGGGGCGGACGCGAAGTGGATGGCCGGCGTGGTGTCCGAGAAGGGCTCCGAGGCGCTGCTCGAGGAGTTCAACCGCACGATGGACGGCTTCCGCGAGCTCTGCCTGCGGATGCGGCGCAGCCCGCTCCTGATCGTGGCGGCCATGAACGGGCACACGCTTGCGGGCGGCCTGGAGCTGGCCGTGGCCTGCGACCTGCGGTTCTCGTCCAAAGCCGATTCACTGCAGGTGGGCGCCCCCGAGATGAACCTCTTCGGGGAGATGCCCAGCGGCGGCGGCGGCGTGCAGTTCATGGCGCGCCTGATGGGCCCCAACCGGGCCCTGCAGTTCATCCTCGACGGCAATCCCGTGTCACCCAGCCGCGCCTTCGAGCTGGGACTGGTGGACCGGCTCTGCGAGCCCGACTCCCTGCTCGACGAGACCGAGCGCTTCGCCGCGGACGTCGCGCGCAAGGCTGGCCGCGTGGGCTTGGCGGCCGCCAAGCGAGCGGTGTTCACCGGCGTGGAGCTGCCGCTCTACGAGGCGCTGGAGCTCGACCGCTCGCTGCACTGGGAGTCGATGCGCAGGGGCAACTTCCTCGCCGGAGTGGACGCGTTCGTGAAGCGCTTCGGGGGCCAGGGCGGCAGCTCGTGACCGAAGTGGCCGTGATCGGCCTCGGCATGACCCGCTTCGGCAAGTGCATGGACCAGTCGCTGAAGGCGCTCGCCGGACAGGCGATCGACGCGGCGCTGGAGGACGCCCGGCTCGAGCGCGAGGACGTGGATATGGCGTTCGTGGCGAACGCTATGGCCTCGGTCATCACCGGGCAGGTGAGCGTGGTCGGCCAGACGATCCTCGCGGAGCACGGACTGTCGGGAATTCCCGTGTACAACATCGACAACGCCTGCGCCGGGTCTTCCAGCGCGCTCAACCTGGCCACGCACGCGCTTCGGTCCGGCGCCGCCGAAAGGGTGCTCGTGGTGGGCGTGGAGAAGCTCTACAGCCCCGAGCGCGAGAAGACCTGGCTCGCGCTGAACGGCGCCGCCGACGTGGAGTTCGTGGCGAGCGCCGGAATCGACCCGGCACGCGAGAGCGTGTTCGTGAACTCGGTCTATCCGCCGCGCCTGCGGGCCTACGGGGAGCGACACCCCCTCTCGCCCCGGACGCTGGCCCGGATCTCGGTCAAGAACCGCCGGCACGCCGGCCTCAACCCGCTGGCCCAGTACACCGACCCACTCACCGAGGAGGAGGTGCTGGCCTCCCGCATGGTGGTGGAGCCCATCACGGCGCTCATGTGCGCCCCGATCGGCGACGGCGCCTCGGCGGCCGTGCTCAGCACGCCCGACGTGGCTCGCGGCGCGGGCAGGCGCCCCGTGTGGGTCCGCGGCTCAGCCGTCGGGATGGCGGCGGCGGACAAGGGCGAGTCGACGGTTCGCCGAGTGGCTGCCCGGGCCTACGCCGAGGCGGGCATCTCCCCGGCCGACGTGGACGTGGCGGAGGTGCACGACTCGATCGCCTTCAACGAGCTGCTGGCCTACGAGGAGCTCGGCTTCTGCGAGCCCGGCGAGGGGTCGCGGCTGGTGGAGGAGGAGGCAACCTCCCTTGGCGGCCGGCTGCCGGTGAACACCAGTGGTGGCCTGGAGTCGCGCGGCCACCCCGTGGCGGCCACCGGACTCGCGCAGATCGTGGAGCTGGGGGCGCAGCTGCGCGGCGACGCCGGCGAGCGTCAGGTGCCGGACGCCCGGGTGGCGCTGGCCGAAAACGCCGGCGGCTTCGCGGGCGGGGACTCCGCCGCCGTGGCGATCACGGTGCTGGGCGCGGACTGACGCCTGCGCTCAGGCCGTGGCCTTCGAGCCCGTTACGCCCGCCAGCACGAAGTCCGAGCACAGAGCGGCCACCTCGTCGGGCTTGATGGCGCCGCGCGGCTTGTACCACGTGTACAGCCAGTTGATGTTCGCGAAGACGAAGAACGTGAGCAGCTTGGCGTTGAGGCTCCGGTCGATGTCCCCGGCTGCCTGCGCCTCCTCGATCAGGCCCTCCACGAAGTCCTCGTACAGCTTGCGCTGCTCCAGGATCACCTTCCGGCGCTTTGGCGAGAGCAGCCCAATGTCCTGGTAGTAGACGGTGATCTTCGTGGTGTTGCGCGCGTTGAACTCCACGTGGCGCTGCACGTACATGCCCAGGCGGTCGATCGCCGGCACGTCCTCGAGGGGCTCGACCTCCTTGACGATCTGGGACGTCTCCTGGTGGATGTCGTCCAGCAGCCGGAAGAGCAGGTCTTCCTTGGAGTCGATGTAGTAGTAGAGGCTGCCCTTCAGGATGCCGACGGCATCCGCCACGTCCTGGACAGACGTCTGCCCGTACCCCTTGCGCGCGAACAGGCCAGCCGCCGCCTCGAGGATGCGGGCGGCGGTGGGGCGGTCGTCGAGGCGGTCGGAGTCCGAAATCGCGGCGAGTCTACTCGCCTGGAGCCGTGGCAACGACGTCCCCCGTGGGGGTGTTCTCGCCGCAGGGCCGCTGCGGAAGCGTGTGTACGTACTCGATCACTTCGTCCGTGGTCTTCACGTCGGCGTACTTCATCTGCATGTCGAACAGGTTCACCTTGTGGGTCAGCTCGCCCCGGTCCCACACGCACTCCTCCGGCACCACCGTGCGGAAGTTGTACTGGGCGGCGTCCACCGCCGATGCGCGCACACAGCCGCTCGTGGTCGTGCCGGTGACGATCACGGTGTCCGCCCCGAGGTAGATGAGGTGGCCCAACAGCGGCGTGCCGTGGAAGGCGCTGGGCTTGCGCTTCACGAAGTAGACGTCCGCGGGCGCGGGGGCCACCTCCTCGACGATCTCGTTCCCGAAGGCGCCGGCGATGTCCACGTCCTCGCCGCGGCGGGCGTGCTTCCAGTTCCAGGCGCCGTTGTCGAACCCATCCGGGCGCCGGTCCATGCCCGTGTAGAAGATCGGCACCTCCTTCTCGCGGCAGGCACCGACCAGCCGCTGGAGGTGCTTGACGCCCTCCCATCCGCGCTCGCCGCAGGAATAGCGCCAGCGCTTCACGGAGTCGAGGATGGGCTCGGGCTTGTCGCCCACGAAGTTGTAGATCACGTCCACCACGACCAGCACCGGACGCTTGCCGTAGCCCCCGTCGCCGCCCATGCCCGCCAGCTCGAACACGCGCCGATCTTGCTCCGGGATCACGTCATCCCAAATCGCCATGCCCACCTCTCATCGTTTACGCCCGCTCCGCATGCGGCGACGGTAACACGCCCTCGGTTATCAACCTACCGGATGTTTGAAATCTCAGCCTGGCTCGGTTAGCATCGCCGCGTTCGCCAGCCGCTGTGGCCCAATCCCTGCGGCATAACGAAGGGGGAGACCAGAAATGACTCGTATCGGTCGGTGGGCAGCTGCATGCCTGGCCGCCGTAGTGCTCTCTGCCGTCTTCGCGGCCTGTGGTGACGACGACTCCGAGCCGTCGTCGTCCGAGCCCGCCAAGACTGAGGCCGCAAGCGACTCGGGAGGCTCGAACGACGCCCTGGAGAAGGCCAAGGCCGAAATCACGGAGTTCCCGGGGCCGTCCTCGTCGCCCGCGCCCGAGGGCGGCAAGGAGGTGGTGGTGGTCACCTGCGCCGCCGTGGCCAACTGCCAGCGCACGGCCGATGGCGCGGTCGAGGCCGGTGAGGTGCTCGGCTGGAACGTGAGGGTCGTGGACGGCAAGGGCGACCCGGCTGTTTGGAACGCCGCAATCGGAACCGCCATCGCAGACAAGGCCGACGGCATCATCCTCGCTGCCGTGGTTCCACCGCTGGTCGCCAACGCCGTGACCCAGGCGAAGGCCGCCAAGATCCCGGTCGTCTCGGTTTGGCTGCCCTCGGCCATCCCAGGCACGCCGGAAGGCACGGTCTACGGCTGGGTCGAGCCTCCTCTCGCCGAAGAGGGCAAGACCATGGCCGACTGGGTGATCGAGGACTCCGGCGGCGAGGCGAAGATCGTCCAGCTCGTCGAGCCGGCGTTCCCCGACATCAAGATCCGCGACGACGCATTCGCCGCGCAGATCAAGTCGGCCTGCCAGGGCTGCGAGATCCTCGAGACGGTCAAGTTCTCGCTGGCAACCGAGGCGCAGGAGCTTCCGCAGGCGGTCGTCTCAGCCCTGCAGAAGAACCCGACCGCCGACTACGTCGTGGCTCCGTTCGACAACGCCGCACTCTTTGCCGCCCAGGGCATCGGCCAGGCCGGCAAGGGCGGCAGCGTGAAGCTGGTGGGCTACGAGGGTGAGGCCGACGCGCTCGGCCGCATCCGCGACGGCCAGGGCCAGGTGGCCGACATCGCCCACTCCGGTCAGTGGACCGGGTTCCAGGCGATGGACCTGCTCAACCGGGCCTTCGCCGGCGAGGAGCCCATCAACCTCCCGATCGCCTCGCGGCTGTTTGACAGCACGAACATCGACTCGATCGAGTTCGAGAAGGGCTGGCAGGGCGACGTGGACTTCCGGGGCCGCTACGCGGAGCTCTGGGGAAAGTAGGGCAGTGAGCTCGTCGACGAACGACCCCGCGGGCGATCTGCTCTCGGTCCGCGGGGTCGCGAAGGCGTTCGGCGGGGAGCAGGCGCTCGCGGGAGTCGACCTCGCCCTCGCGGCGGGAGAGATCCGAGCGCTGGTCGGAGAGAACGGGGCCGGCAAGTCCACGCTGGTCAAGATCCTCGCCGGCGTCGTCACACGCGACGCCGGCGAGATCTCCGTTGCGGGGCGCTCGCTCGAGTTGAACTGCGCGCCCGCTGACGTGGCCGAGTGCGGGCTGGCGTTCGTGCACCAGGACCTCGGGCTGATCGACACGCTCAGCGTGGCGGAGAACGTGGCGCTCGACGTGGGCTACGCGCGCCGCTTCGGGCTCATCTCCTTCAAGGAGACCGAGCGGCTCGTTGCCGGCGCGCTCGAGGCGGTGGGCTGCGCGGCGTCTCCGCGCGCACTCGTAGGCGAGCTTGCGCCCGACGTGCGGGTGATGGTGGCCGTGGCGCGTGCCTTTTCGGCCGACGCCCGGGTGATCGTGCTCGACGAGGTGAGCTCGCGGCTGCCGGGTCCGGACGCCGCACGCCTGACCGCCTCCCTCACGAGGGCGCGGGACTCGGGGATGGCCTTCGTGTACGTCACCCACCGGCTGGACGAGATCTTCGCGGTGGCGGACACCGTGTCGGTGCTGCGCGACGGCGCGGAGGTGGCCGACGCGCGGGTGGCCGACGTGGACCACGACCAGCTCGTGGAGTGGATCGTCGGGCGGCCCCCCGAGCGGGCCGAACACGCCCGCCCGGCCGCTTCCCGCGGCGGCGCGCTCTTGCGGGTGGAGGGCCTGCGCGGCGGGGACCTCGACCGCCCGCTCGACTTCTCCGTCGGCGCTGGCGAGGTGCTCGGCATCAGCGGGCTGATGGGCTCCGGCACCAGCGAGGTGGCCGCGATGCTGGGCGGGGGCGCGCGGCCGCTGGCGGGCGGCGCGACCCTCGACGGCGTGGAGCTCGCCCTGGGCCGGCCCGCGAAGCTGCGCGCCCAGGGCGTCTCGTACGTGCCGGGCGATCGCCAGGGCGAAGGCACGATCTCCGGGTTCAGCGTGCGCGAGAACCTGTTCCCGGATCGTCCGGGAGGCAATGGCCTCCTGCGGCGGCCGCGCCTGGAGCACGGCCTGGCGCTGAGGCTGGCCGAGCGGTACGGCGTCCGACCGGCCGGCGCCGTGGAGCAGCCGATCGAGACGTTCAGCGGCGGCAACCAGCAGAAGGTCGTGTTCGGCAGGGCGCTGCGCGCGGGCCCGCGGCTGCTGGTGCTCGACAGCCCCACCGCCGGCGTGGACGTGGGCGCGCGGGTGGAGCTCTACCGGCTGATGCGCGCCGCCGCCGACGACGGCGCGGCGATCCTGCTCTGCTCGACCGACTACGAGGAGGTGGCGGCCCAGGCGGATCGCGCCCTCGTGCTGTGGCGAGGGCACCTCACCGCCGAGCTGGAGGGCGCTGCCCTGACCGTCGATCGCCTGACACATGCAAGCTACGCGCGCACCGAGGTGACGGCATGAGCTTCGTGGCCCGCTACGGCCTGGTCGTGGTCTTCGTGGCCGTGTGCGCGCTGTTCTCGATCGTGAACAGCGACACCTTCCCAACGCTCGACAACGCGCAGACCGTCGCATCCACCCAGGCCGTGGTCGCCGTGGTGGCGCTGGCCGCGATGGTGCCCCTGGTGACCGGTCAGCTCGACCTGTCGCTCGGGTTCGTGGTCGGCCTCGGGCAGGCTCTGTGCGCGGGGCTGATGATCAAGGAGGGGCTGCCGGCCGGCCTGGCGATGCTGATCGTGCTCGCGGCGGGGGTGGCCGTGGGAGCGATCAACGGCCTGCTCGTGGTGCGGATGCGCATGAACGCCTTCATCGCCACGCTGGGCACCGGCATCCTCGTCCTCGGCGCCACCGAGTGGTACACCGGCAACCTGATCATCACCGGCAGCCTGCCCCCGTCGTTCCTCGACCTCGGCCAGTCGCAGCTCGGCCCCGTGCCGCTTCCCTTCGTCTACGTGCTGGTCTGCTGCGCGGCGCTGTGGATCGCTCTCGAGTACACGGCATGGGGGCGCCGCTGCTTCGCGGCGGGCGGGAACCCGCGGGCCGCGCTGCTCGCCGGCGTGAACGTCGACCGCGTGACCATGCAGTCCTTCGTCGTGGCCGGCCTGCTCGCCGGCGTGGCCGGGATCCTCTCGGTCGCGATCATCGGCTCCTCCTCCCCCGGCGTCGGCCTCAACTACCTGCTGCCGGCGTTCGCGGGCGCCTTCCTGGGCGCCACCTCGATCCGCCCGGGACGCTTCAACGCGATCGGCACCGTGATCGGGATCTACTTGATCGCGGTGGGGATCACCGGCCTGCAGCAGCTGGGCGCCGCCTTCTACACCACTGAGTTCTTCAACGGCGGCGCGCTGCTGATCGCGGTGGCCCTCTCGGCGGGGGCGGCGCGCCGCCAGCGGGCGAAGAGCGCGGCCGCGGCCGCCGCGGCCTAGCGCTCCGCGCGCGGCGCGAGGAACGCCGCTACGCGCGAGCGCGACTCGGGCCCGGCTATCAGCGCCCCCTGGGCGACGCTCTCGAACTCGAGCACGTCCGTGAAGCTGCCGCTCGCGGACAGACGCTAGCCCGCCTTCGTCTGCGCGAGCGCCTGCGCGGACAGGCCCGCGAGGCGCTCGCCGATCTCGGCGGCGCGTGCGGCCAGCGAGCCGGATGCCACCGCCTCCGAAGCCAGGCCCCACGCGACCGCGGCAGGGGCGTCGATGGGCCGGCCAAGCAGCATCCAGTCGCGGGCGCGTCCCCAGCCGATCAAGCGAGGCAAGAGGTAGAGCAGCCCGCCGTCGGGGATCAGGCCCACCCCGGGGAAACCCGCCTGGAAGCGGGCGTCCTCGCCGGCCAACCGGAGGTCACAGGCGCAGAACAGGCTCACGCCCAGCCCGACGACGGAGCCGCGCGCGATGGCGATGGTCGGCTTCTCGGCATGCAGCACCCCGCTCACGAGCGCGCCCGCGGTGGCGGTGCGGGTGCGGCCGTCCCAGGCGTCGCCAAGCTCCGCCAAGCTGGCGATGTCGCCGCCGCCGCAGAAGTGCTCTCCCGCGCCGGCCACCACGATCGCTGCCGCGTCGGCGTCCGCCTCGGCCTCGGCCAGCAGCTCGAGCAACCGCGCTCGCATCTCGAGCGTCATCGCGTTGCGCGCCTCGGGTCGCTCGAAGACGATCCAGGCGACCGAGTCGCGGCGCTCGAGGCGCACCGAGCCTGTTGAGCCCATCGGCCGATGGTAACCGAGCATCGGCACGTAGCCAACCAACCGGATGTTTGAAAGGGGCTTGGACCTCGGATATATTGCGCGCTACGTGAGCCGTCCGTCTAGGGGTGGCGACACGCCCAACCACCCCTGCCGAGAGGACGCGCCCGCGACATGAGCTCGATCATCGGCGTCGACACCGGAGGCACCTTCACGGATGTCGTGGTCCTCCAAGACGACGGCACGACCGTATCCGCGAAGGCCGCGACCACCGGAGACGACCTGGAGGTCGGCATCCTTGCCGCGATCACCGAGGCCGGCCGCAAGCTGGCCCTAGGTGCGGACGAGCTGCTGGGACAGACCGAGATCTTCCGGCTGAGCGGCACGACGGTGACCAACGTGGTGCTCACCGGCCAGGGGGTGGCCACCGGGCTGTTGACCACCGTCGGCTTCGAGGACACGCTGCACATCGGGCGCGGCAAGTCCGCCTGGGCGGGCGGCACCGAGGAGGAGGTACGGCGCGCCTACCGTCGCCTCAAGCCGGCCCCGCTGGTGCCCAAGCCGCTCGTCCGCGGGATCGCCGAGCGCGTGGACAGCACCGGCTCGGTGGTCGTTCCGCTGAGCCACGAGCAGCTGGCCGGCGCCGCCGACGAGCTCGTGGACGCGGGCGCCAAGTCGCTGGCGGTGTGCTTCGTGTGGTCGGTGCGCAACTCCGGCCACGAGCTGGAGGCGCGCGACATCATCGCGAAGCGCCACCCGGACGTGTCGGTGCACCTGTCCCATGCCGTGGCGCCCTCCGCGGGCGAATACGAGCGCTTCACCACCACCGTCGTCGATGCGCTCGCCGGGCCGGTGATGGACCGGCTGCTGCGCCGACTGCGCACCACGCTCGGGGACCACGGCTTCGACGGCGAGCTGCTGGTAGCCCAGGCAGACGGCGGCGCGGCATACGCGGAGGAGACCCGCCCGGTCTCCACGCTCCAGTCCGGCCCCGCCGCCGGGGTGATCGCCAGCCGCAACGAGGGCCGCTCGATCGGCAAGCAGAACGTCGTGACCGCCGACGTGGGCGGCACCAGCTTCGACGTGGCGGTGGTGGCGGACGGCGAGTGGCTCTACTCGCGCGAGCCAACCGTGGGGAAGCTCTCCCTCAGCCTGCCCATGATCGAGGTGGAGTCCGTGGGGGCCGGCGGGGGCTCGATCGCCTGGGTCGACGAGCTGGACGTGCTGCACGTGGGCCCGCACAGCGCAGGCGCCAACCCGGGTCCCGTTTGCTACGGCCTGGGCGGCACCGAGCCGACCGTGACCGACGCGGCGCTGGTGCTCGGCTACCTCAATCCCGAGTACTTCCTCGGCGGACGGGTGGAGCTGGCTGCCAGTGCCGCCGAGGAGGCCGTCACCAAGCTCGGCGAGCCGCTGGGACTGACCGCCACCGAGACGGCCGCCGGCATCTTCGCGATCGCCAACGCGCACATGGCGGGCCTGATCACCCGCCGCGTGGTCTCGCGCGGCTACGACCCGCGCGATTTCGTGGTCTTCGCCTACGGGGGCGCGGGCGGCATGCACGGCGCCTTCTACGCCGCCGAGACCGACATCCCCGAGGTGGTGATCCCCGCGCTGGCGGGCACCTTCTCGGCACTGGGCGTCACCACCGCCCCGCTGCTGCACACCGCCCGCCGGCACGACTTCGCGCCGATCCCCATGGACGCCGACCGCTTCGTGGAGAACTTCCGCGAGCTGCAGGGCGAGGTCGTGGCGATGCTGGAACGCGACGGCGTGCCGGAGAAGGACCGCACGCTCGTGTACGCGCTCGACATGCGCTACGGCGTGCAGGTCCACACGGTGCGCCTGGTGATCTCCCCCGAGACCTGCTTCGCGGCCGACTTCGAGACGATCCGCGAGGAGTTCGACGCCACCTACGAGAAGCTCTACGGGAAGGGCTCCGGGTATGGGGATGCGGGGCGGTTCGCGACGGCGTTCATCGTGGAGGGCTACGGCCGGCTCGCGATCCCGTCGCGCGCCCCCTCCACCGGGGAGGCGAAGGACCCCTCCCCCGCGTTCGCCGAGACCCGCGACCTGTTCTTCGACGGCAGCTTCGTGAAGGGCTCGATCTATCGCTACGGCGCGCTGCGCGCCGGGAACGAGATCCCCGGACCAGCGGTGATCGAGGCGCCCGAGACCACGATCGTCGTGCCTCCCGACCGCCTGGCCTGGGTGGACCCATACCTAAACGTCCGGATCGGCACCGCCGCCGCTGCGGACCGAGAGGGCTGATACCGCATGACCACCAGCTCGCCCGCAACGCCCGAGAAGCTCGACCCGATCACCTTCGAGGTGCTTCGGCACAAGCTCGACGAGATCATCGCCGAGGCGTACTACACGATGGGCCGTGTGTCCGGCAGCCCCGTGGTCTACGAGGTCGGCGACCACCAGGAGGCGATCTGCACCGCCTCCGGCGAGGCGGCCGTGTTCGGCGCCGGGGTGCTGCACTGGGTCCAGGCCATCGGCGCCGGCGTGCGCAACCTGATCGACCGCTACTCCGACAACCCGGGCTTCAACGAGGACGACCAGTTCCTCGTGAACGACCCCTACATCGCCGCCAGCCACGGGATGGACATCCAGCTGCTGGCGCCGGTGATCTGGGAGGGCGAGCTGATCGCGTGGGCGGGCAGCGCCTCCCACCAGACCGATATCGGCGGGATCAACCCCGGCAGCCTCTGCATCAGCGCCACAGAGGTCTTCCAGGAGGGCTTCCTCACTCCCGGCCTGAAGATCGTCGAGCGCGGGGTCGTCCGAAAGGACATCGAGGACACCTTTCGCAACGCGGTGCGCACACCCGACCTCGGGCTGCTCGACATCCGCGCCAAGATCGCCTCCAACAACGTGATGAAGACGCGGCTCGGCGAGATGCTCGACCGCTATGGGCCGGACACGGTCAAGACGCTGTTTGCGCAGCTGATCGACTACTCCGAGCAGCGCCTGCGCGCGCGCCTGCGCAAGATCCCCGACGGCACCTGGCGCAGCGCCAACTGGGTGGAGGGCATCAAGGAGGACCACCTCAAGGTGGAGCTCGCAATGACCAAGTCCGGCGACACCGTGAAATTCGATTTCACCGGCTCCTCGCCGCAGAGCCAGAGCGCCCTGAACATGAGCAAGGTGGGCACCATGGGGTCGGCCGCCAACGGCTTCATCGCGATGGTCTGCAGCGACATCCCATGGAACGAGGGGCTCTTCCGCCCGCTCGAGTTCGAGCTGCCCGAGGGGAGCGTGGTGAACCCCAGGCGACCCGCACCTGTGTCCGCCAGCGTGCCCACCGGCGGCAGCGTGCTCGTGCTCACGACATCCCAGAACGCGATCTCGAAGATGCTGCTGGCCAGCGAGACGCTGCGCAACGAGTCCTGCGGCAACAGCGCCGCGGGACACAACACGCTCGTGCTCGTGGGCCAGGACGCCTCGGGCCACTTCTTCACCACGCTGGTGCTGGACGCGATCGCCGGAGGTGGCGGCGGCTTCCCCGACCGCGACGGCGAGAGCACGGCTCAGAGCCAGTGGACGGTGAAGACGATGATCGCCAACGTGGAGACCACCGAGATGCTGTATCCGGTTCTCTACCTCTGGCGCTCGGAGGTGACCGACTCGGGCGGCCCCGGCGAGAATCGCGGGGGGCTGGGCATCGAGGCGGCGCTGATCCCCTGGGGAACCGACCACATGATCAACATCAACATCGGGTGCGGCCTGACGGTGCGCAACTGCCTGGGCTACGCGGGCGGCTACCCCGCCTCGCACACGCCCGTGCGCGTAATGCGCGGCGCGGACGTGCAGGGCTCTCTGTTCGCGAACGGCGTGATGCCGAGCACGGCGGAGCAGCTCCGCGGCGAGCTGGAGACCGTCGCCTCAAAGTCCCAGTCGCTGATCCAGGCCGGCGACGTCGTCTACGGCTATCTCGGCTCCGGTGGCGGCGGCTACGGCGACCCGCTCGAGCGCGAGCCCGAGCGCGTGCTGGCGGACGTGGCCATGCGCGCGGTGAGCCCGGAGGCTGCGCGCGAGGCGTACGGCGTGGTGATCGACGGCTCGGCGGTCGACGCTGACGCCACCGAGCGCGAGCGCGAGCGGATCCGGCGTGAGCGCCTGGACAGGATGACCGCCTCGGACGCGCCCGTGGAGCCGGGGCTGAGCTGCCCGCGCTGCGGCGGCGGACAGTCGGCCGGGCTGGGCACCTTCGACGCGCCGAGCACCAGCTTCGAGCCCGAGGCGATGCACCCGCCGGAAGACACGTTCGTGCTGCGCCACCAGTGCTGCGCCGGCTGCGGCACGCTGTTCGAGGTGTCCGTGGCCCCCAGCCCCGCTGCATGACGGACCTGCCGCTCACCCTCGCCTGCTGGGACTACGACCGCACGCGGGCGCTGGCCGACGGCCGGGTGCGCCCGGAGGGCATCGACCTCCGCTACCTCCCGCTCGAGATGCCGGAGAGCTTCTTCCGGATGCTGCGCTTCGCGGAGTTCGAGGCCTCCGAGATGTCGCTCTCCTGGTACACGCGCACCGTCTTCTCGGACCCGCGCCCGTTCCAGGCCATCCCGGTGTTCCCGTCGCGGATGTTCCGCCACTCGTGCATCTACGTGAACGCCGCCAGCGGCATCCGCGAGCCGGCGGATCTGGTGGGCCGCAAGGTCGGCTGCCCGGAGTACCAGATGACCGCGGCGGTCTGGATCAAGGGCTTCCTCGCCGACGAGCACGGCGTGCCCGTGAACAGCGTGACCTACTACACCGGCGGCCTGGAGCAGCCGGGCCGGCGCGAGACGCCCATGACCCTGCCGGACGACATCTCGGTCGTGCCGATCGGCGACGAGCGCACGCTCTCGCAGATGCTCGAGGAGGGCGAGATCGACGCCCTCTACAGCGCGCACGGACCATCGCCGTTCAGTGCCGGGTCGCCGAAGGTGAAGCGGCTGTTCGAGGACTACCCGGAGATGGAGCGCGACTACTACAGGCGCACGGGGATCTTCCCGATCATGCACACCGTCGTGGTCCGGCAGGACGTGCTGGACGAGACGCCGTGGGTGGCCGGGGCGCTGACCAAGGCGTTCGAGGCCGCGCGCGACCTGGCTCGGGACGACCTCTTCGAGGTCGGCGCGCTAAAGGTGATGCTGCCGTGGCTCGTGGCCGCGGCCGAGGAGACCCGCGAGCTGTTCGGTAGCGCCGACTTCTGGCCCTACGGCCTCGAGCCCAACCGCAAGGCGCTCACCACCTTCCTGCGCTACTCGTTCGAGCAGGGCCTGTCGCCCAGGCAGCTCGAGCCCGAAGAGCTGTTCGTGCCATCGACGCTCCTGACCGCAAAGAAGTGAGCGCCAGCGAGGCGGTGATCGTCGACATCCGGCGTACGCCGGTGGGCCGGGCGCACAAGGGCTCGCTGACCGACGTGCGCCCAGACGACCTCGCCGCGGATCTCGTGCGCGCGCTGCTCGAAGCCCGGCCGGAGGTCGACCCGGCCGGCGTGGACGACGTGATCTGCGGCTGTGCGTTCCCCTGGGGCGAGCAGGGCTACAACGTGGGGCGCAACATCTCGATCCTCGCGGGCCTCCCCCACGAAGTGCCGGCCCAGACGATCACGCGACTCTGCGCGTCCTCGCTGCAGGCCCTCCGCAGCGCCGTGCACGCCGTGTGGGCCGGCGAGGGCGACACTTTCGTGGTGGTCGGCGTGGAGTCGGTGTCGCGGGTCGGCCGCGGCCACGAGCTGGCGCAGCCCAACCCGCGGCTGGACCCCGAGGCGCCGGGCGAGACGCTTGGCGCCGTGTTCATGCCGATGGGACTGACGGCCGAGAACGTGGCCGACCGCTGGGGCATCGAGCGCGAGGAGATGGACCGCTTCGCGCAACGCTCGCAGGAGCGCGCGGTGGCGGCGCAGGCCTCCGGCTTCAGCGCCCGCGAGATCGTGCCGGTGCAGCTGCCGTCGCGTGGGACGCTGACGGCGGACGAGTCGCCGCGCCCCTCCTCCACGCTCGAGAAGCTGGCCGCGCTGGACCCGGTGTTCCGCGAGGACGGGCGGGTGACGGCGGGCAACTCCTGCACGCTGAACGACGGCGCAGCGGCAGCGCTCGTGATGTCCGCCGAGCGCGCGCGCGAGCTGCGCCTCGAGCCCAGGGCCCGTGTGCTGTCCTCGGCCGTATCGGCCGTGGACCCGTCGCTGATGGGCGTGGGCCCGATCGATGCGATCGCCCGCTCGCTCGAGCGGGCGGGCTTGACGATCGACGACGTCGACGTGTTCGAGCTGAACGAGGCCTTCGCCGCCCAGGTGATCCCGGTGTGCCGCGAGGTGGGCATCGACCCGTTCGACGAGCGCGTGAACCCGCGCGGCGGCGCCATCGCCATAGGCCACCCGTTCGGCATGACCGGCCTGCGGATCGCCTCGACGCTGTTGAACGCCCTCGATGACATGGACGGCACGATCGGCGTGGAGACCATGTGCGTCGGCGGCGGCCAGGGCCAGGCGATGGTGTTCGAGCGCCTGAGCTGACACCACCCGCGGCGGTGCGAAGCCGCCGTGCTCGTCCCGGGGGTTGTCCCTCACCGCCTGCCCTCGCACCAGTCGGCTAGCTCCGCGACCGCCCGTCCCAGCTCCCCGCGCGGCTCGCGCCCGCCGAGGGCGAGCTGTGCCCCCATGCGCGAGTCGGGCAGGAGCAGCCCCGCGTGCGTGGACCAGCCGTCGGCCTCACCGGCGCGCCCCGCGCGGTTGAGCACCACGATCGGCTCGGGGCCGACCCGAGCGAGGCACTCGGCGGCGACGCTCGCCAGAGCCGGCTGGCTCGACGGACCGGCCACCACCACGACCTGGTCCGAGAGGGAGGCGGGAACGCCGCCGAGCGAGCTGGCCCCCGCATCGAGGACGAGCGGCGCGACGTGCCGTGCGCAGTCGGCCAGCGCGCGGCGCTCGGCGCCGCCGACGAGGCAGAGCCGGCCTACCGCCCGAGTTTCGGCGCCGGGCACCTCGGCGAGCTGGCGCGCCAGCCGGCTGGCGGCCGGAGTGGCGAGCGGGATGCCGGTCGCACGGGCGTCGCAGTGCACGGCCGCGGTGCCGTGCGCGTCGCGAGCGGCCAGCTCCGCCGCGAGCCCCCGCGCGACCACTGTGGCCCCGCAGCCGTGCGCCAGGCCGAACACCGCGATCACCGGGCGCGGCGGCGCCGGCGCGGACAGCGCCGGCTCCGCGAGCGGCTGTGCCGGCTCGAGCAGCCAGGCGCCAGCAGCGGCGAGTACGGTGCCGAGCGCGCCGCGGGAGCCCTCCGCCGCGGTGAGGCGGCCGACCGGACCCGTCACGGAGCCTCCACCGCCGCCGCGCCGGTCACCTCGAGCTGCTCTGCCAGCGCCTGCAGCAGCGAGGGCGGCCGCAGGCGTACCTCGACGCGGCCCCGCTCGACGCTGATCCGCGCCCGCGCCTTCGACCAGCCCGGCAGGGCCGCCTTCGCTCCGGCCTGCGCGTCGCCGCCGGCCGCGAGCGCCAGGGCGCCGGCCTCGGCCGCGCTTCCGGCCAGCACGCCGGCGTAGCCGACCGCCAGCAGCTGCAGGACCGCCAGGCCCACCGCCAGCAGCGCGGGGACCAACGCGACCGCCTCGACTGCCGCCTGCCCGCGGGCGGCGGCCCAGTCGGGACGCCTCCGGGAGCCTGCGCGCCCGCTCATCTCGGCCCGCCGAGCGAAGCGACCGCGGCGACCCGCACCGGCGTGTCCCAGCCGCGCAACAGGAACGGCACGCGCACGGACACTCGGACGCCGCCGGTGCGCAGACGGTCGACCTCGAGTCCTCGCTCGAGGGAGGTGGGCAGCGCGCTGCGTGCGGCCCCGCCGGCATCGCGGCCGACGGTGTCCGCCCGGGCGCCCGCCCGCGCGGCGTGGGCGGTCAGCCAGGCCGTGTGGCCCGCGAGCGCCAGCTGCCAGACCACGGCGCCGACCAGCAGGACCGTCGGCAGCACCGCCACCAGCTCGATGGAGGCCTGTCCCCGCTCCCTGTCTGACCGTGCGAGCACCAGGGGGCAGACGCTCGCGCGAACGCGGTGACGGGACAACGCGCCCGAGCTACAAGTTCGTCACGGGTGCGTTAGCAGTCGGACGCCGGCGGGCCGGAGCGCGACGCTTACGGCCCTGCAAGCCGAGCGAGCTCGGAGTCCACCATGGCGATCAGCTCCGAGGGGGGCATGCCGTCGGCATGGAAGAGCGCCCCCTGGAGGTAGACGCCGTCC